>NZ_JAQFWQ010000057.1 GCF_027706725.1 Nocardiopsis endophytica
CAAGGGCCCGGCAGGCCCGGCGGCCGCCACGAACGCGGACGACCACCCGCCCTCCGAACCGCGCCGCTCTCCCGGACCACGGGAGGCCCGCTGCCCGGCAGGCAGGGCCGGGGAACCACCCCGCTCACCCCGTCGCCGCCAACCACGGCGACCACGTACACGCGCTGCGGTCGACAACGCTGCGACCAGGGCCGCCGACCTGGCCTCGTCGCTGCCTTCCACCCCACACTCCGGCGGCCTGCTACCCGGCTGGGGCCCCTGAAGCGGGGGACCTGCTGATCCGCCCGCCCACCTGAACCGCGAGGGGCCCGCCGCCCGGCTGGTGGGGCCAGGGAACCGCCCGGCTTGCTCCGTCGCTGCTCTTCACGGTGACCGCCCGCACGCGCTGCGGCCGACAATGCTGCGGGGAGGGCCGCCAGCCTGTCCTCGTCGCTGCTCTCCCGCTTTATTCCCCGGCGGCCCGTCGCCCGGTCGGGGCCCCTGAAGCCCTTGAAGGGGACCGGCCCCTGTTCTGGTTTCTAGCGACTCTCTGCGGCGTGGTCGTCGGTCCGTTCGCGTAGGCGGCGGAGTTCGGTCATCGCCTCGTCGAGTTGGGCCTCCGCCCGTTCTGCGCGGTGGACGGCCTGGGACCGGGCGTCCTCCATGGCGCTCAACCGCTCCTCGGCGGAGCGCTTGGCCTCGGTCAGTGCCTCTGCCGCGGCTCGGCGCTGCTCCTCCAGCTCGCCTCGGGAACGCTCGCGCTCCTCGTCGATCCGGGCCCTGAGCCCTTCCACCGTCGTGGCCGCACGTTCCCGCTCCGCACCGAGGCGCTGCTCCAGGTCTGCGGCCCTCTCCTTCGCCTTGGCGGCGTCGGCTTCGGCCTGCTCCCGCGCCCGCGTCGCGGTCGCGAGCCCGTTTTCGGCGTGCTGCCGGGCCTCATCGGCGTGTTGCCGAGCCTCTTCGGCGTGCTGCCGGGCCTCCTCGGAGCGGTCGCGCTCCTCGGCGACCCGGGCCGTCTCCGCGCGCGCCGCCTCCACGCGCCGCGCCGCCTCCTGCTCGGCCTCGGCGACTCGTCGGGCCGCCTCCTCTTGGGCCTCCTGGACCTGTCGCCGTGCCTCGTCCCTGGCGGAGTCGAGCTCCTCGCGCAGCGCGTCGCGCTCGTGGAGGGCGGCGTCGCGCTCGCGAATGGCCGACTCCCGTTCCCCGACGGCCGCCTCGCGTTCCTCGCCCGCGATGCGGGCCTCTTCCAGGGCCTCCTCCCGCCGGTGCAGGGCGGCGTCGGCCATCCGCTCCGCCGCACCGGCCGCCGCGACCGCCGATGCCGCGGCCTCGTCGGCGCGGACCCGCTCCCGTTCGGCCTCGCGCCTGCGGTTCTCGGCCTCCAGACGCGCGGCGTCGGCTTCGGCGACGCGCCGGTCGGCGTGCAACCGGGCCGCCTCGACCTGGGCCTCCGCCGTCGCGGGGTCGGTCATCGTGCGGAAGGCGTCGGTGGCCGACGCCAGGGTCGATGAGAGCTGCTCGGCCTGGACGGCGAACCGGCGCAGCAGGTCGTCCGCCCGGAGGCGGGCGTCGCTCACCGGGGTGGCCTGCGGGGGAGGGGAGCCGGGCTCGACGGCGGCCGGCTGCGCCCCCGTCGAGGAGGGCGCCTGCCCGTCCCCGGCGGCCTCCAGCGCGCGCTCCTCCTCCTGCTGCATGCGCTGGCGCTCCTTCCAGGCGCGCCAGCGCGTGTGCTCGGGCAGGTCGCAGTACTGGGCCGGGCGCCCAGGGGAGCTGCTGCGCGGGACCGGCCGGTCGCATCCGGGGAAGTTACAGGTGTTCGCGTCGTCGGCCACCCGACGAGCCTAACGGCTCGCCGGGCGACGGGCGGTGCGTGCGCGCGGGCGGCGCGAAGGCGGTGTGCGGCCGGGCGGCTCGTCGAGGTGGAGGCGGCGCGCGCGGGCGGAGCGTCGTGCGGCCGACCGGTGGGCCGCCCTGGGCCCCTTCAGTCCGACGCGCCGGTGAACGTGCGCAGGTACCCCGGCAGGGGCGTCCCCGGTGCCATCGCCGCGTCCGGCTCCGGGGCGCCGATCGTCTCGGTCACCGGCACCACGCCCGCCCAGTGCGGCAGGTCCAGGTCCTCGGGCTCCTCGTTGACCCCGCCCGTGCGCACCTTCGCCGACACCTCCCGGAGTTCCAGCCGCAGTACCGCCGTCTGGGCCAGCTCCTTGGCGTCGGCGGGGCGGCAGTCGGCCGAGCGCCCCGGCACCACGGCGTCGACGATCGCGTCCAGCGCCGACCGCTGCTCGGCCTCGTCGCTCACGCGGCGGGCGGTCCCGCGCACGACCACCGAGCGGTAGTTGACCGAGTGGTGCATCCCCGAGCGGGCCAGGACCAGGCCGTCGGTGAGCGTGACGGTCGCGCACACCTCCAGGCCGCCGTCCCGCGCCGCCCGCATGGCCGCGGCGCCCGTGGAGCCGTGCAGGTACAGCACCCCGCCCACGCGGGCGTACAGGGTCGGCAGCACCACCGGCGCGCCGTCGGCGACGAACCCCAGGTGGCACAGGCGCCCCTCATCGAGGATCGCGTGCACGGTCGCGGCGTCGTACCGCACCCGGTCGCGGTTGCGCGTGGCCCGGGTCCGGGGCGTCGGCGAGTAGGCGGGGGCGTCGTCCATCGGGGCACCTTTGCATGGTTCAAATATATTTATGTACTAGTGCTTAGTTGTACCATGCGTGTCCCGGCGGAGTGAAGGGGCCGTGCACGGCGAAGGGCGCCACCCGCCCGGCCGGCGGATGGCGCCCCTGCGTAACGTTGCGCTCCGTGCGTTCAGTCCAGTGCCCCCGTGCCGCCGATGCGGCAGACCATCGTGGTCACGAAGGGGCGGAAGCCCTCGCGCTCGAAGAAGCGGATGTCCTCGGAGCTGCCGGCGAGCGCGGACAGTTCGATGTCCCGCACGCCCTGCGCGGCCACCTGGAGCCGGATCTCGTCGAGCAGGCCCGACCCCACGCCCGTGCCCTCGGCCTCGGGGTGGATCGCCAGGGTCTGCACCACCGCGACGCGCTCACCGCGGTCCCAGCTGCCCTGCGGGTTCTCCCGCACGGTCACCATCGCGTACCCGACCGGCACCCCGCCGCGCTCGGCGAGCACCGCCAGCGCCGACGGCTCGGTCAGCCAGTTCCGGTACTGCGCGCGGCGGCGCCGCCAGGCCTCGTCCGCCCCGAGCGACGCGATCACGTCCTGCAGGGCGGGGGCGACGGAGGTGTGCCGCTCGTGCACCACGCTCCACAGGTCCGCGAGCTCCTCGACGTCGTCGGTCCCCAGGTAGCGGAACCGCATGTGGCCCTCGGTAGGCGTCGTCGTTTTGGCAGCCAACGAAGTTTGCATGTTCTTCCCACCCGTTCCACCCGCATCGGCGCGCCCTCTCCCCGTAGTGGGCCGCATCCCCTACGGGGTTGAGCTGTGTTCCTGACACTACGTGCATGCCCGGTGGGACAAGTGTCCGACACGAAGAAAAGGACGGTGTGACGTGCCGAAGTCAGAAGAATTGAAGGATTTTACGATTTTGGGGCCCGGGGGTGTCGGCGGCCTCCTCGCCGCCCTGCTGGCGCGTGCGGGCGAGCGCACCCGCGTGCTGGCCACCGAGGGGACCGCCACGCGCATCGCCGACGCCGGCCTGTCGGTCGGCTCGCCCGTCTACGGCGACTTCACCGCCCGGCCCGACGCGGCCCAGGAGCTGGCCGAGCCCACCGACGCCCTCTTCGTGACGACGAAGGGCACCGGCCTGCGCGACGCCCTGGACCGGGTCCCCGCCGAGCACGTGCACGGCGCCCTCATCGTCCCCCTGCTCAACGGCTTCGAGCACGTGGAGATCCTGCGCGACCGGTACCCCGGCGCCCGCGTCCTCCCCGCCGCGATCCACGTCGGCGCCTCCCGGGACGCCCCCGGGGCCATCCGGCACACCAGCCCCTACAACCGTATGGAGATCGCGGGCGAGGGGGCACGCGCGCTCGCCGAGGTCCTGCGCAACGCCGGTGTCCAGGTGGACGTCGTTGAGGACGGCGACCGCGTCCTGTGGGACAAGTACGCCTTCCTCCTGCCCACCGCCCTGGTGTGCGCCCACGCGCTGATGCCGATCGGCCGCGCGCGCGAAGAGCGCCGTGCCGACATGGATGCGGTGCTGGAGGAGGTCGTGCGCGTCGCCGCCGCCCGAGGGGTGCCCGTCGACGCGGACGCCGTGCGGCGCACCATCGCCGAGCGCCCCGCGCACACCCGCCCCTCGCTCCTGTTCGACCGGGAGACCGGCCGCCCGATGGAGACCGACTCCCTGGGCGGGGCGCTCATCCGCGCCGCCCGGTCCGCGGGCCTGGAGGTGCCGGTGGCCGAGCGCCTCGTCGCCGACCTGCTGCGGGACGAGGCCGACACGGCCTGAGGGTGCCCGGGGCGGGGCGGGTCGGCACGCGGGCCGGCCGCAAGGCGGAAGCCCATGGCGCGCACCCGGGGCCCGTTTTGGAAGATATGAGGGGTTCGGACAACCGAGCCCCGACGGAAGGAGCCACCATGGTGAACCAGGACCGGACGGCCGACGGGGACCGGGAGCACGCGGACGCCCCCGAGTGGAACGGCGCCGAGGGGCCGGGCCGCATCGCGGTGCTGTCCCCCGGAGGCGTGGGCGGCCTGCTGGCCGGACTCCTCCACCGCGACGGGCACGATGTGACGGTGGTGGCCACCGAGTCCACGGCCGAGCGCATCCGCGAGAACGGGCTGCGCGTCGACTCCGCGGCCTTCGGCGACTTCACCGTCCGTACCCCCGCCGCCCCGCGCCTGCAGGAGCCCGCCGACGTCCTCGTCGTCGGCTGCAAGGCCACCGCCCTCGACGACGCCCTGGACCGCATCCCCGCCGAGCACGTGCGCGGCGCCCTCATCGTCCCGCTGCTCAACGGCTTCGAGCACATGCGGACGCTCCGCAGACGGTTCCCCGACGCCACGACGGTCGGCGCGGCCATCAGGGTGGAGTCGACCCGCGTCGCGCCCGGGCACATCGTCCAGTCCAGCCCTTTCGCCGCCTTCGCGATCGCCTCCGATCCCGACCCCGGCCCACGCGCCGCCGCGTTCGCCGGAGCGATCCAGGCCGCCGGGCTCACGATGAGCGCCCAGGGCACCGAGGACGAGGTCCTCTGGAGGAAGATGCACTTCCTGCTGCCGACCGCCCTGGTGTGCACGCACGCCGAGTCCGCCATCGGCGGCGTGCGCGCCGGCGGGCGCCGCGCCGACCTGCTGGGGGTCGCAGGGGAGGTGGAGAAGGCCGCCGCCCGCATCGGGGTCGCCCTGGACTCCGACCACATCGCGCGCGCGGTCGACTCCATCCCTCCCGACACCAAGCCCTCGATGCTGCGCGACCGCGAGGCGGGCCGGCCGATGGAGGTCGACGCCCTCGGCGGCGCCTTCCTGCGCGCCGCGCGGGAGTCGGGGGTCGAAACGCCGGTGACGGATCGCATCGTCGCCGACCTCGAACGCGTCGACGCCGCCAATCGGAGCGCGCGGGAGGGATGAGTTCCTCGTCACCGGCGGCGCGCGGGACGCCCGGGGACACCGCCGCCGGTGCCGGTGACACGGACGCTCCGCCGGGCGCGTGGAACGGATCACCCTTCCGGGCGCCCGGGATGGCCGGAACGCGTTCCGGTCTCGCCTAGATTAAGGATCATGATCGACGTCCGGCGATTGCAGCTGCTGCAGGCGCTGTCCAAACACCGCACCGTGGCGGCCACCGCAGAGGCACTCAACGTCACCCCCTCCGCCGTCTCGCAGCAGCTGGCGGCCCTGGCCAAGGAGCCGGGCGCCGCGCTGGTCGAGCGGCGCGGGCGCCGCTTCCTGCTCACCGGCGCCGGGCGGGTGCTGCTGGAGCACGCCGACGTCATCTTCGCCGAGATGGAGAGCGCCGAGGCCGACCTGGCCGCCTACGCCGAAGGCGGGGTGGGCGTGGCCCGCACCGGGTCCTTCTCCACCGGCATCTCCGACCTGCTGGCCCCGGCCGTGGCGGCGCTGGGCCGCACCCACCCGGGCTGGCGCTTCGAGATCGTCCAGGCCGAGCCCGAGGAGAGCACCGAGCTGCTCAGCACCGGCTCCCTGGACCTGGCCGTCACCATGTCCTCGGTGCACCTGCCGCACAGCGGCTCCCCGGAGTTCCGCATGGACCCGATCATGGTGGAGCCCTTCGACGCGGTGCTGCCCTACCACCACCCGCTGGCCTCCCGCTCCGACCTGGAGCTGGCCTCCGACCTGGCCGACGTCGACTGGATCATGTCGGCGCCGGGCACCGCCTGGTACGACTGCGTCACCGCCGCCTGCAACCAGGCCGGGTTCCAGCCGCGCATCGTGCACACCGTGGACGAGTTCAGCGCGGTGATGGCGCTGGTGCAGGCCGGTCTGGGGGTCGCGCTGATGCCCCGGATGGGGTGGACCGGCCTGGCCTCGCCCAACGTGGTCGTGCGCACCGTCCGCAACACGGCCCGGCGCCACATCATCGCCCTGACCCGCGCGGGCGCGTCGCCCGAGCCGCTGCTCAGCGCGATCCGCGAGGCCGCGAGCAAGGTCCCGGTCCCCGCGGTGGGCCCGATGATGTCGGTCGGGACCGAGCGCACGGCCGTCGCGGAGCCCTAAGGGCTTCCGGCGCCGCCCTGCCCGCGCGCGGGGGCGGCCAGTTCGGCGGGCAGCGGCCCCACCCCGTCCAGGACGTCGCCGGCCGCCTCGTGCAGGCGCCGCGCCACCAGCCGGATCGGCGCCCAGGCCCACGCGCCGGTGCGCCCCGCCAGGTACACCCGGCGGTTCCCGCCCAGGTCGCCCAGCGGCGAGTGCACCACGCCGCGCCGGGTGGCCGCCGCGAGCTTGGGCATCACCCCGACCGCCTGCCCCGCCGCCACGAAGCGCTCCACCACCTCGAGGTTGTCCACCCGGTGCCGGATGCGCGGGGCGAACCCGGCCGACGCGCACAGCCGCCCGACCAGCTCGTCCTCGTCGCTCCCGCGCGAGTTGGCGATCCAGCGCGCCTCCGACAGCCCCCGCAGCCGCCGCCGGGTGAGCGGGCGGCTGTCCGCGCCGGGGTCGGAGGAGGGCTGGGAGAGCAGCAGCGGCTCGGTGCCGATCAGGTGCAGCGTCAGCGACTCGGGGAAGCGCCGGGGGACCAGGCTGTACTCGTAGACCAGGGCCAGGTCCGCGCCGCCGTCCTGGAGCAGGGCCAGCGCCTCGTCCGGCTCGTGCTCGATGATGCGCACGTCCACGCCCGGGTGGTCGGCCTCCAGGCGGCCCAGCGCGGGCAGCACGATGGGCGTGGTGACGCTGATGAAGGTGGCCAGGTCCACGCGCCCGGCCGGCTCGCCCGTCCCGGCCAGCTCGGCCTCGGCCTCCTCCACCCGGGCCAGGATGTCCACCGCGTAGGCGGCCAGCCGGTGCCCGGCCGGGGTCAGGCGCACCCGGCGCCCGTCCGGGGCCAGCAGCGCCACCCCCACCTCCTTCTCCAGCACCGCGAAGTGCTTGGAGACCGCGGAGGTGCCCATGCCGGCGACCTCGCCGACGGCGGCCATCGTGCCCAGCCGCTGCAGCTCCACGAGCAGGCGCAGCCGTGTCAGGTCCATGTCGTAAAAGTACACGGTCCATTCGCCTGTGCTCCGTGGACAGAAACAAAGGGCGTGGGTCCAATGGTCGGGTGATCATCTCCCTCCTCACCCGAGTGCGCGCCGCGGGCGCGCGGACCCCCGCGCCCCTGCTGGTGCTGTTCGGCATGTTCACCCTGCACACCGGCAGTGCGCTGGCGGTGCACCTGTTCGACCGGATGGGCTCGCTGGGCGTGACGTGGCTGCGGCTGACGTTCGCCGCGGCGCTGCTGGTGGTGCTGTCGGGGCCGTCGCTGTGGACCGCCGTGCGCCGCGCGGGCCGCCGTGAGCTGGGATCGGTGGTGATCCTGGGCACAGTGAGCGCGGGGATGATGGCCTTCTACTCCGAGGCCACGGCCCGCATCCCGCTCGGCACCGCCACCGCCCTGGAGTTCCTCGGCCCCCTGGTGGTGGCCGTGGTGGCGATGCGCCGCAGGGCCGAGCTGGTGTGGATCGCCGCGGCGGTGGCCGGGGTGGCCCTGCTCACCCGCCCCTGGACCGGCGGCACCGACCCGGTCGGCATCGCGTTCGGCCTGGCCGGGGCGGTCACGGTCGCGCTGTACATCGTCCTCACCCAGAAGGTCGGCGGGAGCTTCCGGCCCGTGCACGCCCTGGCCCTGTCCATGGCGGTCGGCGCGGTGGTCACCGCCCCCTTCGGCGCGCCCGCCGCGCTGGCCGACCCCTCCCCGGGGGCGCTGCTGGCGGTGCTGGGGATCGCCCTGCTCTTCCCCATCGTGCCGTTCCTGCTGGAGATGGTGGCGCTGCAGCGGATGAGCCGGGCCGCCTTCAGCGTCTTCGCCGCGCTGGAGCCCGCCGTCAGCCTGGTCATGGGCCTGGTGCTGATCCACCAGGTGCCGGGCTGGGGGCAGGTCGCCGGGATGATGCTGGTGGTGGCCGCGGGCGCCGGTGCCGCGAGGGGCGACCGCACGCCGCAGCCCGTGCCCGCCGCGGACTCCGGGGAGCGCCTCAGGGCTCGCGGCGCTTCCCGCCGTACTTCTTATGCACCGCCTGCTTGCTGATGCCGAGGATCATCGCGATCTCCGACCAGGTGGCGCCCTGCGCGCGCGCACGCCGGACGTGCAGCGTCAGCAGGCGCTCCACCTCGTCGCGCAGCTTGACGGTGGCCATCAGCGCGACCATCGGCGACTCGTCGTGCACCGACTCCGCCAGCTCCGCGATCGTGTCCTGCTCCATGGCACCCAACGCTACGCCTCCCCGGGAGCGGGGGGAAACGCCCGCCCCGGGCGTGCTCGGGCGGTGACGGGTGGGAATACGGAGGTTCCACGATCCACTAATGTCGGATCCGACCATGAGCAAAGAATCAGACCTGGAACTGCTGCGCCGGTACGAGCCCGTGCTCCGGTACACCAGAGGCGAGCTGTTCTTTCCCACGGACGTGCGCCCCTACGTCGAGGCCTGCAGCCTCTGGGTGGAGGAGGGCGGCAAGGAACGCGAGGTCGTCCCCGCGGGCGAGCTCGACCTCGACCGGCTGGCCGGCGCGGACCGGGAGTTCCCCGGGCGCTGGGCCCACCTGAGGTTCGTCCAGGAGGCCTCGCTGCGCGCCGAGGCGCGCCGGTTCCGCCGCACCACGCGCCCGGTCATCCCCAAGCACGGGCGCCTGGCCGCCGTCGGCGTGCTCGGCCGCCTGCTCGACGTCCTGGTCAAGTTCTCGCTGCTGATCCGCGGCGCCGTCCCCGGCGGCGTGGCCGCCGCGGCCGCCACCCGCTACCGTGACCGGGTCGACGACGGCGGCGCCGTGTACTACGGCCGCGTCGTCCGCGAGGGCGGCTACATCGCGCTGCAGTACTGGTTCTTCTACGCCATGAACGACTGGCGCTCCATCTACGGGGGCGTCAACGACCACGAGGCCGACTGGGAAAAGGTCATGGTCTACGTGGTGGAGGAGCCCGACGGGAGCACCCGCCCGCTGTGGGTGGGGGCCTCCTCCCACGAGTACCGGGGCGACGACCTGCGCCGCTCCTGGGACGACCCGTCGCTGCACCGCATCAACGACCACCCGGTGGTCTACCCCGGCGCCGGGTCCCACTCGCACCAGCTGCTCCCCGGGGACTACCTCATCCAGGTCGACCCGGCCGTGCTGCGGGGCGTGGTGCGGCTGTGGCGCCGCATCACCGAGCGGCTGTTCCCCGGCAGCGCCGGCATGCGGCACGGCATCGGCGTCCCGTTCGTCGACTACGCGCGCGGCGACGGCATCGCCGTGGGCCCCGGCGGCGACCGCGAGTGGCGGCCGGTGCTCATCGACGACGACACCCCGTGGGTGCGCGGCTTCCGCGGGCTGTGGGGGCGCGACACCCGCGACTTCTTCGACGGTGAGCGCGCGCCCAGCGGCCCCCGGTACGAGCGCGACGGGAACGTGCGCCGGTCCTGGTCCGACCCGCTGGAGTGGGTGGGCCTGCAGAAGGTGTCCGCCACCGACGAAGCGGCCCGGGCCGGCCTCCAGGAGCACATCGCCGACCTGGAGGAGCGGATCTCCAAGGCCGACGAGGAGATCGCCGAGCGCCGCGACCGCCTGCGCCGCCTGTCGGCCGCGCGCGTGGTCCTCAAGCGCGACGCGCACTCGCGGGAGCGGGCGTCGGAGTACGGCGAGCAGATCGCCGAGCAGGAGCGCGAGCTGGCGGCGCTCTACCGCGAGCGCGTGCTGATGAGGGACGAGGTGGAGGAGCACCAGGAGGCCCTGGCCTCGGACCGCCCCCTCGCCCTGGGGCCCACCGAGCACCTGCGCGCCCCGCACATGCCCTTCTCCTCCGGCGGGCAGCGCCCGTCGCGGTTCCTGAACATCTGGGCCACGCTCAGCACGCCGCTGCTGATCATCGCCCTGGGGGCCAGCCTGTACTTCCTCCCGGGGAGCAACGTGATGCCGGCGATGATCGGCATCGTGCTCGCCTTCGCCACCATCGACGCGTTCGCCCGGCGCAAGCTGTGGTCGTTCCTGACGGGGGTGGCGATCCTGGCCCTGGTGGCGGCCGTGATCGCGGGCATCATCGTGGCGTTCATCTGGAACTGGCGCATCGCCGTCCTGGTGCCGACCGGGATCGTGGTGGCGATCCTGCTGTTCGTCAACATCAGGGACCTCGTGCGCAAGTGAGCCGGGGATCCGGGCCCCTCGGGAGCGGTCGGCGGGGCGGCGGTGCGGGTATCACTCCGGACCGAACGAACCGGGCGCCGAGCGCCGCGCGTCCGCCCCCCGGGCCTGTCGAAACGAGGCGCCGAATGAGCCACACCGACCGGACCCCGCCCCACCCGCCCTCAGTCGGAGCCGCCGCCATCTCCGGCCCCCAGCCGCCCGTGCCCGCGACGCTCCCGACCTTCGGGCAGGAAGAGGAGTTCTTCGTCGTCGACCCCGACTCCCGCCTGGTCGCCCCGCGCGCGGGGGACGTCCTCGAAGCCGTCCGCGCCCGGTTCGCCGACCGCCCGCAGTCCGGAGCGCGCTTGGGAGCGGAGATGACCCGCTTCCAGGTCGAGGCCTCGGGGCCGGTGTGCCGCACCGCCGAGGAGATGGCGCGGGGACTGGCGAGGGCCCGGGCCGAGCTGGCCGACGCCGCCGCCGATTGCTCCCTGGCCGTGGCCGCCACCGGCACGGCCGTCCTCGGCGACGTCGCCGCAGCCCCGCTCACCCGGGGGCCGCGCTACCGCGCCATCGCCGACGAGTTCGGCGCGCTGCGCGACTCGCACGCGGTGTGCGGGTGCCACGTGCACGTGGGCGCGAACGGCACCGCCGCCGTGCTGGAGGCCGTCAACCGGCTGCGGCCCTGGCTCCCCGCCCTGCTCGCGCTCACCGCCAACTCGCCGTTCCTGCGCGGCCGCGACACCGGCCACGCGAGCTGGCGGCGCGTGTCCTGGGGGTGGCTGCCCTCGGCTGGGCCCCCGCCCCGGATGGACTCCTCGGCCCAGTACGGGCGCGCGGTCCAGGAGCTGACCGCCTCCGGTGCGGCCCTGGACCGGCGCATGGTCTATTGGGACGTGCGGCCGGCCCCGGAACTGCCGACCGCGGAGGTGAGGGTGGGCGACGTGGCCGCCACCGCGGAGGAGGCGGTACTCGCGGCCGTGCTGGTGCGCGGGCTCGCGGGGGTCCCGGCGCCGTCGCCTGGGCCCGCCGACCGCCCCCTGCGCCTGGCCCTGTGGCGGGCGGCCCGGGACGGCCTCGAAGGGGAGGCGTTCGACCCCGCGACCGGGGAGTCGGAGCCCGCGCGCGCCATGGTGGAGCGGATGTTCGCCCATGCCGAGCCCGCGCTCGCCGCCGCGGGAGAGGCGGAATCGGCCGCCGCACTCCTCGAACGGGTCATCGCCGTGGGGTCGGGGGCGTGCCGGCAGCGCGCGGCCTACGCCCGGCGGGGGCGCCTGAGCGACGTCGTCGACCTCCTGGTCCGCCAGACCCGGTACGGACTGGCGGCCGCCGAGGAGTGAACCGGGGGCGCTCAGGCGAGCCCCGATGCGCGGATGGTGATGTTCAGCCGTCCGTCAAGCCCCAGCTCCGTGGGGCCCGTTCCGGGCATGGTGCGGGGGACGCCGTGATAGGCCATGCGCGAGGGCCCGCCGAAGACGAACAGGTCTCCGCTGCGCAGGACGACATCGGTGTAGGGGCGGTTGCGGTTCTCGGTGTTGCCGAAGCGGAAGACGCACGCGTCGCCCAGGCTCAGCGACACCACCGGGGCGTCCGCCTCCTCCTCGCGGTCCTGGTGCATGCCCATCCTGGCGTCGGCGTCGTAGAAGTTCACCAGGGCCACGTCGTACTCGGGCGCCTCCTCGGGAGGGGGAGACCCATAGGCGGCGGCGACACCGTCGTGCGCCAGTTCCCCGAGGATGCGCGGGAAGGGGCGCACCGCCTCGCCGCCGGGCAGGCTCCTGCTGTAGGCGTAGGGCCGCCAGAACCACCCGAGCGACGTCATGCGGACGCTCATCTCGCCGCCGCGCGGCATGCGGTGGCGCAGCATGCCGCCGGGGCCGCGCGACCAGCGCCGGCACAGGTCCACCAGCTCGGCCTGGGCGTCCGGGCGCAGCCACCCGGGGACGTGCACCGCCCCGGGGGCGACCTCGACCGGTCCGGCCTCGAACAGTGCTTCGCTCATCGGACCCGTCCTTCCGGTTCGCGGCGGCAGCGCACTTCGAGGATGCCCTGCCCCGCCGTGCCGTCCGCTGCCCCCCGCCGTTCCAGCGCGCGCTCGGCGCCGTCCGGGTGGAATCCGAAGGCGGCGTAGAAACCGATGGCGCGCCGATTCCCCTTCAGTACCCACAGCAGCGCGGGATCCCCGTCCAGGTGGGCGAGGGCCGTTTCCAGGAGGGCGCGGCCGACGCCTCCGCGCCACGCCTCCGGGGCGACATAGCAGGCGTAGACCTCGTTCGCCCCGGGCGGGGCGTCGCCGTCGCGGGCGGGCCCGTAGCTGAGCCACCCCGTGACGCGCCCGTCCACGTCGGCGACGAGGTCGGTCCCCATGGGGTCGTCCAGCTGCGCGGCGCGCCGTCCGTGATCGGGTGTCAGGGCGTCCAGGAACTCGTCCGGCATGAGGCCGCGATAGGCGGCCTTCCAACCGGCGACCCTGATCTCTTCGATCAGCTCGGCGTCGTCCGGGCGCGCGTGCCGGACCGGAATTGCGGGTGGTGGGGACATGGCTCCATGGCACCACCGCCGGACCCGGTGAGGCAAACGTGTTCCGCGGGCGCGGCGTGCGGGGGCACACCGGCCGTCCGGTTACTGTGAGGGACCGGGGGGTGGTCGCCATGCCGCAGCGCCGACCGTTGGGCTGGCTTCCGGGACTCCGCGGCACCCGGCGCCAGGAACGCCGTGAGGTGCCGAGCGAGGCGCCCGAGTACTCCATGGACCCCCGGGCCGAGGACGAGCGGGAGGCCCCGCCGCTGCGGCAGAGCGTCATCGATGCCGCCATCTACGTCGACGGCAAGCGGGGCCAGGGGCCCGAGGACCTCTCCGACCTGGCCGAGCTGCACCGCCAGACCTACGCCGAGCCGGGCGCCATGGCCTGGGTGGGGCTGTACCGCCCCGCGGCCTCGCAGCTCGTCGTGGTGGCCGAGGAGTTCGGTCTGCACGAGCTGGCCGTCGAGGACGCGATCGTCGCCCACCAGCGGCCCAAGCTGGAGCGCTACGGCCAGACGCTCTTCGTGGTGCTCAAGGCGGCGCGCTACCTCGACGAGGCGGAAGAGGTCCGCTTCGGCGAGCTGCACGTGTTCACGGGCCAGCGCTTCGTACTGACGGTGCGCCACGCCGAGGCGCCCGACCTGGCAGCGGTCAGGCGCCGACTGGAGGGCGACCCGGACCTGCTCGCGCTGGGCCCCGAGGCGGTGCTGTACGCGATCATGGACACCGTCGTGGACGGGTACGCGCCGGTGGTGGCGGGCCTGCAGAACGACATCGACGAGATCGAGACGCAGGTGTTCAACGGGGACCCAGCGGCCTCCCGGCGCATCTACAAGCTCTCGCGCGAGGTCATCGAGTTCCAGCGCGCGACGCGCCCGCTGCTGTCCATGCTCAGGCGGCTGGCCGAGGGGTTCGACCGCTACGGCACCGATGAGGAACTGCGCCGGCACCTGCGCGACGTGGCCGACCACGCCACGACGGTCGCCGAGCGCGTGGACGGCTTCCGGCAGATGCTCCAGGACATCCTGCAGGTGAACGCCACGCTGGTCTCGCAGCGGCAGAACGAGGAGATGCGCCGCCTGACCGAGGCCAGCTATGAGCAGGGGGAGAACACCAAGAAGATCTCAGCGTGGGCGGCGATCCTGTTCGCGCCCAGCCTGGTCGGGGCGGTGTACGGAATGAATTTCACGCACATGCCGGAGCTGCACTGGATCTTCGGTTATCCCCTGGCGCTGGTGCTGATGCTGGGGATCAGCGTCACGCTCTATGTGGTCTTCAAGGTGCGCGACTGGATGTGAGCCGCTCACAGGCCGAGGACGAGGTTGCTGGGTGCGACGACCAGGCCGACGATGACGAGGACGGCGCCCCACAGGAGCTGTCCCCGGATGAGGGCGAAGACGCCGGCGACGATGAGGACGATTCCGAGAATGAGAAGTAGAAGTCCCATGGCGGTCCTCTGACCCCGATGGTGATCGACTAACGCCCGTTCCCGAGTTCTCGGGACCACTCCGACGGCGGCCGCCCTTCGAGCGCGGCGGCCATGAGATCGGGGAAGTCGTCGGGAGGGCAGGCGAACGCCGGAATCCCCAGGGAGGCCAGGGCGGCGGCGTTCTCCGCGTGGTAGGCGGGCGTGCCGTCGTCGGCGAGCGCGGGCAGGACGACCACCCGGACCCCGGCGGAGCGCAGCGCGGCCAGGCGGCGGAGCATCTCCTCAGAGGACCCGCCCTCGTGCAGGTCGGTGATGAGGACCAGGACCGTCTCGGCGGGATCGGTGATGAGCCCTTCGCAGTAGGCGAGCGCGCGCCCGACATCGGTGCCGCCGCCGATGGAGGCCCCGAACAGCGCGTCGACCGGGTCGGACAGGCGGTCGGTCAGGTCGGCCACGTCGGTGCCGAAGGCCACCAGGCGGGTGTCCAGGGAGCGCAGCGAGGCCAGGACCGAGGCGAACACCCCGGCGTACACCAGGGAGGCGGCCATCGACCCGCTCTGGTCGACGGCGAGCACCACATGGCCGCGCACCCCCGGGCCGCTGCGGGCCCGGCCCACGACGGAGGCGGGGACCAGCACGCCGCGCTCGGGCACGTAGTGGCGCAGGTTGCGGCGGATGGTGGCGTGCCAGTCGATGTCGGCGGCCGAGCGGGGGCGGCGGGTGCGGGCGGAGCGGTCCAGGGCGCCGCGCAGCTCCGAGCGCATCCGGTGCGCCAGGCGCTCCTCCAGGTCGTCGGTCACCCGCCGGACGAGGGCGCGGGCGGGCGCGCGGGCCTCCTCGGGCAGGGAGTCGGCCAGGGCCAGCACCGCCGCCGCAAGGTGGACGTCCGGGCGGACCGCCTCCGCGAGGCCCGGGTCGAGGAGCATGCGGCGCAGACCGAGGCGGTCGAGGGCGTCGGCCTGGAGGACGCGCACGACGCGCGAGGGGAAGAGGTCGCGGACCTCGCCGAGCCAGCGCGCGACGCGGGGAGAGGAGTCGCCGAGCGTCGCCCCGCGCGGGGCGGTGGCGTCGGGGCCGCCGTCGTAGAGGGCGGCGAGGGCGGAGTCGACCCGCGCGTCGCGTCCGTGCAGCGGCCCGTACCCGGAGGGTTCGCCGAGGACGAGGCGCCAGCGCCGGAGCCGCTCGTCGGAGACGGTGGTACCAGGGTGCGTCATGGCTCTCCAGATGTCGTGCTCGTTTCCCTGTCCAGGAGCAGAGCGGCGGTGGCCATCGCCGCCGATGCGCGGTCGAGGTCGGCCTCGGGCGCCCGGGACGCCGTCCGGGGGTCGGCACCGATCGTGCGCACCCTCTGGGCGATCGCGCGGCGCTCACCGTTGGAGAAGCCGCCGAACGTGCGGCGCAGCAGCGGCAGCACCGCGTCGAACGATTCGCCGTCCAAACCGCACAGCCACTCGTCGACAAGGTGCAATAGGCCCTCGTCGTGCACGAGCACCAGGCCCTCGCCCCCGAGGAAGCCCGTGATCCATGCCGCCGCGCGCTGGGGATCCGAACCCCGCGACACCGCTCGGCTCAACCGCCGGAGCAGTTCCCCATCGTCGAGGCGTCCGCCGTCGCGCAGCAGCCGGTGTACCCGGCCCGCCACGAGGCCGGGAACGCCCGTGCGCGTGGACAGCCGGACCAGCGCCTCCCACCACGAGCGCTCGGAGGCGCCCCCGATCAGTGCCGCCGACCGGTGCACCGCCTCCACCGCACCGCACATCCCCGCGGCGGCCTCCTCCGAAAGCCCCGAGACGGCAGGCCCGATCCCGGCGCACACCCGGTCCAGCAGCATCGCCGCCACCCGCCGCAAAGGGGCGCTCCCGGTGCCGCGCACGTCCCCGTACCGGGCGGCGCGGGCCAGTGGCGGGACGGCGTCCATGAACGCGGCCGTATCGGCCACGTGCGCCGCGCGCGCCGAGGCGCGGTCCAGCACCGCTTCCAAGGCGCCGTCGAGACCGGCCTTCAGGCACCGCTCCGCGAGGGCGGTCAGGTCGGTGAGCCCCGCGTGCGCCGCGCGTTCGCGTGTGCGCGCGTCGGCGGCCGAGGCGACGTCCGTTCCCCAGAGAGAGGCGTCGACGACCGCCGCCTCCATCTCCGGGAGCCAGGCGAGGCGCCAGCGCTCGTGGAAGGACCCCAGCACGCGCACCGGGTCGGCGAGGGGCACACCCCAGTCCACGTCCAGCATGCGCAGCCGGTGCAGCAGCGCGCTGCGCGCGCGCCCGTTCTCCTCGCGCAGGTCGAGATCGAGGTCGCGCGGCTCGGCCTCAGGGCGCAGGCGGAGTCGGCGCTGTTGTGCTTCGAGGTCCCGCTGGAGCGGCACCCTGGGCACCGACAGCGGGACGCGGCCCAGGCGCTCGGCGGTCTCCATGGCCGCGCGCACGCGTTCGGCCTTGAGGGCGGACCCTTCGCACAGGACCGAGACCACCGCCTCCCCGGCCTCGTCGAGCCCGGGAAGGGGGCGGCCGCGCAGGGCGGCCAGCGCTTCGCACAGCCGGACGCCTTCGATGACGTGCGCCGTGGAGACGTGCTCGCCCTCGGCGCGCAGGAGGCGTGCGGCTTCGGACAGCCACCGCTCCAGCGGCCGGTCGGGGGCGGTGAAGAGGTGGTGGTACCAGCCGGGGGCGCGTACGCCCGCGCCGTAGCCGGAGGAGGCGCTCAGGCGGCCGTGGCTCCAGGGGATCCACGTCGTCTCGGCGGTGACGCGGGGCAGGCGGCGCAGCAGGGCGGCGTCATCGGCGGCCTTGGGGCGCTCCAGGAGGGCCGGGACGTGCCAGGCGCCGCACACGACGGCGATCCTGGCGTGGCCGGCGCGCAGGGCCGAGCGCACGGTCCGGCGCATGTGGGCCTCACGGCTGGCCTCGTGGAGCGGCAGCGGGCCGGGGGCGGTGCGGGCGCGGACCTCGGTCATGGCTTCGGCGATCGCGGCGAACGGCGACGGCGGCGGAGCGCTGCCGCGCTCGCGGCTCCGGTGCTCGACGGTGTCGTCCCACCAGCGCTCCGCGTCGTCGTATCCGGCCGCCGCGGCGAGCTCGGCGAGCGGGTCGGCGGGTCGGGCGCCCTTGCCGTTCCCGCCGTCCCCGTCACCCTCCACGGCGAGTGAGACCGAGGCCGGGAGGTCGCAGAAGCGGACGTCGCAGCCGTGCTCGTGGGCGTAGTGAAGGGCCTGCCACTCGGGCGAGAAGGACGCGAACGGCCAGAAGGCCGACCGGCGCGGCCCGCCGCGCCCGCCGGGGGCGTGCGCGAGCAGTGCGACCGGCGGTTCAAGCCCGCCGACCAGCGACAGCAGAGGGTCGGCGTCGCTCGGCCCTTCGACGAGGACCGCGTCGGGGGCGAAGTCCTCCAGCTCCGCCCGCACGGCGCGCGCGGACCCCGGGCCGTGGTGCCGCACCCCGAGCACGCGCACACCTCCCTGGTGCCGCCGGCTCAATCGCCCACCTCCCGGCACGCGCGGTAGAACTCGCCCCAACCGTCCCGGTCCCGGGCGACCGTCTCCAGGTACTCCCGCCACACCACCCCGTCGGCCACCGGGTCGCGCACCACCGCCCCGTGCACCCCGGCGGCCACGTCGGCCGGGCGGAGCACCCCGTCGCCGAAATGCGCCGCCAGCGCCATCCCCTGGGTCAGCACCGAGATCGCCTCGGCGGTGCTCAGCGTCGCGCCGGGCGAGGCCACCTCGGCGCGGCCGTCCTCGGTCGCGCCCCGGCGCAGCTCCCGGAAGACCGTGACCACGCGGCGGATCTCCTCCATGCCCGAGGAGACCTCGGGCAGGCCCAGCGAGCGGCCCATCTCGTCCACGCGCCGGGCCACGATGGCGACCTCCTCCTCCGCGGTCGCGGGCGAGGGCATGTGCACCGTGTTGAACCGGCGCCGGAGGGCCCCAGAAGGGGCGTTCACCCCGCGGTCGCGGTCGTTGGCGGTGGCGATGAGGTTGAACCCGCGGCGCGCCTGCACCTCCTCGCCGAGCTCGGGGACGGGCAGGGTCTTCTCCGACAGGACCGTGATGAGCGCGTCCTGGACCTCCGAGGGGATGCGGGTCAGCTCCTCGACGCGGGCCAGGCGCCCCTCGGCCATGGCGGTCATGACGGGGCCGGGCACGAGGGCGCGCCGCGATGGGCCCTCCGAGAGCAGCCGCGCGTAGTCCCACCCGTAGCGGACGGCGTCCTCGGAGGTGCCGGCCGTGCCCTGGACCATGAGGGAGGAGTCGCCCGACACGGCCGCGGCCAAGTGCTCCGACAGCCACGTCTTGGCCGTGCCGGGGGCCCCGACCAGCAATAGCGCCCGGTCGGTGGCCAGCGTCGCCACCGCCACCTCCACGATGCGGCGGTCGCCCACGTACTTGGGGGAGACGAGGGTGCCGTCGTCGAGTTCGCCCCCGAGCACATAGGTCACCACCGCCCAGGGGGACAACCGCCATCCGGGCGGCCGGGCGCGGTCGTCGGCCCGCGCCAGCGCGGCGAGCTCGTCGGCGTGGCGCTGCTCGGCGTGCGGGCGGAGCACGTCGGCGGGCGGTCCGGCGTCGGTCGGGGTCACTGGAGCTCCTCGTGGATCCGGCGGCGGAGGCGCAGGACGTCCTCCAGATCGGACAGGGCCGCGGCGGCGCGGGGCGGGTCGCCGGGCCGGGGGCGGCGCACACGGGCGCCGAACGACGGGGGAAGGCGGCGGGCCGCGATCCGGCACAGTTCGGGCAGGTAGGACTCGTCCGGGCCGGTGGAGGCGGCGTCGACGGCGCGCAGGGCGCGGGCGGCGAGCCCGTCGTTCCACGGACCGGGCACGTGCTCCAGGACGCGGAGCGGGAACTGCGACCCGGGCGCCCCGGCGTCGCCGATGGCATCGGCGGCCCAGGCGCACCGCCGCTCGGGCGGCAGTAGCGCCAGCAGGGCGGGGCCGCGGCTGCCGTAGACCGAGTGGCCCTGCAGGAGGCGGTCCATGACCGGGCCGAGCAGGACTTCTGCCCACTCCCGGTCGCGCTGCACGATGGCGGCGTTGGCCAGGGCGTCGAGCAGGTCCCAGTCGCGGGCGGCGGAGGCCGCGCGGACCACTCCGGCGCGGTCGTCGGCGAGGTGGCCGGTCCAGGTGCGCAGCGGGGCGTGGGCGACCAGGGTCCACAGCCATTCGCGCCGGATCTCCGGGGAGGCGGCGGGGCCCGCGGCCGGGAGGGTGCGCAGGCCGAGGGCGGCACCGAGCGCACGGTCAGAGGGGTCGGGCAGGCGCACGGTGGGGCGGCCGCCGGTGCCGGGGCGGACATGGGAGCGGGCGCGGCGGGCGAGCGCGTCGCCGCGCTTGGAGCAGGGGAGCCGCGACAGGAGGGCGGAGGCGAGCGCGCGCACGCCCGGCGCGGGGTCGCGCAGCGCCGTGGCGAGGAAGTCCTCGTCGCCGGGGGACAGGTGCTCTTCGAGGGAGGCGAGGATGCGGCGTTTGCCGGCGGAGCCCTCGGCGGCCCAGCGGTCGGCGGAGGGGACGCGCTCCTCCGGCGGCCAGGAGTCGAGCAGGAAGGACCACGCGGGGGAGATGGAGGCGAGCCAGCGTCCGCGCTCTCCGGCGACGGGCACGATGGCGGTGCGCAGGACGCGGTGGCGCGCCCCGGCGTCCAGGAGCGCGGGGAGGGAGGGCGGCGGGGCGGTCAGGTCGCGCGCGCGGGCCAGTTCCAGCCATTCGGCGATGAGTTCGGGGTCGTCACGGTCGAGGAGGACGTCGAGCGCCGAGCCGGCGGCAGGGCTCGCCCAGGGGGAGGACTCGCCGGGTGCGGGCGGGACGGGGGTGGCGGTGGTGGGCCGGACACCGGCCCGGTCCCGGATGAGCGCGAGTGCCGCACGGTCGAGCAGGACGAGCGCGGGGTGGTCGGAGGCGTCGTCCCCACCGCCGGGGACCCCGGCCCGCGCGGTCCCCACGAGCGCCGCGGCGACCAGCTCGTCCCACGGGACCGGCGGGGGAGGGGGGAACGCGTCCAACGGGGGCCTTTCGGGGTGGGGTGCACTGTTGGAGTCCGAACGGGCGGAGCGGCCGGTCCGCACGAAGGGGCACCGGTCGCGGGCGGCGCGAGGGAAGACCACGCCGCCCGCGAGCGGGGCGGACTCCCCGGGCCGGGTGCCCGGCCCGGGGAGCGTTCAGAAGAGCGACGGCGGCTCCGCGCTCACGAGGGAGTTCACTGCGGCTCCTCCTGGACGTGGCGAACGGGTCCGGAGCACGGGACTCCCCTGTCGTCGCCCGGCGGCCACACGGTCAGCGGGCGGACCCCCTCCGGGGTCCATTCGGCGGCCACCGTCACCGGCGCGCCGCCGCTCACCGCCAGCAGCCGCCACGGGGGCGCGGCCTGCGGGCACACGGGAAGCGCCGCGCCGTCCGCATCGGCCAGGCACCACGACCCCGAGGCGTCCCGCGCGGGCCGCACGCCCTCCAGCACCACGGGCCAGGCCTCCAGCCACGGGTCTTCGGCCAGCGCACCGGCCCAGGAGCGCATCGCGTCCCCCGCGCCTCCGCCGGACGGCGCCGCGAGCGGACGCTCGCCGTGCACACGGGACACCGACGCCCGGTGCTCGGCCGCACGGAAGACCACCTCCGCGTCGGCCACCGTCGCCGGGGGCAGCGGGGCGTCCGGCGCGCCGCCCTCCGGCGCGAAGGCCAGGACCAGGCCGATCCGCCCGCTCACCTCCCCGCGCAGCCACGTCCGGCACCCCGCCAGCCGCCCGCTGGAGAAGTCGTGGCGACCGAGGACCTGCCAGGAGTCCCGCACCGGCGCCGACTCCGGCCCCGGCCCGAGCCCGACCCGGGACAGCACGGTCGCGCGCAGCCCCTCGGGCAGCCGGTCGCGGCGCCGGTACCCGGAGGCGAGCAGCCGCAGCAGCGCCGCCTCCGCCAGCAGCCGCGACGGCCAGTCGGGGGAGGTCGGCGGACCCGCGGACCCGACGGCCCCCGCAAGCGCGCGCACCCGCCGGGCCACCCGCCCCGCCTGGGCGTCCACCAGCCGCGCCGCCATGCCGTCCCAGTGCGCGTACCCGGCCGTGCGCGCGTCGGCCAGGCCGGTGTCGACCTGGTCGCGCAGCCACAGTTCGAGGTCGGCCAGGCCGGCGGCGACCCGGTCGGCGCGGCGGAGGGCCCGCTGCTCGACGGCCCGCAGGGCGGCGGCCCGGCGGCCGGGCCAGCGCACCACCCAGTCGGGGGGAGGGGTGTCGTCGGCACGGCCCCGGATCCACAGCAGGAGCAGGGCCAGCGCGTGGGCGCACATCCTGCGCCGGACCGGGCACCCGCACCGGTGGAGCGGGCCGCCGCCCGCGTCCGGCAGGCGCACGGCGACGCGGAGCGGGGCGGAGGCGTCCCGGGCGTGTTCGCCCCAGACGGTGGTCCCGGGACCGGACCCGTCCTGCCCGGTCCCGGAACCCCACACCTCCCGAGCCGCGCCCAGGACGGGCCAGGAGCCCCCGTCGGCCGCCGTGAGGACGTCCGACCGGGAGGAGCCGTCGGGGAGGAGGTCCCAGACGTCGTCGGCGCTCCAGTGTGTGCTCACATCCCTGAAACTACGGGCCGGGTACGACATTTTCGGGCCGCACGGCGACACCGGGTGGGCCGGCGCCCTCGGGCGTCTAGGGTGTCGGGGGTCACGGGTGGGACACCGCTGTGCGGACTCATCGGCGCCCCTCCTGCGGCGCGTTCCCGGAGGGTGGCGGGGCGGTCCGCGGTCGGCGGGATACGGTGGGTGACGATCGATCTGGGGAGAGTGCTGTGACCGGGGGAGACGCAGACCGCAGGGAACTGCTCAGGCTGCTCGTGGGGCCGTGGGTCGGCAAGGCCGTGGCCGCCGCCGCCGAGCTCGGGGTGGCCGACGGGCTCGCGGACGGTCCGCGCACCGGCGCCGAGCTCGCCGATGAGCTGCGCGTGCGGCGCGAGCCCCTCGAACGGCTGCTGCGGCTGCTGGCCGCCGTCGGCCTGGTGCACGACGACGAGGGGCGGTACGCGCTCACCCCCACCGGCGAGCTGCTCGGCTCCGCCCACCCCGCCTCCATGCGCGAACAGGCCCTCCTCTACGACTCGCACTACTTCCGCGAGGCCTGGGACCGGCTCGCCGAGGGCGTGCGGACCGGGGTGCGCCCCTTCGAGGCCGCGTTCGGCGAGGACGTCTTCTCCTTCATCGCGTCCCGCCCCGAGGAGGCCCGGCGCTTCTCCGCCGGCATGGCCGCCGGGGTCGGCTACGCCGACGCGCTCGCGTCGTCCTTCGACTTCTCCGGGGTGTCGAAGGTCGCCGACGTCGGCGGCGGCGACGGCGTCGTCCTCGAAGCCGTCCTGAGCCGCCACGAGCACGTCATCGGAGTGCTCCTGGACCTGCCCGCAGCCATGGAGCCCGCGCGCGAGCGCCTGCTGCCCTACATCGCCGAGGGGCGCTGCACGGTCGTCGAGGGAGACTTCCTCGAACGCGTCCCCGAGGCCGAGGTCCACATCCTCGGCCGCGTCCTGCACAACTGGGACGACGCCTCCGCGCAGCGGATCCTCTCCAATTGCCGCGCCGCCATGCCCGCCGGGGGCGGCCGCGTGCTCATCGCCGAACGCGTCCTGCCCGACCACGGGCACCCGTGGCTGTCGCTCGCCTTCGACGTGCACATGATGGTGATGACGGGCGGCGTGGAACGCACCGGATCCGAATATCAGGCCGTCCTCAAACAGGCCGGACTGCGTGCCGTGGGCGAATCCGAGATGCCATTGGAGATGCGCCTGTTGGAGGCGGCCCCGGTGAACGCCTGAGGTGGGGGAACGGTGGTGACGGGCCCTGGTGCGCTGGCGAACGGGGACGAAAGTCCCTTGAACGCGAGGCGCGCCGCGGATTTCCGAGAAAACCCCCTCAAGGCGCCAATGGGGCGATACGATCTTGCGCACGGGGGTGATCGTGAAGTTACTCGGGGGCGCGACTGAGAGGCGGCGCGGCGTGCATGGAGGACCTATGGAGCGCTTCCCATGCGGGAGTGCCACAGTGGTGCCGGTCCGGGGCGAGATCGACATCGCGACCGCGGACCGGATGCGCGATGACGTGATCGAGGCGGCCGCGGCCGCCGAGCGCAGATGCGTGGTGGTCGACCTCTCCCGGGTGACGTTCTTCGACGCCAGCGCCGTCCGGGCGGTCCTCACCGCCTACAAGGTCCTGACGGCCCAGGGGCGCCACATGGTCCTGGCCGAGCCGACGCCGCAGGTGCAGCGCACCCTCGACGCGCTCAGGATCGACGAGCTGCTGGACGTGTACCCCATCGTCGAGATGGCGCTCGCCCACGTCCCCGGGCACAGGGGCCGGGTCCCCGGCCCCGGACGCGACTGAGGCGCCTCCCCCGCCGTGCGGGCACCGCCCGTCAGATCCGGACCGTCCGTGTCACCAGCGTCGAATGCGAATCCGGCATGACCCACGGCCCCACATCCCCCGGCGGTTCGGTGTAGTCGGGCAGCCCTTCGAGCCCGCGCGTGCGATCGGTGACCCTGACCTCCACCTCCTCTTCGGAGGCGAACCGCATCCGCAGCTCCACGCCGTCCTCCGGGACGGCCGACAGGCCGATCCTGAATGCCGCGTCCTCCTCGTCGCTGCGCTGGATCTCGGCCTTCCGCTCCTCAACGCCGGGGGTGCGTCCGTCCACCCCCGGGTAGGCGATCTCCAGCTCCTCCGGGACGCGGTTCAGGTCCACGCGCAGGTCGGTGGCGCCTCGTGCGGAGCCGACCCGGAGCACCGCCTCCCGGCCCGCCACGTCGTCGGGCGGCGCGGGGCGCGCCTCGGCCGTGGGGGCGGCGAGGTCGGCGCCCGTGGCGGGCCCCTGGGCGACGGGGAACCGCGGCGGTACCGACACCAGGAGCTCCGAGGCGTCGAACGGGACGTCGCCTTCGACGTAAGGTGCCGCCCACGGGTGCTCGTGGGACCCGCGGGCGGCCCACACGGCCTCCCCGGTGTCCGCGTCGAGGACGTAGGCCAGGTCCACCGGCAGGGGGTGCTCGGCGTCGGTGTACCCGGGGCGCAGGACCGTCCCGGCCGCGACCACCGCCCCCGCGGAGACCAGCGCGACCGCGATCCAGACGGGTCGGCGCAGGGGGCGGGGGACGGGCGCCTCCTCCGGTGTCCCGTCCCCGGTATCGGGGTTCCGCCGCGCGCGCGGCAGGACGATCTCCAGCACCGGGGCGAGCAGCACGGCCCCGGGCGCCCACAGGAGCGCCAGCACGGGAGCGCCCGGGATCCCGGTCTCGGTGAGCGCGGAGACCGCGGGGGCGACCAGCAGCAGCACGGCGCCCAGCGATCCGAGGGCCACGGCGGCCGTCCGGGCGATCCACATCCGTTCCGGCAGGACGAGAGCGGCCGTGAGCCCTGCACCCGTGAGGAGCGCGGGGATCGTGTACGTGTGGGAGACGCCCGGCTCGAATGCGCTCAGCGCCCCCAGCAGCGCGACCGCGACCGTGCCGCCGACCGCCGTCGCGGTCGGCCCCAGCAGCCGCCGCGCGGCCAGGTACCAGCCGGCCAGCACCCCGACCGTCACGGCGACCGACGCCGCGCGCAGCCATGCGGGCCGGTACAGGTCGCCCACCACCGCCAGGGGTGCCAGGTCCGGCCGCAGCAGGAGGACGCCCTGCCACAGGGCGAGCGCGGCGCCGTAGGCCAGAGCCGCGGCGGCCGCCGCCGCGACGAGGCCGCCCAGCATCCGCGGCACGGTCGCGGCCCGGCGCATGCGCGCCACGACGGCGGCGACCAGTGACAGCGCCAGCGCCGCCGCGCCGATGGGCAGGTCCAGGGACGAGGGGTAGGCCGCCATTCGCCCCGCCGCGTTGAAGAAGGTCGCCGGTTCCCCGCTCTCCAGGGAACCGAGGTCGCGCCCGCCGAGGGCGCGGGCCATGCCGAGCATGTTGTCGCCGTGGTGCTGAAGCGTCGCGCGGGACAGGTTCTCCACCGTGTCCTGGGCGCTGTGGTAGTGCGCCGCGTCCCCGCCGAAGGCCGAGTCCAGCCCCGCGAATCCGGCGTCCGTGAACACCGTCATGTCGGTGTCGTAAGGCTGGTCGGCGAAGCTCGCGGCCGACGCCGAGTCGCCGCGCGGGTGGGGCGCCTCCTCGGCCAGGACCCCGATGACACCCGAATCGTTCAGCGGCGCCGTGCGGAAGACGGACGAGGGGCCTGAGGAGCCGCGGCCCTCCCAGTTCAGGACCACGCCCCCGTCCCGCCCCAGGGGGTGCTGGGAGGTGAACGCCTCCGCGCCGAGAAGCCCCGGCTCCTCGGCGTCGGTGAACAGGAAGACGACGTCGTTGCGCGGCGCCTCCCCGGCGGCCATCGCGCGCGCCGCTTCGAGCATGGCCGCCACCCCGGCCCCGTCGTCGCCCGCGCCGGGGCTCCCGGGGACGGTGTCGTAGTGCGCTGCGACCACCACCCGGCCCGTGGGGTCCGTCCCGGGGAGCACACCGATCACGTTTTCGGTCGCCGCGGCGTTGACGGACCCCGGGGAGGAGGTGGTGCCCACGGCGGACTGGACCTCGGTCTCCAGCCCGGCCTTCTCCAGCTCCCCGGCGATCAGGTCCCGCGCCGCCGCGTGGCCGTCGGAGCCGGGCGGCCTCGGCTCGGCGGCGACGGCCTCCAGGTGGACGGCGGCCCGCTCGGCGCTGAAGGCCTCCTCGGGGGCCGACGCCGGTGCGGGCGCGGGCGGGCCGGACAGCAGCACCGCCGCCGCGACGGCGGCGGTCAGCGCCATGGCCGCGATGAGCGCGGTGGCCAGGGGGCGTGCGGGGGCGGCGACGGCGTCCACGGGGCCTCCCTTCGCGCCGCAGATTACCGGCACCGGGGGACGGAGCGGCGCCTGCGGGCCGGAGGCGGCCGTCAAGGGCCTTTCGGAGGCCGCTTTCGGTCGGGGAGTCCCGTCCGCATCCCTATTCGCGCCGCCACGGAGCGTGTTTCGATCGTTCGCGTACGACCCGGTACCCGATGATTCCGAGGACGGAACGATGCCAGAAGACCGTAGACAGTATCCGTCGGACCGGCGGGCGGTGAGCAGGCGCGCGGCCCTGTTCACGGGGGCGGCGGTGGCGGGGGGCGTGCTGTTCGGCGGGGCGGCGCAGGCCGTCGCGGCGCCGAGCGCCGCGGCCGCCGCGGCGGCGCCCACCGTGCGCACGCGCGCCGCCTGGAACGCCCGGCCGCCGACGAGCCCGGCCCAGGTGCTGAACCAGGCCCCCACCTACATCGTGGTGCACCACACCGCGACGGGGAACAGCACCGACTACTCGCTGGCCGCCGCGTACGCCCTGTCCAGGTCGATCCAGAACTACCACATGGACTCCAACGGCTGGGCGGACACGGGCCAGCAGCTCACCATCTCCCGCGGCGGCCACATCATGGAGGGCCGCAACTCCTCGCTGTCGGCCATCAACAACGGCCGCCACGTGGTCGGCGCGCACGTGGCGAACTACAACTCCCGGGCCGTGGGCATCGAGAACCAGGGCACCTACACCTCGGCCACGCCCACGACGGCGCTGTACAACGCGCTGGTGGAGACCTGCGCCTGGCTGTGCTCGGCCTACGGGCGGCCGACGTCGGCCATCATCGGGCACCGCGACCTGAACGCCACCGCCTGCCCGGGCGACCGCCTCTATGCGATGCTGCCGCAGCTGCGCAGGGACGTGGGCGCGCGGCTGAGCGCGATGGGGAACGGGCGCCTGGCCGGTGCCGGGCTCGCCGCGGGCGAGATGCCGCCGTTCCCGGAGGTCCCGGCCTCCGAGCCGGAGGGGCGCTTCCGGCACGGCCCCGCGCTGGGGTCGCGCGACTCCAACGCCTCGGCCGGGTGACCGGGCTCCACCGGCACCGTCGGGACGCATCCCCCGTTCGGCGCATCGCCCGCGGAGTCCTCCCCGTTCGGATTACCGCCCGATCGGCGTTCCCCTGACCGTCCTGAAGCGGCCCCGCACCGGCCCCGCGGTGCGGGGCCGCCCGTGCTAGTCGATCCGCCCCATGTCGCGGAAGATCTTCACGGTGTCGTGGAACCGCGAACTGCTCAGGTTGTTGTACACGCGCAGGGCGTCGTAGATGTTGTAGGCCAGGGCGGGCTCGGGGCGGAACTCCTTGAGGTCGAGGACGAGGCACCGGTAGCGGTCGGTCGTGCGCGACTGGACGACGAGGTTGCCGAACCGCAGGAAGGCGGCCACCTCGTCGGTGTAGCCGAGCTCCTCGGAGCGGTGCAGCCGCTCCTCGCAGACGGCGTTGTCCAGCTCGTCCGAGAAGGAGTCGGGGTCGCCTCCGCTGAGCTTGATCAGCTCCTGCGCCATCAGGTCGTCCACCTCGACCGCGTCGATGGCCTCCAGGATCTCCGGCATGCGGCGCAGCGCGGTGTCGACGTCGGCCAGGGCCTCCCGGACGCGGGCGGCGCTGACGTGCGAGCGGCGGCCGGGGTCGGTGTCGAAGGCGTGCTGGCGCCAGGTGGCCGGGGGCGGGGTCCCGACGTCGAACGACTTGAGAGAGCGTCGGTACTCGTTCGCAGCCTCGGTGATCGCGCGGCGGGCCCGACCGCGCTCACGGTGGAGCATGCGTGGCATCCTCTCTTGATCCGGCGTCGTGTCCACCCTAGAACGCCGATCGCCTTTTGAGAGGGGGATTGCGGAACACGAAAGGGGCTTTCGGCCGCTATTCGGTTCCGGCATCGGCCAGCGCCGCCATCGCGGCGCGCGTTAGGCTCCGCGCCTGGGCCGGGGTCAGCTCCTCGCGGATGACCGCCAGCCGCCAGTACACGGGGCCGAGGATGAGGTCGAGCGCGAGTTCGGGGTCGGTGCCCTCGGGAAGCTCTCCGCGCTCCACGGCGTTGCGGATGACGACACCGGCGATGCCGCGCTGCGTGCGCTGCAGCGCCTCCTCCAGGGTGGCGGCGATCTCGGGGCTGCGCGCGGCCTCGGCCAGCAGGTCGGGCACGATCTGCCGGGCGAGCGGGTGGCGCAGCGCCTGGGCGGCCGTGGTGACGAGCTCGTGCACGTCGCCGCGGAGCGAGCCGGTGTCGGGCACGGGGGTGACCTGCCCGGCGACCTCGGACACCACGTCCAGGACCAGCTCCAGCTTGGACTTCCACCGGCGGTAGACGGCGGTCTTGCCCACCCCCGCGCGCTTGGCCACGGCCTCGATGGACAGCCGGCCGTAGCCCGACGTGGCCAGCTCGGTGAAGACGGCGGCCCGGATGGCGCGCGTGACGTCCTCCTGCAGGACCGCGGCGCCGGCCGGGGCGCGTCTGGGGGCGGGCGTTTCGGGTTCGGCCATGTGACGAAGCCTAACGCAGGGCCGCGACGAAACGGTTGCGTTCTGTCGTGGCGTCGCCTACGCTCTCCAGCGGCGAAACGGTCGCGTCACGGTGGAGCGGCCGACGACTCTACCCACCGCGGTCCCGAATCGAAAGCGAGCCGAGCGTGAGCAGTTCCCCGTCCTCCGCGCGGGCGGCCGCCCCGGCGGACGCGGACCCGGACGCCCCGAGCGCCCCGGAGGCCGCAGGCCTCGCGGAACTCGCCGCGCGGCACGGACTCGCCCCCAGCGGCAAGCGGCCGCCGCTGGGCCGGTACCTGAAGGCGCTGTGGCGGCACCGCCACTTCATCGACGCCTTCGCCCGCGCACGGGCCAGCGCCAAGTACAGCAAGGCCAACCTCGGGCGCCTGTGGGAGGTCGGCACGCCGCTGCTCAACGCGGCCGTGTACTACCTCATCTTCGGCCTGCTGCTGCAGACCGACCGCGGCGTCGAGGACTTCATCCCCTTCCTGGTCACCGGCGTGTTCGTGTTCACCTTCACCCAGCAGACCGTGCTGGCCGGGGTGCGCGCGATCTCCGGGAACCTGGGGCTGATCCGGGCACTGCACTTCCCGCGCGCCGCGCTGCCGATCTCGCTGGCGCTGGTGCAGATGCGGCAGATGCTCGTGACGATGGGCGTGCTGCTCGTCATCGTGATGGTGACCGGCCAGGTGCCGCAGTGGAACTGGCTGCTGGCGGTGCCCGCGCTGCTGCTGCAGGCGCTGTTCAACACCGGCCTGTCGCTGGTCTTCGCCCGCGCCGGCGCCAAGGTGAGCGACCTGGCGCAGCTCATGCCGTTCGTCCTGCGGACGTGGATGTACGCCTCGGGCGTGATGTACTCGATCTCGGTGATGGCCGCCAACGCCCCGGCGGCGGTGCGGTTCGTCCTCGACGTCAACCCGGCGGCCGTCTACATCGACCTGATGCGCTTCGCGCTGATCGACAGCTTCACCGCCTCGGAGATGCCGCCCAACGCGTGGTGGACGGCCGCGGGGTGGGCGGTCGCGGTGCTCATCGGCGGGTTCGTCTACTTCTGGAAGGCGGAGGAGAGCTATGGCCGCGACTGAGGGGGCCACGGCGACCGCGCAGGCGGCGGAGGCCGCCGAGGCGCTGGGCGCCGCTTCGCCCGACGCCCCGTCCGACCTCGGAGAGCCGACGGTCATCGCCGACGGGCTGCACGTGGTCTACCGGGTGCGGGGCGCCGCCGGGCGCTCCGGCGGCGGGGGCCCAGCCGCCCTGCTGCGCGCGCTGACCCGCCGCAAGGGCGGCGGCGGTGCACGCGAGGTGCACGCGGTCAAGGGCGTGAGCTTCGTGGCCCGCAGGGGCGAGGCGATCGGCGTCATCGGCTCCAACGGGTCGGGCAAGTCGACCCTGCTCCGGGCCGTCGCCGGGCTGATCCCGCCGGAGCGCGGCCAGGTGTACACCAACGGCCAGCCGTCGCTGCTGGGCGTGAACGCCGCGCTGATGAACGAGCTGCCGGGCGAGCGCAACGTGGTGCTGGGCTGCCTGGCGATGGGCATGACGCCGGCCGAGGTGCGCGAGCGCTACGACGACATCGTCGACTTCTCGGGGATCAACGACAAGGGCGACTTCATCTCCCTGCCCATGCGCACCTACTCCTCGGGCATGGCGGCCCGGTTGCGCTTCGCCATCGCCGCGGCGCGCGACCACGACGTGCTGCTGATCGATGAGGCGCTGGCGACGGGTGACCGCGCCTTCCGCAAGCGCTCGGAGAAGCGCATCAAGGAGCTGCGGGAGAAGGCCGGGACGGTGTTCCTGGTCAGTCACAGCAACAAGACGATCCGCGACACGTGCGACCGCGCGCTGTGGATGGAGCGCGGAGAGCTGATCATGGACGGCACGGCGGCCGAGGTCGTCGACGCCTACGAAGAGGCCAACGCCGACTGAGCCAGGTCCGGTCCGTTGTTGATCTCGGGAAAAGCGACGCTACAGGCGCGGTTTTAACGTCTATTTCCCCGAGATCAACGGGGAAGCGGGGTGGTGCGGCGTCACTGCCCGGCGTCCGGCTCCTCCAGGGACTCGACGGCGTCGGCCAGCCTGCGCATCGCCTCGACGGTGCGCGCCAGCTCCTCAGGGCCCATGGCGTCGGCGAGGCGTGCGGCGAACTCGCCGTGGGCGGGGCCGATCCCGCGCACGGCGGCGAGGCCTTCTTCGGTCGGAGCGAACAGCTTGGCCCTGCTGTGCGCGGGGTTGGGCCGGTACTCGGCGAGGCCCTGCCCGACGAGGAGATCGGCCGTGCGCTGGACCGCCTGGCGCGTCATGCCCATGGCGCGGGCGATGCCCGACACCGTCAGCGGCTCGTGGAGGACCGCGCCGAGCACCTGCCAGCGCGCGGCGGTGAGCCCGGCGGGCCGCGCCATGGCCTCGGCCACCGCGAGGAACCGGCCGTTGAGCCGGAACGAGGTGAGCGCGGCCCCTGAGAGCAGTTCCTGCGCGTCCGGTGCGGTGGGGGACTCCGCCGCCACTCAGGCCCCCTCGGTCGCGCCGGCGGCGCGCTGGAGCACCTCGAAGGCGCTGGTGTCCTCGTGGGCGAAGAGGCGGTACCAGGCGTCGAGCACGTCGGGCTCGAAGACGTCGAGCAGGGCGAAGGCCTCCCGGGCGAACGCGACCGGGGCGGTGGCCCCGGCGGTGACCACGTTCCCGCCGGTGGCGGCGGGCTCGTCGCAGTAGTGCGCGGCCCCTGCGTAGCCGGTCGCCGCCAGGTAGTCGGGTGCGTTCGAGGTGTGGGCCCGGTCGTCGAGCAGCCCTTCACGGGCGAGGCCCGCGGTGGCCCCGCAGATGGCGGCCACGGGGACGCCGGAGTCGAGGAAGGCGCGCGCGGCCCGGGCGAAGGGGGCGAGCAGGTCGGCGTCGGTGTCCCAGGCCGACGCGCCCGGGAGGATGAGCATCGCGCTGTCGGCCGGGTCGAGGTCGGCGAGGGCGATGTCGGGCGCGATGCGCACGCCGCCCATGGTGGTGACGGGGTCGGTGGTGGGGCCGACGGTGGTCACGCCGTAGCCGCCGGGCTTCTTGTGCGCGACCCCGCTGCGCAGGTGCGGGGTGAGGTACCCGGTCTCCCAGTCGGCGAGGGTGTCGTAGACGGCGAGGTGGACTGTTCCGTTCGTCATGACAACAGTCTGTCGAATTGACAACGTGTTGTCAATGGGGGCGGGTGGTCGGGGTGGGCTGCTGCGCGGCCCCCTCGCCTACCGCGCAGCAGCCCGGCTTCAGGCGTCGATGCCGAGCCGGCGGAGGGCGGACTGGATGTCGGCCAGGTAGGCACGGGAGGCGACGACGCGGCCGCCGCGGTCGGTGAGCGTGTAGAGCTGCCCGGCGGGCGTGGGGCGCCGATCGAGCCGGAGGCCGTAGACGGCGGCCTTGTTCGCGACGCGGGTGATGGCGGCCTCGTACTCCGTGGTCGCGATCTGTGGGATATCGTCCATATGTCTCATCTCCGATGCAGGTGAGGCCACGCCCCGGGGCCGGTCACGCGGTCGCCGGGGCCCTTCGTGGCATCGAGTGTGCGTGCGCCGCCTGTCGGAGTGAAGACGATCGGGAATGTCGCAGAAACATTCCCAAGCTCTGGGAATTCTTGGGAACTGATCGCGGGTGGGGGATGAACGTGCTCTCCTTGTGGTATGGCTCGTCAGGACTCCCCAGGGGCCACGCCTTTGGAGAAGTATGGTCGTGAAGTTCGGAAATGTCGGCTAGATTCCGGTTTTACGCTGGTCGCCCTGGCGGCTCGCGTCCAGAGCAATAAGAGCCAGCTGTCCAGGGTTGAGCTTGGGCAGATGAGCCCGTCGTCGGCCCTGCGTGAAGCCTTGGATTCCGTTGTCGGCGGCGGGCGCCTGGGGCGTCTGTGGGCTGAGGTCATGGGGGACGGGCGCCCCGAGTGGCTGGGAGAGATCGCCGCCGCCATGCGTGCCGCGCATGCCGTCTACGATTACCAGGCGCTCACCTTTCCCAGCTACCTTCAGACTGAGGGATACGCCTTCGCGCTCATCCGGTCGGCGCTCCCTGGGATGAGCAAGGAAGAGCTTGACGTGCGCCTTGCGGAACGCCTCAAGCGGGTTGAGCAAATGCGAATGTCCGACCGCCCCATGATCTGGGTCGTGGTGGACAGCTCCGTGCTTCGGCGGCGTTATGGGGGTGCGAGCGCCACCGCTGAACAGATCGATTACGTGATTCAGCTGGGTGAGTCGGGGCGCATCACTCTGCAGGTGGTTCCAGAGGATCTGCCGGAGCACCCAGGGAACAGCGGCGGGTTCAGGGTGCTGACAATGCCTGATGGGAGAGACATGGCGTATGTGGAGTCTCCAGAGCACGGGCAGATCCTCACGAGTGTGGGGACTGTGTGCCGTCGGCGGGCACTCTTCGCGTCGCTGCAGGCTGCGGCAGCGGCCCCTGGGCAGTCGCTGGCGCTGCTGAGAGACGAGCTGGATAGGATCCGAACATGATGGATGAATGGCGCAAGTCCAGCTACAGCGGTGGAAGCAACGACTGTGTCGAGTTTCGTCTTAGTGAGACGTGGCAGAAGTCGAGCCATTCGAAGGGCGGAGACGCGAACTGCGTTGAGTGCCGCCTCGGCGAGAGCTGGCACAAGTCCAGCTTTAGCAAGGGGGACTCGAACTGCGTCGAGTGCCGGTCACATGCCCACGTCGTCCAAGTCCGCGACAGCCAGAACCCAGGCCGCGGTCACCTCGACTTCCCGAGCGACGAGTGGCAGGCGTTCCTCAGACACCTGAGGACTCACCCCCTGTAGCCACCCTCCTCGCCCTGGAGATCGCCGGCGCCGTGCTCGTGGTCCCCTGGGGCGGGGTCACCGTTCTCGGCGCAGGCGCCTTGATGGTCCTGTGGGGCCTGGCCTACGGGGGCGTGTCGGTGGCGTCCCAGACATGGATGATGAAGGCCGCGCCCGAGAACACCGAGACCGTCACGGCGCTGTTCGTCGGAGTGTTCAACGCCAGCATCGCCCTCGGCGCACTCGTCGGGGGATGGGCGGTCGACGGCTTCGGCGGCACATCGGCCATGGTGCTCGGCGGCACCCTCGCCCTGGGGGCGCTCGCCGTGACGCTTCTCGGGCCCGGGCCTGCGGCGAAGCCGTCGGCCGCGTCGAGCAGCGGGGGAGTCGGCGTCAGTCGTCCATGAGGATGTCCATGGAGTACTCGATCTGGAAGACGGGCGCCACGCCGGCGACGTCCAGTTCCCTGTCCTCTCCGTCCTCGTCCTCGGAGAAGTAGCGGACATCGGCCCCGGGAAAGGCGGCGGAGACCTGCTCGACGAGTTGTTCTCTGCCGTCCAGGCTGACGAACAGGAAGCCGTCGTTCTCCATCAGGACCTCGATGTCCTCCTCCACGAGCGAGCATTGCGCATCCTCGGGCGTCAGCCACACACCGGAGGCGGCGCGCCCCCAGACCGAGATGGTGCGGTTCAGCTCCGTTTCCGGTTCCGGCCCGTCGCCTTCGCCCCAGAGTTCGTCGTGGATCTCGACCCGTGCACCGTCGTACATCGCCATGGGACGACTATCGCAGTTCCCTGCGGGACACATCGCCCGCGCCGTGAGTCGGAGTGGCGCCGGGCGGGCAGGGGAGCGCCATGACCGACTTCGTCCTCATACACGGAACGACCCAGTCCCCGGCCGGGTGGGACCTGCTGCGCGAGGCGCTCGCGCAGCGCGGCCACACCGGTATCCCCATCGACCTGCCGGGCGATCCCGCCCTCGGCGTCGAGGACCACGCGCGGATCGCAGCCGGGCAGATACCCGCGCGCGTCCGTGCCCCGGTGGTGGTGGCGCACTCCGGCTCGGGCGCCCTGCTCCCCGCCGTGGCCGGCGCCGTCGGCGCCGGGGCCCTGGTCTGGCTCGCTGCCTACGTCCCCGACACCGCCGGCGGGCGCAGCCTCCTGGAGGAGGCCCAGGCCGACCCCGCGGCGATGTTCGCCGAGGACTGGATCGGCGTCGACCCCTCCTCCGACCACGACGCCGCCCGCCGGTTCCTGTTCCACGACTGCGCCAAGGACGTGCAGGAGTGGGCGCTCAGCACGCTGCGCATGTTCGCCCCGCCCGAGGTCTACCGGAGCCGCCCGGCCACCGGCCGCCCGGAGGGCCGCTCCACCTACATCCTGCCGACCGCGGACCGTACGCTGCGCCCGGACTGGATGCGCCGCGCCGCCCTGGAACGGCTGGGCGTCCGCCCCGTGGAGCTGGCCTCCGGGCACTGCCCCCATGTCAGCCGCCCGGAGGAGACGGCCGACATCCTCGGCACCGTGCAACCCCTGGTCGGCAGCTGATCCGCTGCCGGGGCCGCGTCTATAGGGCGGTGCGCAGACGGACGCCCAGCGCCCGGTGGAAGGCGCCGGCCAAGCGCTGTCCGGACTCGCCCCAGGCCGCGTACACGATGCGGCTGCCGTCCACGAACCACAGGGTGACCACCGCCCCGCCGCGCCGGTCGTAGGAGAGGCTCCCCGATGCCACCTTGGAATAGGGCACCCGCTCGCCCGCGGCCCGCTTGCGCCACTTGCGGCGGCTCCCGTCCTCCTTGTCCGGCCAGCGCCTCTTCCACCACGCCTTCAGGGCCCGCCGCACCGGCGGGAACGGCAGCAGGAGCAGCCAGACCACCACCCACACCATGAGCAGCCACAGCAGCACCCCCATCAGGGCGTACGCCGCGATCTCGCCGAGGATCTCCCCGCCCTGGTGGTAGAGCAGGCCCGCGATCAGGTACGCCAGGCCGCCGACGACGCCGCCCTGGAACACCGGGAGGAACGCGTGGAGCGGCGTGCCGGGGTCGCCGACCATCCACCCGATCGCCGACAGGACCAGGACGATGAACGCGGTGAACATGGGCCAGGCGGAGAACACGCGGTCGAGCGCCTTCACGATCGGGCGCGGGTCGGTCGTGTAACCGCCCGTCCCGAACCGCAGGGTCCGCCGTCCGCCCGGGCTCGCCCGGACACCGTCGACACGGATCCCTTCCTTCAGCGGGTCATGGCCGTACGGGTGGTCATGGTTCGGCTGCTGCATGCGTCTTCCACGGTCGGGCGGCCGTGCCGCTGCGTCCCCGCGGCCGGGTGCTCACGAGGGGAGTGCGCCGCCGGGATGCCGGTCCGCGGCGCCGCCCTCCAGGCCTATGACGGATTCCAGCCGCCGCCGGTGCCATTCGGGTGCTCCGAAGAGCGACGCCGAGCCGTGCGCGCGCTTGAAGTGCCGCTGCGCCTCGTGCTCCCACGTGACGCCGATGCCGCCGTGCAGCTGGATCGCCTCCCCGGCGATCTCCCGGTAGGCCTCCGAGCAGGCGGACTTCGCCGCCGAGGCGTCGACCCACGCCTCGGCGTTCCCGGAGTCCAGGGAGAACGCCGCCGCATAGGAGAGCGAACGGGCGCTCTCCAGAGCCACGTACATGTCGGCGAGGCGGTGCTTGACCGCCTGGAACGACCCGATGGGGCGGCCGAACTGCTCGCGCGTCCCGGCGTACGCGACCGTCATCTCCACGCAGCGTGCGGCGCCGCCGACCTGTTCGGCCGTGAGCGCGGTGCTCGCGGCCGTCAAGGCGTCGGCCAGCACCCGCTCGCCCTGGAAGGTGAGCGGCAGCGCCTCCGTGCGGTCGAACGCGACGTCGGCCCGGGGCCGCGTGAGGTCCAGGGGGACGCGTTCGGTGAGCGTGACGCCTTCGGCGTCCGGTGCGACCGCGAACAGGGCCGGACCGTCGCCGGTCGCCGCCGCCACGATGAAGAGGTCGGCCGTCGCCGCGTCCAGCACGCGCGGCCTGCGGCCGGTGATCCTCCAGCACGTGGAGGCGTCAGCGCCCCCCTCCCCGGCCGCGCGGCCGTCCTCCTCCCATGCCAGGGTCGCGGTGGCCTGCCCCTCCGCGAGACGCCTGAGCCACGTGTCCCGGGCGGGGGAGGCCTCGCAGCCCAAGAGCGCCTGCGTGGCCAGGACCGAAGAGGACAGGAACGGAACCTCCGCGAGCGCGTGCCCCAGCTCCTCCATCACCGCGTGCACTTCCAGCGCCCCGAACCCGGCGCCGCCGAAGCGTTCAGGGACGGCGAGCCCCGGCGCCCCGACCTGTTCCGCCAGGAGCCGCCAGGCCGCGCCGCCGTCGTGGCGGGCCAGCAGGCGCCGGACTCCGGCGCGCAGCTCCGCGTGCTCGGGACGGAATCGCATGGCGGCCTCCCCGGGGCCCTCTTCGTTCACCTAACAATCGTTTGATAGGTTAATCACGTGCGCCGCCGTGGACCAGAGGGGGCCGTGCATGTCCACCGCCGACTCTGCCCGAGCCGACGCCGACACCGTGGACGGGTTCCGCCGTGCGTTCCGTTCCTGGTTGGAGGAGAACCTCACCGGTGCCTTCGCCGACGCGCGCGGCAAAGGCGGCCCCGGCCGCGACCATGAGGCCTTCGCCCTGCGCCGCTCATGGGAGCGGCACCTGGCCGCCGCCGGGTGGACCTGCATCGGCTGGCCCACCGAGTACGGCGGACGCGGCGCCGACATCGAACGCCAGGTCGCCTTCCACGAGGAGTACGCTCTCGCCGACGCCCCCGCGCGCGTCAACCACATCGGCGAAGAACTCCTGGGACCTACGCTCATCGCACTGGGCACGCCCGAACAGCGGCGCCGCTTCCTCCCGCCCATCAGGCGCGGTGAGGAACTGTGGTGTCAGGGCTACTCCGAGCCCGGAGCCGGATCCGACCTGGCGGCCGTCTCCACCCGCGCCGAATGGCGCGACGGGCCGGGCGGCCCGCACTGGCGCATCCACGGGCAGAAGGTGTGGACCTCCCACGCGCGCGAGGCCGACTGGTGCTTCGTACTCGCGCGCACCGACCCCGCCTCCACGCGCAGGCACGGTCTCGGCTACCTCCTCGTCCCCCTCCGCCAGGCCGGGGTGGAGATCCGCCCCATCACACAGCTCACCGGAACGTCGGAGTTCAACGAGGTGTTCTTCGACGGCGCGCGCGCCGAGGCCGACCACATCGTCGGCGCGCCGGGGGAGGGGTGGCGCGTCGCCATGGCCACCCTGGGGTTCGAGCGCGACGTCTCCACGCTCGGGCGGCAGGTCGGCTATGAGCGCGAACTGCGCGCGCTGGTCGAGCTGGCCCGTGCCAACGGCGCCGCCCGCGACCCCCTGCTCCGCGACCGGCTCACACGCGCGTGGATCGACGTGCGGGCCATGCGCGCCACCGCTCTGCGCACCATGGCGGGCCTGTCCGAGGGCGCACCGGGCCCGGAGGCGTCGATCTCCAAGATCCACTGGGCACGGTGGCACCGGCGCCTGGGCGAGCTGGCCATGGACGTCGCGGGGCCCGGAGGCGTGCTCGCCTCCGGGCCCCCTTACGACCTGGACCGCTGGCAGCGGCTGTTCCTGTTCTCGCGGGCCGACACCATCTACGCGGGCACCGACGAGGTGCAGCGCGACATCATCGCCGAGCGCGTCCTGGGCCTTCCCCGCGACCGGCGCGCGTGAGGGCCCCACCGGCCCGGATCCCCGAGATCAACGCCGGAAGGGGCCGGTGCGCCCGGGTGCCTCAGCCCTTCTGTCCGCGCCCCAGGCCGAACTCCTCCTTCACCCGCTTCTTCAGCAGCTTGCCCGCCGCGTTCCGCGGCAGCTCCTCGGACACGATGCGGATGTGCGCGGGGATCTTGAACGCCGCCAGCTTCGGCTCCAGGTAGGCGCGCAGCCCCTCCCCGGTGAGCTCGGCGCCCGGCAGCAGGCCGACCACCGCGGCCACCTCCTCGCCGTACACCTCGTGCGGCACGCCCACCACCGCCACCTCGCCCACGGCGGGGTGCTCGTGGATCGCCGCCTCCACCTCGGCGCAGTACACGTTCTCCCCGCCGCGGATGATCATGTCCTTGGCGCGGTCGACGATGTAGAGGAACCCCTCCTCGTCCAGGCGGCCCAGGTCGCCGGTGTGCAGCCAGCCGCCCTTGAACGTCTCGGCGGTCGCCTCGGGGCGGTTCCAGTACCCGTGCACGATCCCGGGACCGTTCAGCAGGACCTCCCCGACCTCGCCCGGCGGCAGCTCGGTGCCGTCCGGCCCGGCGATCTTCACGTCGACCACCGCCACCGGCAGCCCGGCGCTGTCGGGCCGCAGCAGGTAGTCGCTGCCGCCGTTGACCGTGGCGATCGCCGACGACTCGGTCAGCCCGTACCCCTGGCCCAGCATCAGGTCGTGCAGCCCCGAGCGGGCGCGCGAGACCAGGGCCGGCGCCGCCGGGGCGCCCCCGCTGGAGAGCACCAGCAGGCTCGACAGGTCGTACTCGCCGAGCCGGGGCGAGGCGAGCATCTGCGAGATCATCGCCGGGACCGCGGTGATGGCGGTGACCTTCTCCCGCTCGATGAGGCGCAGCGCCTCCTCGGCGTCCCACCTGTACATCAGCACCAGCGCCCCGCCCTTGGCCAGCGCCGGGTACATCACCGACTGGGCGCCGGTGGTGTGGAACAGCGGCACCGTGCACAGCACCGTGGCCGCCCCGACCGCGTCCAGGAACGCCTGGGCGTCGGGCATGTCCAGGCCGAGCCGCATGAGCGAGCGGATGCGCGCGTAGTCGGCCGAGATCTGGTTGGAGATCATGTTCCGGTGCGAGCCCACCGCGCCCTTGGGGCGGCCGGTCGTGCCGGAGGTGTAGAAGATGTTGGCCGGCTCGTCGGGGTGCAGCTCGGCCGCCGGGGGCTCGGCGTCGGGGGCCACCTCGCCCAGCACCTCCGGCCACGGGCGCGCCGTATCGGGCAGCGGGCCATCGGTGCGCACCGCGATCACCGGCAGGCCCAGGCGCGGCAGGGCCCCGCCCAGCGCGGCGATCCGCTCGCCGTCGGCCACCAGCAGCTTCGCCCCGCTGTCGGTGAGGCCGAACTCCAGCTCCTTCCCCTTCCACCAGGCGTTCAGCGGGACGAGGACAGCGCCGATCGCGGCGGCGGCGTAGTAGGCGATGACCCATTCGGGGTAGTTGCGCAGCGCCAGCGCCACCCGGTCGCCCTTGGCGACCCCGTACTCCTCGGCCATGCGCCGCGCCATGGTGGCGGCGTGGCGGTAGAACTCGGCGTGGGTGAGGCGCTCGTCCCCGTACACGAGGGCGGGCGCGTCGCCGAAGCCCCGGCTCGCCTCCAGGGCCGCCCGGAGCGTCGGCACGGCGTGCTTCCACACCCGCGTCGGTACCCCGCCGACATCGGCGATCCCGATCTCATAGGGGCTTCCCGCATGGAGCAGGCGGGCGGTCACGGCGCCGATCGCGCGCACCGGTCGCTGGACGGGGGGTTCGGTCATGCGCACACTCCCTAGGGTCGGACCCCGCCCGGGGCAGGGCGGGGAGGGAACAGCGATCGGCCCCGTCCAGGGGCGCCCCCGGCTCAGGGGCCGAAGCGGACGAGCGACCTGCCGCCGCGCCCCTCCCGCATCCGGAGGAAGGCGTCGGGCAGGCCGTCCAGGCCGATCTCGTCGGTGACCATGGAGGCCAGGTCGAGCGACCCGTCGCGGACGAGCCCGGCCAGGGCGGGCACGTCGCGCGCGGGGTCGGAGGAGCCGTAGACGCAGCCGCGCAGGGTGCGGGCGAAGTGGAACAGCTCCAGCGCGCTGAAGGAGACCCGGTCGTCCTTGGAGCCCACGCCCACGACGGTGGTCGTGCCGCCGCGCCGGGTCATGCTCCAGGCGCTGCGGATCGCGGCGGAGGAGCCGACCACCTCGAAGGCGTGGTCGACGCCGCGGCCCCCGGTCAGGGCGCGGACCTCCTTGGCCGCGGCGTCGCCGGCGGTGACGAAGTGGGTGGCGCCCAGCGCGCGGGCGAGTTCCTCCTTGGCGGGGGAGACGTCGACGGCGATGACCGGGTCGGCCCCGGCGATGCGGGCGGCCTGAAGCGCCGCCAGCCCGACCCCGCCCAGGCCGATGACCGCGGCCGAGGCGCCCGCGCGCACATCGGCGGAGTTGGCGACCGCGCCCCAGCCGGTCAGGACGGCGCACCCCAGCAGCGCGGCGGCGGCCGCGTCGACGCCGTCGGGCAGGGGGACCAGGGCGTTCTCGGGGACGTTGGTCGCCTCGGCGAAGGCGGCGGTGCCCAGCCCGGCGTGCACGGGCGTGCCGTCGGGGAGGGCGGCGTAGGGCGTGCGCGCGGCCTCGCCGGAGCGCTCGCACAGGTACGGCTCTTCGTTGGCGCAGAACCAGCAGTCGCGGCAGGCGGGGGCCCAGTTCAGCACGACGCGGTCGCCGGGGGAGGCGGAGGTGACGCCCGCGCCCACGGCCTCGACCGTGCCCGCGCCCTCGTGCCCCAGGACGGCGGGCATCGTCTGGGGGAGCGTGCCGTTGGACAGCGAGAGGTCGGAGTGGCACACGCCCGCGGCCGACAGCCGGACCCGCACCTGACCGGGGCCCGGGTCGGGGAGGAGGACCTCGCCGATGGCGGGGGGTTCACCGGCGGAGGTGAACAGGGCGGCCCGGACGGTGGTGCTCATGTGGCGTCTCCCGCGCGTGCGTGGCAGGGGCGCGACGAGGGGGTTCGCGCCCCGGGGGTGTGCGCGAGCCTACAAGACCAACCGGTCGGTAATCTAGAGGCGGACCGGCCGGGGCCCACAGGACCCCTGGTCACGGCCCTCGCATACGCCGGGCGGCGACGCCCCCGAGGGGACGCCGCCGCCGTTGCGAGGCAGGGGATGGAGCGCGAGGGGTCAGCCGGTGGTCAGGGACAGGCCCCACTGGCTGAGGATCGGGTTCACCGGCTGGAAGAAGGTGGTCCCGCCCCAGGTGCAGTTGCCCGAGCCGCCGGAGGTGACGCCCTGGGCCTGGTTGCCGCTCATCCAGGAGCCGCCGGAGTCGCCCGGCTCGGCGCACGCGGTGGTGCGGGTCAGGCCGCGGACGGCGCCCTGCGAGTAGTTGACGGTCTGGTTCTTGGCCTGGATGGTGCCGCAGTGCCAGCCGGTGGTCGAGCCCGAGCGGCACACCGAGGCGCCGACCGACGCCTCCTGGCTGCCCCGGACGGTCACCCGGCCGCCGGAGTAGTTGTTCACGTAGGGGGAGGGGGTCCAGCCGGAGCCCGCCCGCACCCAGCCCATGTCACGGCCGGGGAAGATGGAGCCGGCCACGGTGCCCGACTCGCCGGCCGAACCGCGCACGGAGGTGCCGGTGCTGCCGCAGTGCCCGGCGGTCACGAACCCGCCCGACACCGAGAAGCCGATCGAGCAGCGGCTGCTGCCGGGGTAGTAGGCGTCGCCGCCGACGATCGCGGCGAAGGGCTCCGGCTTGGCGGCGCCCTCCTTGACGGTGACCTCGGACGCCTCGATGCCGGCCTCGGCGACGAGGTCCTCGGCCAGGCCCTCGGCGCCGTCCACGGCCTCGACGACCACGGAGTTGGACTCCACGTCGACGTACCAGCCGGTCACCTTGTCCGAGACGCCGTCCTCGGCCTCGGCGTCCAGGTCGGCCATGACGGCCTCCAGGTCGTCCTGGCTGGCCTCGACCACGCGGGCCTGGGCGCCGGTCGCCTCGACGGCCTCCACGGCGGAGGCGTCGGCGACCGAGACGGTCAGCTCGCGGGTCCGGGTGTCGAAGACCGCGCCGGCGAACGCCGCGCCCGCGGCCTCCTCGGCGGCCTGCTGGACGGAGCGGGCGTCGGCCTCGGCGCTCAGGAGGTCGTCGGCCTGGCCGGAGGCGACGCCCAGGTCGCGCTCCAGGGCCTTGGCCAGCGGCTCGGTGCCCTCGGGGAAGGCGTCGGCCTGGGCGCCGGCGGGGGCGGCGGCGATCAGGCCCACGGCCAGCACCGATCCGCCGAGGAAGCGAATGAAGGGGGATTTCCGCACGTTCTTTACTCCTTGCGGTGGGGAGTTAACGAACTCGTCGAGCGGTCGTACGCCGCCTGACCTGCGGCCGGAGCCGGGGAGGCGGCGTCTTGGGGCACCCGGCCTTGTGGGCCGGGCGGAGTGTCCACCGGACGATCGGTAAACAGTTGGCGACTATAAGCGAATCACCCGTCGAGCAACACGGCTGTTGCACACCGTGCCTAGCGGAGGGCGGGGGCGGCGATACACGGCGGTAGGGGGAGGCGCCGGAGGGCGACGGTCGGTCCAACGTCGGGAGCGGCCTTTAGCTGGGCTTTATCTCCGGTGGTCACGACGGTCGGGATGGGTCCCCTAGACCGGGGCCGGGAAGAGGTCCAGAGGGGTTCGGCGGCCGGATCAGGCCACTTCGTGTATACGGAGTGCAATCATCCGGGAGTCCAGGTGTGACGGTCGGACCTTTCCGGGTCCCGGGGGCCGGCACCCCGCACACGGGCCCATCGCCCCGCGGTGTCCCCGGCCCCTCCCCACCGCCCGGGCCGACCGGCGGGGGAGGGGCGCCGCGCGCCTCGATAGGGTCGTGCGCCGTGGGAACCAAGCACAGGCGGCTTCCGCGGGAGGTCCGCGAGCAGCAGATGATCGACGCCGCCATCGGCGTCTTCTCGCGCCGGGGCTACCACAGCGCCGGCGTGGAGGAGATCGCCGAGGAGGCGGGCATCTCCAAGCCGATGGTCTACATCTACCTCGGTTCCAAGGAGGGCGTGTTCACCGCGTGCATCCGGCGCGAGGCCGACCGCCTGGTCGAGGCGGTCCGCGCGGGCGTTTCCGGCTGCCCGACCCCGGAGTCGGGGCTGTGGGCCGGGCTGCGGGCGTTCTTCGACTTCGTCGCCGACAACAGGGAGAGCTGGATCGTCCTCTACCAGCAGGCCAGGACCCAGGGCGAGCCGTTCTCCCGGGAGGTCTTCCAGGCGCGCTGCAGGGTGATGGAGGAGATCACCTCCCTGGTGGTGACGGGGACGGCGACCGAGGACGGCGGCAGGCTGGTCTCGGAGAAGGACGCCGAGGTGCTGGCCCACATGGCGGCGGGAGCGGCGGACGCCCTGACCGACTGGCTCCTCCAGCACCCCGAGGAGACCCCGGAGACCCTGACCCGCCGCATCGTGACCCTGGCCCTGGCCGGAGCGGAGAGGTACGCGGGCTCGGGCGAGCCCACCCCCTGATCCGGCCGAGTGGGGCACGACGGGGCCGACGTGCGGCCGCCCTCCGAGGTGCGTTCCGGGGTTGCGATCCGGGCGGCGGCGGGTTCCTGTCGGTGCGGGCGGTCGGGCGGCTGAGCAGGTACCCCGCTCCTGGGCCCCAGCCGGGCGGCGGACCGCCGGAGTGCGGGGTGGAGGGCGGCGACGACGGAGGAGGGCGGTTCCCGGGCCCTGCCTGCCGGGCGCGAGGCCCCCGCGGTCCGGGCAGGTGGCGCGACCAGGTGGGCGGGTGGTTGAGCGCGTTCGTGGCGGCCACCGTCCCGATGCGCCCCTACTCCGCGATGATCTCGACAAAGGTGCTGCCAAAACCGCCGGAATGACAGCACCTTTGTC
>NZ_JAQFWQ010000058.1 GCF_027706725.1 Nocardiopsis endophytica
CCCCTCGGCGATGATCTCGACGGAAGTGCTGCCATTCCGGCGGTTTTGACAGCACTCTTGTCGAGATCATCGCCGGGCAGGGGCGCGACCGCCACGAGCGCCGGCCGGGGCCGCCGACCTGTCCTCGTCGCCGCCCTGCCCCGCACCCCGGCGGCCCGCCGCTCGGGTGGGGCCCCGAAGTGGGGTACCTGCCCAGCCGCTCGCCCACCCGGACCGCGAGGAGCCCGCCCGACGGCAAGCAGGGCCTGGGAACCGCCCCGCTTCTCCGTCGCCGCCATCAGCAGCGACCACGCACACGCCCCACGGCCGACAACGCTGCGGCACGGTCCGCCGACCTGTCCTCGTCGCCGCCCTCCACCCCGCGCCCCGGCGGCCCGCCGCTCGGGTGGGGCCCCGAAGTGGGGTACCTGCCCAGCCGCTCGCCCACCCGGACCGCCAACAGCCCGCCCGACGGCAAGCAGGCCCTGGGAACCGCCCCGCTTCTCCGTCGCCGCCATCAACGACGACCACCCACACGCCCACCAGGCGACAATGCTGGGACAGCCGCCGCCCGACAACGCCGCCCGACAACGCTGCCCAACAACACCGCCCGGCACGGGCTCACCGCCGAACGGCCGCACCATCCGTCTTGTCAGGAGCACCCTTTGTCCGAACCCGACTCCCCGCCGCCCTCCTCCGTGCAGGGGCGGCTCTCGCTGCTGGTCCTGTACACCGAGCGCATGGAGGAGTGCCGGGCGTTCTACAGCGCCCTCGGTCTCTCGTTCACCAAGGAGAAGCACGGCGACGGCCCCGTGCACCACGCCGCCGTCCTGGAGGACGGCACCGTCGTCGAGCTCTACCCGGTCCTGTCCGCCCCCACCGGCCCCGTCCGGCTCGGCCTGGAGATCGACGGCCGGCGGGCCGCGCCCCCGCTGCCCCCGGGGCGGCACGTGGTGACCGACCCCGACGGCCGCAAGGTCGACGTGTGGGCCCACGGCACGCGGGCCGGGGGCGGCCACCCGTGACCTACCCCGTCACCGGCCTGCTGGCCGGGCCGTGGGTGCGGGCCGTCGCCCTGCGCACCGCGGACCTCGCCAACGTGCTGCTGCCCGACCCGCCGCCGCCCGCCCGGGTCGAGGAGGTGCTCCGGGCGCACGGGGAGACCGGGCCCTTCGGCCTCACCCCCGCCGACGTCCGGGCGATGGCCGCGGCGGCCCACAAGCTCCGGGACGCCGCGACCGCCCCCGACACGGCGGCCTCCGCGCAGCGCATCAACGCCCTGCTCTCCGGCGTCGGCGCACCGCGCCTCACCGACCACGGCGGCGCCGCGCACTGGCACCTGCACGTCGACGCCTCCGATGAGGGGCCGCTGGACGAGTGGCTCCTCTCCTCCGGCGCGATGGCGCTCGCCGTGCTCCTGGCCGACCAGCAGCGGGTACCCGGCGGCGTGTGCGCGGCCCCCGGCTGCGACCGGATGTTCCTCGACCCGGGGACCGGCGGCCGGCGCCGCTACTGCTCCGCGCGCTGCGGCACCCGCACCCGCGTGGCCGCCCACCGCCGCCGGGCCCGCGGCTAGCCCGGTGGGCCCGGGCCGGGGCGGACGGATGTGTCCCCCCGGGCGCTGGTATCGGCCGCGCGGCCGTGCGATCGTCGGTTCCCCTCCCCTGAACCCGCGGAGGGTCGGCCGATCGAAGGGGCTGACACCATGACCACGACCGACGGCGGCGGGCGCACGATCCGCGTCTTCCTGGTGGACGACCACGACGTGGTGCGCCGGGGCGCCGCCGCACTGTTGGAGGAGGAAGAGGACATCTCGGTCGTCGGCGAGGCCGGGTCCGCCGCCGAGGCCGAGGCGCGCATCCCCGCCGCCCGCCCGGACGTCGCCCTGCTGGACGTCCGCCTGCCCGACGGCAGCGGCGTGGGGGTCTGCCGGGAGATGCGCTCGCGCCTGCCCGGGCTGTCCTGCCTGATGCTCACCTCCTACGCCGACGACGACGCCCTGTACGACTCGGTGATGGCCGGGGCGTCGGGGTACGTGCTCAAGCAGATCCACGGCTCGGACCTGGTGGGCGCGGTGCGCACGGTCGCGGCCGGCGGCTCCCTGCTCGACCCGCGCAGCACGGCCCGGATGATGCGCCGCATGCGGGAGGCCGACGCGGCCCGCAACCCGGTGGACGAGCTGTCCGAGCAGGAGCGCCGGATCTTCGAGTTGATCGGCGAGGGGCTGACCAACCGGCAGATCGGCGAACGGGTGTACCTGTCGGAGAAGACGGTGAAGAACTACGTGTCCAGCGTCCTGTCCAAGCTGGACATGCGGCGGCGCACCCAGGCGGCGGCACTCGCTGCCCGGTTGAAGAGCGAGGCGGCGCGCAGGGACGACGACCGGAGGTAGGGCGGCGCCAGGACCGGCGGGCGGCGGCAGGACCGGCGGGCGGCGGCAGGACCGGCGGGCGCCGCCGCCGCGCCTGGAGTGGCGGACCCGCCCGCCGGTGTCAAGCGGCCTTGGTCGTCCGCGGCCGCGCCGGTCTACCGCCTGCTCGGGGGCATCCGGCCCTCGGAGCGCACGGGTCTCCCGATTAGCGTCGGGAGGACGGAAGAGCCCTCACGGCACGACCGTTTCCGAGACGGCCGTGGGCGACGGTGCCGGTCGCCCCGTGGGCGCGCGGGCGCCGCGGCCGAACGCACCGGCCGGTGCGCGAAGGACGGGCGCGCACCGGCCGGTCCGCAGACCGCCGCCGTGAGGACGCAGCGCCCGGACCGGGCCGCCTCTGATAGAAGCACTCCTGCGGCGATCGGCCGCGCGCCCCCACAGGCGCCCCGTGTCCCCCGGCTCGGCCGCCCTGCGCCCCGCCTCCTTGCATCGGGCGCCGCACTGATCGATACTTAGCCTCATGGCAAACTATTCGGCGGACCTGGACGGCGTGTTCACGGCCCTCGCCGACCCGACGCGCCGCGCCGTCGTGCGGCGGCTCGGGCACGGCCCCACCAGCGTGGGCGACCTCGCCGAGGCCTTCCCGATGACCCTCCCCTCCTTCATGAAGCACGTGCGGACGCTCGAGGCGAACGGACTCATCCGCACGGTCAAGACCGGCCGCGTACGCACCTGCGTGCTCAACCGCGAGCGGCTCGACCTCGTCGACGACTGGCTCGCCGGGGAGCGCCGCGTCTGGTCCGAGCGCACCGACCGCCTGGAACGGTTCGTCACCGGCCGGACCGAGCGGACCGACCGAAAGGACGACCGACCATGAACCCCGACCTCGACCTCGCCCTGGAACGGGTGATCCGCGCCCCGCGCACATCCGTGTGGCGGGCCTGGACCGACCCCGCCTCGCTCGAACAGTGGTGGATCCCGGCGCCGCTGCTCTGCCGGGTGGACCGATTGGAGCCGCACCCCGGCGGCGCGTTCGTGACGCGGATGAGCGACGACGGCGGCGCCGCCTTCGCCCCGCACCTGGACGCGTGCTTCATCGCCGTCGACGAGCGGGAGCGCATCGTGTTCACCAACGCCGTCGACGGCGGCCTGCGCCCGGCCGCCCCCGCCCCGGTATCGATGACCGCCGAGATCACGATGGCCGACCACCCCGAGGGCACCGACTACCGGATCATCGTCCGGCACGGCGACCCCGAATCGCGCGCCCGCCACGAGAAGCTCGGCTTCGCCGAGGGGTGGGGGACGGTCGCCGCGCAGCTCGCCGCCTTCGTCGAGGGGGCCGGAGCAGCCGGGGCCACCGGGACGGCCGAGGGGCGGGACCGGCGATGAGGCTCGCGCTCACCCAGTTCACCACGCTCGACGGGGTCAGCCAGGGGCCCGGCGCCTCCGACGAGGACACCAGCGGCGGGTTCGCCGAGGGAGGCTGGCTCGTCCCGCACATCGACGAGGCGTTCGTCCGCCGCGCGTCCGACTGGCTCGACCTCGCCGACGGCCTGCTGTTCGGGCGGCGCACCTATGAGGCGTTCGCCCGCGACTGGCCCGCGATCACCGACCCGGAGGACCCGTTCGCCGAGCGTATGAACACGCTGCCGAAGTACGTCGTGTCCTCCACCCTCGCCGAAGGGGGCTGGGACCCGACGACCGTGCTCCGGGGCGACCCGGTACGGGCGGTCGCCGAACTCAAGGAGCGGCCCGGGCGCGAACTGCAGATCCACGGCAGCGCCCGCCTGGGCGACGCCCTGCTGGCGGCGGGCCTGGTCGACACGCTCCGCCTGGTGGTCGCGCCGGCCGTGCTGCGGTCGGGCCGACGGCTGCTGTCCGGCCCCGGGGACTCCTCCGGCCTCCGGCTGGTCGCGCACGAGGCGACCCCGAACGGCCTGCTCCTGTTGGAGTACGAGACCCGGGGCCGCGCGCCGCACGCCGACTACGCGGGCGTGTCCGAGTTCGTCTGAGCCCTGCCCGGCCGACCGCCGTGCGGACCACCGCGCCACCGCGCCACCGCGCGCACCCGCGCGCGGACCGCCGCGGTCGGCCCATGCCCTGTCCCGCACACGGAGACGCCGGGCGGCGCCCGCGCACCGCCCGGCGTCCGGCTCCGCGTCCGCTCCGTCGTATCCGGGCGGCGTCGGCCGCGGACCGCGGGCCTGCGGTTCCGGGGTACCCCGCCGTCACGGATCATCGCCCCGAAGACCGCTCACCTCCCAGGCTGCCCCAGACCCCCCTCGCCGCACAGGAGCGAAAGGCCCCGCAGATCAGGCCGTTCGCCCGGCGCCCCTCGGGACCGGTGGCCCGGTCCGGCGCCCCGTCCGCCGTTCGGCCGGGCCGGACCCGACCAATGCCCCTGTCATGGACGCCCCGGACGGGATGGGATGGTCCCGTCTCCGCACGGGCGCATCACCCGGGGGTGCACGGCGGAAGGCAGAAGGAGGGGCCGCGACGATGGCGAGGGGAAGCGCGCCGGTCACACTGGACGGCGTCTCGGCCGTTGTGGTCGAGGTGGACGGTGTCGCCGTGGACACCGGGCCGCTGCACGCCGCAGCCTGGAAGCGCACATTCGACGAGGTGCTCCGTGAGCGCGCGCGGGGGCGCGGAGGCCGCTTCCACCCGTTCGACCTGCGCTGTGATTACCGGCTGATGTCCGGCATGTCGCCGCCCGAGGCCGCCCGCGCGTTCGCCGCCTCCCGCGACGGCGACCCGACGACCGGGCCGCTGCTGGTGGCGGACGACGGGGACGAGGACGTCGCACGGCTGTGGGACCGCAAGGACCGGTACTACCTGGACTCCCTGCGCACGGTGGGCACGGCGGCGTGGGGCCCCACGGTCGCGCTGCTGTCCGCGCTGCAGGCGCAGGGGATCGCCACCGCGGCCGTCTCGTGCGACCGCGGAGCCGCGGCGACGGTGCAGGCGACGGGCATGACGGGCCTGTTCGACGCCGTGGTCGACGGCCGGGTGGCGGAAGGGCTGATGACCGCGGAGGAACGGCACGCGGCGGTGCTCACCGAGACCGGGGCACGGCTCGGGCTCGGGCCCCGGTGCACCGCGGTGCTGCTGTCGTCGGCCCCGGCGGTGCGCGCCGCGCGGCGGCTCGGGTTCCGGCTGATCGTGGCCGTCGACCGGTACGCCGCCGGGAACGGGACACCGCAGAGCGCCCTCCTCGCGGCCTGGTCGGGCGCCGACGCGGTGGTGTCCGACCCCGCCGAGCTCACGACCCCCGGCGCCGCGCACGCCCCCTAAGAGCGGTGTTCCGGCGCGTCGGCGACACCGTCAACGACCCGGCGGTCCGCGCCCGGCGGCCGGGTCGGCGGGGGCCGGGCCCGTCCCACTGTGGGGTCCAGGGTTCCGTGAGGGCCCTCCCCGCCGCGTTCCCGTTCCCCGACCCGGTGCTCACACAGGGCCGGTGCTCAACTCAGGGACCAACGGCCCGCCCCGTACCTCCCCGGGACTCTGGCGGCCGATGCCGTGACCGGGTGGGCTGGAGGTGAACGGAGGCACCCGAACTCCGTAGGAGAAGGACGGCCGACATGGAACCACGTATCCCGGCAGGGCCGACACCGCACATGGTGGTCGGCTTCGACGGCTCGCCCCCCGCGGCGTTCGCACTGGAGTGGGCCGTCCGCGAAGCCCGCCTTCGCGACTGCGACCTGTGGGCGGTCCTGGTGCTCGACGACGGAAACGCCCCGCACGCGCCGTACGCCGGTGCGCACGCGCTCCCCCGCACCGGTCCCGCCGCGCGCGACCTGCGCAGCGCCGCGGAGCGGGCCGGACGCTCGTGGCCCCGGGTGCACCACGCCGTCTTCCGCGACGACCTGGCGGCACGCGGGCTCGCCCGCGCCGCCGAAGGGGCCCAACTGCTCGTCCTGGGCGCCCGCGGCCCCAGCGGCCCCGGTGCTCCCGCGCTCGGGCCCACCGCATCGGCCTGCCTGCGCGTCGCCCCCTGCCCGGTCGTCCTCGTCGGCCCGGAGCAGGCGCCGTGCGCGCCGCACGACGACGCCCCCGCACGGCGGCGGACGCCCGAGCCGGTCGGGTCCGCGGGCGGAGGCCGGTCATGAACCTCCAGGAACCCGCACCGCCGACCCCGCCGGGCGTGGGCTCCGCCCTCGACGCGGCGGTCCAGGCCGCCGCCCGGGCCCCGTCGGTGTACGGGACACGCCCGTGGACCGTGCGCCGTGCGGGAGACCTCATCACCGTCGGCACCGACCCCGACCGCCTGCTGCCCGTCGCCGACCCCGACGCCCGGCAGCAGGTGGTGAGCTGCGGAGCCGCCCTGTTCACCGTCGTGGTCGCGCTGCGCGCGCACGGGGTGCGGCCCGCCGTGCGGGAGCTGCCCGACCCCGACCGCCCCGGCCTGCTGGCCGAGGTGCTGGCGGCCGAGGCCGCCGAGCCCACCGCCGAGGACCGGATGCTGTACGAGTCGATCGCGCTCCGCCGCACCCACCGGGGCCCCTTCCCCGGGGACGTGGACGACGTGCGCACGGTGCGCGCGCTGGTCTCGGCCGCCTCCGCCGAGGGGGCCGTGCTCAGGCCCCTGGGGGACGAGCGGCTGATGCGCTCCCTGGCCGGGTTGGTCGCCGCCGCCGAATTCCTGCACCGCTGCGAGCGCGACACCGGGGAGGAGCTCGCCCGCTGGGTGCGCGCCCCGGGCACGGCGGACCCCGACGGGGTGCACGCGGAGGACTTCCCGCCCCCCGACCGGGTCGCCGACGCGCTCTTCCCCGACCGCGACTACGGGCGCGGCCGGGTGCGCGGCATGCTCGACCCGCACGGGGACGTCGCCGGGACCGCCGTGCTGCTCACCACCGCCGGCGACGGGCGGGCCGACCGCCTGGCCGCCGGCCGCGCGCTGCAACGGGTACTGCTGACCGCCACCGCGGGCGGGGTGTCCTCGGCCTTCCACACCCAGCCGCTGGAGGAGCCGCACCTGCGCGCGTTCATCGGCGCGCGCCTGTGCGACGGGGCCTGCCCGCAGATGATCCTGCGCCTGGGCCGCGACCGGGAGGCGCGCCCCCACCGCCTGTTCGCGCCCGTGGAGGAGGGACGCTGACCGCCCGGGACCCACCTATGCGCGGGAACGCTCGGAGTACAATCGGCGCTTGCGCACCGCCGTCCCGTCCCCGGAGCATCGGAAGGTGAGCCCATGGGCGAAGAGCTCCCCGGCCCTGAGCGCGCCCGCGTCCTGCTCCCCCGGCTGCACCTGGACGACCTGCTCACGGAGCTGCAGTCGCGCATCGACACCGCGCTGCTCACGCGCGACCGCGTGCACTCCCTGCTCGACGCGGTGGTGACCATCGGGTCGGGGCTGGAACTGGAGACGGTGCTGCGCCGCCTGGTGCAGGCGGCCATGGACCTGGTCGAGGCCCGCTACGGCGCGCTGGGGGTGATCGGCCCCGCCGGGGAGCTGACCCGGTTCCTCCCGCTGGGCCTGGGCGAGGACGAGATCGCGCGGATCGACCACTGGCCCGAGGGCCAGGGCATCCTCGGACTGCTCATCAAGGACCCCCGGCCGCTGCGGCTGCGGCGGATCGAGGACCACCCGGAGTCGCGCGGGTTCCCCGAGGGCCACCCGCCGATGCGCGGGTTCCTGGGGGTGCCGATCCGGGTGCGCGACTCGGTCTTCGGGAACCTGTACCTGACCGAGAAGACCGGCGGCGGGGAGTTCGACGAGGACGACGAGGCGATCGTGGTGGCGCTGTCCACCGCGGCCGGGGTCGCCATCGAGAACGCCCGGCTGTACGAGGAGACCCGGCGGCGCGAACTGCTGCTCGACGCCTCCGACGAGGTCACCACCCGGCTCCTGACCGGGACCGAGGCCGATGACGTGCTGGCGCTGATCGCGCGCCGCGCCCGCCGCATGTCCGGGTCGGTGCTGGCGGCGCTGGCCATCCCCAGCACGGGCGGCGACGGGCTGGTGGTGGACACCGCCGACGGCGAGGGCGCCGAGCGGGTGCGGGGGCGGGCGGTGGCGCTCGGCGACAGCCCCACCGGCCGCGCCTTCCGGGAGGGCGGCCCGATGGCCCTGCCCGGGACGGCGGAGGGCGCGTGCACGCTGCCGTTCCTGGACGGCCTGGAGCTGGGGCCGGTCCTGCTGGCGCCGCTCGGAGGCAAGGACGCCGCGCGGGGCCTGCTGGTGCTGGCACGGGCCCGCGGGGAGGACGCCTACACCCCCACCACCGGGCACCTGCTGTCGGCGTTCGCGGGACACGCCGCGGTGGCGCTGGAGCTGGCCGAGGCGCGGGTGGACGCCGAGCGGCTGAGCGTGCTGGAGGACCGCGACCGGATCGCCAAGGACCTGCACGACGTGATCATCCAGCGGCTGTTCGCCGTGGCGATGTCCCTGATGAGCACGGTGCGGCGGACCAACGACCCCACGCACGCCCAGCGGGTGCAGCGGGCGGTGGACGACCTGGACGACACCATCCGGCAGATCCGTTCGACGATCTTCTCCCTGCAGCACGCGGGCGGTGAGGACCGGAGGTGGCTGCGCACCCAGATCCTGGAGATCGCCAACGCGTCCGGGGAGTCGCTGGGGTTCACCCCGGGGCTGCGCCTGGAGGGGCCGATCGACAGCCGGGTGCCCGACGGGGTGGCTGAGCAGGTGCTGGCGGTGCTGCAGGAGGCGCTGTCCAACATCGCCCGCCACGCGGGCGCCACGCGGGCCGACATCAGGGTCCGGGTGGACGAGGACGAGGTGGAGGTGGACGTGGCCGACGACGGCTGCGGCATCCCGCAGGGCGGCCGCCGGGGCGGCCTGCGCAACCTGAAGGACCGGGCCGAGGCCCTGGGCGGGGCCTTCACGGTGGCCCCGGGGGTGGGCGGCGGCACCCGCCTCCTGTGGAGCGTCCCCCTGCCCGTGGAGGGGTGAGGGAGAGAGGACAAGGGCGGCCGGCCCGGCGCGGGGGTGCACGAGCACCCGAGGGCCCGCGTGGGGGCGGAGTCGCTCCCCGATCGCGGATCGGGCGGCGGGGCCGCCCGCGCCGGATCCCCCTGGCCGCCCCGGCCGCTTTCGCCCCAGTGCCCCATTCGCCTGATCCCCGAGCCGCCGGGGCGCCTCCCGCGCCCAGTTCGACGCCGAAGAAGGCGCGCGGATAGGCGGTTGTGCCCGGCGTTGATCTCGGGAGAAACGACGCTTCCGGGCCGGTTTTAGGGGCGCATTTCCCGAGATCAACGGCGCAGGGGCGGCGCTCGGCAGCGGGGTCGGCGAGGCTGGGCGCCCTGCGGCCCGCCCGCCCATGGGAAACAGGGCCGGGAACCCCGCCCGCGACCACGATGCGCCGCACCGGTGCCTCACCCCCACACAGCCGGCTCCCGCATGCGCATCGGCACCGTCTCGGCGTAGCGGCCCTGGTCGTCGAGGACCTGGCCCATCAGCTTCATCGTGCGCAGCACGATCCTCCGGTCGGTCAGGCGCAGGCCCGGGAGGCGGGCCTCCAGGCGGCGCTCGACCTCGGGAAGGTCGGCGATCGCCCGCAGCCACACCACCAGCAGCGCGTTCTCCGACCCCGCGACCGTGCTGCAGAAGCGCAACTCGGGCACGGCCTCCTCAAGGTCGGCCGCGGCGCGCTCCAGCTCCTCGTAGGCCACCGACCCCCACAGCACCGCGGCGGCGGGCCAGCCCAGCTCCCGCCGCGCCACGTCGCACCGCAGCCCCACCGCACCGCCGCGCAGCAGCCGGTCCAGGCGCCGGGCCGCCGTGCTGGCGCTCACCCCCGCCGCGCGGCCCAGCGCGCCGTACGACGCGCGGCCGTCCGCGGCCAGGGCCCCGATGAGGGCCTGGTCCGCCTCGGTCACCGGCGGCGGCGCCCCCGGCCCCGGCGGCGGCCCCGCCATGGCGCGCAGCGCGCGGCGCTGGCCGGGGGCGAGCGCGTGCAGGTGCCACCGGCTGGCCTGGAAGGGGATCCTCGTGATCACGTGCGTCTCGTAGGCCACCACGTCGGGGAACGAGCCGATCCAGTCCAACAGGTAGCCGGCAAGCTCGCGCGGCCGGCTGACGGTCAGCAGCAGCTGGTGCCGCCCGGCCGTGAACTGGATGCTGAGCGTTCCCGGGTCCTCGGCCAGCGCGCGCGACACCTCCGGGACCGTGCCGTTGCGGCAGGTCAGCTCCAGGTAGGCCATGGGCTGGCGGGGCAGCGAGGGCGCCGCGGGGAAGGCGGTGACCCGTGCCAGCCCGGCGCCGGTCAGGCGCTCCCAGCGGCGGGCGAGCGTGGTGGCGTCGGCGCCCAGCACCTCCCCCAGCCGGGCCCACGGCGCGCGCGGCGCCAGCTGCAGGGCGTTGATGAGCTGCAGGTCGAACTCGTCGACCCGGTGGTCCCGCCGTCCGACACGGATGCCGGAATGCTGCATGGGTCCCCCTGACACGGCAGGAATCCTGCATTTCGGCCAGCATAGCGCCGCGCCGCTTAGAGTGTGAGCCCTCATCCGGCCGGTGAGCTGCATGTTTCCCCCCGTTTGCGAGGTGGCCGATGTCGGAGAAGAAGGTCCTGCAGGCCCGGCCGCGCCTCGGTGCGCGTGTGCTGGACGCGGTGGAGCGCGCCGGGAACCGGCTGCCCGAGCCGTTCCTGCTCTTCCTGCTGCTGTTCCTCGCCGTGGGCGCCGCTTCGGCGCTGATGGCGGCGCTCGGGACCACGGTCGACCTGCCCGACGGCGGGACCGAGCCGATCCGGAGCCTGTTCAGCGCCGAAGGGCTGGCCTGGTTCACCACCACCCTGGTCGACAACTTCATCGGGTTCCCGCCCCTGGGCGTGGTGCTCACCGTCCTGCTCGGGGTCGGCGTCGCCCAGCGCTCGGGGCTGCTGACGGCGCTGGTCCGGCGGGCGTTCGGGCGGGCGCCGCGGTGGATGCTGCCGTACGTGGTCGGGATCATCGGGGTGTCGGCGAACATCATGAGCGACGCGTCGATGATCCTGGTCCCCTCGCTGGCGGCGCTGGTGTTCGCCGCGGCGGGGCGGCACCCGGTGGCCGGGCTGCTGGGCGGGTTCGCGGCGGCGACCGCCGGGTTCAGCGTCGGCCCGTTCATCACCGGCACCGACGCCCTGCTGAGCGGGATCACCACGGCCGCCGCCGAGCCGGTGGCGGCCCAGACCGCCCCGGTGACCGTGGTGTCCAACTACTTCATCTCGGTCTCCTGCGCGGTGCTGCTGGCCGGGGTGGCGGGGCTGCTCATCGACAAGGTGCTGGAGCCGGCGCTGGAGCGCCGCGGGGTGTCGCGCACGCCCGTGGCCGGGGCGGCAGGTTCGGCAGGGGCACCCGGAGCGGCCGGCGGCGGCGGCGATGACGAGGGTGAGCGCGCCGACCTGCGCATGGACCCGGAGCTGTCGCCCGTCGAGCGGCGCGGCCTGCTGTGGGCCGGGGCCGCGCTGCTGGTGCTGGCCGCCGCCGTGCTCGCGGTGGTGCTGCCGCCGAACGCCCCGCTGCGCGGCGAGGGCGGGTCGTTCCTGCCGGAGTCGCCGCTGCTCGACTCGGTGGTGTTCCTGGTGTTCCTGGCCCTGGCGGTGCCCGGGGTCGTCTACGGCGCGGTGACCCGCGAGATCACCGGCGGCGGCGACGTGGCGCGGATGATGGGCGCGGCGGTCAAGGACATGTCCGGGTTCATCGTGGTCGCGTTCGTGCTGGCGCAGTTCCTGGCGCTGTTCAACTGGAGCCGGGTGTCGGACTGGATCGCGGTGAGCGGCGCGGAGACGCTGGAGGGCTGGAACTTCACCGGCTACGGCGCACTGATCGCGTTCACCCTGCTGGCGTGCGTGATCAACATCTTCGTCATCTCCGGCTCGGCCCAGTGGGCGGTGTTCGCGGCCGTGTTCGTGCCCCTGTTCGCCCTGCTGGGGTACGAGCCGGGCTTCGTCCAGGCGATGTTCCGCGTGGGCGACTCCTCCACCAACGCCATCAGCCCGCTGAACCCGTACATGGTGGTGGTCCTCGGCCTCCTGCGGGCCTACGAGCCCAAGGCCGGGCTGGGCACCGTGATCGCCCGCTGCCTGCCGTTCTCCCTGACGTTCCTGGTGCTGTGGACGGCGGTGCTGTCCCTCTTCTACTTCACCGGGACGCCGGTGGGTCCCGGGATGGACGCCCGCATCGCCCCGTAGCGTCCCCCGTAACGTCCGCTGTGGCGCCGGTCCGGGGGCGGGGCGGCGACGCCCGCCCCGCACCCCGGCCGCCCCGCTCGTCCACGCGTTCCCTGATCCCCGATCCCCACGACAACGGAGGTTCCGAGAGCATGCCCGAGCACGTGACCCCGCCGCCGCGCCCCGTCCGCTTCTCCGGGGCGCGGTTGATCGACGGCACCGGAGCGGCGCCGGTCGAGGACGCCGTGGTGGACACGGCCGCCGACGGCACCATCGCCTACGCGGGTCCGGCGGCGGGAGCACCGGCCCCCGCCCCGGGGCGGCAGGAGGTGGACCTGGGAGGGCGCACCCTCCTGCCGGGGTTCTTCGACTGCCACGTGCACCTCGGCCTGGACAACCCGCGCGAGCTGGTGTGGAACCACCTGGACTCGCACGCCAGCCTGCAGGCGCTCGCGGCGGCCGACCGCATGCGGCGCACCCTGGAGGCGGGCGTCACCAGCGTCCGCGACCTCGGGGGCCTGGACGCCGGCTTCAGGGCGGCCCAGGAGCGCGGCCTGGCGGTGGGCCCCCGGCTCCAGGTGGCCCTGCGGCTGATCAGCGACACCGGCGGGCACGCCGACTTCACGCTGCCCAGCGGCGTCGACCCGCACCGGCTGGCCCCCGGGGCGGGCGAGACCGCCGACGGGGTGCACGAGGCGCGGGTGGCCGTGCGGCGGCTGATGCGCGACGGCGCCGACGTGATCAAGGTGTGCGCGACCGGGGGCATCTCCAGCCCGTCGGACGGGCCGGAGGACGAGGGGCTGAGCCGGGAGGAGATCGCCGCGGTCGTTGCGGAGACCGGGCGCCGCGGCGGGCGGCCGGTGGCCGCGCACGCCCAGGGCGCGGCGGGCATCCGCAACGCCGTGCTCGGCGGGGTGTCCAGCGTCGAGCACGGCTACCTGGTGGACGACGAGGGCATCGACCTGATGCTGGAGCGGGGCACGTTCCTGGTGCCGACGCTGGCCACCTTCGACTTCGAGCACCGGCGCCACCTGATGACGGAGAAGGCCTACCGGGCGAAGCAGTGGCTGGCCGAGCGCACGTTCGACCGGATCCCGGAGGCGGTGCGCCGGGGCGTGCGGGTGGCGCTGGGGACCGACGCCGGGGTCAGCGAGCACGGGAGGAACCTGGCCGAGCTGGGCTTCCTGGTGCGGGTCGGGCTGTCGCCGATGGAGGCGATCGTGGCGGGCACGCGGTCCTCGGCCGAGCTGCTGGGCGTGGCCGACCGCCTGGGCACGGTGGAGCACGGCAAGCTGGCCGACCTGGTGGTGTGCCAGGGGGACCCGCTGCTGGACGTGGGCGTGCTGGCCGAGCCGGACAACGTGGTCGTGGTGGTGCAGGGCGGACGGGTGGTGAAGGACATCCGCGCCTGAGGGCCCGGCCCGGCCCCTTCCGGCACTCCCGGGGGCCGGACCGGGGCGACGGGGCTCCGGCCGCGTCGATCCCCCCTGCCGGACCCGACGGAGGATCCCCCCCTGGGGCGCCCCTGCTCAGAGCAGGGGCGCCCTTTTCCGTGTGTCCGGCCGCCGACATCTATCACGGAAAACCTTGCCTTTATCCGTGAGGATGCTCGACAATCTGTCTCACGGCACTTCATCTATTCATCCGTGAGGTCAACCATGCCCGGTACCGGCTCCCCCGCCCGCGTCCCCGTCCGCACCATCGGCGGACCCACCGCCCTCATCTCCTACGGCGGGCTGAACCTGCTCACCGACCCCACCTTCGACGCCCCCGCCGACCACCCCGTGGGCAACGGCACCGTGATCACCAAGACCGCGCCTCCCTCCGCCGCCCCCGCCGATCTGGGCCCCATCGACGCGGTGCTGCTCTCGCACGACGAGCACCCCGACAACCTCGACGTGTCCGGCCGCGCCCTCCTGGCCGACGTGCCTCTGACGCTCACCACGCGCGGCGGCGCCGAGCGCCTGGGCGGCACCGCCCGCTCCGTCCGCGGCCTGGCGCCGTGGGAGGACACCCAGGTGACCCGTCCCGGCGGCGGCACGGTGACCGTGACGGCGGTGCCCGCCCTGCACGGCCCAGAAGGCGCGGAGGAGGTCCTCGGCGAGGTCATCGGCTTCGTGCTGACCGGCGACGGCCTGCCGAAGGTCTACGTCAGCGGGGACAACGCGTCCCTGGACCTGGTCCGGCAGGTGGCCGGCCGGTTCGGCCCCGTGGACACCGCCGTCCTGTTCGCGGGCGCGGCGCGCGCCCCGATGTTCGACACCACCATCACCCTCGACAGCGCCCAGGCGGCCGAGGCCGCCCGCATCCTCGGCGCCCACCAGGCCGTCCCGGTGCACTTCGAGGGCTGGACCCACTTCACCGAGGGCCGCGAAGAACTGAAGAGGGCCTTCACCGCCGCGGGCCTGAGCGAGCGCCTGGACCTGGTCTGAGGCCGGACGCCGGCCGCCGCAGGCGCGGAGGGGGCCGCCGTCACCCGGGGACGGGGGTCTCCACCGCCTCGGACGGGGGCTCCTTGTCGGTGTATTCGCAGGTGATGTCGACCTCGACGCCCAGGCCTCCCCGGGCCGTGGTGGTGACGCACGAGCGGCCGTGCTCATCGGCGAAGGAGACGACCTGGACCCGGTCGTCGTCGGACTCGGGGTCGGGGTCCGGCGGCGGTGTGCGCACGACCGGGCCCGGTCGCACGTCCACGGGCGGGTAGTCGCAGTCCAGCGAGGTCTCGTCGATCACCCCGGTGCCCAACCGGACCGCCACGACGGTGCACGCGCGCCCGTGGGCGTCGGTGGCGGTGACCATCTCCACCCACGCCCACTCCTCGTCCGGCCGGGGGTCGGGCAGGGGGCGGCGGTCCTCCTCGACCCGCGACCGCTCCGGGGGCGCCGTCTCGCAGTCCGTGCTGCTCTCGGTCTCGTCGCCCTGGCCCGCGTTCTCGTCGCCCGGGGAGACGACCACCACCGAGGTGCACACGGCCCCGGCGGGCTCGGTGAAGCTCACGATGTGCGCGCTCTCGGCGGTCGGCGCGGACGAACACGCGGACGCCGCCGCCAGCAGGCCGACGGCCGCCAACGGCGGGAGGGGACGGGTCAGGACGGGGGGCATCGTCCACCTCCGGGGGACGCGGGCCGGTTCTCAGGGCTCGGCGCGGATCGGCTTCGGCAGCGGTATCGGCGGTGTCGGCGGTGTCGGCGGTGTCGGCAGAACGGCGTCAGCGGCGCGGCATCAGTCGAAGTAGACCTCGATGCCCAGGACGAGCAGGGCCAGGAACGCCGCCGAGAGCAGGCCCACAGCCACCTGCACGGCAAGGCGCAGGGCGGCGCGGGCCAGGCTCGGGCGGGTGGAGGCCCGCGTCTCCGGGGAGCGCGCGGGCCGGTCCGAGCGCGCGGCGCCGTGCTCGTCGACCAACTGGTCGGCGAAGTCGCGCAGCCCGTCCAGCGCCGCCCGGCCCTGGGGGCCGTCCAGCCACGCCAGCCCGTCCGACTCTCGCGCCGCCGCGGCGAGCTCGGCGCGGTAGACCTCGGACTCCTTCTTGAGGACCTCGACGTTCCGCTGCAGGCGCCGGCGTTCGCCGCGCAGCTCCTGCAGCTCCTCGCGGGACTCCGCGAGGCGGTCGCGGGCCTCCTCCAGGTCCCGGGCCAGGCGCCGGTCCTCACGGCTGCTGAGCATCTCCACACCGACGTGCGCCGCGAGGATCACCAGGCCGAACGCGATCATCCACCCGCGCTGGTACCAGGCCGAGCCATCCAGCGTGCCGATGTAGTCGCCGGAGATCCCGAGCATGGCGGCGGTGCCCAGGATCCAGGTGCGGATCCCGACGCGGAAGCGGGCAAGGAAGCGCAGGAGGCTGCTCATGGGGGGACTCTCTACGCCCGGCCCGGCCAGCGGGCTCGGGGCCCGCCGGAGCCCGGAGCGCTCAGGGCACGTTGTGCTGTTCGGCCGCAGGTGCACGGAAGGCCACGCGGGCCTCCCGCCCCGCATCCTGGCAACGCCGGACGACAGAGCGCGGAACACCGCATGGCGGGCCCGTGAATCCGAGACGCCCCGCCCGACCCCGAAGCGGCCTCTTAGAGGCAGGTGTGCTCCGCGTTGATCTCGGGAGAAACGACGCTACAAGCGCGGTTTTAGCGTCGTTTCTCCCGAGATCAACGGCGCAGGGGCGGCGTTCGGGGGCGGGGTCGGCGGGGCCGGCCCCCTGCGGTCCGCCCGCCGACTCACGGGGCCCCGGTCTCCCCCGCCCGCTCCGGCTCCCCTCCGAGGGCCGTCCACGAGCGGAGCAGCAACTCCACCGCGTCGACCACCGCCTCGTCCCCCACGCCTCCCGGGTCGAGGACGCGCTGGATGAGCAGGCCGTCCTCCAGGGCGTGCGCGATCAGGGCCAGGAACGCCGGATCCGCGGGAGCCTCCGCACCCTCGCGGTCCAGTTCGTGCCGGACCCCCTCGGCGAGGGCGGCGCGGGCCGCCCGCTCGCGCTCGGCCAGCAGCGGCCGCAGCTCCGGGGTGCGGATGGCGTGCAGCAGCAGCTCCATCCGCAATGCCAGCCACGAGTCCAGGTTGCGCGCCCGCTCCCGGTTCCAGGCGCGCAGGGCCTCGAACGCCTCGGCCCGGCTCGCCGCGTCCGCCGTCGCCGCCCGCACCTCCTCCGCCTCCCGGCGGGTGCGCTCGGCCAGGAGCTCGGCGACCAGCGCGTCCTTGCCGTCGAAGTTGCCGTAGAACGCCCCGCGCGAATACCCCGCGCGCTCGGCGATCTGCTCGACCGACGCCCCGTTCACCCCCCGCTCGGCGAACAGCTCGGCGGCGGCCTCCAGCAGCCGCCCCCTCGTCCGCCGCCTGCTCTCCTGCCTGGTCAGCCTCTCGGGCACGGCGCCCACCCCTCCCCATCGAAAAACAGGTTTGTATTCGGATACGACTCTGTATTAGAAAACATGAGTGTATCAACCACCACCCGACGAGGGGGCGCGCACCGCCATGCCCACGCCGATCCACACGCGCACCGCGGCCGAGCTGGCCGCGGCGGTCGCCGCAGGGGACCTCACCGCCCGAGAAGCGGTCGAGGCGCACCTGGAGCGCATCGCCGCGGTGAACCCCGCGGTCAACGCCGTGACCACGCCGCTCGCCGACCGTGCCCGAGCGGAGGCCGAACAGGTCGACCGCCGCCGGGCGGCCGGTGAGCGGCTCGGGCCGCTGGCCGGGGTGCCGTTCACGGTGAAGGAGAACATCCACGTCGCGGGGACGGCGACCACGTTCGGTGTGCCGCGCCTGCGGGACCTGGTCGCCCGCGAGGACGCTCCCCCGGTGCGGCGGCTGCGCGCCGCCGGGGCGGTCTGCGTCGGCCGCACCAACCTGCCCGACATGACGCTGGGCGGGGTGCACACCCGCAGCACCCTGTACGGGGACACGGTCAACCCCTGGGACCCCGGCCGCACACCCGGCGGGACCAGCGGGGGCGACGCGGCGGCGGTGGCCTCCGGCATGGCGGTGCTCGGACTGGGCAACGATTCCGGCGGCTCGGTGCGGGTCCCGGCGGCGTTCTGCGGGGTGGCCGGGCTCAAGCCCGGGTACGGGCGGGTCGCCTCGGACCACCGCGTCGGCGGGCGGGAGCCGACCCTGGCCTCGCAGCTCCTGCCGGTCGACGGCCCGATCGCGCGGTCCGTGGGCGACCTGCGCCTGGCCCTGTCGGTGCTGGCGGGGCCGGACGCGGGCGACCCGCGCGCGGTGCCGGCGCCGCTGGAGGGGCCGCCCGTGCGCCGCCCGCTGCGGGTCGGGGTGGCCGCCGAGCCGTTCGGGCCGGGGACGGCGGACCCGGCGGCCAAGGAGGCGGTGGCGGCGGCGGCCGAGGCGCTGCAGGAGGCGGGGTACGCGGTGGAGGAGGCCGTGCCGCCGCGGCCGGACGAGGCGCTGGAGGGCTACGGGCGGCTGACCGCGACCGAGTTCGCGCTGGCGCGGCCGCACCTGGAGAAGCTGATGAGCGAGGAGGCCCACCGCCACGTCACGTACTCCGCCAGGCGGAATCCGCCGTCGGACCTGGCGGCATACGTCCAGGCCACGGCCGACCGGCTGGGGGTGCAGCGGGCGTGGGCCCGGTTCCAGGAGGAGGTGCCGCTGCTGCTGGGCCCCGTGTTCACGGGCCCGGTCCCCGCGCCCGGCGAGGAGCTGGTGGACCCGGAGGCGCACGAGCGCGTGACCCGCGGGCTGGGGCTGTGCGCGGTGACGAGCTATGTCGGGGTGCCCGCGGTGGCCGTCCCGGTGGGGACGGCCGACGGCCTGCCGCGCTCGGTCCAGGTGATCGGGCCGGTGCACCGCGAGGACCTGTGCCTGGAGGCGGCCGAGGCCATCGAGCGGAGGTTCGCCCCCTTGACCCCGATCGACCCGCGGGGCTGAGCGCGGGGCGCGGCGGCCGACGCGGGAACCGGCACGCCGCGCCCCGGCCGCGGCGCCGACCGGCCCGGGAGCGCCCCTGGGACGGTTCCCGCCCCAAGCCGCCGACGGCCGGAGGGGGATCGGCCGGGCAGGGCCGCCGCCAGGGAACCCGCCGCCGGTGCGCGGCGTCGGAGACCTCGGCACCATCCCCCACTTCGGAAAGGCCGTCGGTGAGCGCCATGGCCAAGCGCAAGTCCCGCAAGAAGAACCTCGGTCCCGGGGCGCCCGTCGCCGTCTTCGGACTCGTCCTGCTCATCCTGGGCGTCGTGATGTCCATCGTCGGGACGACCGACTACACCGACCACACCGAGCGGGCCGACGCCGTCGTCTCGGAGCGGCTGGTCGAGGTGACCTACGAGGACGAGGAGCGCGAGCCCGACGAGCGCCGGGAGGAGATCACCGTCTTCGTCGACTACACGGCCGAGGGCCAGGACCTCGAGCGGGTCGAGCTGCAGGGCCTGGACGCCGACGACCACTACGAGGGGCAGGAGCTCGCGGTGGCCTACGCACCGGGCGAGCCCGGCCACGTGGTCACCGTGCCCAGCACCGAGGAGGGCGCCTACGACGTGTTCCTCTACATCGGGATCGCCGCCCTGGTGCTGTCGGTGCCCCTGCTGGTCACCGGGGTGCTCCTCACCGTCAAGCACGTCAAGCGCCGCTCGGGCGCCGGCTCGCTCAAGGGCTGAGAAGGGTCACGGGGAAAGCCGTGGCAGGACACTGGGGCGACCGGCCCGAGGGCGTCCTCCCAACCGAGGCTGTCCCCGCCGATGGCCGCTGACGGCCACAGGCCCCGCCCCGGGAACCCGGGGCCGGGGGACGGCGTCGCATGCGAGGACACCGTCCCCCACCGGAAGGCAGTCGGTCGCAGCCATGTTCAAGCGCGTGAACGGCCGCACGGGCCCGCTTGGTCCCGGAACGTGGCCCTTCGCCTTCGGGGTCGTCGCCCTCGGCATGGGCGCCTATCAGGTCGTGGTCGGCATGAGCGACTACACCGACCACACCGAACGCGCCGACGCGGTCGTATCGGAGCGGCACGTCGAGGTGCACCCCGACAACGGCCGGAGCAGTGACGACGTCACCGTCTTCGTGGACTACGACGCCGAAGGCGAAGCGTTCACCCGGGTCGAACTCGGGGGCCTGAACCCCGATGACCACTACGAGGGAGAGGAGCTGCCGGTGGCCTACGCGCCCGGCGAGCCCGACCACGTGGTCACCGTGCCCAGCACCGAGGAGGGCGCCTTCGACGTGTTCTTCTACATCGGAATCGCGGCCCTGGTGCTGTCGGTGCCACTACTGGCCATCGGTGCGCGCCTCACCGTCCGGCACTTCCGGCGCAACCCGGGGGCCCTGGGCCCGCACAAGGGCTGAGGGCCCCCGGCGCCGCCGCTCAGGCTCCGCCGATGATGGGGCGCAGGCGGGCGGCGAACGCCTCCGGGGCCTCGTCCGTGGCGAAGCCCGTGTGTCCGCCGGGGAACAGGACCGGCTCCGTCCCGAGCAGCTCCGCGAGGGCGCGCGTGGTCCGGTCGCACAGCTCGCCGGCCGAGTCCTCGCCGATGCCGAGGACCAGGTCCGCCCCGCTCGCGCGCAGGGCCTCGGTGTCCGGGAGCCACCCCGTCGTCGCGGGCAGGTCGTACAGGAAGAAGCGCCGCTCGTCGGCCACGTCCTGCGGGTCGCGCTCCCCTCCGAACATCTGCTCCAGCGCCCCTTCGGGCATCTGGATGTTCGCGCTCTCCATGAACGCCGACCAGGCCCCCACCACGTCGCCCGAGCGGTAGATCCCGACCATGCGCTCGGTCGCGGCCCTGTGCTCCTCGCGCTCGTCGAGCAGCTCGTTCAGCGGCGGCTCGTGCGGCACGACGGTGCCCACGAGGTCGGGCCGGGCCTGGGCGAGCGCCAGCGCGGTGATCGCGCCGCCGCTGGACCCCAGGACCGCGGCCGGGCCCGAGCCCACATGCTCCAGGAGCCGGGCGAGGTCGTCGGCACGCGTCTCCACCGTCGTCGCCTCCTCGGGGTCCTCCAGCACGCTGTGGCGGATGCCGCGCGGGTCGGTCGTGAGGACCGTGAAGCCGTCCGCGAGGAGGCCGGCGAGGGCCGCGAAGGGCTCGGCGTTCATCGGCGAGCCGACCAGGGCCACCAGCGGCCCCTGTCCGCGCACCTCGTAGTACAGCTCGGCCCCGGGGACCTTCAGCCTGCCCGTGGACGGCGTCGCTGCGTCTGTCATGGCCTGCTCCTCATGTGGTCGTGGCATGCGTCGTTCCCACCGCATGCTTGGACCGCGCGGCGCCGGGGAACTCATCGGTCGCCGCGTGACCGACGGAGCAGGGCCGCCGCCGTCCACACGACCAGCACGATCCCGGTCGCGGCCAGCAGCGCGTCCGGGACGGTGTTGACGATGCCCTGTGACGGGCCGGGCGCCCGCCGCCACAGGTCCAGCGCGACCGCCCCGACCGGCACCAGGAGCAGGGCCGGGAACCGGCCCGCGTAGTGGGCGGCGACGGCGACCGCCACCGCCCCGGCGACCGCCGCCGGGAGCAGCGGGGTCAGCGCCGGGCCCAGCACGTTCCCCACCAGGCTCGGCTCGGGCGCCGGGCCGGGCGGCGGCGGGACGTCCCCGGCCGCCTCGAACGCCGCCGCGGCCCTGGCGTCGGCGACCTGCGCGAAATGGCTGCCGACCCCGTAGGCGCCGAGCGCCGCGACGGCGAACCCCGCGCCCGCCGCCGCGGGCGGCACCGGCGACCGCACCGCCCCGTACCCGAGCACGGCGTATCCGAGGACGAAGGGGCCGAGGGACCACCCCACGTAGGTGTCCAGAAACGTGACGAGGGCGAAGAAGAGCCGCACGGCCAGGGAGGGCGGCTCCGCACCGCCGTCCCCCCACGCCGTCGACGGCACCCGGTCGGCGCCCACGGAGGCGAGGCCGATCGCGGCCCCGCCCACGAGCAGCACCGCCAGGAGCAGCAGCAGGCGGCGGCGTTCCACGCTGATCCCTCCCGATACCGGGGCCGGTTCCGGCCGAGCGGCCCCGGTCGTCCGTTGGAGTGGTGAGGTCCCCGTCCGGCCGGATCGGCCCGCCGGTGACGGCTCCGGGGCCGTCGCGACCGGCGAAAGTTACACGAACCAGCGTTCAGGGGTCCACCGCATGGGCCCGGCCCGCGCCCGCGAGCGGGTCCCGGGCCGACCGGCCGACCGTCATCCCCCGTCCGCGGCGTCCGGCCCGGCGTGGCCGCCGCGCCCCTCGCCCCCGGCGTCGCGGCGGCGCGGCGCTCCGGCCGTCAGCCCGTCCATGACCAGGTCGAAGAGGCGCGTGACACGCTCCTTGCGGTCCTCCCCGGCCCCGATGTGCCACAGGCCCGCGATGGCGAGCATGAAGTCCTCGGGGACCACCCCGGGCCGGATGGTCCCGGCCTCGTCGTTGGCCCGCAGCAGCAGGGCGATGGCCTCGTTCAACGGGCCGGGGCCGGGTTTGGCCAGCCCCCCGGGCCCACCGAGCGCCTGGCTCAGCGCCTCGGCCAGACCGGCCTTGGCCAGGGCGAACCGGGCCAGGTGGTCCATCCACGCGCGCAGCGCCCGGGCCGGCGGCAGCTTGTCGAGCAGGTGCGGGGCCGCGTCTGCGACCTGCCGCATCTCGTGGCTGTAGACCTCCAGGACGAGGGCGGCGCGGCTGGGGAAGTTGCGGTAGAAGGTCCCCTGCCCCACGCCCGCCTTCTTGGCGATCGCGCTCAGCGGGACCTCCGGCGACCGGGTGAGCTCCACCAGGGCCACCTCGAGGATGCGCTCGCGGTTCTTCTGCGCGTCCGAGCGCAGCGGCGCGCCCCCGCCGCCCGCCTCGTCCGGATTGCCCATATCGCGCTCGCCCACTCCCCGGGCGGCCCCCGCGGGCCGCCCTTGCCAAGCGGACAACTGTCCACTAGATTCCCAGTGTCCGGACAGCTGTCCGTTTACTCCCGCCCCCACTGTAGCGGGGGGACGTTTCCGCACGAACGGCGGCATCCGGCCACCGATCCCGACCGCCACGACCGCGCCCATCGCGGCGTTCCGCGCACCCGCCGCGCCCATGCCCCGCGTCTCCGCCCGACGGACCCGCGGGGCGCGGGCGCGGCACACCCCCTGTCCGCGAAAGAGGCTGACCATGTCCCCAGCCACCTCAAGCACGATCACGCTGACCGTCAACGGCGAGAAGCACACCCTGGCCGTCGACCACCGCACCACACTGCTCGACGCCCTGCGCGAGCGCCTCGGCCTCACCGGCTCCAAGAAGGGCTGCGACCAGGGCCAGTGCGGCGCCTGCACGGTGCTGGTCGACGGCCGCCGCACCGTCTCCTGCCTCCAGCTCGCCGTGGGCGCCGAGGGCCGGGAGGTCACCACCATCGAGGGCGTGGCCGACGGCGACCGGCTCCACCCCGTCCAGCAGGCCTTCCTCGACCTCGACGGCTACCAGTGCGGCTACTGCACCCCGGGGCAGATCTGCTCGGCCGTCGCGGTCATCGAGGAGCACGCGGCGGGCTGGCCCAGCGTCGCGACCGGCGACGTGCGCCCCGAGGCCGGGGCGCCGGAGCTCACCGCCGAGGAGATCCGCGAGCGCATGAGCGGCAACCTGTGCCGCTGCGGCGCCTACGTTTCCATCGTCCAGGCCGTCGCCAGGGCCGCGGACGCCCGCACGCCCGGGACCGAGGCCGAGGGGGCCACCGCATGAAGGAGTTCGACTACCGGCGCGCCGACGGCGTCTCCGGCGCCCTCGCCCTGCACGGCGCCGCCCCGGAGGCGCGCTTCCTCGGCGGCGGGACCAACCTCGTCGACCTGATGAAGACCGGCATCGAGCGGCCGTCCCTCCTCGTCGACATCCGCGAGCTGCCGCTGGACGGCATCGAGGCGACCGGCGACGGCGGTCTGCGCATCGGCGCGACCGCCACCAACAGCGACACCGCCGCCCACCCCGAGGTGCGCCGCCGCTACCCGGCGCTGGCCCAGGCCCTGCTGGCCGGGGCCTCCGGCCAGCTGCGCAACATGGCCACCGTCGGCGGGAACCTGCTGCAGCGCACCCGCTGCGGCTACTTCTCCGACGCCACAGGGCCGTGCAACAAGCGGGTGCCCGGCAGCGGGTGCCCCGCCATCGAGGGCGAGCACCACAACCACGCCATCCTCGGCGCCTCCGCGCACTGCGTTGCCACCCACCCCTCGGACATGGCCGTCGCCCTCGCCGCCTTCGACGCCGTCGTCGCCTACGAGACGGCCGACGGCCCGGACGAGATGCCGCTCGCCGACCTGTACCCGCCGGTGGGCGACACCCCGCACGTGGAGACCGCGCTGCCCGCGGGCGCGCTGATCACCTCCGTCACCCTGCCGCCCGCGCCCGTGGCCGCCGCCTCCCGCTACCGCAAGGTGCGCGAGCGGGCCTCGTTCGCCTTCGCGATCGGGTCGGTCGCCGCCGCCCTGGAGGTGCGCGACGGCACGGTCCACGACGTGCGGCTGGCCTTCGGCGCGGTCGCGCCCCGCCCCTGGCGGGCCCAGACGGCCGAGAAGGCCCTGGCCGGGGGGCCGGCGACGGCCGAGGCCTTCGCCGCCGCAGCGGACGCCGAGCTCGCCGCCGCCGAGCCGCTGCCCGACAATGAATACAAGGTGCCGCTCATGCGCGACCTGGCCGTGTCCGTCCTGACCGAACTCGCCGAGGAGGCCGGCGCATGACCGCCACCGCAGAAGGCAAGAGCGCCGTCGGCACCGCCCGCGTCCGCCTGGAGGGGCTGGACAAGGTCACCGGGGCGGCCAAGTACGCCGGGGAGGTCGACTTCGACGGGCTGGCCTACGGCCACCTGGTGCTGTCCACCGTCGCCCGGGGGCGCGTGCGCGCGGTGCACGCCGACCCGGTGCTCGCGCTGCCCGGGGTCGTCGGCGTGTGGCACCACGGGAACGCGCCGCGTGTGAACACCGACTTCTCCGGCATGCTCGGACCGGTCGACCCGCTCCTGGGGCTCTTCCAGAACGACCGCGTGCCGCACGCGGGCTGGCCGGTGGCGCTGGTCGTCGCTGAGACCTCCGAGCAGGCCCGGGAGGCCGCCGACGCCCTGGCGGTCGACTACGACCCCGAGCCGCACGACGTCGTGTTCGGCGCCGACCGCCCCGAGGCCTACACCCCGCCCGGGCAGGAGGACCGGTCCAAGGGCGACATCGAGGCCGGGCTCGCCGCCTCCGCCGTGGTCGTGGACCGCGAGTACTCCACGCCGGAGGAGTACCACAACTCGATGGAGCCGCACGCGGCCACCGCCCGCTGGGAGGGGGGCCGCCTGGAGGTGGTCGACTCCAACCAGGGGACCCCGATGGTGGCCGGCGACCTCGCGCAGCTGTTCTCCCTGGACCCCGAATCGGTGCGGGTGCGCGCCGAGCACGTCGGCGGCGCCTTCGGCAACAAGGGGACCCGCCCGCACCTGGTGGCCGCCGTGATGGCCGCGACCGCCCTCCAGCGGCCGGTGCGGGTCACCCTCACCCGCCGCCAGATGTTCTCGCTGGTGGGGTACCGGCCCCCGACGGCCCAGCGGGTGCGGCTGGGCGCCGACCCGGACGGGCGGCTGCGCGCCCTCGACCACGAGGCGTGCAGCCAGACCTCGACCACGATCGAGTACACCGAGCTGAGCGCGACTCCGGCGCGGACGCTGTACGACGCCGACGCCCACCGCACCGCCCACCGGCTGCTGCGGCTGGACGTGCCGTCGCCGACCTTCATGCGCGCGCCGGGCGAGGCGCCGGGCTCCTTCGCCCTGGAGTCCGCGCTGGACGAGCTCGCCGAGAAGTGCGGCGTCGACCCGATCGAGCTGCGCCTGCGCAACGAGCCCGAGGTGGGGCCGCTGTCCGGGCTGCCGTTCAGCAGCCGCAACCTGCGGGCCTGCCTGGAGGAGGGCGCCCGCCGGTTCGGGTGGGCCGACCGCGACCCCCGCCCGGGCGTGCGCCGCGAGGGGCGGTGGCTGCTCGGCACGGGAATGGCCGCGGCCACCTTCCCCTCGGGGGCGGTCCCGTCCACGGCGTCGGCCACGGCCGAGGCCGACGGGTCGTTCACCGTGGGGGTCAACGCCAGCGACGTCGGAACCGGGGCGCGCACCGCGATGGCGCTGGTCGCCGCGGACGCGCTGGACACGGACCCGGACAACGTGAAGATCCGGATCGCCGACAGCGACCTGGGCCCGGCGATGATCGCCGGCGGGTCGATGGGCACCCGGTCCTGGGCCTGGGCGGTGGCGGAGGCCGCGCGCGAGCTGCGGGAGCGGCTGGTCCCGGGGGCGGAGGTGCCGCCGGAGGGCATCACCGCGCGGACCGACACCGGGGCGGCCATCGGCGCTCTGGCCCAGAAGGAGCGGTACTCCTTCGCCGCGCAGTTCGCCGAGGTGGCCGTGGACCCGGCCAGCGGTGAGGTGCGGGTGCGCCGCATGCTGGGCGCCTTCGCCGCGGGCCGGATCGTCAACCCGCTGACGGCGCGCAGCCAGCTCCTCGGCGGGATGGTCTGGGGGCTGTCCATGGCCCTGCACGAGGAGGCCGCCCGGGACCGGGCCTCGGGCGCCGTCGTCGGCGGCGACCTGGCCGGGTACCACGTGGCCGCCAACGCGGACGTGCCGGACATGGAGGCGTTCTGGGTCGACGACCCGGACCCGGACGACCCGGTCGGCATCAAGGGCATCGGCGAGATCGGCATCGTGGGCGCCGCCGCGGCCATCGGCAACGCGGTCTGGCACGCGACGGGCGTCCGCCACCGCCACCTGCCGATCCGCCCCGACCGCGTCCTGGCGGCCGGCCGGGAGGCGCCGGGGGCCTGACGGGGTCCGTACACCGGCGGGCTCCGCACATCGGCGGGCGGGGTGCACACCCCGCCCGCCGAGGCGTGTCCGGGGCCGCGGCGCGGGGGCGCCAAGCGGGGGCGCGGATCGGCGGGAACCCCTGTCGTTCCGGGGATTCCGCCGACCGGTATAGGCTCTCTCGCGCTGTAGAGGCCACAGGCGACACCGCTACGGACGTACCGGCGGTGGTCGGCCACGGGATCCGAAAGGACCGCATGCATCCCCCACGTGCGAGCAAGGGAACATGGTCACTCGTCTTCGCAGGTTTCGCGGTCTCCATCGGCTTAGGCGGCGCGATCGGCCTGGGCGGGGACATGAGCATGATCACGATCCTCGACACCAGAGACGAGCCCCTGGGGGAAACCGATGCGTTCTTCGTGGTCGACCTGCTCATGACCCTGAGGCGCCCGGTCGAGTTCCTGGTGCCCACCGCCCTGGGGATCATCGCGATCGTCACCGCCGTGGGATCCATGCGGGCGGAAGGGGCGTCCGCACAAGCGATCCTGGCCATTCTGCTCGCCGTGATCGGGCCGCTGGTCACCTTCGCGACCTTCCTGATCCTCTATGCGTACGGCACCCACAACGCGCTCATGGCAGGTGAGATGTGACCCCCCGCTACCCGGCGTACCCGGCCCCTCCCGGCCCTCCCGTCGCCGCCGACCGCGCCCGCATCCCGGGCATCGCGGGGCTCTGCGCGGCCGTCGCCCTGCTCGTCGCGAACGCCGTCCTCACGAGCGCGGTGCTCGACCTCGCCGCCTACCTCTCGCTCGGGGCCGCCGCGCTGGTCCTGAGCGTCTTGAGCTTCCGCAGCCCGGGCAACCGGGTGTGGGCCGGGTTCGCGTTCGTCGTCATGATGGCGACCCCGATCGTCGGCGGGATCATCGACTACGCCGCGGTCCTCGCCGAGATCGAATAGGGGCCGAAGAGCCCCGCAGGCCCCTGACCCCGCCCGGGTCAGGGGCCTGATCATCGGGATGCACCGGCGCCCGTCGCCCCTCGCCCGCTGAGGACGGCGAGGTAGTGGGGGCTGTGGATCAGGCCGAGGACGTTCCCGAACGGGTCGACCACCGAAGCGGTGACGAAGCCCTCGCCCCGCGGCGTGACCGGCTGGTACTCCGCGGCGCCGAGGGACAGCAGCCGGTCGAAGGCCGCCTCGATGTCGTCGACGTGCCAGGACGTGACGGCACCGCCGGGCGACCGCGGCGCACCGGCCGGTGCGAACCGGCGGTCGGTGATGCCCAGCTCGTCGCCGTCGTCCCCGATCCGGAACTCCGCGTAGAGCGGGGTGCCTTCGAGCGGGCGGACGAAATAGGGCTCGATGCCGAAGACGCGGGCGTACCACTCCGCCGCGGCGGGGACATCGTCGGCCCACAGGCCCATCTGGGCGATCCCGCGGGGGATCGCGGAATCGGACAGGTCGGTGGTCTTCCGGGGCGCGGTTCCGCTCGTTTCGGTCATGCGCCCAGACTGACGCCCATCGAGGTCAGAGAGTGTCCTCGATTCGAACCGATCTGTGCCGCCCTCACGAAGGCGAACGACATGGACGACACGAGGTGTGGGCGCAACAGGGCTCGAACCTGTGACCTTCCGGTTGTAAGCCGGATGCTCTGACCAACTGAGCTATGCGCCCTCGAATCGGCGCCGGGCCTCGGGGCCGGGCCGTTCGATCGTTTGAAATGGTACCGGGTCCCGCCGTCTCCTCGGGCTGGTGCGGCGGGTGTGCGCCCCATGGTCCCGGGGTGCACACCCGCGGCCGGTCCGCGGGCCGCTCGGCCGTGCCGGGCCTGCGGGCTTCCGGGGCTCCGCGGCTCAGCGGAGCTCGGACAGGGCCTTGCGGTAGTCCTCGAGGTCGCGGGCCTGGGAGATCGGGTTGACGACCTTCCAGCGCACCACGCCCTCCTTGTCGATCAGGAAGGTGCCGCGCACCGCCACGCCCTTGTCCTCGTCGAACACGCCGTAGGCCTTGGCGACCTCGCCGTGCGGCCAGAAGTCCGACAGCAGCGGGTACTCCAGGTTCTCCTTGTCGGCCCAGGCCCGGTGGGCGAACATCGAGTCCACCGACACGCTGAGCAGCTCGACGTCCTCGCCCTGGAAGTCGGAGATGTTGTCGCGCAGCGAGCACAGCTCGCCCTCGCAGACGCCCGAGAACGCGAGCGGGTAGAAGACCAGGACCACGTTCTTGCGGCCCTTGAAGTCGGACAGCTTGACCGTCTGCCCGTGCTGGTCCGAGAGCGCGAAGTCGGGAGCCTGCTGCCCGGTCTCGATGGACATGCGCATGCCTTCCTAGGTGGCCGGTTCGGCTGCGGGGCGCCGGCGGCCCGGCCGGACCGGGCGGCGCCCCGCGCGGCCAAGCCTAGGGCAGGCGGAAGGCGTCCGGCACGGCGCTCCTCCCCGCCCGGGCACGGCGGTGGCTGCGGCCCGTCAGTGCTTCACCTTCGGCGTCACCAGCCGGGTCCCCGACCAGTCCGTCCCCGCGCTCACGGCGCTGGTCTGCGACAGCCCCGCCGTGGTCGCCGCCTCGGCGACCTCGTTCGGCGGCACGTGGCCGTCGCGCCCGGCCTTGGGCGTCAGCACGAGGATGACCCCGCCCCCCTCGACCGAGCCGAGGACGTCCACCAGGACGTCGGTCAGGTCGTCCTCCTCGTCGCTGCGCCACCACAGCAGCGCGGCGTCGACGATGGCGTCGTCGTCCTCGTCGACGAGCTCCTCGCCGGTGACTTCGGCGATCGACGCGCGAAGCTGCTCGTCCACGTCGTCGTCAAAGCCGAACTCCTGCACCACCTGACCCGGCTTGAATCCGAGTCGGTCGGCCAGGCTACGGTCGCTTTGCGCCTGGCCCGCGGTCGCGCTCACGAAAGTCCTCCTCTGAGAATGTTCTCCTGCCGGCCCGCCCACCGGCCGCCCCGCTTCCTCGCGGTCGCTCGCGGCCGGGTCGTTCCCGCTTGTTGCTGGCTAAGTTCACACGCTGGGGCCCTCATCCGTCAACGCGTGCCCTGATGCCGCCGACACCTACCATCCTGCTCACTCCCCCGGGCCCGTCAAGAAGGAGAGCCGCACCGTGCGCCGCGGGTTGTCCACGTTCAGGTCGACGACCGCCACCGACTGCCATGTGCCCAGCGCCGGTCGGCCGTCCAGCACCGGCAGCGTGGCGTAGGGCGCGATCATCGCCGGCATGACGTGCGAGCGCCCGTGTCCGGGCGAGCCGTGCCGGTGCCGCCACCGGTCGTCGGCGGGCAGCAGGTCGCGAAGGGCGGCCAGCAGGTCGTCGTCGGACCCGGCGCCCAACTCCATCACCGCGACCCCGGCCGTCGCGTGCGGCACGAAGACGTTCAGCAGCCCGTCCCCGCCCGCCTCGGAGGTGAAGGAGACGCACTCCGCGGTGATGTCGAAGACCCCTTCGGAATCCCCGGTGCGCAGCTCCAGTGTTCTTGTCCGCATGCGGCAACGGTTACCCACCCGTGCGGCGTGTCGAACCATTTCAGGACCGATTCGCCCGCATCCTCCCCACCCGTCCCCGTCCGCCGCCCCGCCCGGTGGGCCCCGTGCGGCGTGACGGGCGGGGCGCGGGCGCGCCATACTCGGCTGCGGGGCCGCCGGGCGACGCGGCGGCGAGGATGAGAGGTGGACGTGGGAGCCGACCTCCGGCTGGGCCCGGTGCTGCGCAAGACGACGCCGACGACCGCGACGGTGTGGGTGGAGACCGGGGCGCCCGCCGAGGTGGCCGTCACCGCGGGCGGGGTGCGCGCGCGGTCCCGAACGTTCACCGTGCACGGCCACCACTACGCCCTGTGCGAACTCCAGGGCCTCGCGCCGGGCTCCTCCACGCCCTACACCGTGGAGGTGGACGGCGCGCAGGTGTGGCCCGACCCGGCCTCCGAGCACCCGCCGAGCCTGGTGCGGACCCCGCCCGAGGGGCGGGAGGCCCCGGTGCGGCTGGCGTTCGGCTCCTGCCGCACCCCGATCGACCACTCCCCCGGGGCGGTGCGCCGCTACGGCTCCGACATGCTGCGCGCCTACGGGCGGCGGCTGGCCCGGCTGCGCCGCGACGCGGGCGCCGGGGACGGCGCGGACGGCAGGGGGCCGGACGGCGACGGCGCGGCGGCCGCCGAGGAACCCGCGGTCCTGCTCCTCATCGGCGACCAGGTGTACGCCGACGAGCTACAGCCCGGCATGAAGGAGTTCCTCGCGCGGCGACGCTCCCAGGCGGCCGGGGACGGGGGCGGCTCCGGGACCGGAGCGGGGCCGGACGCGCGGGCGCGTGCCGAGGCCCGGCCGCCCGCCGACGAGGTGGTCTTCTTCGACGAGTACGCCGAGCTGTACCGGCGCTCGTGGAGCGACCCCGACGTCCGGTGGCTGCTGTCGACCGTTCCCACCCTCATGCTGTTCGACGACCACGACGTGCGGGACGACTGGAACACCTCGGGCGCCTGGCGCGCGGAGATGGACGCCTCGCCGTGGTGGCGGCACCGCATCGTTTCGGGCCTGGGCTCGTACTGGGTGTACCAGCACTTGGGCAACCTGTCGGCCGAGGAGCGGGCGGAGGACCCGCTCTACGGCGAGGTGCTGAAGGCCTCCTCGGGCGAGGGGGCGGCGGCCGGGAACGACGCCGCCGAAGCGCTGGACGCGGCCGCCCTGGGCTGGCACGAGGAGCCGCAGAGCAGGGTGTGGAGCCACGAGCACCGGCTCGGCCCCGCCCGCCTGCTGATGGTGGACACGCGTGCGGGGCGGGACGTGGCCGACGAGCGCCGCAGGGACATCCTGGGCGCCCCGGGGGCGGCGTGGCTCGACGAGCGCGTCACCGGCGACGCCGACCACCTGCTGATCGCGTCGACGCTGCCGTTCCTCCTCCCCAAGGCGGTGCACCGGCTGGAGGCGTGGGACGAGGCGCTCGCGTCGGGGGCGTGGGGCGAACGGCTCCGCGGCCCCGCGGAGAAGCTGCGGCGCGCGCTGGACCTGGAGCACTGGTCGGCGTTCGGGCGGTCCTTCGGTTCGGTCTCCCGCGCGCTCGTGGAGCTGGCCTCCGGCACGCGCGGAAACCCGCCCGCGACGGCCCTGTTCCTGTCCGGGGACGTCCACTTCTCCTACCTGGCCCGCGCCCGGCCGTCGCGCCGGGCGGCGCGCGAGGGCGCACCCGGTGGCGGGACGCGCATCGCCCAGCTCGTGTCGTCGCCGCTGTGCAACCGGCTGCCGACGAAGTTCCGGTGGGCGGCACGGCTGTCGGCGGCGGCGCCGACGGCGTGGGCGGGCTGGATCATGGCCCGCACGGCCGGGGTGCGCCCACCGCTGCTGGAGTGGGGGCTGGACGAGGGGCCGTGGTTCGACAACGCGATCGCCGAACTTGCGCTCGACGGCCGCCGCGCCGAGGTCGTGTGGCTCAGGGGGCGGGACGGCGCCTCCGGCGACCTGCAGATCGACGAGGAGGGGCCGCACGAGGTGTGAGAACGCGCCTCACCCGCCCCCGCCCCACCCCGCTCCCCGAGTCCGCGAAGGAGGACGCTTGGACGACCACCCGCTACAGGACCCGCCCCGCCGGGAGCCGGAGGCGAGCGACGGGCACGGGCAGGCGGCCCCCGAGGTGCAGGCGCGCATCCGGGAGAGCTTCGGCCGCCAGGGGCTGATGTCCCACCTCGGGGCGCGGATCACGCGCATCGAGGCGGGCCGCGTGCACATCGCGCTTCCGGCCCGCCCCGAGGTCACCCAGCAGAACGGCTACTTCCACGCGGGGGCCACGAGCGCGATCGCCGACAGCGCGGGCGGGTACGCGGCCTACACGCTGTTCCCCGAGGGGGCGGACATCCTGACCGTGGAGTACAAGATCAACCTCCTGGCCCCGGCCGTGGGCGAGCGCCTGGAGGCGGTCGGGAGCGTCCTGAAGGCGGGGCGGACGCTGACCGTGTGCGGGCTGGAGGTGTTCGGCGTCGACGACGGCCGGCGGAGGCTCGTGGCGAACGGGCAGCAGACCCTCATCCGCGTGACCCCGTAGCCGCGCGGCTCGCCTAGGGCACCTGGTAGTCGGCGTCGCGGGCGTCGGTGACGGCCATGTGGCCCGGGGCGTGGCCGATGGCGAACTCGGGGGCGGAGGCGGTGACGGCCGCCTGCGGGGTGACCCCGCACGCCCAGAAGACCGGCACCTCGCCCGGGCGGACCTCCACCGGGTCGCCGTAGTCGGGGCGGGACAGGTCGGCGATGCCGAGCCCCGCCGGGTCGCCGACGTGCACCGGAGCGCCGTGGACGGCCGGGTAGCGCGAGGTGATGCGCACCGCGTCGGCAACGCGGTCGGCGGGTACCGGCCGCATGGACACCACGAGCGGCCCGGACAGCCGGCCAGCGGGGCGGCAGGGGCGCGACGTGCGGTACATGGCGACGTTGGTCCCGGCCTCGATGTGCCGGACGGGGATCCCGGCCTCCATCAGCGGGGCCTCGAAGGTGAAGCTGCACCCGATGAGGAAGGACACCAGGTCCGGCCGCCAGTGCTCGGAGGCGTCGGTGGTCTCGGCGACGAGGCGGCCGTGTTCGTAGACGCGGTAGGCGGGAAGGTCGGTGCGCAGGTCCCCGTCGAAGAGGGGCGCGCTCGTGCGGCCGTCCTCGGCGACGTCGAGCACGGGGCAGGCCTTGGGGTTGCGCTGGGCGAACAGGAGGAGGTCGAACGCCCAGTCGCGGGGCAGCGCGATGAGGTTGGCCTGGGCGTACCCGGCGCTGACGCCCGACGTGGGCACCCGGAGGCCGCCCCGGAACAGCGCACGCGCCTCGGCGGGCGCCAGGGACGCCGCGTCGTCGGGGAGTGTGGGTGTGGGCATGTGCTCCTCCTCGTGGTGGTTGGTACCCGCGCCCGGGTCCGCCGGTCACGGGGCCGCGTCTCCGGGGCGGCCGGGACGGACTTCTCGTCGGTCCGCACGCTCGCCCCCATCGCGCCCGATCCGCCGACCGTGTCCTTGGAGCGGCACCATTTCCGTGCGCGTGGGCCGGTCCGGCCACTGCGGCCTTCGAGTTGAACCGGACCGACTCTTGGGAGTCCTGACCGGAGCCCCGCCCGTCCTCGTCCGGACGTGACCGGAGCGGAGGCGCCCCCTCCTCACCGAGACCGCCGACGGCGCCCTCCCATCGGCCTGGCCCGAGCGGCCCCGGCCTCGTTTGTGACGGGGCCTGTCGGGGTGCACGCGGCGGCGCCGGACCGCAGTACGGGGCACACGCCATCGCCCTCATGGCGACACGGCGGTGAACGCCAGCCGCGTTCCCGGGCGGGCCTGGGCCGCGCTGGGCAGGTCGTTCGAGCGCACCACCGCGATCACCGGGTAGCCGCCGGTCACCGGGTGGTCGGCCAGGAACAGCACCGGCTCGCCGTCCGGCGGGACCTGTAGGGACCCCGGCACCATCCCCTCGGTCGGCAGCTCGCCGCCGACCGCCCGGGGCAGGGCCGGGCCCGCCAGGCGCATGCCCACCCGGTCGCTGCGGCCGGTCACCTCGAACTCGCCGCCGAGCAGGGCCTCCACCGCCTCGGGGGCGAACCAGTCGTCGCGCGGCCCCAGCACCACGCCCAGTTCCAGCCGGTCCCCGCCCACCGGCGGCTCGGGCACCGCGTCGAGCACGGGGAACGCGCGCGGCGGCTCCCCCACCGGCAGCACGTCGCCCGCGCGCAGCGGCTCGGGCCCCAGCCCCGACAGCACGTCGGTGCTGCGCGAGCCGAGCACCGCGGGCACGTCCAGGCCGCCGCGGACCGCGACGTAGCTGCGCAGCCCCCGCCGGGGCGGGCCCAGCCGCAGCTCCTCGCCGTCCCGCAGGCGCAGCACTTCGGCGGTCGCGCCACCGCGCCCGCCGACCCGCACGGGGCACGGGGCGCCGGTGACGGCCACCCACACGTCACCGCGTGCGCGCAGCGCCAGCCCGCCCATGGTCGCCTCGAGCGCCGCCGCCCCCTCCGGGTTGGCCAGCAGCCGGTTGGCGCGGGCGTAGGAGGCGGCGTCCGCCGCCCCCGACGCGCCGACCCCCAGCGCCGCGTGGCCGCGCCGCCCGGCGTCCTGCACCGTCGCCAAAGGTCCCGGTGCGAGCACCTCCAGTGCCCGGTCCGCCACGTGTCGTTCCCCTCCTCGTCGTCGTTGCCCGCCCCGGCGGCGCCCCGGTGCCCTTCAGACCTCGTGGAACCGGACGCGGGTGCCCGGCACCAGCAGGCCGGGCGGGTCCCGGTCAAGGTCCCACACCACGGCATCGGTGTGCCCGAGCAGCCGCCACCCGCCCGGGGAGCTGCGCGGGTAGACGCCGCCGAACCCCCCGGCCAGCGCCACCGACCCGGCGGGCACCCGGGTGCGCGACTCGCCGCGGCGCGGCACGTCGAGCCGGCGGTCGTCGCCGACCAGGTAGCCGAACCCGGGCGCGAAGCCGCCGAAGGCCACGGTCCACCGGGCGGAGGTGTGCGCCCGCACCACCTCGCGCTCGGTCATGCCGGTGATCTCGGCGACCTCGCCCAGGTCCGCGCCGTCGTACTGGACGCCGATCTCCACCTCGCCGCCGCGCGGCAGGTCACCGGGGCGGGGGTGGAGCCGCCGCGCCGCCTCGGCCACGGCCCGCACGCCGCCCGGGGACCCCGGGTCGACGCGCAGGAGCACCGTGCGGGCGGCGGGCACGGCCTCGACCACGCCGGGGATGGGGTTCTCGTCGAGGGCCGCCTGCAGCGCGAGGGCCTGCGCCAGGTCGGCGACCTCGACGAGGACGCCGGAGTCGCCGCAGTTCAGGACGCGCACGGCGGCACCTCCCGCGGACGGGCGGCGGGCTTGGGCCCCTCACCCATCCCCGCCCCGCCCCTCCTCGGGCCCACCGCCCGCGAAGGGCGCGAGCACCATGCCCTCGGCGCGCAGGGCCTTGGCCACCGCCTGGGCCGTCTCGACCGCGCCGGGGGTGTCGCCGTGCACGCACAGCGACTCGGCCCCGATCCGCACCGGGGTGCCGTCGACGGCCGCGATCGGCTCGCCGCGCACGATGCGCACGCAGCGCTCGGCGATCTCGTCCGGGTCGTGCAGGACCGCCCCCGGCTCCCGGCGCGGCACCAGTGTGCCCTGCGGGGTGTAGGCGCGGTCGGCGAAGGCCTCCCGCACCGGCCGCAGCCCGGCCTCCTCGGCCGCGCGCAGCCACGCCGAGCCGGGCAGGCCCAGCACCGGCAGGCCCGGGGCGACGGCGCGCACCGCGGCGGCCACGGCGCCCGCCTGGGCCTCGTGGTGCACGATCGCGTTGTACAGCGCCCCGTGCGGCTTGACGTAGGCGACCCGCCCTCCTGAGGCGCGGGCGATGCCGTCCAGGGCGCCGATCTGGTAGAGGACGTCGTCGGCCAGCTCCTCGGGCGCGGCGTCGATGAACCGGCGGCCGAACCCGGCGAGGTCCCGGTAGCCCACCTGGGCGCCGATCGCCGCCCCGGTCCGCACCGCGCCGCGGCAGGCGCGGCGGAGCACGGTCGGGTCTCCGGCATGGAAGCCGCAGGCGATGTTGGCGCTGGTGACGATGGCCAGAAGGGCCTCGTCGTCGCCGAGTTCCCAGCGGCCGAAGCTCTCGCCCAGGTCGGCGTTGAGGTCGATGCGCACGTGCGGTCTCTCCTCCTTGTCGTCGCGGTCGATCGTGTCCTCGCGTTCGGAAGGCGGGTGCGGGGCGCCGGGCGGCCCGGTGCCCCGCACCCCGGTCGCGGTGTCAGGCGGACCAGAGGGCCGCGATGCCCGACAGCGCGTTCCACCCCATGTACACGGTCAGCACCCACACCGCCGCGCCGAGGGCGAGCAGCCAGCGCGGGTAGCGGTAGCCGTGCAGCAGGTCGGCGGAACGGCGCCAGCCGACCCACAGCATCAGGGCCAGGCCCACGGGCAGGATCAGGCCGTTGATGGCGCCCGCCATCACCAGCAGGGTGGCGGGGGCCTTGCCCAGAACCAGGAAGGCGACGGCGGAGACGGCGATGAAGGCGGCCACCACCCACGTGCTGCGGCGCTGGAGCCGCTCGGAGAACCCGGTAATGAAGGTCGCCGAGGTGTAGGAGGCGCCGATGACCGAGCTGATGGCCGCCGCCCACATGATCATGCCGAACAGGCGCAGGCCGACCTCTCCGGCGGCGTGCTGGAAGGCCGCGGCGGGCGGGTTGCTCGCGTCGGCGATGGCGGCGCCGCCGGACACCACGCCCAGCACCGCCAGGAAGAGCAGGATGCGGACGATGCCGGTGACGATGATGCCGGTGACCGAGGCGCGTGAGATGGCGCGCACGTTCTCGCGGCCGGTGACCCCGGCGTCGATGAGGCGGTGCGCCCCGGCGTAGGTGATGTAGCCGCCGACGGTGCCGCCGATGATGGTGACGATCGCGGTGAACTCGTCCGCGCCGAGCGCCCCCGGGGCCACGGCGCCGCGCAGGGCCTCGCCGACGGGCGGGGAGGAGGAGAACGCCGCGTAGAGGGTCAGGGCGATCATCAGGACGCCGAGCACCACGATGATGCGGTCCATGGCCATGCCCGCGCGCTTGCTGAGGAAGATGGCGATGGCGATGAGGGCGGAGACGGCGCCGCCGATGCGGGCGTCGATGCCCGCGAGGGCGTCGAGGCCGAGCGCGGTGCCGCCGATGTTGCCGATGTTGAAGACCAGCCCGCCGAAGACGATCAGCGCCGCGAGCAGGTACCCGGCGCCCGGGAGCACCTTGTTGGCGAGTGCGGGGGCGCGCTGGCCGGCCACGCCGATGACCCGCCACAGGTTCAGCTGCACGGCGATGTCGACGACGATCGAGACGAGGATGGCGAAGGCGAAGGCCGCGCCCATCGTCACGGTGAACTCGGTGGTCTGGGTGATGAATCCGGGGCCGACGGCGCTGGTGGCCATCAGGAACATGGCTCCCAGCAGGACACCGCGCCCGCGGCGCGCGGGTGCGGTCGTGGTGGTGCTCATGCGGACCTCGCTCGTCTGGGGATCCCGCTGGAGGGGGAGGGAACAGGGGCCACCGCACGGCCATGGTGAGGATTGTTCAACAATTCACCGATCGCACGGAGGACGTCATCGTACCCCCGACACGCGCTCCAGGCCACACCCCTTCGTGAGGCCGGTCACCGCGGCCGCCCGCACGCCCCGCGCCGCAGGCGTTCGCGCAGTCCGACAGAATTGGGGGCGGGGCGCGCGGCCGGGCCGCACCGGCCCCGCGGAACACCGGCGCGACGACGAGGGAGCGGGGACCGAGGGTGGCGACGAGCGAGGGGCTGGAGGCGTTCTCCGACCTGCGGGGGACGCTGGAGCGGTCGAGCACCGCCGAGCGCGTGGCCGACGCGCTGCGCGAGCGGATCATCGACGGCGCGCTGGCCCCGGGCGCACGGTTGTCGGAGGAGGCGCTGGGCCAGGCCCTGGGGGTGTCCCGGAACACGCTCCGCGAGGCCTTCCGGCTGCTCGGGCACGAGCGGCTGCTGGTGCACCGGTTCAACCGGGGCGTATTCGTCGCCGAGCCGGAGCTGGCCGACGTGGTCGACCTGTACCGGGTGCGGCGTGCGCTCGAACTGGACGCGGTGCGCCGCGCCGACCGGGCCCCGGAGGGCGCGGTGGCCCGGGTGGGCGCCGCCGTCGAGGAGGGCGAGGCGGCGGCCGGGCGCGGCGACTGGTGGGGCGTGGGCACCGCCAACATGCGGTTCCACCAGGCCCTGGCGGCGCTGGCGGACAGCCCGCGCACCGACGAGGTGGTGCGGCGGCTGCTGGCCGAGCTGCGGCTGGTGTTCCACGCGATGGCGGCCCCGCGCGACTTCCACGTCCCCTACGTGGCGCTGAACCGCCGGATCCACCGCCTGCTGGAGGAGGGGCGCCTGGAGAAGGCGGCGGAGGAGCTGTCCGACTACTTCGACGTGGCCGAACGCCAGCTGGTGGAGGCGTTCTCGGAGGAGACCGAGGAGAAGGAGTAGTAGGGGCGGCCGTCTGGAGGCGTTGGCCGCCCGGCGCCTCGGGGGCGTGCGGGGTCCTTGTCCGATCTCCGGCGGGCATCCCTTGGAGTGGTGTCGTATCCATCCGCCCAGGCCAGGCCGCTGGGGCCGACCACGGCCGGCGTGTACGACACCACTCGGCGGAACGCCCTCGGCCTGATGAAACCCCCACCCGGTCACCGCCGATGAGCAGTCGTCACCACGTCAGGCGGCCGGAACCCCGCAGCACCCGCAGCGATGGAGTCTCACCCATTCGGTCGGTGCGGCTTCCGTCAATCCAGTCACCCTGCCCGTCGGCATGGACCATGGCCCCTGGAGCGATGGACTCCCGGCGGCCCGCGACCCGCCCTCGGCAAACGGCCGACGGCGGGCAGCCCGTCGGCGGCCCCGGCCGCCGAACGACCCCGGTGACGTCAGTAGGCTCCGGGCACGGGGGCTCCCCCGCCTATCGGCGCCGCCCGTACCCTCCGCCGCCCGGGGTCTGCACGACCAGCCGGTCGCCGGGCTCCATCCGCACCGACGCGCACCCCTCCAGCTCCTCCACGGTGCCGTCGGCGCGCTCCACCCTGTCGGCCCCGCACGCGCCCGGTTCGCCGCCCGCCGCACCATAGGGCGCGCGCCTGCGGTTGCCCGTGAGCGTGCTGACCGTCATCGGCTCCAGGAACACGATCCGCCGCACTCCCCCGTCGCCCCCGCGCCAGGCGCCCGCCCCGCCGCTGCCCTTCCGCACCGAGAACTCCTCCAGCCGCACGGGCAGCCGCACCTCCAGCACCTCGGGGTCGGTCAGTCGCGAATTGGTCATGTGCGTCTGCACCACCGACGCACCGTCGAAGCCGTCGCCCGCGCCCGACCCCGAACCCACGGTCTCGTAGTACTGGAACCGCTCGTTCCCGAAGGTGACGTTGTTCATCGTCCCCGCCCCCTCGGCCTGCACCCCCAGCGCCCCGTACAGCGCGCCCGTCACCGCCTGCGACGTCTCGACGTTCCCGGCCACCACCGCCGCCGGGTAGGCCGGCGCGAGCATGCTCCCCTCGGGCACGATGATGCTCAGCGGGACCAGGCAGCCGTCGTTGAGCGGGATCTCGTCCCCCACCAGCGTGCGGAACACGTACAGCACCGCGGCCCGGGCCACCGACGACGGCGCGTTGAAGTTGGTCTCCAGCTGCGGCGAGGTCCCGGTGAAGTCGATGACGGCGGACCGCGTCTCCCGGTCCACCTCCACCCGCACCGCGATGACGGCGCCCGAGTCCGTCTCATAGCGGAACTCCCCGTCCCCCAGGGCGTCGATGACCTGCCGCACCGCCTCCTCGGCGTTGCGCTGCACGTGCTCCATGTAGGCCTGCACGACGTCCAGGCCGAAGTGGCCGATCATCTTCCCGACCTCTTCGACGCCCTTGGCGTTCGCCGCCACCTGCGCCCTGAGGTCGGCCAGGTTGACCTCCGGCGCGCGCGAGGGGTACCGCGCGCCCTCCAGCAGCGCGCGCGTCTCCTCCTCCAGGAAGCGCCCCTCCCGCACGAGCAGGTGGTTGTCGAACAGCACCCCCTCCTCGTGCACATCACGGCTGAACGCGGGCATCGACCCCGGGGTGAGCCCGCCGATCTCCGCGTGGTGCCCGCGCGAGGCCACGTGGAACAGCACCTCGCGCCCCTCGGCGTCGTAAACCGGCGTCACCACCGTCACGTCCGGCAGGTGGGTGCCGCCGTGGTAGGGGTCGTTGACCGCGTACACGTCGCCGGGGCGCATCCGCCCGGCGTTGCGCTCCACCACCTCCCGCACGGTCGCCCCCATCGACCCCAGGTGCACCGGCATGTGCGGGGCGTTGGCGATCAGGCCGCCGCCCGGGTCGAACAGGGCGCAGGAGAAGTCGAGGCGCTGCTTGATGTTGACCGACTGGGCGGTGGCCTCCAGCCGGGCGCCCATCTGCTCGGCGATGGACATGAAGAGGTTGTTGAACACCTCCAGCATCACGGGGTCCGGGCCGGTGCCCAGGGCCGTGCGCGGGCGCGGGCGGACCCGCCGCAGCACCAGGTGGCCGGTGGGCTCGGCCCGCGCCGCCCAGCCGTCGTCGACCACGGTGGTCGCGCCGTCCTCGGCGATGACCGCCGGGCCGGTGACGTCGGTGCCGGGCGGCAGGGCGGCCCGCCGGTGCAGCCCGACGGTGCGCCACCGGCCCGCGACGTGCATCCGCACCGGCTCGGGGGGCTCGGGGGCCGCCGCCGGGGCGGGCGCCGGGTCGCCGGTGTCGGAGGGGGCGACCGCCTCGACCTCCACGGCCTCCACCACCAGCGGGCGCTCCATCAGGAAGGAGTAGGTGCGCCGGTGCTCGCGCTCGAACTCGGCGACCATGTCCGGTACCGCCCCCAGCACGACGGTGACCGGGGTGTCCGTGCCGTCGTAGCGCAGCCGGGCCCGCCGCCGCAGCTCGATGCGCGCGTCGGGCACGCCCTCGTCGCGCAGGTGCGCCCGGGCGTCCGCGCCGAGCCGGTCGGCCAGGTCGTCGAGGGCGGGGCGCAGCTCGGGGCCGAGGCGCTCCTCCACCGACTGCTCGCGCATGTCGGTGGTGTCGGCCAGCCCCATGCCCAGCGCCGACAGCACACCGGCCAGCGGGGGCACCAGCACGGTGCCGATGCCCAGGGCGTCGGCGACCGCGCAGGCGTGCTGGCCGCCCGCGCCGCCAAAGGTCGTCAGGCAGTACCCGGTGACGTCCCGCCCCTTCTGCACCGAGATCTTCTTGACCGCGTTGGCCATGTTCTCCACGGCCACCTTCACGAACCCCTCGGCGACCTGCTCGGGGGTGCGGGTGTCGCCGGTGCGCTCGGCGATGCCCGCCGCGAGCCCGGCGAAGCGCCGGCGCACCGTGCCGGTGTCCAGCGGCGCGTCCCCGCCGGGGCCGAAGACGCGGGGGAAGTGGTCGGCCTGGATGCGGCCGAGCATGAGGTTGGCGTCGGTGACGGTGAGCGGGCCGCCGTTGCGGTAGCAGGCCGGGCCGGGGTCGGCTCCGGCCGAGTCGGGGCCCACCTGGTAGCGGCCGCTGTCGAAGCGGAGGACGGACCCGCCTCCCGCGGCCACGGTGTGGATGTCGAGCATGGGCGCGCGCAGCCGCACCCCGGCCACCTGCGCCTCGTGCACGCGCTCGTAGGCGCCCGCGTAGTGGGAGACGTCGGTGGAGGTGCCGCCCATGTCGAAGCCGATGACCCGGTCGAACCCGGCCGCCTGGGAGGTGCGGACCATCCCGACGATGCCGCCGGCCGGACCGGACAGCACCGCGTCCTTGCCGCGGAACCGCCCGGCCTCGGCCAGGCCTCCGCTGGACTGCATGAACATCAGCCGCACCCCGCCCGAGCGCTCGGCGACCCGGTCGATGTAGCGCCGCAGCACCGGGGAGAGGTAGGCGTCGGCGACGGCGGTGTCCCCGCGCGGGACGAGCTTCATCAGCGGGGAGGCCTCGCTGGAAAGCGACACCTGGGCGAAGCCGAGGCGGCGGGCGAGCTCCCCGGCGGCGCGCTCGTGCTCGGGGTGGAGGTGGCTGTGCATGCACAGGACGGCGACCGCGCCGATGCCGTCGTCGAGCGCGCGCCGGAGGTCGGTGGCGAGCGCGTCCAGGTCGGGCGGGCGGACGACGGTGCCGTCGGGGGCGATGCGCTCGTCGTAGGCGATGACCCGTTCGTAGAGGGGGTCGGGCAGGCGGATGTGCCGGTCGAAGATGCGTGGCCGGGCCTGGTAGCCGATGCGCAGGGCGTCGGTGAACCCGCGGGTGACCACGAGGGCGGTGCGTTCGCCCGCCCGTTCGAGGAGGGCGTTGGTGGCCACGGTGGTGCCCATGCGCACGGACTCCACGGCGTCGGGGCCGACGGGGCCGCCGAGCAGGGCGGAGATCCCGGCGACCGCGGCGTCCTCGTACTCGGACGGATTGTCCGAGAGGAGCTTGTGCGTCCTGATCCCGCCGTCGGGCCCACGGGCCACGACGTCGGTGAAGGTGCCACCGCGATCCACCCAGAACTGCCAGCGTCCCGTCGTCACGCGGAGGGTCGTACCCGGAGGCGGGGCGCATGACGCCCTGGGGAGTGAGTCGGGCCACACCGATCCGAAGGGCGGCCGACGGAAGACAGCCGAGGAGGTCAGCGACGAGGAGGGTGGGCGCCCCGTGGCGCAGCACAGTCGGCCGCCGGGTGTGTGCGTGGTCCCCATGATGGGCGGCGACGGCCGGACCGGGGTGGTTCCCCGGCCTTGCCTGCCATCCGGCAGGCCCCTCACAGTCCGGGAGGTCGGAGCGGCTGAGCAGGTACCCCACTCACGGACACCAGCCGAGCGGCGGCCCGCCGGAGTGTGAGCAGGATGGCGGCGACGACGAAGGCGGGCAGCCCTCAAGGCAGCGTCGTCGGGCGCAGCGCGTGTGCACGGTCACCGCGAAGGGCAGCGACGGCGACAGCAGGGCGATTCCCCGGCCCCGCCTGCCGTCCGGCGGGCCCTGGATGGCCCGGATGGGCGGCTCGATGGGCGGGGTTCGCGCTCTTCCGCGCCCGTGGCGGTCGGCGGGCCCGTACCGCGAACCCCGGCACGGCTATGACCTGGTCGAACACTCCGCGTTAAGGGTGAGGAGGGGCGGGAAGCGCGCTCCGCGACACCCGCCAGGACCCATGGGTGACGAACACAGCGGCACCAGAACGAGATTCGGGAACAGGATGCCCGGCTCGTACCTATTCAGGGGCCCGGGTCGCTGTCTGGGGCGTCGGTGCGGCCGCCCGGCCGCTCCCGCCGCGCACCCGCGGGCGGCGGTGGGCCGATATCGGCTACACCCGGTGACGCCGGGCCCGACAAACGGTCCCGGCGTGCCGCTTAGGGGCCCTCTGGGGCCGAATCCCGTTCTGGTATCGCGATGACCGTGCACCCGCACCGCTCGCGAGGCCGGTCCGGGTGTCGAACAGG
>NZ_JAQFWQ010000059.1 GCF_027706725.1 Nocardiopsis endophytica
GGGGCCCCGCCCCGACGCCCGGGGGCCGTTGACGCACGGGACCTGCCCGGAGCGCCCGCCGGCGGCCGGATGTGACTTCGGCTACCCCAGGCTCTGGCCCCCGATCCCGCACGAAGGACGCGCACGGCGGCCGCAGGAGCGGTGCCCCTTCGGCGCACGCTCCACGGGCACCGGCCAAGGGACGGAAGCGCGCAGTGAGCGGCTCAGGGGAGTGACGGTGCGGCCGACCTGGCCGGACGGTGCCCGTCGGGCGGTGCGACGTCCGCCGACCGTGACCGCCCCCGCGGATCGGGCATCCAGAGTGGTGAAAGGGCCGTGTCAAGGCTGATCGTGTGGCGGAACCACCACCTTCGCCGCCTCAGGGCGCCGCCAAGCCCGGAACGAGGACCCGAAGACCGGCACGGGGACGGCCCGATCCGGACTCAGGCGGTCGCGGGCTTGGTGAGGGGTGCGTCCCGCGAGAAGGCCCGGAAACCGACTCCGTAGTACAGCTCGCGCGCCGAGGAGTGGCCGTCGGCGCCCAGGCAGGCGACCGTCATGTGCTCGGCCCCCGCCGCGCGCGCCAGGTGCATCCCGTGCAGGAGCATCGCCCGCGCCAGCCCCCTGCGCCGGTGGGCCGGATGCGTCCCGACCGGCTCGAACTCGGCGGTGGCATTGGCCTCGTCGAGCCACATGATCGTCGAGGCCGCCATCGTCCCGTCCGGGGCCTCCACGAGAACGTGCAGGTCGCCCCGGTAGGCCGCGGTGCTCCGGACGCGCTCGTAGGCCTCGAGCGTGTACGCCGAGGGGGCCCACGCATCGACGTGCGCCCGGACGGCCGCCTCGGGGCCGGCCTCGTCGGCGGTGAGGAACCGGTGGCCGTCCGGCAGGCGCGGCCGTTCGACGCCGCCTGTGAGGTCCCGCTCGTTGAGCTGCGTCCAGGAGCCGGTGTCGCCCAGCGCGTCCGGGTCGGTCCCGTAGCCGTGCGCGGCCCACCGCTCCAGGGCGGAAACGTCGGCGGCGCCGGCCACCACCGAGCGCTCCAGGCCCGCCGCGGTCTCGTCGAACCATGCGATGACCTCGTCGACCAGTGCGGGGTGGTCGGGGTGGACCTGGTGGGCGAGCGAGGCGCCGGTGACGTCCCGCACCGACCCGTCGCTCAACCGGACCCGCCGCGGGAGGCGGGCCCAGCCCCAGGCCACCGGCTCACCGCCGGAGGTCCAGATCCGGTGCCGGTGGCTGGTGCCGCCCGGGTTCGGCGAAGCCTGGTTCCAGGCCAGCTCGCCGTACGACGCGTCACCGTTGACCAGATCGGGCCGGAGGGCGGTGACCTGCTGCGCGAGCCGCTGCATGAGAGCCAGGTCCGCGGGGGGAATCGGAGTGGAGGGCGTCATGCAGCCCCACCCTTACAGGCCGGTGCCCGGCCGTCGATCCGTTTTCCCGTCCCCGGACGGTCGGGCGCCCGCTGTCACAGGTGCCTGGCACTGTTCGGTCCATGAGCGGTGATGATCGGGATGACCGGTTCGGCAGCGCATACGTGCTGGAGAAGACCTACACGGGCCAGGTGGACTGGAGCCTGTTCTTCGTCTACTCCCGGCGCGAGCACATTCGCGCGCTGCTCCAGGACATGTACATCGACAACCCGGATCCGGACCTGATCGAGGGCATGTGGGAAAGCCACGACAGCGGGGAGAGCGCCGACCTGTGGCTGATCGAGCACGGCCGCTGCACGGGCCGCGTCGACCTGCGGCCGTTCATCCTGACGGCGGATGAGGGGGACTCCGCCATCGACTGGACCGGATTCGACGCCGCGGTACCGGCCGCACTGAACGGGCCGCCGCTCAAGCACGGCGAGGAGCTCCGTCTGCAGGATGCGGCCGCGTACTTCCAGGACACGGCGAGGGTGCCGGCCGACTTCTATCCGGACGAGCCCGTCAGGTACGGAATGCAGGTGTGGGTGGACGGGAACATGCTCGACCAGCCCTACGACCACTTCACCGACCCCGACCCGGAACCCGCCTGAACAGAGCGAACGGACCGCCCCGAAGCACGGCCCGTCCGATTACAAGAGTCCGGTGCGATGAACATCCAGCTTGACGTTTAGGCTGCTTGCCTCCAGTGCGGCTTGTGGTGCCTGCTTGGGGCTAATTGGAGGCGCGGAAGCAATGGCCTGCCCTCGATTGAGGTGTATTCCCTCTGGTAGAATGTTTCGTTCCGGGTGTGATGGAGGCTCTCAACCCTGGGAAGGATGAGAGACATGCCAGCACCGAGGAAGTACCCCGATGAGCTGCGCGAACGCGCCACGAGGATGGCCGTGGAAGCCCGCCGGGACCCGGCCACCCGGCCCGGAGCGCTCGCCCGTATCGGCAACCAGCTGGGCATCAACCACGAGACGCTGCGCAACTGGGTCACCCAGGCCGAGATCGACGGCGGCCACAGGCCCGGCACCACCACCGACCAGGCCCAGCGCCTGGCCGAGCTGGAGCGCGAGAACCGGGAGCTGCGCCGGGCCAACGCCATCCTGAAGTCCGCCTCGGCTTTCTTCGCGGCGGAGCTCGACCGCCCACAGAGCAGGTAGTGGCCTTCATCGACGCCCACAAGCAGGAATTCGGGGTCGAGCCGATCTGCGAGGTGCTGCAGGTCGCCCCGTCCACCTACTACGCCGCCCGGGACCGGCCGCCCTCGGCCCGCCAGGTCGCAGACGCGGCCGTGACCGAGGAGATCCGCAGGGTCCATGAGGACAACTACGGGGTCTACGGGGTGCGCAAGGTCCACGCCGAACTGAACCGGCAGGGCCGGGCGGTGGCGCGCTGCACCGTGCACCGGCTGATGAGGGCGGCCGGGCTGCGCGGGGCCGCCCGCGCCGGGACCCCGCGCACCACCCGGTGCGCACCGGGCCCGGATATGCGGCCGGACCTGGTCGGACGCGCCTTCGAGGCCTCAGCGCCCGACCGGCTCTGGGTCGCCGACATCACCTACATCCGCACCTCTTCGGGGTGGTGCTATGCGGCCTTCGTCATCGACGTGTTCTCCCGCCGGGTGGTGGGATGGCAGGTGAGCCGGTCGCTGCACACCGAGCTGGCGCTGGACGCGCTGGAGATGGCGGTATGGAACCGCGAGCACGTGGGGCACCGCCTGGACGGGCTGGTCCACCACTCCGACCGCGGGGCGCAGTACCTGGCAGTGCGCTACACCCGCCGCCTGGCCGAGGCGGGGGCCGTGTGCTCGGTCGGCTCGAGGGGCGACTCCTACGACAACGCTCTGGCCGAGGCGTTCCACTCGCTGTTCAAGGCCGAGCTGGTGCGCAACAAGGGACCCTGGGCGGGCCTGGAGGAGCTGGAGGTCGCGGTGGCCGAGTACGTGGACTGGTTCAACCACCGCCGGCTGCACGGAGAGATCGGGCTGGTCCCGCCGGCCGAGTTCGAAGCAGACTTCTACCAGCGGCAAGAGGCCTCACCCGAGGGCGGGGCGTTGCTTCCGAGCCTCCAATAAACCCGAAACGGAACAGAAGCCTGTTTTAAACTCGGTCGGCGGGACCAGGCCGAGTTCTCCGCGCGGGCGGTGGGGTTGACCAGTCCATGTAGTCGGTCACCGTGACTTCCAGATCCTCGATGCCACGCCAGGTAGCATCTGGCGAAGGTGCGGATGGAGGGGCCCTCTCGCCCGAGGGTGGGCAAGGAGGACATGTCGGCGTCCCGGAGCCGGGCGGGCCTGTCGGCGCTGAAAGGAGTGAGTGATAAGGCCCGACGGCCTGTCTGGCTCCCGTGCGGCCCCGCCGGATGAGCTGGGCGCGGACGTTGCTCACTCCGTCGACCTGTAGTTCTCATCGTGTATCCGGGCGATCTCGCGGGTGGCGGCCATTTCCGTGGCCGAACGCGCCGCAGGCGGCCGGTTCTCGGCCGCGTACTTGGGTGGAGGGGGAGATGCGGCACCCAGCAGACCAGCTCCACCACGTGCTTCTGCTTGTGGGCGTCGATGAAAGCGACTATCCGGTCTGTGGACGATCGAACTCCACCGCGAAAAAGCCGACTCGGACCCAAGGAACGTATTCGCTCTATCAGCATCGTTCGCCGGGGATTCCCCATGCTGGCGGCACTTGCTCATGGAGTGGACGGCGGTTTCCTGCCCTCCTTCGTTCTGGCGACCGGAAGCACGTACTGACCGGCGAGACGTGCCAGGTGCAGTGGGAGGGGGCGGGCGAGAGGCGGGTAGTCGTCGTGGTAGCGCAGCTGGTGCGCAAGCGTTGCCCACTCCGCCGGTCGGTCGGGCACGTCCCCTTCACGCCCCGAGTCCACCAGCGCCTTCTCCGACAGGCAGCAGAGCACGGTGATCTCCAACTGTCCAGGGTTCCAGGCCGTCTTTCCTGGAGCTGTCCGCCCCTGTGCCGTGGGAGCCAGCTTCATGAGCCCCTTCGGAAGTTTCGCCACCGTATGCGGCTTCGAGGCCGTGCTCGCGAAGACACGGCTCTCCACCTCCGGGGTTCCCCACACCCCCTCAGCGAAGCCGACCTTGCCCTTGGTGTCATGGGCGTACCATTCCGGCACTTCTCCTCGCGCATTGGAGTCCCGTACGAGTACCACCCGCAGGTCGTCGCCGTAGAGCGTGTGACGCTGGGCGGATTCGGTGCCGAAGCCAAGCATGTCGCGCTCCAGTTCACCATTGCGCAGGGCGGGCCAGCACTGGCGCAGGTTGCCCGCGTCCGCAAGCAGGAGTGTCGGGCGGTCACGGAGCTGGAAGAGGAGTGCACGGATCTGCCGCTCCGTATCCCGCTGCCAGTGGTGCTCCATGCCCGAGCGTGGAGTAGTCCGAGGCCCGTGCCGATCAGCCGCAGCATCGTCGGAGCATCCCGCAGCAGACTTCTCCGCTGGTTCTTCTGCCTGGGAGAGCAGCAACAGCAGTTTCGGGTACGACACCCACTCGGTGCGCTCGGCGTCCCACCCCTCGATGTCGCCCGGCCCGTCTCCGGGGCGGATCCGCACTGCGACCAGCTGACGGACGGCGCGCCGCATGGGCCCTTTCCTGGTGCGCTGGATAAGCCAGAGTGCCACGTATTGAAGGTCACCGGGAATTCCGGCTCCTACCCGGTGGGCAGGCGGGGCGATCGCTCCGAGCTGCCGGAAGGCGTCTAACCAGGTCCACTTGGCCCGATGCTCCAGGCCGCCTTCGTCACCGTCGGGCAGGTTCATGAACTGGCTCAGCCGCCCCTGCCGCGCCCAGGCGATGCGCAGCGCGTGCTTGGGGTCGGAGTCCGGCACGGCGGCGAAGCGGTCCTTGTCGGCGATCTCCGTGATCACGAGTCCGGTCTCCTCGGAGCACATGCCCTTTCGGTCAGCTACGAGTCGGCAGCGTTCCTCAACGGCTTCGGCCAACCGGTCGGCCTTGGGACGCTTGCGATCCCGGGAAATCGGCATGGCGTCGGCCAGGGGCCCCGCTGCCTGGAGTCGCACGCGGATGCCGATCCCCTCGCACCGCCACTCCCAGGTATCGCCGTCGGCCGCCCCCACTCTCTCTCCCGGAGGGAGCCCGATGAGTTTCGGTAGTTCCGTCAGCAATGCAGCACGGGTTTCGGGGGATTGCCAGTAGACGTCGACCTCCAGGAGACGGCCGTTCAGCGCGCGCGCCAGCGCCGCACGCCGTTGCAAGACCAGTTGGGTGTCCCTGACCTCCCGGTCACGACCGGCAGGCAGCAGCGAAGGGGTATTCCTCCGGGTCACCCTGGTGAGGTCGGGGACTCGCGTCAGCATGGGGCGCAAGCCTTCCTCGACCCAGGCGTCCAGCGCCGCTCGTTCCTGTGGCATCAGCCCGGGGCCGACCTCGTGCGGGCCGATCGACGGATGGTAGACGATGCCGGCGGCCACATCCCCGGACCCGTTGATCCAGTGTTCTGGACGGGCGAAGAGTTCCGCGGGCTGCGGGTAATTGCCGACGACGTCAAGTTCGGGCATAAGCGGGGCGGGGCTGTGGCGGCGCCAAGCAAGCTCCTTCAACCGCCGGTCATAGCCGAGAGTGTTCGCCATCAGACGGTGGCCCCGGTCCGGGCCTCCCGGCCACGGCAGCGGAACATCGAGCAGGACGGTCGCGCCGCCGAGCTGGTAGGGGGGTACGTCCAGTCGGGTGGCCCACCGACGTACCTGGGTGGACACATGGACGCGGAACCGTGGGGCGAAGGGCACGGTGTGGACGGTGATGTTGAGGCAGGCCGAGTAATACCACGTCTGCCCGCGACGCTCGTACCTCTGAGGCGGCCATGAGACGAGTCGTGCAGCATTCCCCGAGCTCTCGACGCGGAAGTGGAGCACCATGCTCCCGGTGTGGAAGGTCCGAGCGGCCAGCCGGAAGGCGACCCACTCGGGCAGCAGGCTGTAGAGCCGTGCGGCGGGTTCGGCGGTACCGCCCGCTGATGTCACGGTCTCGGTGAGGTCGATCGATTCTGCCTCCCACTGTGGCAGCTGAACGGCCTCGGCAGGATCGCCTGAGCGGATCCTCGTCTCCAGGTCGGCGCCTTCAGTGTCGTCCTCGTCTGGGGACAGGCCCGCAGACCAGGTACCGATCACCGGGCCCAATACCTCCCGCGGGACGGCTTCCCGCGCGTAGAGCCATGGCAGGCGGCCGTCTGTTCCGGCATTACGGCCGGTCGCCAAGACACCGGGAGCCATCGCCTGAAGCAGGGAGTTGAGCCTGCGTACAGGAAGCCGGTCCGGGCGGACGGCTCCTGTGTGGGCCTCGGCCTGCATCTTGGTGAGCTCGGTGTGCAGTTTCTCGCCGAGCCGCAGCACTTTCATCTCCTCCCGCCATGGTCCATGGAGAGGATCGGGTTCGTAGGCTGTGACGCGAATGGTGTGGTACACGGCATTGCCTCCTGGAACTCGGAGTTCGCGCTTATGAGTGGTCCGGAGCGGGGGCAGAGGAGAGCAAGCGGGTGATCATGCGCCAGAACGGTTCGTACAGGGCGCGGACGATGAACTGCTCCTCCGTGCTTTTCGTGTCACCGTCGAAGTAGGGGGCCAGCACGTCGAGCACGCTGTGCAGCAGGCTGGATGCGGGGGTGTCGGTCCGTGGCGGTACAGCCCCGCGGTTCGGAGCGAAGGCGGCATCGACGAAGACCACCCGGGCCGGTACGCCGCCACGCACCAGCCGCCCGATCACCTGCCACATCAGGACCAGCGTGTCCCAAGTGACCTGCTCCCGCGCCTCGTCGCCGAGGCGACTCCACGCCATCGAACGGGCGAGCACCTGGTACCAGCGTGAACGGGCGAGGCGGTGGACCTCTTGGGCACCTTCCTCGAGAGTCGCCTGCCCCTGTACCCAGGTGTCGAAGTCACCGCCGGTGACGGCACGGACGATCCAGTCGTTGACGCTGTGGACGGCAAGAGTCAGGTCTTCGGGGTGCGGATTCGGCCGTGCTAGAAAGTAGACCGTGCCGATGGCCGCCTCGTCGTCGTTGTTGAGGATGTTGTGGCCCCGCTCGACGGCCAGCAGAGGCGCCACGAGGATGTCCGCCTCGAGGTCCTTGAGGTGCTCCACGTCGCCTCGGCGAAGTGACCGGGCGCGGTAGGCGGACGGTGCTTCGTCCTCCGGTGCGATCTCCTCATCGTCCGAGACCAGGCACAGCACCTTGTCGCGCCAACGGGAGTTGAGGTTGTGCAGGGTGTCGGCCACGATGCGCGCTTCGGAGTAACTGCCGACCAGCAGAAGGATCTGATCGCGGTTCCCCGCAGGAAGGGAGAGTAGCTCGCGCTCCAGCGGGCCCCCTTCGAGAGCGTCGTATCCACCTTGTCCTAGGTGGATGGCAATGCGACGTAGTTTTTCGGGGCGGTCGTCCGGGCGCGAGCCTGACAGACGCATCTTCTCATCGCCGTCGTTGATGAACTCGAAGCGCATAAGGCTCTCGTCTGCGATGCGTTTGGTCACTTCGGCCGGCGGCTCGATGATCACACCGACCGGAACGCAGACGTGGTAGCGGGTCGACGCGCCCGCCCAACTGCTGCCGGACATGAGCAATAGGTGGGAGCCAGGCCTGTCGTCCACGGAGGCGAGGTGGGGGATGGCGCGCAGCAGCTCACGTCCGACGCCGCTGCAGCGGAAGAAGGTCAGCTCGCCGCTGCAGACTCCGCCCTCGTCTTCGCCCGGGACCCGGAACTGGAAGCCGAGCACATTGCCCATCGGAGCCTCCGGCACCATCGGACCGTAGTCGAGCGGCCGACGGTACATCTCGTTGTAGCCCAGACTGAGGGCAGCCTCGACACGGGGCCACATGGCGTTGATCATGGCGAGCCGGGGCTCGAGGGCACTTAGGAGCAGCGTGAACTCGAAGCGCTCGGCGAGCTTCTGCCTCCACTCCTCAGGGCTCTCAGGCGGCGGCTTGGGCTTCCGGCGTCGACCGCGCTTCTTCTGCCGTTCCTCCTCGCGCTCCCACTCGTCGTACTGTTCCTCGTACTTCTGCTTCCGCTCGGCCATGTACTGCGCATCGATATGGAAGACCTCGTCCATGACCTCGGTCAGGTGGCGCTGGGTGTTTTCCGGGTTGCCGGTGTGGAGAAGTTCGTTGAGGACGGCAGTCAGTCGACTGAAGTCCTCCTCAGATCTGCGGCTGCGGTCGCCGAAAGGGTTGTCACGGAAGGCGTCGAGGAGCTTTCCGAGGGCTTCCCGGGGGGCGTGGTTCCGGTGTTCCGGCCCACTGCCGTCGGGAAGGTCGTAGCGTTCGTCAAGCAAGCCGAGTTGGAGCGTCCATGCGCTGAAGTAGCCCGTCCGCACCCAGCTGCGTAGCTCGGGCCCGGCGACAAGCATCGCGTACAGCCGGTCGGTGGCCGATCCAGCGGTGTTGAGTGCGGCGGCGAAGGTCTCCACGTCCCGCTCGGAGAGCTGGGTGCGTCCGCTCGCCGCGAGCTCTCGGATCTTGTGGCGGCTGAGCTGGTCGATGAGCCCCTTGTCCTCGTTGCTGGCGAGGACGACGGCGGGGGCGAAGGTCCGGTCGAGCTGCATCTGCACGCGGTCGGCCTCATCTATGATCACAAGGTCGCTGCGGCGGCAAGCGAGTTCGAGGTAGCGGATACGCTCGCCGTTCTGAGGGCGGGGCGGCGAGGTGTCGATCAGGCTGGCAGGTGTGGCCACCCAGATCAGGGCGCCGACCAGGGCACGAGCTCCGTGGTGCCGGGGGCAGGCGGACCAGTACGGGCAGCTCGTCACACGCTTCTGCCATTCGGAGGCATGTCCGTCGCCCCTGCGGCGCTGCGGGTCCGACGGTGGCCGGAGCCGTGAGCAGGGGGCCTCGCCGAAGGCGAGCGGCCCAGTGGACGAAGTGGCGCCCTGCCTCTTGGTGTTGAGGACGCAGGAAGTCCCGAGGTAGGCGAAGTCGGGGTCGTCGTGGGCGAGCAGACGGTGCTCGCCCCGGCCCGCCAGCCGGCGGTGCAGTCGCTGGGCGTGCCGCTCCCGGCCGGAGGAGCCGAGTACGGGCGCGGCGACGTCGTCGATATAGCGGTTGTAGAGCCGTACGAGCTTCAGTACCTCTGCGACGTCTGTGACCACGATGGTGGTGCGTTGGCCGAGCTTCGCGAGATGGACGGCGATGATGTCGCGCAGTGTGCTCTTGCCCACGCCGACGATGCCGAGCAGGTGCTGGATCCCGTCCACTGTGAACGTGAAGTCGTCGTTCTTGCCAGCTTTGTGGAACCCACCGTTCTCCTTGGTGGAGAGGTCGAAGGCCCGCAGCCGATCAAGCCAGTTCTTCAGGTCTTCCTTGCCGACGCGTGCGTCCGTAGCGTCCATCTCCGACGCGGTGCGCTCGAGTTCCTTCCTGGTGAAAACGAGGGGCTCTCCGCCACCGGCCGGTTCGAGGTCCAGGTCGTGGGCAACAAGGGCGGTGCGGGGAACGGACGGCAGGTCAACGACGGCCATGGTTCGGCTGACGGGGAAGGCATGTGGGCCCTCGCCCGCGACCGGCATGCGTGTGCCCGCCAGCGGTGGTGCGGCACGTAGCAGTTGCTCGTAGACGGAGAAGCGGTCGTTCGCGACAGAGAGTTCGCGGCGGACGGAGGGCGTCTCGGTGTCCGGTACGTCATAGCCGCGCACCAGGGGATCAAACTGTTGGTAGGTCTCCAGTGCCTCGCGCCAGGGGCGGCTCCTGCGGAGAGTCCACAGCGAGTATCTGGCCACACGCAGCGTCTCTGCGGTATCCGGTGGCAGTGGCGTTCCGGACGCTGTGGCGAACTCGTATCCGCTGAACAACACCCAGGCGCTGCCCGCAGGGCTGCCCGGGAGCAGCTTCTCCTGGAGGTAGAGGCCGAGTTCCACCTGGCAGAAGGTCTCCAAGACAGGCTGGCGCACAGACGACCCCAGGGTCGCCTGGAGGGCGTGGAGTACGTCGGTCAGCGGCGGAATGATGCTACGCATCGTCCATCTCCTCTCTCCGGGTCCGTTCTAATCCGGGCACGAGGTCCACGGGTGTCGTGAGCACCAGGCGGTCCCGCAGGAGCGGAGGAAGGGCCTCGGTGAAGGCCTCCCGGTAACCGTTGCTCCCGGCGAGCTCTTCAGGGACCACGACGAAGGTGAGGTCCGGTAGGGGGGCACCGTCAGCGAGATATGCGGCGAGAAGGGCCGGCTGAAGGCGGTCGTGCACCTGGATGTCCGCGACCCTGCTACCGGTGTCCGTCAACCGGCAGGCGGACAGAGTCTGCGGCAGGGCCTCGCGGATGATCCCGGCGCGATCCAGTACGTCCCCAACAGCCTGTTCGGTCCGGTGTGGGAGTGCGAGGAACGTCCGCAGCGATCGCCGCAGGATCCGGGCCTGGTTCGGCTCGCGGACCAGTTCTGGAGAGGCATCACGGGGGCAGTTCTCCCCCTCGCACCAGATGACCTCGTTGGTGGAGGACGGCCCGGGTAAAGGCGTGGTCCCGTTCCGAGGCAGCGCGGGGAGTCCGCACGAAGGGCAGCGGAGGAAGTGGCCGTCGACGAGCAGGTGTTCAGGTAGTGGTCCGTAGAGATCCTTGACCCGCGTCCAGACATCCCTGTTCCAGCCGGGCTCGAAGCGGTCCTGCTGGTGGACCACCGGGCGGTGGGCCAGGAACCTGCGGCATTGTAGGAAACGCGCACGTATTCCACACCGCGCTTCCAATTCGCTCAGGAGCGCGCGGGCCTGCGCTGCTTCGCCACCATCCAATCCGTGCGAGGCGACTTCGAGGCACGTCCGGGTCGGCATCTGGCCGGCCGGATGGACCAGCGTCGCATCCGAGGTGACTAGGGAGGCTGGAACTGCGAACAGCGGATCACCCGCCGGCCGGGTCCGGCACCACCCCCACAGCTCCGGGAGGCTCCTCGGCGGTGTCTCTCCGACGTCGAGGCAGTGGATCACCGTGCGGTCAAGTGCACGCTGGGCGAGGTCGGGATAGGGCAGGGAGAACGAGCGGAGGCCCTGAACCTCGGAGAGGGCCGCCACCATGCGGGCCAGCTCTTGGAACAGCTCGCTGCCAACGCCCTCTGAGGCCGCCCCAGTACCCGTACAACCGGCCCGCTGGGCCGCCTGAGTCTTCATGCCATAGCCCTTCCGGCGGGCGACGCGGAGCACCAGCGGGTCACCTCGCACCGTTTGCAGGCGCGTCCGGGTACAGCCGCGTAGTGGTCGTCCCTGTGCCAGTCGGCCACCATGGTCCGCAGAACCTCCTCCGCTGCTGTTCGGTTAGCGGAGGCGAAGGGGTCAATGGTCTCCAGATCGGCACCGCCAGGGCGCAGTATTTCCAGCTCGACCCGGGCACGGGACAGAGCGCCCGCCAAGTCGCCACGGGCGACCAGTACGACCGCCAGGGCCAGTTGGGGATAGAGCTCCAGTAAAGGGCGGTTGACGCGCCGGTCGGTGGCGGAGGTCTTGGTCTCGCGCCACACCCATGAGCCTGCGTCTCGGTAGAGCAGGTCGGGTGCGGCGATCACCACCACGTTGGCGGCAGTGTCGTGCCGCACGACCCGGGGCTCGGTCCGCACGTCGGACCCATTCCCGACGCACCGCAGCGGGCAGACTGCGGCGTGCCGCCGCAATAGGAGTGCGCCGAGCGCGCGTTCGTGGTCGGGAAGGTCGAATCCGTCCGGCACCCAATTCTCGGGAACCTCGACCGTGCATGGTCGAGGCGTTCTACGGCGGTGCCGGTCGGCGAGGTAGGCATGGAGGGCTCGGCCGCGCTCGGCCGCTCCTTCGCGCTCGACGGAGTCGGCCGTGGGCAGGTGGAGCCGGCGCATGTGATCGCGGGCCGGACAAGTCTGGTAGTTGCGTCCGTTGGTCACCGACCAGGTGCGGCGGGGCCGATCCGGTGCCTCGATGCCCAGCAACCCGGACGCCTTCCGCAGAGCCGGGCAGACCGCCAGATAGGGGCATCCGCCGCAAGCGGAACCGGGCCGGTACTCCCGTCCGTCCAGAACGCCGCCCAGAGCGTCGGGGCCGTGCTCGCGATACCGGGCGAGTGCTTGTGCCCGGCTGCCGGCGAAGAGCTCTCGCGTGTGTCCGTCGAGCAGCGCGAACTCCACGATTCGCACGTGTTCCGGTGGCGGTCCGGGGGTGCCCTCGGCCAGCACCAGGCAAACAGCGGCGGTGAACCCGAGGGGCGGCAGGTCTCCGTTCAGTCGGTGCACGGGCAATCGAAGTTCACGGTAGGAGCCGTCGGCTGAAGCCAGGCAGCGGCCCCACGCGGTGAAGCGGTACTCCCTGGCGTTTCGCGAGTCGTGGCCGGGCAGCCGGTAGCGGTAGGTCCACGGCTCGGGGACCTCATGCAGGGGGCGGTCCGGGTCGGAGGGGAAGGCCGCCTCGTACATCTTCAGACCATGGTCCGACCAGGTCTTCAAGCCGTCGTGCAGGGGCGCGTTCCTCTTCCGGGAGGGGCTTGCGGTAGGGCTGGATCGGGTGTCGCAGGCGGTCATGAAAGGGCCGAGGGCGAAGTGCTCCAACTGCTCTGGGCTGCGCGGCGTCGGAGCGGCGGTGCGGTAGCCGCGGGCCTTGAGAGCGTCAGCGGCGGGGCAGCGGAATTCTCTTCCCTTGAACATTCCTGCGGATACCGTGATGATCTCAGAGGTGCGGGTCACCCCGTCGGGGGGCAGCCACTGTGACATATTCTGCTCCATTTCTATACGGAGGACAGAAGGGTGAACGTGAAGGAGATCGAGGAGATCGGCGATGTGGAGGAGCGCTATGAACTGCTGGGCATGGTCGGTGACGGCGGCCAGGGCGACCTCTTCCTCGGTCGTGACGTCAGGAGTGGGGTGAAGAGGGCGCTGAAGCTTCAGAAGCCCCGGAATCTCGGTCCGGAGAGCGAATTTTTCTCAGCGGGAAGGGACCTGCTCGAAGAAGGCTCGCGCATGATGAGGCTGACCGGTATAAGGGCGATCCCTGAAATCATCGCGACTGGCACGTACCGGCGGCGCCGATGCCTGGTCATGGAATTCGTTGAAGGGCGTCAACTGCAGGATGTGCTGTTGGCGGCTCGGCCTGTCAGGTACCCCGGGACCGTTGCATCCGTCATCGGTCAGTTGTGTGAAATTCTGCGGGAAGTACACGACAGGAATCTGGTGCACTGTGACCTCAAACCCGAGAATGTCATTGTGCAACCGGATGGTTGCCTCCGTCTCATCGATATGGGCTTCGCGGTGATGGAGGGTGAGGCGACGGAGTTCGAACGCGGCACGCTCGGCTGGGCCTCCCCTGAGCAGTCCGACGCATGTCCCTCAGGTCTGACGCGGCGGGTGGATATCTTCGGGCTCGGCTGCATCCTGCTCGAAATGACAGTCATGCGGCTGCCCTATGGCGGATTGGAGGAGCGGGCGGAACGGGGCTGCCCGGTTCTGCCGGCCGACCTCCTCGACAAACTCCCTCCGGAGTTCGCCTCCCTCGCGCTGCGGATGGTCCGGTGGGAACCGGATGAACGTCCGGCGGATGTCCACGAGGTGTTCGACCAGCTTCGCCCGTACCTTCCTCCGATAAGCTCGCGGCGTCCGTCGAAGCCCCTGCGCCCCGACCCGACCGAGTACTATCGCACGCGTCCGCCTCGGATGTGACGGGGGCGCGGCGGACGTCGGCTGGGCTGGTCACCTCAGTCCTTCCAGCAACTCCCGGACCTCGGATACGCCTTCGCCCCCCATCAACTCACGCAGCACGATGACTCTCTCCAGTTCCCGTATCGCCTCTTCGGTTCTGCCGGCGGACACCAGGACGTCGGCGAAGAGCCGCCGTGTCTTGTTCTCGCTGGGCCAGTTCTCCTGTTCGTGGTAGATGTCGCAGGCCTGTCGGTACAGGGATACGGCCTCGTCTCGCTCGGAGCGGGCCACATGCACCTTGGCCAAAGTAAACAGCACGTCGGCCAGACCGCTCCGCTCTGCCGTGCACCCAAGTACACCCAGGGCATCGGTGCACCGGAGAAGGGCCTGATCGTGATCACCCCTATCAAGGTGGATTGTGCCGAGGGCGTTCAGCGCTGCGGCCTCTCCAACCGGGTCGGCCACCGCCCTGCACAACTCCAGAGCCTGGCACAGTTCTTTCTCCGCGCCCGCCTGGTCCCCCTGCTTGCGCAGAGTGATACCGAGCCGGTGGAGCGACCGAGCCAGGCTCAATCGGCCTTTCGTGCTGCGGTCCTCCTTGCTGAGCCGCACGGCCTGGCGCAGGTGGCCCACGGTCAAGTTGTACTGCCCGTACCGCCATTGGGTTCCTGCCAGCATTCGTTGGACCATGGCGCAATCGACCGAGGTAGCGATGGACTCTGCTGCATCGGCGGCGTCTTTGAGGTTATTCAGCGCGTCACGAAGACGGTGGCGGTGCCATTGATAGGTGACCAGTGCCATGGAGAGGAGCCATACGTACCTTTCGATGTGCTGATCTGTGGCTAATCGGATGCCTCGCTGGATGGCTTCGTACTCCTCGTCCAAGAACGCCATCGCCTGCCCCGGTTCCGCGGGCTCGGTGACCGTGACTCCGTCGGGCTCGCCGATGGGCAGGGTTCGCTCTCGGTCGAGCACGCGGTCGCAGGCGCGGACGTTGTGCAACTGGTGTTCCAGCACCTGCCGTACGGTCGCCCGCTTGATTTCGGCCGTCTCGTCCTCCGACCCAGGCTGCACGTGTTGGCGGACGAATGCCCGTACCAGGTCGTGGAGCCCATAGCGATCGCCCTTGAGCTCCACCAGGTTCGCCGCCACGAGTTCCACCAGAGCACGGTCAGTGCGCGCCCCTTCGCACGCTGCCCTCCCGAGGTCCATCACCGCCTCCCAGGAGGCGGTGGGGCCAGGGTGGATTGAAAGCTGCCAAAGCAGCAGCCTGGCCTCCTTACTGAGTACGCGCACGGAGCAGTTAAGCGCGGCACGGACCGACAGTTCGTGCTCAGGAAGGTGCAGCGTATCCAGCTTTGCCCGTTCCCCCTTCATCTCCCGTACCAGGGCGGAGATGGTACGCAGCGGACGTGCACCACGCTTCAGAAGCTGGGCCACCACGGTGAGGGCCAGTGGCAGACGATCGCAAAGACCAACCAACTCTCTGAATGCCTGGGCGTAGTTCGCCCGGTCTTTGGCCGATACTTCTTCCTGTAGCAGCTTCAGGGCGTCCGACTCTGGCAGTGGCTCCATCCTGTGGAACAGCACCTTTCTCTCGGCCTGAAGGCGCAAGAGATCGTTGCGACTGGTGATGATCACGGCGCAGGTGCCGTCTCCAGGGAGAAGCGGCAAGACCTGCTGGGCGTGGAGCGCGTCGTCGAGGACGATGAGTACCGAGCGGCGAGCAAGTGCAGACCGCAGGGCAGCGCTTTTGCTCTCCGGGCCGGTCACTGTGGAGTAGGGCGGTAGCGCGGCCAGGAACTTGTCCAGGGCCTCGCCCGGTTCGGTAGGCCCCTCAGCTCCGTCGGTGAATCCGTTCAGGTCGGAATAGAGTACTCCGTCTGGGAATCGTGTCCGGAGTCGACAGGCGAGACGGTGGGCCACCGTGCTCTTCCCGACCCCTGCCATGCCGCTGATGAGGAGCAGCGCCAGGTTTCCGGCGTCCTGTTCCCCACACACGGCTTCGAAGAGGTCACGGATGAGCTGCTCCTGCCCGACCGGCCTTCGTATGCCGCCAGGCAACTGGTCAGGCACAGGAGGAGGGAACACCCCGCCCGGTCCGCAGGAGGATCCCCGGGCCACTTCGATGGCGCTCTGCACTTCGGCGTCCGGACTTCCGTTGCGCTGCCTCCACTCTTCGATGAGTCGTTCCCGCTCACGCTCAGGCAAGTCGCCGTGGGCGAGCAGGTAGAACCGGAAGACCGGGGGCAGATTCGGGTCGCGCTTGAACCATTTCTCCGTCTCCTCGCGGAGCCACTTCACCTCCCGGGACCGCCAGGCGGCCTCGAGCCTGGCGTACACGGCGGCCATCAATTCGGTCCGCAGCTCCTCCCGGCGCAGCTGGAAGCCGCTCCCGCTCAGGTCGCGCAGCGGTTCGCCACCGTCCCACTCGTCCAGGGCCTCACCCAGTAGATCGAATCGCTCGTGATGGTTCATCAGCCTTGTGGCCCTCGTGACCCGGTCGCGGAAGCGGAGTAGATCGACGCGGTCCACCGGTACGCGGATCGTGCAGTATCCCGATCTGCCCTGGGGTACAACCTCCCGACCCAGTTGTTTCCGCAGGTCGGAGATGGTGCGGTCCACCAGGCGGCCTGCGTTCTCATTGCCTTCCCACAAGGCTTCGGCGATTTCCCCCCTGGTGCACCGGCAGTCCGGTGACGTCACCAGAAGCGCGAACAGTGCGGCCGCTTTCGCCCCCTCGGAGACCCTTCCGCCGCCGTCCCCTTCGGCTCTGACCGGGCCCAGCACGTGTCCCTCCATCGCCCTCCCCTTCTCCGTGATGGAAGCAGCGGTCCGGCCCCGTGATGACAGCCCCTTCGAGCGTGCGCCGAGGAAGGCCGCTTCACGTGCGCGTACTCCTACACGCGTTCAAGGCTCAGTTTTCCCTCAGTTTTCGCCCTGCAGGCCGCTCTCGACTCGGGCACGATGGCACCACCCGCTCGCAGAAGCAGAATACTGCGGCGGAACCATTCAACGACCCATCTGGAAGGAACTACAGGTCCTGTGAACGATCGTCAACGAAACCGCCGGGTGAGCCGTATGCGCAAGTCCTCGGGCTTCCCGCCGAGCGTCCGCCGGCGGGCTGCCGCTCGGACCAGGGGTACCACGTCGGCGGCCCCGCGTACCAAGGGGGCGAACGCCCCGTCCTCCGAGGCCGGCTGAGCTCAACGGCTCGTGGGTGCCCGCCTGGGGTGGGCACCCACCAACCTCGGCCTCACAGTGTGAACTCCTTCGAGCGGCGAGCTCGCAGCCTTTCCATACCTGTCACACACTCGTGGGCAAAGACGGCAATTCCCGGTCGAAAAGACCAAAACTGCCTATGTATGTATGAAATGGGGGTGTGTGGGCTTCTGTACCCTCTACTCAAATGTGGGTTGATGGGATCACCTCCCGTATCCGTGGCCATCCGATAGCTCGGCACCTCCGGCACTATCAGCTCAAAGGGAGGAAGTTTCCTGATGCAGCCACGATCTAGCAGCGTGTTCGCCTCGGTGAGGCGGCACTTCGACGATCCCCGGGTCGGCGGCGCGGTCGTCCTGACCGTTCCTGCGGCCAGCGAGGGGGCGGAGCCGCTCGGGCTAACCGCTGCCGAGGCGCACGCGGCGCTGTACGGGCAGGGCTCCGACCCGCAGTTCGCCGTCGCGGTCTGGAAGGAGGTTCTCCGCGCCGCTCTGGGGGACGACGCTTCAAACGCTTCAGATGAGACCGGGAAGCTCCTTGTGATCTGGCTGGCACTGCCTCGCTTGACCGGGACGGTCCACCGCGTCTGCACGCGTCTGCACGCCGACCGGTCGGATGTGGAGGCTGAGATGGTCCTCACTCTCCTGGAGGAGTTGTCGGCCCCGGACGCCGGGAGCTGCCTCTCAGATCGCTCCCTGATCCGCGCGGCGTGTACTAGGGCGTGGAACTTCGCCCGTGACGGCCATCGGGAGCTCCCCTCCACTCAGGTCGAGCGCATCGCCCAAGATCACGCGCTCACCGCGTCCGATGGGGAGGTGGACGCTCCGGCCGAGAAGGGTTGGGACGTGCGGGTTGACCGTCCGGACGGCCCGGACGGGTTGCGCACCCCGCTGCGCTTCCGGGTGCGCCCGGAGTATCTGCGGAATGCTGCCTTCACCGACACCGACACCGACACCGACGACGAGACGAGGGAGCGCCTAACGCGCCACAATCCCCCCAAGAAACGACCGCCCGGGCGCCGTGTGGGCCCCCGACCGGTCCGCCCCGCTGGGAGGCGAGCATGAATTACCCCGCGGAGGGTGGAATGACCTTCACCGAGATGTTCAAGCTGCCCGTCACAGTGGACCTGCGGACGGCGGCCCGAGTGCTCGGGATCAGCTCGACGGCCGCCTACCGGTTGATCCACAAGGGGGAGTTCCCCTGCCCTGTCCTCCGTGTCGGAGGCAGGTACAGGATTCCGACCAGCGGGCTGATGCACGCCCTCGGGATCGAGGATCGCCCAGTGTACAGCGTGGACCTGGAAACGGACGCATACACGTCGGAGGCTTGCTTCTGACTAGAAAGATGCGGTGAGGGGCACGTGTGCCTACCGGCGTGCGGCTCTGTGGTATCGGCCACGGGGCCGCACGCCTCACGGAGTTCCAATGTACTCAGTGCCCCTGGACCGGAAACGAAGAGGCGGTCACGCCGTCGGCTTCCCTGGCCGGCGCGACCGCTGCTCGGGCCGTTCGCCCTGTGTTTCCTCAGGTGAGCGGTGAGATCCTACTTCTTGCTCTTGCGGGTAAGTACCGCCATGCACTCCACGTGGTGGGTCATGGGGAAGGCGTCGAACGCGCGCAGGTCCTTCAGTTCGAAGCCGTTCTGCTCGAACGTCGCCAGGTCGCGTGCCAGGGTCGCCGGGTCGCAGGACACGTACGCCACGCGCTTCAGGCGCATCGACGCCAGCGCCTCCACCACGTCGCGCCCGGCGCCCGCGCGGGGCGGGTCCAGGACCGCGATGTCGGCGCGCAGGTCGGCCCACTCGCGCAGGCGCCCCTCGACGTCGCCGCCCTCGATGCGCACGTGCGGCAGGTCCTGGAGGTTGTACTCGGCGTCCCGGACCGCCTCGCGGCCGCCCTCCACGCCGAGCACCCGGCCCTCCAGGCCGACCGCCTCGCCCAGCGCCCCGGCGAACAGCCCGGCGCCGCAGTACAGGTCGAGCGCGGTCTGCCCCTCCTGGGGCTCCAGCGCCCCCAGCACGGCCTCCACCAGCGCGTCGGCCGCCCCGGGGTGCACCTGCCAGAAGCCGCCCGCCGACACCCGCCACTGGCGCCCGGCCGCCTCCTCGCGCAGGCCCTTCTTGCCGCGCACCGCCTGGGTGCGGCCGCCCTTGAGGCGGCGCAGCACCGCCGCCGACGCCTCGGGCCGGGGCGGCTCGGGCAGGCGCGAGGCGCGCGGGGCCGCGATCACGGCGCGGTTGCCGCCGCTGGAGGCCACCGCCTCCACCTCCGACACCCCGGGCCAGGGCAGCCGGGTCACGCCCAGCGCCTCCACCTCCGGGTGGGCGATGAGGCAGGAGTCGATCGGCTCGATCTCGTGGGAGCGGTGGCGGCGCAGCCCCGCGCGGCCCTGCTCGTCGACCGCGTAGCGCACGCGGGTGCGCCAGCCCAGGCCGTCCGGCGCGCCGGGCAGCTCCTCCACGGTGACCTCGCGCTCGATCCCGGCGATGCGGCGCAGCTGGTCGGAGACCACCTGCCCCTTCAGCCGGCGCTGGGCCTCCAGCGAGGCGTGCTGCCAGTCGCACCCGCCGCACAGCCCCGGCCCGGCGTACGGGCAGGGCGCCTGCACCCGGTCCGGCGACGCCTCCAGCACCTCGACGGCCTCGGCGCGCAGGAACCGCTTGGTCTCCTCGGTGATCCGGGCCTCCACGAGCTCGCCCGGGAGCGCGTGCCGCACGAAGACCACCAGCTCGTCGTGGCGGCCCACGCACCACCCGCCGTGGGCGACGCCGCCGTCCAGGCGCACGCGGATGCGGGAGCCGACGCGGCTGCGGGTTTCGGAAACGGGCACGGTAAGGGCACCTCCGGGGAGCGGGGATCGTACGGGCATCGCGCGGGTGACCGGATCGGAGCCACCGCCCATCTGCGGCAACTCTAGCCGACCGGGCACAGGGAGCGCGCCGCGCGAGACGGCGGGCCGCGCGGGTGTAGCGTCGCCTGAGTCCCGTCCGGACCGAGGCCAGGAGAGGGCACGGGCATGCACATCGTGATTCTGGGATGCGGGCGGGTGGGGTCCACCCTCGCCCACACGCTGGAGGACATGGGCCACACGGTCGCCGTGATCGACCGCGACCCCGAGGCCTTCCGGCGGCTGCGCCCCGGTACGGCGGGCGCGGCCGTGGAGGGCCTGGGCCACGACCGCGACGTGCTGGTGAAGGCCGGCATCGAGAACGCGTCGGCGTTCGCCGCGGTCAGCAGCGGGGACAACTCCAACATCATCGCCGCGCGCGTGGCCCTGGAGACCTTCGGCGTGCGGCACGTGGTGGCGCGCATCTACGACCCCCGGCGCGCGCAGGTGTACCAGCGGCTGGGCATCCCCACGGTGGGCACCGTGCACTGGACGGCCGAGACGGTGCTGCGGCGGCTGGTCCCCGGCTCCGACGGCCTGGACCTGGGGCCGCTGTGGCGCGACCCGTCGGGCACGCTGGCCATGACCGAGGCGCCGCTGCCGCACTGCTGGTACGGCAAGCGGGTGGAGCAGCTGGAGTCGGCCCTGCCGCTGCGCGTGGCCTACCTGGTGCGGGGCGGTGAGCTGGTGCTGCCCCGGGGCGACGAGACGTTGGACGCCGGGGACGTGCTGCACGTGCTGGCGCGGGTGGGCGACCTTGAGTCGGTGCAGGAGCGCCTGTCGGGAGAGGAGTCCTGAGGATGCGGATCGCGATCGCGGGCGCGGGCGCGGTGGGGCGCTCCATCGCCGCCGAGATGTGCGCGGGGGGCCACGAGGTGCTGCTCATCGACCGCAGCGCCCGGGCCATCGACGTGGACGCCCTGCCGGGCGCCGAATGGCTGCTGGCCGACGCGTGCGAACTGGCGTCGCTGGACAGCGCGCGGCTGGACGAGTTCGACGCGGCGGTCGCCGCCAGCGGCGACGACAAGGTGAACCTGGTGTTCTCCCTGCTGGCCAAGACCGAGTTCGCGGTGCCGCGGGTGATCGCCCGGGTGAACGACCCGCGGGACGAGTGGCTGTTCACCGACGCCTGGGGCGTGGACGCCGCGGTGTCCACGCCGCGGCTGATGGTCTCGCTCCTCGAAGGCCCCGCGGACGGGGCGCCGGCGGGCGGCGACCCGGACGGGGCGGAGGCGTTCTCCCAGGCGTCGGGGGAGACGGACCTGCTGGAGCTCACCCTGGAGGAGGGGTCGGCGTTCGTCGGAGAGCAGGCGGGCGCCCTGATGCCGCGCCTTCCCGAGGGCATCGTCCTGGTGGCGGTCGTGCGCGCGGGCGCGGTGGTCGCGCCGTTCCCGACGACGGAGCTGCGCGCCGGTGACGAGCTGGTGTTCTTGAGCAGCGCACCGACGGTGGCGGAACTGGACGACCTCCTCGCCCCGGGAGGCGGGGCCTGACCCGCGAGTTCCGCGTACCCGCGCTGTCGGTCCCGGGGGCTTCGGACGGACCCATTGTTGATCTCGGGGGAGTCGGGCTTATGACGTCCGTTTTTACCCCGACTTCCCCGAGATCAACGACACAGGCCCCGGGAGCGGCGCGGCCCGTACGCGGTCATGTGCAGGGCGCGGGGAGCGGGACCTCGAACCCGTCGTCGTAGACGAGCCACTCCTCGGCGAGCTCGGCCTCCTCCTCTTCCGGGAACCACCCCTCGTCGATCATGTCCGCCGCCTCGGCCATGTGCGCCGGGTCCACCTCCACACCCAGCAGGCCGCGTGCCTCCCCCGCCGGGGTGTCCGGGGCGACGAGCTCCTCCCAGTGCGCGTCGAGCGCCTCGACGATGTCCTCCTCGGGGTGGTCCAGCATGGCCCGGACGGTCGCCACCTCCGCCAGCCGAGGGCGGATGTCGTCCATGATGACGAGGTCCCCCAATGCCACGACGGGATCGTCGGCGGCCCGCAGGACCAGCCATGTCTTGACGGCGTAGCGCGCCTGCCCGTGCAGGGTGCACTGCGGCTCCATCCCGTCCGGGCTCTCGGGCGCCCCCACGGCGCCCAGGGCGATCTCCTCGGCGAGGAGGAGGCGGGACCAGTCGTCCTGCGTGCTCCACCCCGGGTCGGGGTAGGCGACCCCGTCGCGGAGCGTCCCTGCACTGTCGATGAGCCCGGGCTCGGCCGCGTACGTGCTCTGCTGGACGGTCGGCAGCCGGTCGCGCGCCCGCTCGGGCACGGCGGCGGCCACGGCCTCGCCCGCCCGCTGCCAGTGCGGGAACCACGACTCGTAGGTCTCGTACCCGCAGTACTCCAGGATGAGCCGTTCGCACACCCGGTCGGGCACCGGCCCCACCGCGGCCGTCCAGGTGCCCTCCATGAGGGCCTCCTGGTTGCGCGCCTCCATCCCGTCGACCTGGCCGTAGACGGCCAGCGCCCCCGCGGCGAACACCGCGGTCGCCCCCGCGGCGGCGAGGCGCGGGCGGCCGCGGCGGCGCTCGGCGCGGACCAGCGCCAGGCCGCAGCACACGGCGGTCAGCAGGGCGAGGAAGCCCAGGTGGCCGGGGACCATCCCCCACATGCCCGGCGAGTAGGTGCCGCCGGGCAGCAGGACCTCCACGAGGACCGAGAACGCCCCCGCGACGAGCCCCCCGCCGGGGATGTCCGGGACGTCGAACGCGAGGACCCAGGTGAACTGGTAGGCCACGACGGCCGACACGGCCAGCGCCGGGAACACCCACGAGGCGCACCACAGGCCCAGCGCGACGCCGGCCGCGCCCGCCGCCGCGCCGATCACCAGGGGGATGAGCAGCGCCGCGGGGCTCAGCACCCCGGCGATCGCGATGGGCGACCACGGGTGCAGCCCCATCACCACGTTCGGCACCAGGGCCACGGCGCCGGCGGTCGCGGCGGCCGTCAGCAGGGCGGCCATCCGGAGGCGGGGGGACACCGGCAGGGCGGAGGCGGCCGCGTAGCGCCGCTCGCGCGACCCGGGGAAGAAGGCGGCGAAGAACACGCCGAGCGCCGGGAACGGGGCCGTGTCGATGATGTCGTCGACGATCCAGCCCCAGTCGACGAGCATCCCCTCGGCCAGGTAGGTCCACTGCTCCCAGAGCCCGTAGGCCACGGCCGCCAGGAGCAGCGGGTTGCGCAGGATCCGCCACAGCTCCAGGCGCACCAGCGCGGCGAAGGCCCGGGCGCTCATCCGCGCTCCGCGGTGAACAGCAGGTAGCCGTCCTCCAGGGTGGGCTCGACCGGGTGGGCCTCGCCCGCGTCCGCGGGCGGGTCGGCCGCCTCGGGGGTGAGCACCCGGTACCGCCCGTCCGGCCCGCGCCAGGCGGTGGCCGCGTCCCGGGGCCGCCTGGCCGCGGACCACACGCGCCCGCGGGCGTGCCCGGTCAGCTCGTCGGGCGAGCCGTCGAAGACCAGCCGCCCGGCGTCCAGCACCAGCACGCGGGAGCACAGCGCCCCCACGTCCTCGATCTGGTGGGTGGACAGCACGGCGCCGCGGTCCCGGGTGAACTCCGAGACCAGGTCGCGGAAGCGGATGCGCTGCTCGGGGTCGAGCCCGATGGTGGGCTCGTCGAGCAGCAGCAGCCGGGGCTCGCCCAGCAGGGCGCAGGCCAGCGCCAGGCGCTGGCGCATGCCCCCGGACAGGCGCCGCACCCGGCTGTGCCGCCGGTCGTACAGGCCCACCGCGTCCAGCACCCGGCGCACCTCGTCGTGCCGGGCCCGGCGCCCGCCCAGCTCCTTGAGCACCGCGATGTAGTCGACCAGGGAGAAGGCGGTGAAGTGCGGGTACAGCACGGGGTTCTGCGGCAGGTGCCCGATGCCGCGCCGGATGCGGGTGCGCCCGGCGGAGGTCTCGGGCGACTCGCCGAGCACGGTCAACCGGCCGCCGCCGGGGTCCAGGTCGGTGGCCAGGCAGCGCAGAAGGGTGGTCTTGCCCGCCCCGTTGCGGCCCAGCAGCCCGGTCACGCCGGGGCCGACGTCCAGGTCGATCCCGGCGAGCGCGTGGCGCACACCGTAGCGCTTGGTGAGCCCGCGGGCGGACGCCAGTGGCCCGGCCGCGGGTCCGGTCCCGGGAGAGGGCCGTCCCTCGGTCGCGGCGGTCATGCGCGTCCCGCCCGTGCCAGGGGGTGGGCGGCGAGCAGGGCGGCCAGGGCCACGGCCCAGCACAGCTGCGCGGTGGGTCCGAACAGGTGGATGGTGTTCCAGGCCCGGACCGCCTCGGCGGCGCCGAGCGCGATCAGCCAGGTCCCGGCCAGCAGGGCGCTCGACACCCCTAACGGCATCCACCGGGTGAACGCCAGCGAGGCCGCCACCAGGGTGAGCGAGGGCAGCAGCCAGGCGGCGGGCGCCCAGGCCGGGCCGAAGGAGGGCAGCAGCAGGGCGGCGCCCGCGCACAGGGCCACCGCCGGCACCAGCACCGCCAGGGAGCGCAGGAACAGCAGCCGCTGCCCGCCCATGGGCGTGGTGGAGGTGAAGGCGTGCGCCGGGTCGACGCGGCGCCCGTAGGCCAGGGCGACCCCGGCCAGCGGCAGCACCGGTGCCAGGTACAGGAACAGCAGGGCGCCGCCGTGCACGGTGTGCGCCGCGAACAGGGCGCAGGCCAGGACGGTGACGGTGGCGATGAGCCAGGCCCGGTACAGCCGCGGGGTGGCGGCCAGCAGGCGCGCCTTGTCCTCGGCCACGCCCACGGCCGACAGCAGCCGCTCCAGTGGGCCCCGGCGCGGCCGGTCGACGATGTCGCGCAGGTCGGCCCAGGACGCCTGGAGCCAGGACTCGTCCGCGGGCAGGGCAGAGCGGCAGTGGGAACAGGACATGATGTGCGCCTCCGCCGACATCGCGGCGACCTCGTCGGCGCGCCCGCGCGCGTAGTCGTGCAGTTGCCTCGGGGTCAGGTGCCAGGTCATACCAGCTGCTCCCGGAGTCGGGCCTTGGCCCGCATGACGCGGGTCTTGACGGTGCCCTCGGGCACGCCGAGGAGCTGGGCGGCCTCTCGGACGGTGAGCCCGTCCAGCACGGTGGCCTGTATGGCCGTGCGCAGCTCGGGGGACAGGGAGTCGAGCGCCTGGCCGAGGGGGCCGTGCTCGACCCGGGTGAGCACCAGGTCCTCGGCCGAGGCGTCGCCGATGGTCTCGTAGGGGGCGGGGTCGGTGTCGGCGATCCACTGGTTGGCGCGCCGCCGGAGCTGGGAGATGAGCTGGCGGATGGCGATGGTCCAGAACCAGGCGGCCGCGTCCCCGTCGGCGCTGCGCGGGGTGAAGGACCCGGCGTTCTTCCAGACGGCGAGGAAGGTCTCCTGCAGGGCGGCGTCGACCAGGTCCGGGTCGGAGGTCCGGTAGCGCAGCCGCGCCCGCAGCCAGGGGGCGTGCCTGCGGTGCAGGACCTCGAGCGCGCCGGTCGCCCCGCCGGCGACGGCCGCGAGGAGGGCGGCGTCGCTCCCGTCGGGGTCGAAGGAGGGCGGGTGTTTCGCGCGTCTGAACAGCTTCACGGGGTCCCTATCGCGGCCGCGTCGCGGAACGGTTCCGCGGCGGCGCGGGTAGCGAGGGTACCGCGCCGCCGCGGGCCGGTCAGCGGGCCGGTCAGGCCGCCTTCTCGATGCCCTCGACGACCTTCAGCACCTCCTCGGGGTCCCCCTGGGGCTCCTCGTCGCCGCTGTCGGAGTAGCCCTCCGGCCACAGGGTCACCACCACGGCGACGCCGGGCTCGGGCACGAACACGGCCTCGGAGCCGCTGTAGTAGCCCCCGCCGTCCGGCAGCTCCTCGGCGGGCTCCATGAACCAGTCGTCCTTGGGCAGGTCCATGGCCGAGAAGTAGGCGTCGGCGTCGGTGAACTCCGCGCTGCGGTCGATCTGGACCTCCATGTCGGAGTCCCAGTCGGCGTATGTCTCCTCCCCGCCGTCGTACAGGTCGGTGACGACCTCCACCTCGTCGTGCAGCCACACCCGCATGGAGGAGGTGTAGTCCTCGGGCGCGCCGGCGTCCTCGGGCACCTCGTCGCCCTCGTCGTAGTACTCGGCGTCGAATCCGTCGTACCAGCCGGGGTCCATGTCGTGGGGGTGGTCGCCGACGCGGTCGGGCACGTGGCCGACCTCATAGCCGTCGATGGGCCCTTCCGCGGGGGTGAGGCCCTGCGTCTCGAGGGCGTCCCCGGCCTCGGCGACGGGCAGGGTCCGGGTGCGGCTCGTGCATTCGCCGGGGTCGCCGTCTCCGCCGTCGGCGAACGCGCCGCCGAGGGGGAGCAGGACCGCGCCCGTCGCGACGGCGGAGACGGCGGCCCCGCCCGCGGCGGCGAGCACGGTGGATCGGTGGATGGCCATGGGGGTCCTTCCGAGGGGGTGGAGGCGGGTTTCCCGGCGGTCATCGCTCTCCGTGCACCGGAGGGTTCGCCCGGAACGGGCGACTGGCCGGGTACGGCCAGGGGAACGGCCGGTGAGAACCGTGTGCGGCGCGCGGCGCGTTACCCGGGAGGCCGCAAGGGGGGAACAATGGGGCGTATGCGCTTGAGGATTTTCACCGAGCCGCAGCAGGGCGCCTCCTACGACACCCTGCTGACGGTCGCCAAGGCGGCCGAGGAGCTCCGGTTCGACGCCTTCTTCCGTTCCGACCACTATCTGAAGATGGGCGACGTGGACGGCCTGCCGGGCCCCACGGACGCCTGGATCACCCTGGCGGGTCTGGCCCGGGAGACCTCCCGGATCCGCCTGGGCACGCTGATGACGGCGGCCACGTTCCGCCACCCCGGCCCGCTGGCGATCAGCGTGGCGCAGGTGGACCGGATGAGCGGCGGCCGGGTGGAGTTCGGTTTCGGCGCCGGGTGGTACGAGGCCGAGCACTCCGCCTACGGCATCCCCTTCCCGGCGTCGGCGCGCGAGCGCTTCGACCGGTACGAGGAGCAGCTGGACGTCATCACCGGGCTGTGGGCCACCCCGCCGGGGGAGACGTTCCGCTATGAGGGGCGCCACTACCGGCTCACCGAGGGCCCGGCGCTGCCCAAGCCGATGCAGGCGCCGCGCCCGCCGGTGCTGATCGGCGGCACCGGCCCCAAGCGCACGCCGCGCCTGGCGGCGGCGCACGCCGACGAGTACAACGTGCCGTTCAACTCGGTGGAGGACACGGCGGCGGCGTTCGGGCGCACCCGGGACGCGGTCGCGGCCGTCGGGCGGACCGCGCCGATGGTCTACTCCGCGGCGCAGGTGCTGTGCTGCGGCCGGGACGACGCCGAGGTGGCGCGGCGCGCCGAGGCGATCGGGCGGGATGTGGAGGAGCTGAAGGCCAACGGGCTGGCCGGAACCCCGGAGGAGGTCGTCGAGAAGCTCGGCCGGTTCGCCGGGATCGGCGCCGAGCGGATGTACCTTCAGGTCTTGGACCTGTCCGACCTGGACCACCTGGAGCTGGTGGCCGAGAAGGTCGCCCCGCAGGTGGCCTGAGGGGCCGGGCGGGGGTGCGGCGCGCCCCGGCGCGCCCGGGGCCGTCGGCGGGGCGGTGCGGGAGGGCGGCGCCCCGCCCAGGTAACTTGATATCGAGATATCGGTTCGATACCTTGATGTCGAGATAACCGTCGCACGGCGCGTGCGGCCGCATCGCCGACAGGCGGGCGCGGCCGCGGCGGCGCGCGGGGGCTGCGCCCGCCGGCGGGGGCGCGGGCCGGGGCGCCGGCGCCGGTGGGACGGTGTGTTTCGGAGGGGCCCAAGGCGAATACGCCTCCGCACCAGAGGCGCGGAACCGAGGGCGGCCTCAGTGATCTCCCGGCCCTCCCGTGCGGGAGGATGGGCGGGAGAAAGTGGCGAGATCAGGAGGCAGAATCCGTGTCCGCGAACAGCTTCGGCAGCCGTGACACGCTCAGTGTCGGCGGCGAGTCGTACGAGATCTTCCGTCTGGACGCCGTCAAGGGCTCCGGGCGGCTCCCCTACAGCCTGAAGGTTCTCCTGGAGAACCTCCTGCGCACCGAGGACGGGGCCAACGTCACCGCCGAGCACATCCGCGCGCTCGGCGAGTGGGACCCCAAGGCCAAGCCGAGCCAGGAGATCCAGTTCACCCCCGCCCGGGTGATCATGCAGGACTTCACCGGCGTGCCCTGTGTCGTCGACCTGGCCACCATGCGCGAGGCCGTCAAGGAGATGGGCGGCGACACCGGCAAGATCAACCCGCTGGCCCCGGCCGAGCTGGTGATCGACCACTCCGTCGTCGTCGACCTGTTCGGGCGCCCCGACGCCTTCGAGCGCAACGTCGAGATCGAGTACGAGCGCAACGGCGAGCGCTACAAGTTCCTGCGCTGGGGCCAGACCGCCTTCGACGAGTTCAAGGTCGTCCCGCCCGGCACCGGCATCGTGCACCAGGCCAACATCGAGCACCTGGCCCGCGTCACGATGAACCGCAACGGCCAGGCCTACCCGGACACCTGCGTGGGCACCGACTCCCACACCACGATGCAGAACGGCCTGGGCATCCTGGGGTGGGGCGTCGGCGGCATCGAGGCCGAGGCCGCCATGCTCGGCCAGCCGATCTCCATGCTCATCCCGCGCGTGGTCGGCTTCAAGCTCACCGGCCGGCTCAACCCCGGCACCACCGCCACCGACCTGGTGCTCACCATCACCGAGATGCTCCGCGAGCACGGCGTGGTCGGCAAGTTCGTCGAGTTCTACGGCGAGGGCGTGGCCTCGGTGCCGCTGGCCAACCGCGCCACCATCGGCAACATGAGCCCCGAGTTCGGCTCCACCGCGGCGATCTTCCCGATCGACGCCGAGACCATCCGCTACATGCGGCTCACCGGCCGCCCCGAGGCCCAGACCGCGCTGGTCGAGGCCTACGCCAAGGAGCAGGGGCTGTGGCTGGACCCGGCGCACGAGCCGGAGTTCTCCGAGTACCTGGAGCTGGACCTGGGCGACGTCGTGCCGTCCATCGCCGGCCCCAAGCGCCCGCAGGACCGCATCTCGCTGTCGGAGGCCAAGCACACCTGGCGCCGCGACGTGCAGAACTACGTCGACGACGCGGCCGACGAGGCCGGCGAGGAGTCCTTCCCGGCCTCCGACGCCCCGGCCCACTCGGCCAACGGCCGCCCGCACAAGCCGGTCAAGGTCACCATGGCCGACGGCACCGAGACCGAGGTCGACCACGGCGCCGTGGTGATCGCCGCGATCACCTCGTGCACCAACACCTCCAACCCCTCGGTCATGCTGGGCGCCGCCCTGCTGGCCAAGAAGGCGGTGGAGCGCGGCCTGAACCGCAAGCCCTGGGTCAAGACGTCGCTGGCCCCCGGCTCCAAGGTCGTCACCGACTACTTCGAGCGCTCGGGCCTGACGCCCTACCTCGACAAGCTCGGGTTCAACCTGGTCGGCTACGGCTGCACCACCTGCATCGGCAACTCCGGACCGCTGCCGGAGGAGATCTCCAAGGCGGTGCAGGACGGGGACCTCGCGGTCACCTCGGTGCTCTCGGGCAACCGCAACTTCGAGGGCCGCATCAACCCCGACGTCAAGATGAACTATCTGGCCTCCCCGCCGCTGGTGGTGGCCTACGCCCTGGCCGGGTCCATGGACGTGGACATCACCACCGAGCCGCTGGGCACCGACAACGAGGGCGAGCCGGTCTACCTGAGCGAGATCTGGCCCTCCCCCGAGGAGATCCAGGAGGTCATCGACTCGGCGATCGCCTCGGACATGTACACCTCGGCCTACTCCGACGTGTTCGCCGGCGACGAGCGGTGGCGCTCCCTGCCCACCCCGACCGGCAGCACCTTCGAGTGGGAGGACGAGTCCACCTACGTGCGCAAGCCCCCCTACTTCGAGGGCATGGGCACCACGCCGGAGCCGGTCGGCGACATCTCCGGCGCCCGCGTCCTGGCCAAGCTGGGCGACTCGGTCACCACCGACCACATCTCCCCGGCCGGCGCCATCAAGCCGGGCACCCCGGCCGCGCAGTACCTGGAGGCCAACGGGGTCCAGCGCAAGGACTTCAACTCCTACGGGTCGCGCCGCGGCAACCACGAGGTGATGATCCGCGGCACGTTCGCCAACATCCGCCTGCGCAACCAGATCGCGCCGGGCACCGAGGGCGGCTACACCCGCGACTTCACCCAGGCCGGGAACGCCGCCGACGCCCCGGTGACGTTCATCTACGACGCCGCGCAGAACTACGCCGCGCAGGGCACCCCGCTGGTCGTGCTGGGCGGCAAGGAGTACGGCTCGGGGTCCTCGCGCGACTGGGCCGCCAAGGGCACCCGCCTGCTGGGCGTGCAGTCGGTCATCGCCGAGTCGTTCGAGCGCATCCACCGCTCCAACCTGATCGGCATGGGCGTGCTGCCGCTGCAGTTCCCCGAGGGGCAGTCGGCCGACTCGCTGGGCCTGACCGGTGAGGAGACCTTCTCCATCTCCGGCATCACCGAGCTCAACGAGGGCCGCATCCCCGCCACGGTGAAGGTGACCACCGACACCGGCGTCGAGTTCGACGCCGTGGTGCGCATCGACACCCCCGGCGAGGCCGACTACTACCGCAACGGCGGCATCCTGCAGTACGTGCTGCGCCAGCTCATCGCGAAGTAGTAGTCCGCACCGCACGTGCGGGCGGGCGCCGCGCCCGCCCGCACGGCACCCAGGCCTCCGGCCCTCTCGCCAGGGCCGGTCCCCCGGAACCGGCGACCCCGCCCGGGGACAGGAGGTGAGGGCCGCCGCCGTCCAGGAGACGGCGGCGGCCTCTTCGCGTCCGCCCCCTGTCGTTGATCTCGGGGGGTTGGACGCTAAGACCGTGCTGGTAGCGTCCATCCCCCCGAGATCAACGAGGGGCATGCGGGGGCGGACCTCGCTATCCGGACGATTCGAAACACCGCTACCCTCATCCCCATGCGTGACCTCCCCCGACGCCGGACCGGGCCGCTGCGGCTCCTGGCGGCGGCCCTCCTCGCCGTGACCGCCGCCCTCGCGGTGCCGGCGGCGGGCGCCTCGGCCGCGCCCGCCGAGCCGTCGAGCCCCGCGGCCTACCTGGCGGAGCAGTTGGCCCAGGAGCCCGCCGGGGAGGCGGTCTTCGTCAGCGACCTGCTCGCGGGCGCCTACGACACCGACGCGCTCGCCGAACAGGTGCGCGCGGAGTTCTCCCGCACCGAGACCCCCTTCTACGTCGTGGTCCTGCCGGGGACCGCCGGGAGTTCCGACAGTGCCGACCTCGTCGCCGCGCTCCGGGACCGCGTCGGCGAGGAGGGGCTGTACCTCGCCCTGAGCGAGGGAAGCGTCCGTGCGACCGCGGCCACCCCCGGGGTGCGCCTGCCCGTCGACGACGCCCGGACCGTCCTGCTCGGCGACGACGAGTTGGACTACGACACCTCGCCCGCCCAGGTGAGCGGGCGCTTCGTCGACGCATTGCTCGACCCGGAGGTCGGACGCAAGGCCGATGAGGCCCTGGAGGACTTCGGGGACTCGGGTGCGGAGGATGGATCGTCCGGCTCCGACGAGCGCGACTCCTACGACGACTCCGCCTTCGCGGAGTTCCTTGACGACATGCGGCCCGACGACGAGACCGGCCTGGGCAACCTGGGGTTCCTGGCCGCCACCGTCGCCGGGTCCCTCGTGGCGGCGGGCGCCACCGGCCACCTGAGGCGCAACGGGCTGCGGACGCCGCTCTGGAGGCCCGGCCTCGCCTGCGTCGCGGGGGCGGTGCTCGTGCTCGGGGCGGCGGTGGGATACGCCGCCTGGAACCCGGAGGACCCCGCGGACGCCCCCGAATCGGACGCGTCGGATGCACCGGGAGGAGGCGGGGGCGGCTCCGCCCGGGCCGACGTCACCCCTGAGGAGGCCCTGGCCGAGCCCCCGTACGTCGCCGCCACCGGGCGCGTGGACCGGGTCGCCGCGGAGATGGAGGACGGGCGCATCCCCGTCGACCCGCTCTGGTCCGGCGCGCGCGGGGACCTGGACGCCCTGCGGGAGCGGGCGGACGACGCACCCGTCCCCGTGTACATGGCGGGCGTCCTGTCCGTCCCCTCCGACGAGTCCGGGGGCGACCCGGACGTGCTCGTGCACGCCCTGGCCGAAACGATCGGCGAGGACGGCCTCTACGTCGTCACCGACCTGGGGTCGGGCAGCCTGGAGTTCGCCACGCGCGGAGTCGACCTGCCCTCCGAGGCGCAGTCCGAGCTGAGGGACCTCGCCTACCCCGACACCCCCGAGGACCTGGTCGTCGCCGACCGGCTGGAGCCTGTGTTGGAGGCGGCGGAGAATGCGGCCTCCGACCCGCAGGCCGGGGAGAGCATCCCCTACGCCGTCGATGCCCTGCAGTACGAAGAGGAGTACGGCGACGACACCCCGGAGTCCCGCCCGGCCGCCTTCGTCGCCGAGGGCTTCTTCCCCGGGTTGCTGGTGATCGGGCCCATCGCCGGGATCATGCTGTACTTCGCCGTCGCCTTCCTCGGCGGCGGGACGCGGTGGTGGGGGCGGCTGCTGGCCGCGGCGCCCGGGAGGCGCCTGCGGCCCATGGCCGACCGCGACGTCCGGCGCGCGGTGCGGGCACTCGAGACGTCGGACGCGGATGGCCCTCAGGTCGCCGAGGCCACGCGCGAGACCGACATCGCGCTGCGGGTGCTGCGCGACGAGCGCGCCGACGAGCTGGACCTGGTCGGCGCCGTCGTACTGGCCCGGCGCGCCGTCCGCAGGCTCGACCCGGACGGCGCCGACGAGGCGAAGCGGCCCGTGTGCATGGTCAACCCCCTCCATGGGCCGTCGGCCGGGCGGGGCCACACCGCGCTCGTGAAGAGGACCGGGAGCGGCGCCGGGGGCGGCACCGGGAAGAGCGGCGGAAAGGCCGGAAAGAAGGCCGGGAAGAAGAGCGGCCGGACGTCCAAGGGCGGCAAGGCCACGCTCGCCATGTGCCGCGACTGCCTGGACCGGGACGACGCGAAGCGGTTCCCCCTGCGGGTGCGCGTCGGCGCGGGCGGAGCACGCGTCTCGCACCTGACACTGGACCGCGTCTGGGTCCGCCGCGAGTACGGCGCCCAGCCCATCCCCGACGAGCCCTTGGAGGGAGAAGCCCGTGCGCGTTGAGACCGGGGCCGCCCCGCTCGCCCTGTTCGCCGCCTGCGCGGTCGCGCTGGGGCCGGCATCCGCCGCGACCGCCGCCACCGCCACCGGCGGGCAGGAGGCCAGCCCGGCCCAGACCATCGCCGCCGCGCTCGAGGAGTCCCCCGTCTACGTGGACCCCTCCTTCGAGAGCGCGCTCCCGCAGGAGGTCCGCAGCGGGATGGCCGCGGACATCGAGGAGAGCGGCGTCCCGCTGCGGGTCGTCGTGGTGCCGCTCGTGGAGGGGGACCAGTGGGGCGGCGACTCCGAGGCCCTGGCCGCCGCCGTCCACGACCGCATGGGGGAGCCGGGGCACTTCCTCGTCATCAGCGGCAACGGGGCGGACGGCGCCGACTACCCGCCGCCCGGAACCCCGGAGGCCGAGAAGCAGCGGGCGTTCTACGGCGCTCTTGCCGCGTCCTACGCCACCGACTACTCGGCGCCCATGGCCGAGGAGGCGGAGAAGGCGGTGGAGTTCGCCCTGGCGGACGACCCCGAGGCCGCCTACACCGAGCAGCAGGAGGCCTTCGAGGCCGAGGACACGGAGGGCTCGGACGGCTCGGAGGGGGCGTCCGAGGACGCCACCGGCGAGGGCTCCTCAGAGGCGGGGGAGTCGGCGCCTGCGGAGGGGGCGGGGGTGTGGCCGTGGACGGCCGGGGCGGCGGTGCTGCTCCTGGCCGCGGGCGGCGGCGCCTATCTGCTGTGGTACCGCCCCCGCCGCCTGCCCGAACCCCCGCGGCACACCGCCTTCGACAACGTCGACCGGGCCCGTCGCGACGAACTCCAGGAGCGCGCCGAACGGGAGCTCGTCGAGGTCGGGGAGCGGATCAGCGCACAGGACGCGGTTTCGGGCGAGGCCGCGGCGGCGGCGATGGCGGAGGCCTTGGACGCCCATGCTGCGGCCCGCTCGGTGCTGGACTCGGCGCCCGAAGGGGATGCGGGGCTCGCCGACCTGGCGGGGGTCCTCGTCCTGTTGGACAAGGCCGAGCACGCGCTGGCGCGGGCCAAGGCGGGCGGCAGGGGGCGCGAGCGCCGCCACTGCTACGCCAACCCGCTGCACGGCACGGCGACCGCCGACACCGACTGGCGGGAGCTGGGGAGCGACCGGACGGTGCGCGTGCCGATGTGCAAGGCGTGCGCCAAGTCGGTCCGCACACGGATGCGGCCCGAGCCCCTGCTGGTGGAGCACGAGGGCCGGACGGTGCCGTACTACGACGTGCCCGCCGAGGAGAGCGTGTGGTCGGCGACGGGGTTCGGGACGCTGACCGACGACCTTGTCGCGAGGATCCAGCGGGGCGAGCACACGAGGGGCGCCTGAGTAGCGTCGCAGGCCTCGGACGGCGGCGTCTCGGACGGCGGCGCCTCGGACGGCGGGGGCAGAGGCGGAGCCGTTCTCCGGCCCCGCCTGCCGCCGGGCGTGTTCCTCGGGGTCCGGTCGGGAGACGGGTTCAGGGGGACCCCGCTCAGGATCCGGTCGGGCGGTGGGCGACCGGAACGCCAAGGGGGACGCGGCGGTGAAGGTGGGCGGCCCTTGCCACAGCGTCGTCCGCCGTCGGGCGTGTGCGTGGTCACCGGAGGGGCTGCGACGGCGGGAGCCGGGGCGGATCACCGGCCCTGCCTGCCGTCCGGCAGGCCATTCGTGGACCGGGCGGGCTCCGCGGAGATGGTGGAGGGCGGCCGCGAGAAGGGCGGCCACCGACGGCGACGGCGGTGTCACTCGATCGTGTCGTACCCGTGCGGCATCATCGGCGCCACATGCCCCATGAGGAGATTCCCGTGAGGAGGAGACCATGGGCAACCGCCTGCAGACCGTCGTGCTGGAGGCCCGCGACCCGCACGCGCTGGCGCGCTTCTACTCCGAACTGCTGGGACTGGAGGTGACGAGGACCGACGGCGACTGGGTCGACATCGGCGACGCCTCGACGACCCGCCTGAGCTTCCAGCACGCCCCCGGGCACCGGCCGCCCGAGTGGCCCGACGGCGCCTCCCCGATGCAGATGCACCTGGACATCGAGGTGGACGACATCGACGCCTCCGAAGAGCTGGCCCTGTCCCTGGGCGCGACCCGGTTGGACTGGGACTCGGCACAAGAGGAGGCGATGGGCCTGCGCCCGGTGGGACGCGGCGGCTTCCGGGTCTTCACCGACCCCGCGGGCCACCCGTTCTGCCTGTGCTGGAACTAGCTCCGAGCACGTCCCCGGCGGCCGGTTCCGGTCCCGGGGCGGGGGCGGGAATTCCGTGGTGCGGGGCACATGCGCGGCGCTAGGGTCACCGGATGAGTTCTGTCGACCTTGAGCGCTTCCACACCCTCGGAGCACCCGCGCTGTCCCCCGACGGCCGCACGGCCGTGGTGGCCACCAGCCGCCCCCGCCTCGACACCGACTCCTACCGGAGCGAGCTTTGGGCCGTCCCCACCGACGGGTCGGCTCCCGAAAGGCGCCTCACGCGCGGCGGGCGCGACAGCGCCCCCGCCTACTCCCCGGACGGACGCCTCATCGCGTTCCTGCGCGCCGCCGACGGCGGGCGGCCGCAGCTGCACCTCATGCCCGCCGACGGCGGAGAGCCCTGGCGGCTCACCGACCTCCCGCAGGGGGCGGGGGCACCGGTCTGGAGCCCCGACTCGCGGTGGCTGGCCTTCGTCTCCCGCGTCCCCGACGAAGGGCGCTACGAGGGCGAACCCGCCAAGGAGGCGCCGCGCCGCATCACCACATTCGAGTACCGCTTCGACGGTGACGGGTTCACCTCGGACCGGCCCGCCCATGTGTTCACCGTCGAGGCCGCCGAACCCGGCGACGACGGGTCGCTGCCCGAACCGGTGCAGGTGACCGAGGGCCGGTTCGACCACCATGGCCTGGACTGGAGCCCGCGCGGCGACCTGCTGTGCTTCATCGCCGCGCGGCACGCCCACCGCGACCGCGTGCTCGCCGACGACGTGTGGGTGTGCGCCCCCGACGGGTCGGACCTGAGGAAGCTGACCGGTACGAGCGAGGGCGTATACGCCGCCCGCTTCTCGCCCGACGGGGCGACCGTGGTCTACGCGGGCTCCGACGCCGGCCCGGACGGGCGCTGGTGCACGACAGAGAACGCCGGCGTGTGGGCGGTTCCGGCCGACGGCTCGGCCGACCCGGTGCGCCTCACGGACGTGGAGCGGTTCACCGTGGCGCGCGGCACCGGGATCACCCCCGTGGAGGAGGGGGTCCTGTTCTGCAACGAGAACCGGGGCGCCGTGGACCTGCTCCTCGTGCCCTACGGCGGGGGCGAGTCCCGCGTGCTCATGGACGGCCCACGCCAGGCGGGGACCGCGGCGTGCGCGGGCGGGGTGACCGTCCTGCCGGTCGGCGACGGGTCGAGCCCGGGGGAGCTGGTGGCGCTCGGCGCGGAGGGGGAGCGGCGGCTCACCTCGTTCGCCACGACGCGCGAGTGGATCCCGATGGAGGAGGTCGACGGCACGGCCCCGGACGGGTACCCGGTGCACGGCTGGCTGCTGCGCCCGGAAGGGCCCGGCCCGCACCCCGTGCTGCTGATGATCCACGGCGGGCCGTTCGCCCAGTACGGGTGGCGGGTCTTCGACGAGGCGCAGGTGTACGCCGAGGCGGGGTACGCGGTCGTCATGGGCAACCCGCGCGGGTCGTCGGGGGACGGGGAGGCGCACGGCAGGGCGGTGCGCGGGGACGTGGGCCGGGTGAGCGCCGCCGACCTGCTGGCCCTGCTCGACGAGGCGCTCAAGCGCGACGGGCTGGACCCCGAGCGGGTGGGGGTGCTGGGCGGCTCCCACGGCGGCTTCATGACCACCTGGATGGCGGCCGAGCACGGCGACCGCTTCCGCGCGGCGATCAGCGAGCGGGCGGTCAACGCCATCGACAGCCACTACGGCAGCAGCGACATCGGGTGGGTGTTCGCCGAGCAGCTGTACGGCGACCCGTCCACCTGGGCCGACCAGAGCCCCCTGGAGCGGGCGCACAAGATCGGCATCCCGATGCTGATCATCCACTCCGAGGAGGACTGGAGGTGCCCCGTCGAGCAGGCCCAGCGCCTGTTCGTGGCCCTGCGGTCGCGCCGGGCGGAGGTGGAGATGCTGCTGTTCCCGGGCGAGGGCCACGAGATGTCGAGAAGCGGACTGCCCAGCCACCGGGTGGCGAGGTTCGAGGCGATCCTGGACTGGTGGAAGCGGTACCTGTGACTGGGCCCCACCCCCGGCGGCGCGGGGCACACCGGTGTGACTTCAAGCGGGTCGGCGGGGCGGTCGGGCGGCGGGGCGGCGACGGAGTGAGCTGGGCGGGTTCCCGGGCCCTGCCTGCTGGGCGGCGGGGTCCCTGTGGTCCGGGTGGGGAGGGCGGCTGGGCAGGTACCCCGCTCGAGCCCCTCGGCCGGGCGGCGGGCCGCCGGAGTGTGGCGTGGTCGGCGGCGACGAGGAGAGGTCGGCGGTCCGTGCCGCAGCGTCGTCGGCCGACCGGCGTGTGCGTGGTCGCCGTTAAGGGCGGCGACGGAGAGAGCAGGACGGTTCCCGGGCCCTGCCGGCCGGGCGCGAGGCTCCTCGCGGTCCGGGTGGCGGCGCGGCCGGGGACCGGAGTGGGCGCGTGGCTGAGCGCGTTCGTGGCGGGCGTCGGCCCGGTGTCCCCCTGGCTGACGATGATCTCGACAAGAGTGCTGTCATTCCGGCGGTTTTGACAGCACTTCCGTCGAGATCATCGCGGGGGCGGCGGTGCGGGGGCGCGCTGGTGTTGATCTCGGGGAAGTCGGGGTTATCGTGTCCGGTTTGACCCCGGGTTCCCCGAGATCATCGCGGAGGGGGCCGCCTGGGTGGCGCATATCGGGTATATCGGGCGGTGGGAGAGGGGTTCGGGCATCTGGTGTCGTGGAATCGACGCTTTTAGGTGGATCAGGTGTCGATATCACCACCCAAGATGCGCCCGCACCCCCGCCCGCCCCCTTCGGCGGGGGGTGCGGGCGCCCTCAGGGAGGACCCTGAACGTTCCCCCAACGGGCCCTGGGACGGGTTACCGGTGGGCGTCCCGGCGCATACGGTGAAGGCATGGGACGGATCTTTGTCATCGCGCTCGTGATCTTCTTGGCCTTCTTCGCGGCGAGCTGGCTCTTCGGGATGCTGCTCGGCCTGTTCAAGTGGGTGCTCATCGTCGGCCTGGTGGTCCTGGGCGCGATGGCGGTGAAGAAGGCGTTCAGCGGCCAGAGGTGATGGGCCCGCGCCGAGCGCCGTCGGCGGGGGCGGCGGACGCCCCCGCCGACGCTCAGACGTCGACCTTCATCGGCTCCTTGCTGGGCTCGGGCATGCCCGTGTCCGGCTCCATGGTGATGCCGAGCTGGGTCGCGCCGGACATCCCCTTCACCATCCCGGTCAGCATCCCGTCGCCGTCCTCCTCCAGCATCCCGGCCGAGCGCATGCCGTCGTCGTCGACGTACCAGAGCTGGTAGGCCTTGCCGTCGGGCGCGGGCGGCAACCCCTTGACCATGATCATCATCGTGTCGTGGTCCCCCGAGGCGAAGACGGTGGCGTTGGCGTCGCTCTCGGAGACGGGCCGGTCCATCTTCTCGGTGCCCGGCGCGGCCAGCAGCGCCTCCACCTCGGCCGTGTGCGCCTGAAGGTCGTCCATGCGCCGCGCCTGGTCGACCGTGACCGCGCCCAGCACGAGGGCGACCGCCACCGCTGCCGCCGCCACGGCCCACGGCAACCGCCGTACCACTCGGGACCGGAGCGGGATCACCTTCGCGCCGGATCCGTCGCCGTCCCTGTCGGTTGGGCCGTCGCCGCCCGCGGACTCAGAAGCGTCGCCGGAACCGGAGACCGCATCGGCGTGGGCCTGTGCCTCCCCGGCGGCAGTCGGCGGAAGCTGGCGGGTGCGCGCGGCCTCCGCCTTCACCCTCTCCCACAGGCCGTCCGGCGGGCCGACCGCCTCCGCGGCGCCCAGCCGCGCCGCCGTCTCCCGGAAGTCCCGGAGGTCGCGGCGGCAGTCCTCGCACTCCTCCAGGTGCGCCTCGACCTCGGCCCGCTCGGCCTCCTCCAGCGCGTCCAGCGCGTACGCGGCCGTCAGGCCGTGCACGTCGTACCCCCGCGGGCTCACGCCTCCACCCCCAAGCAGTCGCGCAGCCGGATCAACCCGTCCCGGAGCCTCCCCTTCACCGTGGTCAGCGGGACCTTCAGCGCGGCGGCCGCCTGGCGCTGGGTGTACCCGGCGTAGTAGGTCAGCCGCACCGCCTCGCGCTGCAGGCCGGTCAGTCGCCCCAGGCACCGGCGGACCCGCTCGCGCTCCAGGCGGTGCTCCACCGCCTCGGGCACCTCGTCGGCCGGCGTCTGCTGCGGCTCGGTCCGGCCCACGCGCGCGGTCCGGTCCGCCGAGGCCTGCTCGGAGCGCACCCGGTCCACCGCCCGCCGGTGGGCGATGGTCAGCACCCACGACCGCACGCCCCCGGCCGCCGGGTCGTACCGCGCCGCCTGGCGCCACACCTCCACGAACACCTCCTGCGCGACCTCCTCGGCCTGGGCGTGGTCGAGCAGCACCCGCGCCGCGGTCCCGAACACGGGGCCGGCCAGCTCCCGGTACACCCCCTCGAACGCCTCCATGTCGCCCAGCGAGGCCCTGGCCAGCAGTTCGCCGAGCCCGTCGGCGCCCGTGCGGCCCGATGGCCGCGACGGCAGCGCTTCGTCCACCCGACCTCTCCCGTCCCTCGTGTCTTCGGCTCCGTCATCCTGCCATTCGGAGCGGGGGAGGGGGAGGCGACGCCGCACCTGGGGAAAACCCCCGTCGGCAGGGGCCGGGAAAAAACTTCGGGGAATTCCGGGCGGGGCGGTCGCCCCCCTCGCACCCGCTCCGAAGGAGGGGTGTGTCGGAACAGATGAAACGGACGCCCCGGTGGGCGGCGGCGGTGTGCGGCCTGGTGGCCGGCGGTGCGGGACTGGCGGCCGCGGAGGCCGCCGCGGTCCCCTTCGGCCCGGCGGCCTCGCCCGTGCAGGCGGTGGGGGCCGCGACGATCGACCTGGCCCCGCGGCCGTTGAAGGAGTTCGCGGTGGCGACCTTCGGCACCGCCGACAAGCTCGTGCTGCTGGTGGGCATCGGCGTCGTGTTGGCCGTGTTCGCCGCGGCGCTGGGCATCGCGGCGCGCGGCCGCCGGTGGGTGGCGGGCGCGGGGGCGGGGGTGCTGGCGCTGGTCGGGGCGGTGGCCGCCTTCACCCGGCCCGACGCCGGCCCCTTGGACATCCTGCCCGCGCTCGTCGGCGGCACGGTGGCGTACGTGGCGCTGGTGATGCTGATGAACGCCGCCGGTGCAGGTGCCCGTGCCGCCGACGCCCCGGGCGTCCCAGAGGGGCCGGCCGCCGAGGACCGGGATCCCGAGGAGTCCACTTCCGAGGGGGCGGGGGCGACCACCGAGGAGCCCGCGGAGGGCCGGGGCTTCGACCGGCGGCGCTTCGTCCTCATCGCGGGCGCCGCCGCGGCCGCGGCGGCGGCGGTCGGCACGGGGGCCGGGCTCTACAGCAGGACGAGCGCGGGCAGCGCGGCGGAGAGCAGGAACTTCGCGCTGCCGAAGCCCGCCTCCCCGGCACCGCCCGTCCCCGACGGGGCCGACCTGGAGATCGAGGGCCTGGAGTCCTTCTTCACCCCGCCCGGGGAGTTCTACCGGATCGACACCGCCCTGTCGGTCCCGCGCATCGACGCCGCCTCGTGGCGCCTGCGGGTGCACGGCGCGGGGGTGGAGGAGCGCGAGTACACCTTCGCTCAGCTGCTGGAACGGGACGACATCATCGAGCGGGACGTCACCCTGGCGTGTGTGTCCAACCAGGTCGGCGGCGGCTACATCGGCAACGCGCGCTGGATCGGGGTCCCGCTGGCCGAGATCCTGCGCGAGGCCGGGGTGCGGCCGCCCTCCGAGGGCGGCCCGGCCGACCAGCTCGTGTCCCGGTCCGACGACGGCATGACCATCGGCACCCCGGTCGAGACGGTGATGGACGGGCGCGACGCCATGCTCGCCCTGGGCATGAACGGCCGCCCGCTATCGCCCGAGCACGGCTTCCCGGTGCGGATGGTGGTGCCGGGCCTCTACGGATACGTGTCGGCGTGCAAGTGGATCACCGAGATCGAGCTGACCACGTTCGACGCGTTCGACGCCTACTGGGTGCCGCGCGGGTGGTCCGCCGAGGGGCCGATCAAGCTCCAGTCGCGCATCGACACCCCGCGCGACGGCGCGTCCGTCGGCGGGGACGGTGCGGGGGTGACCGTCGCCGGGGTGGCCTGGGCGCAGCACGTGGGCGTCGACGGGGTGCAGGTGCGCATCGACGGCGGCGAGTGGCGCGACGCGCGCTTGGCGGAGGAGGCGACCGAGGACACCTGGCGCCAGTGGGTCTTCGACTGGGAGGACGCCGAGCCCGGCGAGCACACGGTGAGCGTGCGCGCGGTGGGCCGCGACGGCGAGGTGCAGACCGCCGACGAGGCGCCCCCGGCGCCCGACGGCGCGACCGGCCACCACATGATCACGGTCTCCGTGGGCTAGCGGGGGAACCCGACCGGCCCGCGCGGGACCGGGCGCCCCGGGGTCCGGGGCGCCGTGCGATGGAGCGATCAGACCGATCGGCTTCGGAATACCGATTGAGGAGAGAACGATGAGCGAACGTCCCCTGAGCCTTCTGCGCCGCCTTGTCGTCGCCGGTGGGATCGCGTCCGTGGTTGTGCTGGCGGGCGCCGCCGCCTGCGACAACTCGGGCGATGGAGCGGAGACCTCCGGCCAGGAGGAGTCGCAGGAAGGCGACGAGATGTCCGAGGAGTCCGAGGGAGGCGACTCCATGCAGGACGAGGGCATGGAAGACGAGAGCATGGAGGACGGCGAGGAGAGCGGCGGCTCCATGGAAGAGGACATGGAGGGCGAAGAGGGCGACATGAAGGACGAGGAGATGGGCGACGACGAGATGAAGGAGGGCGACGACATGGAGGGCGAGGGCTGACGGCCTCGCTTCTTCATCCCGCCTTTCGACGGCGCGTGACTCCCGGCGGCTCCTGAGTGCTGCGGAAGCGGCTCTCAGGAGCGCTGCCGTGTCCAGGCATGGACCGGCCCGGGTTTGGGGCGGCCAGAGGCCGGCGATTGCGGACGGATCAGGACAGTCGGGAGTGCGGATTCGGTCGCTTTTCGATAACGTCCAGCATCGGCCCAGGTCGGAAAGTGTGAGCTCCGCGCGAGCGGAGATGGACCGGCATCAGGTCACCTCCTCGATCAGCAGGTCGGGTGAGCTCCGCGCGAGCGGAGATGGACCGCGCCAGCCCTTGGTGCGGCGGCGCTGGATACGTGAGCTCCGCACATGCGGAGATGCTTTGGCGTCGCGTCCGCCGCCTAAGCGGTCGTCTCATCCGAGTTGTCCAGGACCAGGTCCGCGTGCTTCCTCGGGTCGTGTCTGGCGGCGAACGACTCCTCCTGGGCCGCCCACATCTCCCTGAACGGCGCGTACAGGTCTGCGTCCCACCGCGCGTTCAACCTCTGGTGGCGCACATCTTCAGGTGCTTCGACCCATACGAGGAGTGACAGGAACTCGCGCAGTTCCTCGGCGCCGCAGCCGCAGCCCTCTATGACCAAGGTGTCGGCCACCTCGGCGCTGTCCCAGCCGCCCGCGTCGTCGGGTGCCCAGTCGCCGTTCTCCCAATCCCATCGGCGCCATCGCGGGTCGCGGCCCTCGGCCAGCGGCTCCAGCACCCACTTGCGCACCAGCGGAGCGACCGCCTCCAGCCCCTCCCACCCGGGGTACAGGTCGTCCATGTGCACGACCGGGCACCGCAGCCGCGCCGCCAGTGCCTCCGCCAGCGCCGTCTTGCCCGCTCCCGAGCGCCCCTCCAGTGCCAGGACCCTGCACCGCCCCGCCCGTGCGGGCGCGTGACGCAACAGGTCGGCCGTCCGGTCGCGCCAGTCGGCGGATCGTGTGGAGATGGAGCGTGTGGGGTTGTCAGGCACGCGCGGCAGCCTACCGCTGATCTGGGTGATCGGCCGGGAACGGGGCGCGATGGGCGCTATGGCGAGCACCTCGCCACCGCCACGCTGAACACCACGTCGGCACCACGCTCGCAGGGCGGGTGGCCGCTTTCGGACCCCTCCTGTGCCGGTGCCGGGCGCCGATGCTGCGTTCACGGCTTGTAAGCTGCCTGACCACCGGCTTCAACGCCGGCGGA
>NZ_JAQFWQ010000060.1 GCF_027706725.1 Nocardiopsis endophytica
TGGCCTGTTCTCGTCGCTGCCCTCGACGCTGCACCCCGGCGGCTCGCCGCCCGGCCGGAGCTCGGAAGCGGGGTAGCGGCCGAGCCGCCCCGTCAGGGGCGGCCGGCCGCAAGGCCGGGCGGGAGTCCCCCGCCTTCAGGCGGGGCGCCTTCAATCGGTGTGCTGCTTCTCCCCGAGTACGCCTGTGGCGGGGTTCAGGTGGCGCCTGGCCAACCACACCGCGGAGGCCGAGCCGAGCGCCGTCAGCGCCATCACCACGGTCGGCAGGGGCAGGCTCAGCCCCAGCACCACGCATCCGGCCAGGCCCCCCAGGGCCACCAGCAGCGGCGGGCGGTCCTCGTCGGCGCCCAGGAGCAGGCCCGAGGCGTTGGCCAGCAGGTGGTAGGCGAGCAGGGCGAAGGCGGCGATCCCCACCGCCGTCGCGGGCTCCAGGACCGCGACCGCCGCACCCGCGGCCACCGCCGTGGCCGCCCAGGAGCGCGTCGGGCCCTCCAGCGCCGCGGGCAGCGCGCCCTCCTCCGCCAGGGCCCCGATCGCGCGGGCCGCCGAGGAGATCAGCACCGCTCCGGCTCCCAGGCTCGCCACCGCCGCCGCGGCGGCGACCGCGGCCGCTCCCAGGCCGGGGCGGCCCGATGCCGTGACGGCGTCGACGATGGGGGTCCCGAACCCGGCCTGGTAGGGCCCCAGCACGGCGACGGCCCAGGCTCCGGCGGTCAGGTACAGCAGGGCCACCCCCGCCAGGGCGAACGCGGGGACCACCGGGACCGCGCCCTGGCGGGGCCGCGGGGCGGCCTCGGCGATGCGCACCGTCCCGGCGAAGGCGAGGAAGAGCGTTCCGGCCGCCCCCAGGGCGCCGAAGGAGCCGGGCCAGGCGCCGTCGAGCTGCAGCCGGTCGGGGTCGGCCGAGCCCGCGGTCCAGGCGGCGGCGACCAGGCCGGCCACCGCGAGGACCCCCATGGCCAGGGCCAGGCGTGCGGCCCAGCGGCGCAACCGCCGCCCGCCCCACGCCAGGGCGGCGGCCACGGCCAATGCGGCCATGGCGGCCGAGCGCCCCCGTTCGGGCGCCAGGTTGTCGGCCAGGGCCAGTGCCGTGGCGGCCGCCGCGGCGGTGGCGCCCACGGCCCAAGCCCAGGCGGCGATGGATCCCCAGGGGTCGCCGAGCCGTTCGCGGGCGTAGACGCGCGCGCCGCCGGTGCCCGGGTGGGCGGCGGCCAGGCGCGAGGTCGACACCGCGGTGCACAGGGCGACGGCGGCGGCCAGGGGCACCGCGGCCGTCAGCCAGGCCCCCGCCTCGTCCGCGGCGGGTGCGAGCACGGTGAAGACGCCGACGCCGGCCAGTGCGGCCGCGCCGGTGAGGGCCGTGGAGGCACCCTGCGTGCCGGTTCGGGTGGTCATGAGCGCTGAGTCTGCATCAGATTGATCACGGTGCGGTGGAGAAAACGGGGACAGAGGGCGTCCACATCCGGCCGCGCAGTGGCCGTCCCGGCCGGTCGGGGCGGGGGCGGGTGCTCGGTCGCCGGGCGGTGCAGGGCCGGGCGTCCGGGGCCGGTGGGAGGGGCTGCGGGCGGCCGTCCGGAGCGGTCCGGCGGGGTGCCGGGGCCGCGTCCGGGGGGACCGTTCCGGTGGCGAAGGCCACAGGCCGTTGCGCCGGATTGGACACGTGCCCGTAGCCGTTGGTTCCCGTGCCGGGCGCGGGGCCCGGTCCGGTGCGGGCGCACGGCCGCGGTCCGATGGCGCCCCGTGCCCGGGGCTGTCGGTCGGCTCGCGGAGTGGTCCAGGTGGTCCAGCGGCGGGCGGCAGCCGTGGGCCGCGGCGGGGCACGGCATCATGAATGCGCCCGGCGCCGTGGGGCCGGGCGCTTGTCGGTGTGGTCTCACGGGCGCCAGGGGGCCCCGGTGTTGTCGGAGATGTCCTCGGCGGCGACCTGCCTGAGCTGGCGGGCCAGGTCGGCCAGAGCGCGCGAGACGGCCAGCTCCTCGCCGATCTCCGGTACGTCGGAGTCGGACGGGTGCTTGCGGGCCATCCCCCGGCCGTGCAGGTCGGTGCCGTCCTCGGCGTGCAGTCCGGCGTCGGCCCAGGTGCGGGCCTGCTCGCCCTCGCTCTCCTCGGAGAGCATGATCTCGATGTTCCAGCGCTTCATGGTGTGCATGAAGGCCACCCCCCAGTGTCCTTCCCCGTGTCCTTGTCCGCCCCGGCGGGGCCCGCCTTCACCCGGCGGGCTCCCCGTCGTCGCGGGCGCCCTCGATGTGGGCGTCGGGGCCGGGGTAGACGAGCACGTCCTGGTCCTCGTCCACCCACCGGACCTGGTAGGGCGGAGCCCCCTCCGCCCCTCGGACCTCGGTGACGACCCCCGTCTTGCGGCCGGTGTCCTCGCGCCGGCCCTCAACGACCAGCAGGTCTCCGACGTGTGCTCTCATCGGGTCTCCCAGGTTGCGAGATGTCCGATTAACCCCATCTTCCTTGGAGCGGCGCGCTATTGCAATGCCCGGTCCGGCGCCGACCGGGCCGGTGCGACCTGCGGGTACTCCCGTGCACACGGGGACGCGGGCGCGTTCGGGGGCCGTGTCGGCCGCGCGGGCGGAGTGACGGATGCCTCGTCGACGCCCCGGGCCGGGGGCTGGGGCGCGGGCGGCGCGGGACGGGCCGCCCGCGCCCCGTCGGCGTCGTGCGCGCCCGCGTCGTGTCCTCGTCCGACACTCGGGGGGACGCGTTGGGGGCGGGACGGCGCCCTCGGCCCGTCCCGCCCCCGGCGGCCCGCACACCCTCGGGGCTCACTCCACCCCGGCGCCCAGGGTGCGGCCGCCGTCCAGGGTGATGGTCTGCCCGGTGACCCACGATGCGTCCTCGGAGGCCAGGAAGGCGATGGCGGCGCCCACGTCGGCGGGCACCCCCAGGCGCCCCAGCGGGTAGCCCTTGGTGACCTCCTCCTCGTTGCCGGCGAAGAGGGCCTGGGCGAAGTCGGTCTTGACGACCGCGGGGGCCACGGCGTTCACCCGCACCGCGGGGGCGAGCTCGTAGGCGAACTGGCGGGTCAGGTTGATCAGCGCCGCCTTGCTGGCGCCGTAGGCGGCGATGCCGGGCGAGGGGTGCTGTCCGGCCAGGGAGGCGACGTTGACCACCGCGCCGCCGTGCTCCTTCATCCACGCCGCGTGCGCGGCCGCGGTCCAGGAGGCGGCGGCGGTGACGTTGACCTCGAAGATCTTGGCCATGGTGGCGGGCTCGACGTTGACCAGGGCGTCGAAGACCGGGTTGATGCCGGTGTTGTTGACCAGCACGTCCAGCGACCCGAAGGCCTCCAGGGCGCGGGCCACCGCGTGGTCGCGGTGCGCGGGGTCGTGGGCCTTGCCGGGCACGGCGATCGCGTGCTCGGGGCCGCCGAGCCCGGCCGCGGCCTTCTCCAGCGGCTCGGGGTTGCGGGCCGTGATGACCACGCGGCCGCCCTCTTCGACGATGCGGCGGGCGGCGGCCAGCCCGATGCCGCGGCTGGCGCCGGTGACGACGGCGGTCTTGCCGGTGAATCGCTGCACGTGGGGGTCCTTTCGCACGGCGGGGCCGCGGGGCGCGGCCGGGTCCGCACCAACACTACCGACCGCTCGGTTTGTGACGCGCACCTCCCCCGCCCCCCACCGCTCTGCGGGGCCGTGTCCGCCCTGGTGGTAGCGTCGTCGCGTGTCAGAGCACTACTTCGCCCCCTCCCCGGGCGCGGCGAGCCGCCCCGGAAGCGTCGACCTGGTCCTGCCCGACCTGCACCTGCGGCTGGACACCGACAGCGGGGTCTTCTCCCCCGGCAGGGTCGACCTGGGCACCCGGGTGCTGCTGGAGTCGGTGCCCGCCCCGCCGGCCACCGGGCGCCTGCTGGACCTGGGCTGCGGCTACGGCCCGGTGTCGCTGGCCATGGCCGCCCGCGCGCCGGGCGCCCGCGTGCTGGGGGTCGACGTGAACGCGCGCGCCGTGGAGCTGGCCGCGCGCAACGCCCGCACCGCCGGGCTCGACAACGCCGGGTTCCTCCGGGTCGGGGCGGACGGCACCGCCGCCGACCCCCAGGGCGCCGACGCGGTCTCCGGCGCGGCGCCCGGCCCCGCCCCCGGCGCCGAGCAGGGCCCCTTCGACGCCCTGTGGTCCAACCCGCCCATCCGCATCGGCAAGCCCGCCCTGCACGCCCTGCTGACGTGCTGGCTGTCCCGCCTGGCCCCGGGCGCCTCGGCCCACCTGGTGGTCCAGCGCAACCTGGGCGGCGACTCGCTGCACCGCTGGCTGGAGCAGCAGGGCTGGCCCACCGCCCGCGCCGCCTCCCGGGCCGGATACCGCGTGCTGCGCGTCGACCGCCCCTGAGGCCGGGCCCCACCGCACGGACACCGCCCCGGCACCGCCCCTCCGGCGCGGCCGCCCTCCGACCGGCACCCGCGAGCGGCTATCCTTGCGCCTACCGCACACCCGGGGGCCCACCGGCCGCACCGGACCGCACGACTTCGACGAGGAAACCCGAGCACAGGTGAGCACGCAGCTCCGCCCCACCGACGTCAAGCGCCTCAACCGCCTCTGGCGCCGTCGCACCGAGGGCCGCCTGGCCCTGATCGCCGAGTCCGTCACCCAGCCCTTCAACCTGGGCTCGATCCTGCGCACCGCCGCGGTGTTCGGCGTGGAGGCGGCCTGGCTGGCGGGCAACACCGCCGACCCCTCCCACCCCCAGGTCGGCAAGACCGCCCTGGGCTCGGAGAAGAAGATGCGCCTGGAGCGCACCCGCACCGGAGCCGAGGCGGCGCGCGCCGCCCGCGAGGCCGGGTTCCGCGTCGTCGCCCTGGAGCTGGCCGAGGGCGCCATGGCGCTGCACGAGGCCCCTTTGGAGGGCGACGTGTGCATCGCCCTGGGCGCCGAGGACCACGGCTGCTCCCCCGCCCTGCTGGCCGCCGCCGACGCCGCCGCCTACATCCCGCAGGTGGGCCGGGTGGGCTCGCTCAACGTGGCGGTCGCCGCCTCCATCGCCCTGGCCGAGGCCCGCCGCCGGGAGTGGGCCGCCACCGGCCCCGGCGCCACCGCCGGGCCCAACGCCCAGGCGCCCTCCGCCCGCGACTGAGGCACGGCCCGGCGCACCGGGCGCCCGCCGGCCCCCGCGCAGGTGAAGCCTTCGCAAAATCGGCCGCCCCGCCCCGGTTCAACCGCCCGTGCCAGGGAATTTCTCCGACCCCCTGTTCGTATCCTCGTAGTACACGCGACCGATCAGAGAGAGGACACGTGGACCCGTCCCGAAGTACCGGCAGCGCCCTGCCCCTGACAGGGCGCTGCACCCCCGAATCCGAGGAACCGCCATCACCATCGGGCGCGCGCACCGAGGGCTTTAGCTCCGAGGCGGTGCGTGGCGCCCTGCTCGGCCCCCTCCCCCGCACCCGTGTGGAGCGTGCGCGGTGAGCATCCTGCTGAGCATCCTCCTCGGAGTGCTGGTGATCATGGTGATCACCCTGGCGACGGGATACTTCGTCGCCCAAGAGTTCGGCTACATGGCCGTGGACCGCTCCCGCCTCAAGGCCCGCGCCGCCCAGGGCGACACCGGAGCCAAGCGGGCCCTGGGCATCACCGGCCGCACCTCCTTCATGCTCTCCGGCGCGCAGCTGGGCATCACCGTCACCGGCCTGCTGGTCGGGTCGGTGGCCGAGCCGCTGCTCGGCGCCGGGCTGGGCGAGGCGCTGGGGCTGGCCGGGGTGCCGGCCGGGACCGGCCTGGCGGTCGGCACGGCGGTGGCCCTGCTGTTCTCCACCGTGGTGCAGATGGTCTTCGGCGAGCTGTTCCCCAAGAACCTGGCGATCGCCCGGCCCGAGCCGGTGGCCCGCTGGCTGGCCCTGTCGACCGGCATCTACCTGCGCCTGTTCGGGTGGGTCATCCGCCTGTTCGACCAGGCGGCGGTGGTGCTGCTCAAGGCCGTGCGCATCGAGCCGGTCGAGGACGTGCAGCACGCGGCCACCCCGGCCGACCTGGAGCGGATCGTGGAGGAGTCGCGCGAGAGCGGCGACCTTCCGGCCGAGCTGTCCACGCTGCTGGACCGCACGCTGGACTTCCACGACCGCACCGCCGAGCACGCCATGATCCCCCGCCCGCACGTGAACACCGTCGCCTCCGGCGACCCGGTCAGCCGGGTGGTGGAGCTGATGGCCATGGGCCACTCGCGGTTCCCCGTGATGGGCGGCGACGTCGACGACATCACCGGGGTGGTGTGCCTGCGCGACGTGCTCGCGCTGGGCGGCGCCGACCTGGAGGCGGTGCTCGTCAAGGACGTGGCCCGGCCCGCGGTGCTGGTCCCGGCCTCGCTGCCGCTGCCCGACGTGGTCGACCGGCTGCGCGACGCCGGCGAGGAGTTCGCCTGCGTCGTCGACGAGTACGGCGGCCTGGCCGGGGTGATCACCACCGAGGACCTGGCCGAGGAGCTGGTGGGCGAGATCGCCGACGAGCACGACCCCGAGGACGACGGCGCCGCCCGCGTGGGCGAGGACGGCAGCTGGCTGCTGCCCGGCGCCGAGCACGTCGACGAGGTCGAGCGGCTGCTCGGCCACGACCTGCCGGGCGGGGACTACGAGACCATCGGCGGCCTGGTCATCGCCGAGCTGCGGCGCCTGCCCGAGCCGGGCGACGCGGTCGAGGTGGAGCTGCCGCGCCACCCGGGCGCCGAGGACGGCGAGCCCGAGCGGCGGGTCCGCCTGACCGTGGAGGGCGTGGACCGGCACGTGCCCGAGACGGTCCGCCTGGAGCTGGTGGAGGGCGCGCCCGCCGCCGGTGCCGGGCACCGCGGGGAGGTGAGCGCATGAGCGACATGAACCCGCTGCTGGCCCTGGCGCTGACGGTGGTCATCATCGCGCTCAGCGCGTTCTTCGTGGCCATCGAGTTCGCCCTGGTGGCCGCGCGCCGCTACCGGCTGGAGGAGCAGGCCGAGACCAGCCTGTCGGCGCGGGCGGCGCTGCGCAGCGCCCGGGACCTGTCCCTGCTGCTGGCCGGGTCCCAGCTGGGCATCACGCTGTGCACGCTGGCGCTGGGCGCCATCTCCAAGCCGGCGGTCAAGCACCTGCTGGAGCCGCTGTTCCACGGGTGGATGCCCGACGCGGTGGCCTACACGGCGGCCTACGTGCTCTCCCTGGTCGCGGTGACCTTCCTGCACCTGGTGGTGGGCGAGATGGCGCCCAAGTCCTGGGCGATCTCGCACCCGGAGAAGTCGGCGACGCTGCTGGCGGTCCCGATGCGGGCGTTCATGTGGCTCACCCGCCCGGCGCTGGTGCTGCTCAACGGGATGGCCAACAAGTGCCTGCACCTGGTGGGGGTCTCGGCGGTGGACGAGGTCGCCGCCGGGCACGGCCCGGACGACCTGCGCGAGCTGGTGGACCACTCGGCCAAGGCCGGCGCCCTGGACGAGGAGCGGCGCGAGCAGCTGGCCACCGCCCTGGAGGTCAACTCCCGTCCGCTGGACGAGGTGATGACCCCGCTGGCCGAGATGGCGGCCGTGGGGCCGCGGGCCGGGATCGAGGAGGTCAAGCGGGTCTCCCGGGAGTCGGGCCACCTGCGGCTGGTGGTGCTGGAGGGCGGGCGCCCGCTGGGCGTGGTGCACGTGCGCGACGCGCTGACCAGCCCCGAGCGCACCACCGCGGCGGACCTGATGCGGCCGGTGCCCACGCTGGCGGCGTCCACGCCGATCTACGCGGCGCTGGGCATCATGCGCGAAACCCGCAGCCACCTGGTGCTGGTCGAGGGCGCCGACGCCGCCCCGGGGCCGGCCGAGGCCAAGCGGCCGCGGCCGCGCCTGGTCGGGCTGGTGACGATGCAGGACATGCTGGACCGGCTGCTGCTCCTGGAGCCGCGCGCCTGACCGGGGCGCGGTGATGCGGCGGCGACGGCCGGAGGCAGGCGAAGGGCGGCCGGGGCGAGGCCCCGGCCGCCCTTCGCCATGTGCGGGGGTCAGCCGTCCTCGGGGGTCTCCTGGGTCTCTGCGGACCGCTCGGCCCGGTCCCCTGCCTCCTCGCCCCCGATACAGCGCCTCCAGGGCCCATCGGCGGTGAGCCAGCGAGGGACGAGGCGAAGGGGGAAGGGCACCTCGGTCTCGAACACGTCGGTGTCGAGGACCTCCTGGACGTCCCGGTAGGCACCGTGATCAAGGCGCATCTCGAAAACGGCGGTCCTCTCGGCCGAGGGCGCGATGATCCAGTAGGACTCGATGCCGGACTCGGCGTACTCGGCCCGTTTGCGGTGCGTGTCGCGGATGGTGCTCTCAGGGGAGAGCACTTCGACCGCCAACAGCGGCGGGCGCGCCAGGTAGGGCCCGGTCACGTCGCCGTCCCGGATCACCGCGAGGTCGGGCCGTCGGTGGCGACTCGGGTCGCCGTGGATGTTCACACCCGGGCGGGTGAGGACCTCGAACCCGTCAGGGGCCGCGCGCCCCAGATGCCCAAGCAGGCGCGCTACGACGCGCGCGTGGTCGAAGCCGGGGGTGGGGCTCACGTCGAGCCGCCCGTCGTCCAGCTCGTGGATGCCGTCCTCGTCCGGCATCCTGGCCAAGTCGTCCACGGTGAGCCAGCCCCGGCCCGTGCGCTCGGCACCCATGGTGGCCGCCACCTCCTCCAGCATCGTCCATGGAGACCAGTATTCGCACGCGCGTACGACCGTGTGGCGTCTTCCTCTGAATTCGGCGGCCTTTGCGCGCGGCCACCGCCCGGTCAGTGGGAGGATTCATCCGGATTTCCGACTCTGAGGGAGGAACCGGACGTGATTTCGGCACGGCACGGGGACCGGATGTGGGCGGTGGCCATCGCCGCCGGGCTGTGGGGCACCTCGGCGCTGATGCGCGAACCGCTCTCGGCCGTGCTGCCCGCGCCCACCATCGTCTTCTACGAGCACGCGGTCATCGCGCTGTGCCTGAGCCCCTGGATCCTCCCTGCCTTCCGGGCGCTGGCCGCCGCAGGGCGGCGCACCGTGCTGGCCATGGCGGTGGTCGGCGGCGGGTCCTCGGCGGGCGCCACCACCCTGTTCACTCTGGCGTTCACCACCGGCGACCCCATCACCCCGCAGGTGCTGCAGAAGATGCAGCCGCTGTTCGCCATCGTGCTGGCGGTGCTGGTGCTGGGCGAACGGCTGCGCCCGCGCTTCGCGCTCTACGCCGTTCCCGCCCTGGCCGGGGCGTGGCTGCTGGCCTTCCCCGACCCGCTGGCGGTGTCGGTGTCCAACGCCAAGGGGACCGCGCTGGCCCTGGGGGCGGCGCTGCTGTGGGCCTGCGGCACCGTGCTGGGCCGACTGGCCGGGGCGGCGCTGGCCCCCGTGCACGTGACCACGGTGCGCTTCACCATCGCCCTGCCGGTCGCCCTGGCGATCTGCGGCGCCACCGGCTCCTCTTTGGCCGTGGGCGCCGCCCAGGTGCCGCTGCTGCTGGCGCTCGCGCTCATCCCCGGCCTGGCGGCGCTGTCGCTGTACTACTGGGGTCTGGGCCGCACCGCCGCCAGCCGGGCCACCCTGGCCGAGCTGTCCTTCCCCCTGGTCTCGGCGGTGGTGGGTGTGGCGCTGCTGGGCGCCGAGCCGGCCTGGTCGCAGTGGGCGGGCATGGCCGTCGTGCTGGCGGCGGTCACCGCGATGGCGCTGGCCCGGGGCTCGGCCGCCCCGACGGGGGTGCGCGCCCCCGAACCCGCCCGGCAGCCCGCCGCGCCCTCGGCCTCCTGACCCCTCGCCGCGGGGGGCTGCCCCCCCCGGGACCGGCGAGGGGGCGGGGGCGCGCCCGCCCCGGCCCCCACGCCTCCGCCGCGCCTCAGGCGCCGGCGGCGGTGACCGTCACCTCGATGTTGCCGCGGGTGGCCTTGGAGTAGGGGCACACCTGGTGGGCGGCGTCGGCGAGCTTCTGCGCGCCGGCCCGGTCCTGGCCCGGGATGGTGACCGTGAGCTGCACGGCCAGGCCGAAGCCGTCGTCGCCGCTGCCGATGGCCACCTCCGAGTCGATCGTGGAGCCGTCCACGTTGACCTTGGCCTCGCGGGCGACCTTCTTCAGGGCGCCGTGGAAGCAGGCGGCGTAGCCCACGGCGAAGAGCTGCTCGGGGTTGGTGCCCGGGCCGTCGTCGCCGCCCAGGCCCTTGGGCACCGACAGCTCCACGTCCACGCGCCCGTCGTCGGTCTTCCCGGCGCCCTTGCGGCCCTCGCCGGTGACACTGGCCTTGGCGGTGTACAGCACGTTCATGCTCGATCCTCCTGTGGTGGCGGTTGGCACGCCGACACCGCGCCCTGGGGCGGCGCGTCGGCGCCGAGCGAGGAGGTGAGCCGGTCCAGCAGGGCGCGCAGGGTGCGCGCCTCCTGCCCGTCCAGCCCGGTGGCGCACATCACCCGCCCGGGGATGCGCTCGGCCCGCTCGCGCATGGCGGCGCCCCGCTCGGTGGGCACGGCGCGGACCACCCGCTCGTCGGAGCCCGAGCGCTCCCTGCTCACCAGGCCGGCCGCCTCCAGGCGGCGCAGCAGCGGCGAGAGGGTGCCCGAGTCCAGGCGCAGGGCGGCGCCCAGCTCCTTGACCGGGACTCCGCCGCGCTCCCACAGCACGAGCATCACCAGGTACTGCGGGTAGGTCAGGCCCAGGTCGGCCAGCAGGTCCCGGTACAGGCCGGTCAGGGCCCGCGACGCCGCGTACACGGCGAAGCAGAGCTGGGCGTCCAGCGACAGCGGGTCGCGCGGCTGGTCGTCGGGCATGGTCGGGACCGTCCTCCTCGTTCGGATGCGAATCTACCCATTAAGTTGTGCACAATCAAGTTGTGCGTGACCTTTTTTCGCGGGCCGCCGCCCCCGGCCCCGGGGGCGGCGGGTAGGCGGCGGCGAACAGGTCCGGGATGCGGTCCACGTGCCGAAGGAAGCGGCTGCCCTCGAACCCGGCGTCCGGCTCGTTGCTCAGCTGCATCGACACCATGCCCGCGATCAGCGAGGCCAGCAGGTCCAGCCCCTCCTCCCCGGCGGCCCCCGCGCCCAGCTCGCCCCGCTCCACCGCCGCGCGCACCCGCTCCCCCCAGTCCCGCCGCAGCTCCAGCGCGGGGGCGTAGGCCTGCTCCGTGGGGACGAAGCCCGGCACCGTGCGCCAGAACATGAGCTGGGCCAGCACCGGGTTCTCGGCCGACCAGCGCGCACCGGCCCGCAGCACCGGCGCGAACCCGGCCAGCCCCGGCGGCGCCTGCTCGGCCGCCCGCCGGGCCGTGCGCAGGTAGCGCCGCTGGCCGATGCCGAACAGCGCGTCGTAGAGGGCCGCGCGCGAGTCGAAGTACTTGTACAGCGACGGCGGCTGCACCCCCAGCCGCCGGGCGACCCGCGACATGCTCAGCCCCGCCGCGCCGTGCTCGGCCATCTCCTCCACGGCCAGCCGCAGGATCTCGGCCTTGGTCTCGGCGCGGCGCCGGGAGCGCCGGTCGGCGCCGCCCGCCTCGATGTCATCGGCGAAGGACGTCACGGCGGCAGCTTACTATGGTAGATAGCATTAGCTATAGCTATTAGCCTTAGCTGAAAGGGGGGGCAGGAATGACCGTCCACGTCCACGGACCGGAGCAGGGGAACGGCGCCGCCGGACCGCCCGCCTGGGGCCCACGCGAGCACCTGGAGGCCGTCCTGGTCATCGGCGCGCGCCACAACAACCTCAAAGGCGTGCACGCCCGCGTCCCCAAGGGCGCCGTCACCGCCGTCACCGGGGTGTCCGGGTCGGGCAAGTCCTCCCTCGTGCACGGCGTGATCGCCGCCGAGGCCGGGCGCCGCCTCAACGAGACCTTCCCCGGCTTCCTGCGCAACCGCCTGCCCAAGCACACCCGCCCCGCCGCCGACGCCGTGCGCGGGCTCCCCCCGGCCGTGGTCGTCGACCAGGGCGCCCCCGGGGCCAACTCCCGCTCCACCGTCGGCACCATGACCGGCGTGCACGCCGCCCTGCGCGTGCTCTACTCCCGCTGCGCCACCCCCTCCGCCGGGGAGTCCACCGCCTACTCGTTCAACGACCCCGCCGGGATGTGCCCCGAGTGCCAGGGCCTGGGACGCACCGTGCGCGTCGACCCCGACCGCGTACTCGACCCGGCCCTGTCGCTCAACCAGGGCGCCATCCTGGCCCCCATCGCCGCCGTGGGAACCGCCACCTGGCAGATCTACGCCGAGTCCGGCCTGTTCGACCCCGACAAGCCGGTCGGCGACTTCACCGCCGAGGAGCGCGCGCTGCTGCTCCAAGGCGGCGGCTTCCGCGTCACGCGCCGCGGCCCCAACGGGACCTACCGCAACACCTACGAGGGCCTGGTGCCCATGCTGGAGCGGCGCTACCTCAACCGCGACCTGTCCCGCCTGCGCGGGCGCGACCGCGAGGCCGCCCGCGCCGCCGTCCGCGAGGGGCGGTGCCCCGAGTGCGGCGGCACCCGCCTCAACGCCGCAGCCCGCGCCTCCCGCCTGGCGGGCATGGGCATCGCCGACATGTGCGCCCTGGAGGTGCCCGACCTGGCCGAGGTCCTGGGCGCACTCACCGACCCGGTGGCCGCCGCCGTGGCCGGCGAGGCGCTGGAATCCCTGCGCCGCATCGACCGCGTGGGCCTGGGCTACCTGCGCCTGGACCGGGAGTCGGGCACCCTGTCGGGCGGGGAGGCCCAGCGCCTCAAGGTGGTGCGCCACCTGGGCGCGGGGCTGGCCGGGATGGCCTACGTGTTCGACGAGCCCTCCCGGGGCCTGCACCCGCGCGACGTGCACCGACTGATCGGGCTGCTCTACGAGCTCCGCGAAGAGGGCAACACCGTGCTGGTCGTCGAGCACGACCGGCAGGTGGTGCGCGCCGCCGACCACGTCATCGACATGGGCCCCGGCGCCGGGGCCTCAGGCGGGCGCGTGGTGTTCGCCGGACCGCCCGCGGAGCTGGAGGACGCCCCCACCGCCACCGGCAAGGCGCTGCGCGCGCCCGCCCCGCTCAAGCGCGACGTGCGCACCCCCGCGGGCGCCTACCCCATCGAGGACGCGCGCCTGAACAACCTGGACGGGGTGAGCACCGACCTGCCCGCCGGGGTGCTGACCGCCGTCACCGGCGTGGCCGGGTCGGGCAAGTCGTCGCTGGTGCGCGAGCTGGCCCGGCTCCACCCCGAAGCGGTGGTCGTGGACCAGTCCCCCATCCCCGCCTCGCCCCGCGCCACCGTGGCCACCCACCTGCGGGTGATGGACCGCATCCGGCGCCTGTTCGCCGACGCCTCGGGGGCCGACCCCGCCCTGTTCAGCGCCAACTCGGCGGGCGCCTGCCCCCGCTGCAAGGGGCGCGGCACCGTCAGCACGGACCTGGCGTTCATGGACCCGGTGGTCTCGGTGTGCGAGGCGTGCGGCGGCCTGCGGTTCCGCCCCGAGGCGCTGGAGCACCGGCTCGCCGGGCGCACCGTCGCGCAGATGCTCGGCGCCACTGCGGCCGAGGCGGCGCCGCTCCTGGACGACACGGGCGTGCGGCGCCGCCTGGCGAAGCTGGAGGAGGTCGGGCTGGACCACCTGACGCTGGGCCGGGAGCTGGCGACCCTGTCCGGGGGCGAGCGCCAGCGGCTCAAGCTGGCCCGGCACCTGGGCGAGTCGGGGGCGCTGTACGTGTTCGACGAGCCCACCGCCGGGCTGCACCCGGCCGACGTGGACGGCCTGGCCGCCCTGCTGGACCGGCTGGTGGACGCGGGCAACACCGTCGTGGTGGTCGAACACGACCTGGACCTGGTGCGCCGCGCGGACCACGTGATCGATATGGGCCCCGGGGGCGGCCGCCACGGGGGCCGCGTGGTGTTCGAGGGCCCACCCGCCGCACTCGCGCGAGCGGAGGGGTCCTTCACCGCCGAGTTCCTGCGCAGGGAGGACGAGGAGGCGGGGGCGGTCGGGTAACCCGCACAGAGGACCGCCGGGCACGGCCGCACCGCCGCTCCCTCGTTGATCTCGGGGAAAGCGCCCCTACAAGCGGCCCGGAAGCGTCGTTTCTCCCGAGATCAACGCCGAGCACACCCGCCTGTCCGTACGCCTTCTACGCGGCGTCGGCGCCGTCGCCGGGGTAGCGGGCCAGCTCGCCGCTGCGGACCTTGCGCACCTCCATGTCCACTGCGATGCGCACATCCGGATCGCGGTCCCACTCCACGGTCAGGCCCTGTTCGGTGAGCACGGCGACCACCTCGTCGCCGAGCGCCGTCATCGACTCGTCCGTGCCGTCGGGGGTGTCGTAGGCCAGGTACAGCGGGCGCCGCCTGGTGTCCTGCTGGTGGTAGAAGACGTAGCCCCGCGCCTCCCCCTCGCCGTCGTGGTCCTCGTCGCGGATCTCGCCGAGGCCGCACCGCCGGCAGCACGAGAAGTCCTCGCGCGCGACGATCGCCCGCTCGTTGAGTTCGTCGAACGCGCGGGTCAGGCGGTCGCCGTCGCTCTCGCCCTCCAGGCCCTCCTGCCACGCCAGGTGGGCGGCGAACTCCCGGGTGAGCAGCTCAACGAGCCAGGCCCGCAGGTCGTCCTTGCCGACCCCTTCCAGCTCCTCGTACTCGCCCGCCTTCACCTCGATGGGCAGGTCGATCATCAGACTCCCGTCGATGACGTCCTCGACGATCTCGTCGAAGGTTCCGTCGGCCAGGGCGACAGGGGTGGCGAGTTGGCCGTAGAGGTCGCCGAGGACCTCGCTGCCGTCCAGTTCGGCGAGTCGGTCGTTCATCGGGTGCTCCAGGAGGGTTCGGAGTCGGGGAGTCGGTCCGGGGAGAGGGGGCGGGCCGTCCGCGGCCCGGGGTCGCCCCGCGCATGTGACGCGACGCACCGGAAACCGGTTCCCGCCCGCACCCCCGGCTTCTCCGGCGTACCACGGAGTTCCCGGACGGATCCCGGCCGACGCCGGGTACCCCCTACCCCTCCGCCTGGCCCTGCAGGAGCTTGTCGGCCAGGCCGCGCAGCGTGACCAGCTCCTCCTTGGTCAGCGCGCCGCCCAGGGACTCGGCGATCGCGGCGGCGTGCCTCGGGCCGATGCTGCGCAGCACCGCCCGGCCCCGGTCGGTCAGCCGCACCCGGGTGCCGCGCCGGTCCTCGGGGTCGGGGCCGCGCTCGACCAGCCCGTCGCCGTCCATGCGCTCCACCAGGCGGCTGATGGAGGACTGGTCCAGCAGCACCCTGTCGTTCAGCTCGCACAGCCGCGCCCCGCCGTACGGGCAGCGGGCCAGGGTCAGCAGCACGTCGTACTCGCGCATGCTGACCTCCGCGCCGCGGAAGTCGGCCTGAAAGCGCCGCATGAGCGCCACGTGCGCCCGTGCCAGCGACTCCCAGGCCTGCTCGGCGGTCTTGTCTGCGGCCACGCCCCCCACCTTCCTGCTCCAGCGGGCCCATGCCCTCGCGCACCCCCGATCCTCCCATCACCGCGCGGGGGCGCAGAAGCCGCACCGCCCGGGCGGGCCGCCGACATGGGCCGTGGCCACCACCGGGAATGAAAACGGTTATCATTCGCTTATTAGGAGCGCACCCGATCCGAGGAGGTCCGCCATGGCGCGCAGCGACGCCCGCCCCATCGTCAAGCTCCGCTCGACGGCCGGGACCGGCTACACCTACGTCACCCGCAAGAACCGCCGCAACACGCCCGACCGCCTCGTCCTGCGCAAGTACGACCCGGTCGCCCGGCGGCACACCGAGTTCCGCGAGGACCGCTGAGCGGCCCCGGACTCCCAGCGCCCCGAAGAGCCCCGGCGCCCCGCGGCGCCGCACCGACGAGAGAGGCACACCAGTGAAACCCGGAATCCACCCCGAGTACCGGCCCGTCGTCTTCCGCGACAAGGCGGGGGACATGGCCTTCCTGACCCGCTCGACCATCACCTCCGACCAGGTCGTCACCTGGGAGGACGGCAACACCTACCCGGTGGTCGACGTGGAGATCTCCAGCGCGAGCCACCCCTTCTACACCGGCAAGGGGCGCGTGGTCGACACCGCCGGGCGGGTCGAGCGCTTCAAGCAGCGCTACGGCCGCTCCTGACACGGGCCGTACCGCCCGTACCGCATCCGACCGCCCCGCCCCGCCGCCGGGCCGACCGGCGCCGACCGGCGGGGCCCACACGACACGAAAGGCCGACCGCTTCCCATGGCCGTGCCCAAGCGCAAGATGTCCCGCTCCAACACCCGCAAGCGCCGCTCGCAGTGGCGGGCCTCCGTGCCGGACCTGATCGAGGTCACCGTCAGCGGCCGCACCGCCCTGGTGCCGCGCCGCCAGGCCGCGGCCTACCGGCGAGGGCTCATCCCCCTGCCCTGACCTCGCCCCGGGCCGGCGGCAGCCCCGGATGACCGGCGGAACACCGCCCCATGGACGCCGACGGTGACGCCCACCCCCGTGTGGGCCCACCGTCGGCGCCGCCGTTGTGCCGAGAGCAGCACCCAGTGGACGCCATGGGCATGGCGTCCACTGTGCTTTGCGGGGGCGAGGTGGAGGGTGGTCGGTGCGGCGGAGCCGCTCCGCTGTGTTCGGAGGGATGTGATCTCATCACCCCCGGCTTTATACCGTAGATCTATGCCATGGGGTTCGCGAAGCGCTGGCGAAACTCATCGCGCCTCCGCTCCAAGCGCGCTTGAACGCCGCCCCTGTCACCTCTCAGGAGAGCCCGGCACTGAGTTTCTCCAGTGATCGGCGTCACTCCCCCTCAAGGTCCCACACGAGCACACGGCGGTCATGCCCCGCCGAGACGGCGACCGTGCGCCCGTCCAGGTCAGCGATACGGAAGGCGTTGACCTCGCCCTTGTGCCCGGGGGTGAGCGGCCCGTTGAGGAGCCGCCGCTCATCCAGCGACCACACGCACACCCGGCCCTCCCCCGAACCGGTCACCGCCACCGGGCGGCCGTTCGCGACGCCGACGTCCATGCGGGTGATGGGGTCCTCCGCCTCTTCGTCCTCCTCGCCGAACCCGATCGACCCCCTGTCGACCGGCCCGTCCCACTCCCACTCCCCGGTGTCGGGGTCGCCCAGGACCAGCCGGTCCTCTCCCGCGACCACGATCCGCGTCCGGCCGTCCAGCGTCGCCAGACCGAGGTCCCGCACGGGGACGGGGCACCTGAAGTCGGTGAAGACGCTCCGGGTCTCGACGTCCCACACCAGCACGTCGCCGTCCCAGTCGCCGATGACCACGCTCGGGCGGCCGTCCACTGTTCCGGCCGCGATCCCCGAGACGGTGTCCCGGGATCCGGGGAGTGGGACCGGCTCGGCGTCCGGACGCTCCACATCCCACATGTGCGCGGAGGCGCCGCAGGCGATGAAGTGCGGCCGGCCGTCCAGCCGCACGGTCATCGTCTTCCCCGTCCCGCCGTCGTCGTTCCTCGCGTGCGCGCGGACCGCGCCGGTGGCCAGGTCCCACTGCGCGAAGGGCTCCTCGTAGTTGCCCCCGCCGATCACGATCCTGCCGTCCACCACCGCCGCGCAGACGGAGTAGAGCCGGTACCCGTCGTCGTCCTCGGCGGGAAGGTGCCCGGTCATCGCGCGGAAGTCCTCGGGGCGGTAGGGCAGGTCCAACCGGTGTTCCGTCCACCGGTCCGCGGCCGGGTCCCATGTGCACCCCCCGCTTCCGTCGCCCGCGCACAGCAGGAGGCGGCCGTCGACGGTGACGAGGTCGAAGTCGTCGATCACCCCGGAGGGGATCCGACTGGAGAGGAGGAGTTCTGTCATGGGCACGGAGCGTAGGAGGAAGGTGCGACACGCGGCTCCGCCGGGGCGTCGCCTCAGATCGCCTTCCACTTCTGCAGCAGGTGGAAGGCCCCCCACCCGGGCAGGACCGGGAACCAGAAGGTCAGCACCCGGAACAGCAGCACCGCGGGCAGCCCGACGGCCACCGGCAGGCCCGCCACCGTCGACAGGCCGGTCAGCAGGGCCGCCTCCACCGCGCCCAGGCCGCCGGGGGTCGGGGCGGCCGAGCCCACCGCGTTGCCGGCCAGGAACACCACCGCCACCGCCGCCAGGTCGGCCTGCCCGCCGAAGGCCAGCACGGAGAAGTACAGGCTCAGCACGAACCCCGCCGTCAGCATCAGGGTGCCGCCCACCCCCATGGCCAGCCGCCGGGGCCGCTGCAGCAGGTCGAGCAGCTGCGGCACGACGCCTTGGAAATAGGGCCGCACCCGCTCCATGACCAGCCCGCGCAGCCGCGGGACCAGCAGCACCGCCGCCACCCCGGCGGCCAGCACCAGCACCACGCCGACCAGCGTCGGAGACGGGGAGAAGTCGGTGAACCGGTTGGTGCCGGTGCCCGTGAGGTAGGCGCTGATCAGCAGCAGCGGCACGTGCGTGAGCAGGCCGACCGCCTGGGACAGGCCCACGGCCGAGATCGCCAGCCCCGCCGAGGCGCCCCGGCAGGTGATGTAGCGGGTGTTGATCGCCAGCGACCCCAGCCCCGCGGGGGCGGCGATGCGGATGAACGACCCGGCGTACTGCACCAGCACGGTGGTCCACAGGTTCAGCCGGATCGGGACGAAGCCCATGAGCGCCAGGGCGGCGGCGAGCATGCAGGAGGTCGCGGCGGCGAAGGCCGCCGCCGCCCACCCCGCGTCGGCCGCGGTGACGGTGGTCAGGTCGACCCCGGCGAGCTGGTTGGCCAGGACCAGGCCCACCACGGTGGCCGCGCCGACGCTGACCACGGTGCGCGGGCGCATCCGCTCCAGCCGGGCCGGGCGGGCCGGGGCCTCGGGGGCGAGCCCGGTGATGCGCGAGCGCAGCTCACCGAGCACCCCGGGGTGGTCGCGCAGGCGTCTTCGCAGGCCGTGCGGCATGCCGGCGGGCTGCAGCAGCGGGAGGGCCGCCGCGACCGCCTCCAGGCCCAGCACCGCCACCGCCGCCCGCACCGACCGCTCGGCGCCGGTGCGCAGCGCCAGCACGGTCAGCAGCGCGGCGGTGTCCAGGGAGGTCTTCAGCGGCGCGGCGGCCACCGCTCCCCCGCTCAGGCCGGTGAAGGCGGGGCGACCGCCGGTCCGCCACCCCACGGTGTCCCCGTCGATGGCCCCGTGGGCGATGCGGTTGCGCTGCAGCAGCGCCAGCTCCCGCCACACCCCTTCCAGGGCCGCGTCGGTCAGCTCCTCGTCGGGCACCTCGTCCAGGGTGCGCACGGGGGCGTACTCGCGGATCAGCACCGCCGACCCTGCGCCCAGGTCGCCGATGCCCAGCACGTCGGGCGCGCACGCCCCGGCCTCGCGGGCCGCCCACCCCATCACCGCGGCGTGCTCCAGGCGGCGGGCCAGGCCCAGGCGCACCGGCGGGGCCACCGGGCCGCGCAGCAGCACCATCCCGCCCAGCCGCCTGAGGGCCTGGGCGGTGTCGTCGGCGCGCATCAGCACCAGGTCGAGGCGCCGGGCGGGGGTGTCGGCGGTGAAGCGCCGGTTGCCCTCCCCGTCGGTCCCGGCGGGGGCCAGGGTGAGCGGCTCCAGGCCGAAGCGCCGCAGCTCCTCCACCATCGGCCCGGTCAGCGACTCCGGGCGCGCGGCCCCCACGGCGAACCCGGCCAGGGCCGCGCCGGTGGCGCCCAGCAGCGCGGTCAGGGCCAGCGCGGGGACCGTGGCCACCCCGGCCAGCAGCACGGCGGCGGCGGTGACGGCGATCCCGGCCCACAGCGCGCCGCGCACCCGCGCCAGGCGCACCCGGCCCACCGCACCGGTGTAGGCCATGGCGGCGGCCAGGTAGGCGTGGGCGGGGCCGCCGAGCAGGCCCGTGTGCGCCCCGGCCGACAGCGCCTCGGGCGGCCCGGCGGGCCCGGACAGGGCCAGCACGGCGGCGTTGACCGCCTCGGCGGCGCCGTAGGAGAACGCGGCGGCGGCCAGGCCGCGCACCACGTCGCGCCCGGCGCGGCGGATCAGCCGCTCCACGGCGACCACGGCTGCCAGCACCAGCACCCCGATGTTCGCGGCGGCGGCCACCAGGGCCAGCAGCGAGGGCGGCAGCAGGGCGCGCAGCTCGTCGGGGGCGGTGCCCTGCCCGTCGCCGGCCAGGGAGACCAGCCCGAGCACCGCCGCCACCATCACCACCCCGGCGGCGCCCACCAGCAGGTCGGTGGGGCGCCGCGCGGCCGGCGGAATGGGTCCCAGTACGTCGTCTGCGCCCCGGTCCGGGCGATCGGCTGCCGTTCTCACGCCCCCAAGCCTGCCCCACCCGGCGTCGGACCCGTGTCAGGGGACCGGCGTGTCCGGCGAATGCGCGCGGCCGATGCCCGCGCATATTCGCATTCACCTGCAATTGCAGATGCCTTATTCCCGGGCGGGGCCGCCGGCGCGGTATTCCCCCGGGGATGCGTTCGTGTACCCCGCCGTGGCCGACTCCGGCGCGCCCGCGACGCCGGGCCGCAGGTCAATGCCCGTAATGCCGCCGCCGGGGCCGCGGTAATCCCAGGTGGCAGATTTCGGCCGGTTCTCCCGTCCCGCTTTCGGGGCACACTCACGATCCCGGGGAGCAGCACCCGAAGGAGGCAGGGTGGAGCTGAAAGTCCTGGGCCCGGTCCGGCTGGTGCGCGATGGGCGCGACTTCCCCCTGGGGTCGGGAAAACAACGCGAAATCGCCGTCCTGCTGGCATTGCAAGAAGGGCGGCCGCTCTCTAGAGAATCGATCGTCGACCTCGTTTGGAATGGCGGGCTCGGCGCCCTCTCCACCCTCGACAGCTACATTTCCCGCACGCGCCGCCACCTGGAGGCCGCCGGGGCCGACCGCTCCGCCCTGGTGTGTGAAGGCGGCCACTACCGCCTGGACCTGGGCCCCGACGCCGTCGACTGGCACCGGTTCCAGGGGCTGTGCCGCGCGGCCCGGGCCCGCGAGCGGGCCGGTGAGCGGGATACGGCCCTGGAGCTTCTGGAAGAGGCGCTGGGGCTGTGGCGGGGCACGCCCCTCACCGGCCTCTCGGGCGACTGGGCGGCCCGGCGCCGCGCCGCCATGGCGCTGGCGCGCCGCGACGCCGCCGCCGACCACGGGCGGCTGCTGCTGGAGAGCGGCCGCGACCCGCGCGACCTGCTCGACGCGCTGCACGCCGAGGCCGACCTCCACCCCGGCAGCGAACCCGTCGGCCTCAACCTGGCCACTGCTCTGCTGCGGGCCGGGCACCGCGCAGAGGCGGCGGGGGTGTGCCGCCGCCTGGCCGATCACCTGCGGGAGCAGGGGGTCGGGCCGGGGCCGGCGCTGCGGAACCTGCTGCGGGAGGCCGAGGGCCGCGGGGGCGGCCGGGAGGCGCCCGCGGCGCCGCCGACCGGGGCGCATGCCGCGGCCCCGCCCTCCGGCGGGCCGCCGCCCGCCCCTCCCCCGGACACTCTTCCCCGGGACCTGCACGACTTCCACGGCCGCGCGGCCGAGCTGGAGCGCATCGGCGCCGACCTGCGCGCGGGCGCGGCGGCCGTGGTCGTGGCGGGCATGCCCGGGGTGGGCAAGACCGCCCTGGTGTGCCGGGCCGCGCACGGCCTTCGCCCCGAGTTCCCCGACGGGCGGCTCCTGGTCGACCTGCACGGCTCGGGCACCGACCGGCCGCCGCGGGACCCCGCCGATGCGCTGCACGAGATGCTCGGGCAGCTCGGCGTGCCCGCCGCCGACCTCCCCGAGGGCACCGAGGGGCGGGCCCGGCTGTGGCGCACCCTGACCGCGCCGCTGCGGCTGCTGGTCGTGCTCGACGACGCCGCCGGGCCCGAGCAGGTGCGCCCGCTGCTGCCCGGAGGGCGGCACAGCGCCGCCCTGGTGACCTCGCGCACCCGCATGGCGTCGCTGGAGGGCTCGCGCGCGCTGCGGCTGGTGGCGCCCGCCCCCGAGGAGGCCGTGGGGCTGGTGGCCGCGATCACCGGGTGCGACCCGCGCGCCGACGGGCCGGGGCTGTCGGCGCTGGCGCGGCGGATGGACCGGCTGCCGCACCCGCTGCGGCTGCTGGCGTCCTGGTGGCGGCACGCGCACCCGTCGTGGCCGCTGGCGCACCTGGTCGAGCGGCTCGACGAGGCGGCGCCCCGGTTCACCGGCCCGGTGGCGGCGGCCCTGGGGGCGAGCGCGCAGGGGCTGCCGCCGCCCGCGCGCGCCGCGTTCGTCCGGCTCGGCCTGCTTCCGTCCACCGCGTTCGGCACCCACGCCGCCGCGGCGGCGATCGGCGCGACGGCGCGGGAGGCCGAGCCGGTCCTCGAACTGCTGTCGGAGCGCTCACTGGTGGAGGAGCCGGGGCCGCCGGGGCGCTGGCGGCTGCACGCCCTGACGGCGGACTTCGCCCGGCGCACGGCCAAGGAGGAGCTGGGGGCGCTGGAGGAGCACGCGGTGCTCTCGCGCGTGTTCGACCAGTGGCTGGCGGCGGCCGACGCCGCCGACCGGGCGCGCTTCCCGCACCGCCACCGCCGCCCGGCCCGCCCGGGGGCGCCGGTGGAGGCGCCGGGGTTCGCGGGGCCGGAGGAGGCCGACGCGTGGTTCGCGACCGAGCGGGGGACCCTGCTCGGCCTGCTCCCGGGCTCCGAGGGTGCCCACCCGGCGTCGCAGGGCGAGTCGTTCGCCTGGCACAGGGCGGAGCTGGCCCTGCGCCTGGCGGGCTTCCTGTCCGGCTCGGGCATGCCGGACCGCGAAGCGGCGGCCTTCCAAGGAGCGGCCCAGACCTTCCGCGAGCGGGGGGACGGACCGGGCGCCGCACTGGCATCGAACGAGCTGGCTGCTGTCCTTCTCCGGGCAGGGGCGCTGGAGGAGGCGCGCGTCTCAGCCGAGGAGGCCGCCGGCCTGGCGCGGGCCTGCGACGACGGTGCGGCCCTGGCCCGCGCACTGTGCCTGCGCGGGTGGTGGCTGACCCTGCTGCGCCGTCCCGAGGCCGCGCTCGACCTGCAGATGGAGGCGCTGGCGGCCGCCCGGCGCACCGGACACCGGCCCACCGTCGCCGAGGTGCTCAACGCGACCGCCGTCTGTCATAGCGACATGGGCGAGGCGGGCATGGCGGTGGGGCGGCTGTATGAGGCACTGGGCCTTTTCGAGGAGCTGGGGGATCTGGTGGGCCAGACCCAGGCACGGGGGAACGTCGCGCGTGCCCTGCGGCGCGGCGGCCGCCTGATGGAAGCCCGCCGCGAGGCCGAGGAGGCCCTGCGCTTGGCGCGAGAGATCCACTCGAGCCGGTGGGAGGGGCGGATGGTGGACAACCTGGGCGAGATCGAGGCGGATGCGGGCGAGCACCGCCAGGCGCGCCGCCTCTTCCGGAGCGCCCTGCGCACCGCCCGCGCCGTCGGCGACGTCGAGACCGAGGTGGATGTCCTGGCCAACCTGGGCGCGACGGCCACCACGCTCGGCGATCCGCTGGGGGCGCTGGACTACCTCTCCCAGGCGCTGGGCACCATGCTCGCGGCGGACGCCCCCGGCGATGTGACCCGCATCCTCATCGCCCAGGGAGACGCCCACTTGGAACTGCGTGCAGAGGATGAGGCCGAGAACCGGTACCGGCAGGCGCTGAGGACCGCCCGCACGCCGGGCGACCGCGAACGTGCCGCCGCGGCGCTCGAGAGGATGGGGATCCCGCACGACCCCGCTCCCGACCCGTACGCCCGCGGCTACCGCGCGGGGAGGGAGTCGGGGCTGGCAGGCGGGACGGATCCTCCGTGAAGGCGGCCGCGCCTCACTGCGCGGGTGCCCGCCCCCCGACGGCGCCGGGAACGGGCACCCGCCTCATCGGCCGCAGCCGGGTATCAGGCGTTCTCGAAGATGAACATCTGGCGGTTCTCTCCGCGCCACGGCTGCAGGACGAACTGGGTGCCCTCCCGCTCCTCGGGCAGGGTGACCACGGCGTCCATGTAGAGGAAGTGGATCCGGTACTTGCCCTCGCCCACCGGCTCGATCGACCACGGCTCGGGGAAGGGCTGGGCCGCGATGAGCGGCGGGAAGACCTTCAGGCTGCTCAGCCCGAAGAACGCCTCGCCCACCATGCTGCGGATCGTGAACACGTTGAGGCTCTTCTGCTGCACGTCCCAGCGCTGGTTGGTGCCCTTGTGCAGGTGCCAGCCGATGATCGGCGTCTCCGGGTCGGGGCTGCCGCCGCTGAGGTCGATGTACAGGTCGTTCGCGGCGCACCTGATGAGGTACTCGCCCTGCTGAATCAGTGCCATGATTCCTCCGGTCGCTCGGAAACGACGCCGCCCACCGCATTCATATACGCCCGCACGCGCCATGCAATGGGCCCTTTGAATCAGCGATCCAGAAACGGCAGGACGGGGCGCTGTCCGCAAGAGGACAGCATTTTCTCCCCCGGCCCCACCAGCGAAAACCCCAGCAGCCTCCGCTCCGCGGCCAAAAAAGCACCGCCGATCAGAATCAACACCGGGCGCACCGTCACCGGAAATGCGATGAAATCCCGATGACCGGCGGACGGATCTCTGCAGACCTATTCGAAAACACCGGGGAATGCAGTTCGCCCCCGAGCGGGCGTCCTCCGGCGGGCGTCCGCCCGGCTGTCCCCGGCGCGGGATCACTCCCCCACGGCGTCGGAGGCCCGGGTGAGGGCGTCCATCTCCTGCTCGCCCAGGGACACCCGCGCCGCGTCCATGAGGGCGGGCAGCTGCTCGGCGGTGCGGGCACTGGCGAGCACGCCCGCCATCCCCGGGCGCCCCAGGACCCACGCCAGCGCGACCGTGGCCGGGGCGACGCCGTGGGCGTCGGCGACCTCGACGAGCCGGTCGACGACCGCCAGGCCGTCAGGCCCCATGTGCCGGCCGACCGAACCGGCGCGGGCCCTCCCCTTCAGGTCGGCTTCGGTGCGGTACTTGCCGGTCAGGAACCCGGCCGCCAGCGCCCAGTAGGGCAGTATCCCCATGCCCGCGTCGACCGCGATGCCGCGCAGCTCGGGCTCTACGGTCCTCCGGTGGACCAGGCTGTAGTGCGGCTGCAGGGCCACCGGCGGGGCGGCCCCGGTGTCCTCGGCGATCTCCAGCCAGCGGCGCAGGCGGTCCGGGCCGTAGTTGGAGACGCCGACGTAGCGGACCTTGCCCTCCCTCACCAGAGCGTCGAAGGCGCCGACGGTGTCCTCCAGCGGGGTGTCGGCGTCATCGAAATGCGCGTAGTAGATGTCGATGCGGTCGGTTCCGAGGCGCTTGAGCGAGGCCTCGGCGGCGGCCTTGACATTGGATGCGGAAAGGCCGCGGAACTCGGGGTGCTGACTGGCCTTCGTCGCGATCAGCACGTCGTCCCGGCGGCCGCGACCGGCCAGCCAGGAACCGATGACGTGCTCGGACTCCCCGCCGTGGTTCCCCTCCACCCAGGCGGAGTAGGAGTCGGCGGTGTCGACGAGGGTGCCGCCGGCGTCCAGGAACGCGTCCAGGACGCGGTGGGACTCGCTCTCGTCGCTGGTCCACCCGAAGGTGTTGCCGCCCAGGACGACGGGGTGGATCTCCAGGCCGGAGCTTCCCAGCGTGGTCATGTGGTGGTCTCCTCGCGAACGTTGCGAAAGGTGCGCCCGACACGCCATGGGGCCGCGGGCATCGGCAACCTATACCCGCCCCACCCGGGCCGGTCCAGTGCATTGCCGTCCGCCGCGGGCCCTGAACGCGAGTGACGGCTCCCCTCCAGAGGAGGGGAGCCGTCACTGCGCGGTCCTTCAGACTTCTCCCAGGTGCCGCTCGACGGCGGGCCCGCCCGGCCGCTCGTCGGAGGGGAAGCTGTACAGCCACACGCCGAGCACCCCGAACAGGGCGCAGGTGAGGACCGCGTACGTGGTCAGGCCAGCCTTCATTGGCATGCCTTTCTAACCTGAGTAATTTACGCATAAGAGGCCTTCACCGGCCAACAGCGCATACGTAAGCTTTGCGCCACACGAAGACTAGCGCCTTTCGCGGGCACCATCCACCCCATGGCTAACATGCGGGAAATCGCCATCTATTCACCGCTTGAAAACCCCCCTTAATGGGGACCCACCAGCAAGATCACTCCCATTACGGCACGCAGCGAACAAATATCTCGAAAATCGACATTGTTCACATCGGGAGCGTTTCGAACGACCGCCGCCGACCGGGACCGCCCCACCGGCCCCTCACACCGCCAGGGGCTCGTCCGCCGGGTACGGCGGGGCGGACTCGTACTGTAGGGCGGCACCTGTCCGGCCCCTGGCCGAGTGTGCCCTCCCCCGCCCCTCAGCCTCGGGACAGTGCGGCGATCACGTCGCCCACCGCCACCACGCCCACCGCCTGACCGAAGGCGTTCACCGCCACCAGGTCGTCGTGCACGCGCTCTCCCGAGGCGCCCGCGGCGCGCAGCGCCTCCATGGCGGTGGTGTGCAGCGGCACCGTCTTGGGCGGGTCGGCCAGCCGCCGCGCGGGCCGGGCGGCGTGCAGCGCGTGCCCGTAGGGCCCCGAGACCGACAGCAGGAAGCGCGAGCGGTCCAGCAGGGCGACCGGGCGCTCGCGGTGGTCCAGCAGGATGATCGAGTTGAGCACCGGGTCATTGGTGAAGGCGTCCAGTACCTCCGCCGCGGTCGCGTCCTGCTCGAGGGCGACGGGAGGCCCGATGAAGGTCGACACCGGCGGCCCCTCCTGCCCGCCGCCCTGGGCCGGGGGGATCTCGGGCAGCGGGCGCACCCTGGCACCGGGGGTCCAGTCGTCATCTGCGAACAGGGGCCCATGCCCCAGTCGGACTCCGGCATCGCGCAGCGCCGCGAGCTGGTCGACCGAGGAGATGCCCGGCGCCACCGGGTACACCCCGGCGCTGCGGGCGATGCGCGCCATGCCCTCGACCACGGCCGCGCTGCGCTCGTCGCCCGGCAGCCCGGCGACCAGGTTGCGCGGCAGGCGCATCAGGAAGGGGGCCTGGTCCAGGATGACGTCCACCGGGACGGCGGCGGTGGCGAAGGCGCAGCGGAACCCGGAGTCGCGCACGTGCGCGGCGGCCCGCACCGCGGCGGTGCGGGGCAGCTCGGCCAGGTCGGGGCCGAGCATGACGGTGATGTCGCGCGGGCGGCGGCCGGTGCGCCGCAGCACCAGTTCGAGCTGGCCGGTCACGTCGGGCGAGGCCGCGGCGGCGGCCGCGGGCACGGGCAGGATCAGCGGCAGCAGTGCCTCGTCGGAGGCGACCCGGCGCGCGAGCCGGATGAGCCGCTCGGCGTGGGCGGCGGAGTCGTCGTGCGGCGCCGGCGCCGCGGCGGCCTCCGCCTCCACGGCCAGGACGACTCCGCTTTCGAGGTCGATTACTGGGCGGTACAGGGGTGGGGCCTCGGGTCGGGCGACAGCCTGCTGTGGGCCGGTAATGCGAGCCGAAGTCGGAGAAGGCACACGTTCATCCTGCGCCCCGGGAGGACGGCCGTCAGCCGCTCTGACCGAGAGTTCAGCAGGACTTCGCGCCCAGATCTCCGCGGATTCAGGGAAGGGTGGGGCGTCCGAACCCGGTTCGGGGCGAGAGCGGGCGAGGACACAAGGGATGGGCCCCCACCCAGTGCGCGAATCGGACGCGGAAGGCTAGCACACATGTGCGGAGGGGCGGAAAACGCGCACGGCGGGTCACAGGGGTTCTCGTCGACCCGGAAGTGGGTCGGGAGTTGCGGGCGCTGCCGCCACCCCTCCCCGTGGCCGGATCGGGACAGGGTGCAAGCCCCTCCACCTGCCCTTACACGGGGCCGTCCACCTCCTTGCAGGGCACCTGCAAGGTCCTCCCCCGGCGCTCTGCAGGCGCCGCGTCAAGGGCGCCCCCGCATGCTGGTGCGGTCATCGGATCTGCAGAGAAGCTCGGAGGCCCCATGACGCTCCCCTCTCCGGCCCCTGCTCCCGGACCGTACGCCGCCGACGGCCCCTTCCTGATCAACCAGGCCGACCGCGCCACCTGGTCGCCCCAGCGCTCCGTCCTCGTCCTCGTGCACCACGCCACCGCCGGGAACCGCCTGGCCGACGTCCTGCCCCTGATCGAGACCGACCACCGGGTCCAGGTCTTCTACACCTGCCCGCCGACCTCCCCCTTCGCCGCGACCGGCGCCGAGCACGTCCGGCGCCTCGACGGCATCGCCGTGCCCTGGGACGAGGTCCGCAAGCACCGCTTCGACCTGGCGCTGTCCGCCAACCTCGGCGGACTCCAGGACGTCGCCGCCCCCGTCCTCGCCCTCCCGCACGGCTCGGGCCCCGGCCGCCTGATGCCCCGCGCCGGCGGCCACGGCCCCGCCGCGCCCCGCCCCGCCAGCGGCTCCCCCGCCGGGGGCCTGATCACCCACGGCCGCGTCCTGCCCAGCGTCCTCGGGGTCGCCCACGAGCGCCTGCGGAACCTGTTCGCCTCCGCGGCCCCGGCCGCGGCCGACGTCGTGCGCGTCGTCGGCGACCCCTGCCACGACCGCCTCACCGCCGGGCGCCCCCTGCGCGAGGGCTACCGGCGCGCCCTGGGGGCCTCACCCGGGGACCTGCTGGTCGTGCTGTCGTCCACGCACGGCCCGCACTCCCTGCTCGGCACCCACCCGCGCCTGCCCGAGCGGCTGGCCGCCGAGGCGGCCGCGGCCGGGGTGCGCACCGCCGCCGTCACCCACCCCGCCGTCTTCGCCTGGCACGGGCGCCGGCAGGTGCGCTCCTGGCTGTCGGGGGCCCAGCGGCGCGGCATGGTGCTCCTGCCGCCCGAGCAGGGCTGGCAGGCCGCCGTGATCGCCGCCGACGCGGTCGTGGGCGACTACGGCTCCGTCACCTACTACGCCGCCGCGCAGGGCCGCCCCGTCCTGGTGGCCTCCTACACCGAGGACGAGGTGCTCCCCGGCTCGCACACCGACCTGCTCGGGTGCGCGGCCCCGCGCCTGGACCCGGAGCGCCCGCTCCTGCCGCAGGTGCGGGCGGCGCTCGACGCCCACGCCCCCGAGCGCGGCGGGTGGTACGCCTCCCAGCTCACCTCCGTGCCCGGCCGGGCGGCGGCCCGGTTGCGCACCGCCATGTACCGGCTGCTGGGCCTGGACGAACCCGACTGCCCGCCGCCGACAGCGCCGCCGCCGCTGCCGGTGCCGATGCCGCCGCTGGACGGCCCGCACCCGCCCGGGGGCCTGCGGTGAGCGGGCGGCGGGCGGCGGAGGGCCCGGACGCGGTCGAGATGCGCCGGGTGCGCGGCGTGCTGCTGCCCGCCCCGGCGGCGTCCGCCCCGCGACCGGTCCCGTTCGTCGACGACCACGTGTGGGTGCACGCCGGCCGGTTCGGCCCCGGCCTCCCCCTGGGCACGGGCGACGTGCTCACCTTCATCGAGGGGACGGGACGGGTCGGCGCGCCCGAGCCCGGTGACGTGCTCGAGCGGTGGCCCGGGGCCGCCGTGGCCGCCGCCCCCGCGGACGGCGGCTGGAACGTGGCGCTGCGCGGGCGCCCGCCCGTGCGCATCGAGGGCCGCCTCCGCCTGGGCGAGGCCGCTCCCCTGCTCTCCCTGCTGCACACCTGGCTCGCCTCGGGCCTCGCCCCCGAATCGCCGGGCTGGGCGGTGCCGCCGGGTGGCGGACCTCCTACATGGGTGTTCCGCCCGCTGCTCCCCCGGGCCCAGACCGTTCCCCGTCCCCGTCCTCCTGCCCGGCCCCCTCTGTCCCGTCTGGGCCCCGGCGTTCGAGCCCGGCCAGGCGCTGCTCGACCCCTTCGGCCTCCACGGCCCCGAGCCGCCTATAGATGGTCAGTGCTTCCCTCAGGTGCCGCACCGCCGGTCCCCGCCGGCCGCGCAGATCCTCCAGCCCTCCTCTGAGGGCGTGCACCCGGGCCGCCTCCATCTCGGCCCGGGCCTGCCCTGCCGCGTCGAGCGCCGCGTCCAGCACCCGCTCGGCCTCGTCGAAGTCGCCGGTCTTGATGTGGACCGTGGCCAGCCCCACCAGCACGCGCGTGCGCAGGTAGTGGTCGCCCGCCTCGGTGAAGTGGCCCAGCGCCCAGGTGAAGTGCCCGACGGCCTCCTCCGGCCGCCCGGCGTCGCGCAGGGCCTCGCCCAGGCGGCGCCGCATCAGGGCGATCCCGCGCTCCCTGCCCAGCGAGGTGTGCACGGTGAGCGCGCCCTCGAAGTGGGGCACGGCCTCGCCGGGGGCGTCCCGGGCCAGCTCCACCACGCCGAGCCCCTCCATGGCCGCCGCCCGCCCCAGGTCGTGGTCGGCCTCATCCCAGGCGCGCAGCGCCTCCCGGTGGTGGTGCTCGGCCTCCTCGGTGCGGTGCAGGCTCACGTGGGCGGCGGCCAGGGCGCCGTGCATCCGGCCACGCGCCTCCGGATCGCCCAGCTCGCGGGCGGCGGCCAGTCCGGCCTCGTGGGTGCGGAACCACGAGTCGTGGTGGCGGCGCCTCAGGAACAGGTCCCACAGCGCCTCGCAGAGCTGCCACGCCTCGGCGGGGTGGCCGTCGCGGGCGGCCCACACCACCAGTTCCTCCAGGGTGGGCAGCTCCTCGTCCAGCCAGTGCAGCGCCGCGCCGGCGTCGGGGAAGGCGGGAAGGGACGGGTCGCCGACGCGCCCGTACAGCGGTCCCACGTGCCAGCGGCCGGGGTTGAGCGCGGTGTCGGCGGCGACGGCGGTGCGCAGGTACCCGTGCAGCAGCCGCTCCACCGCGGCCCGGCGCTCGCGTTCGGGCTCCTCGGCCTCGGCGCGTTCGCGGGCGTGCAGCCGCACCAGGTCGTGGAAGGCGAAGCGGCCGTGGTGCTCGTGCAGCAGGCTCGCCGCGACGAGCCGTTCGGCCCCGGCCTCGGCGGTGTACCGGTCGGTGCCGGTGAGCAGCGCCGCCGCCTCCGGGGAGGCGTCCGGTCCCGGGTGCAGGCCCAGCAGGCGGTACAGGCGGGCCGTCGGCGGGTCCAGTCCGGCGTAGGACACGTCCAGGGCCGAGCGCACGGACACCTCCTCGTCGCCGCTCAGTGCCGACAGGCGCCGCCGCTCGCCTTCGAGCTCCTCGACCATGCGCGCGGCGGGCCGGTCGGGCCGCAGGACCAGGCGCCCGGCGACCGCGCACAGCGCCAGCGGCAGGTGCCCGCACAGCTCGGCCAGGCGCTCGGCCTCCCCGGGCCCGCCGAGCGGCGCCGGCGCGCGCCCGCAGGTGGAGGCGCCGGTGGTGGCGCCGGGTGCTCCGGCCAAGCCCCCGCCGACGAGCCCGCGCAGCAGCCCGGCGGCGTGGTCGGCGGGCAGCGGGCGCACCCGGGTGATGCGGGCGCCTCGCGCGAGCAGCGCGGCCGGGTGCAGGCGGGTGGTGACGACGGTCAGGTGGGCGCCGCCGCCGGGCAGGAGGGCGGCCGCCTGGGCGGCGCTCGCGGCGTCGTCGAGCAGCAGCGCGATGCTGCGCCCCTCGGTGCGGGCCTGGAAGAGGCGGGCCCGGCCGGGGAGGTCGGCGGGGACCTCCTCGGGGCGCACGCCCAGGGCGCGCAGGAGGTGGGCGAGGACGGCGGCGGGGTCGGCGGGTCCGGAGTGCGCGAATGCGGCCAGGTCGGCGGTGAGGCGGCCGTCGGCGAAGCGCTCCCCGTCGGTCTCCAGGAAGCGGGCGGCGACGGCGGTCTTGCCCACGCCGCCGGTTCCGGTGAGGACGACGATGCGGGGCGTGCGGGTGGTGAGCGCCTCGTGGGCCTCGCGGCGCAGGAGGGACAGCTCGCGGAGGCGGTCGGCCATGCGGGCGGGCGCCCGGGGCGCCCGGAGCGGACCGGCGGGGGCGGGCGCCGGCCCGGCGCCGAGGTGGATGCCGCCGTGGACGGTCCCGGCCTGCACCACCACGCCGTGGCGGCCGCCGGAGGCCGTATTGCCCGGCGTGCCCGGTGTGCCCTCTTCGCGTGAGGTCATCGCCCACCTGTGATCATCAGGCTACTTTGCGTATTTTCGTCACGCTAACATCCGGCCTTGGGACCTCACCCGGCGGGGGTGCGACGCCAGGGCCGACCTGGGCGGGCGCAAGGAGCCGGCCGGCGGGGCCCATGCCTCGTTCGCCTCGCCGGAGAAGGCCGAGGCTCTGGCGGGAAGCTCCAGCGGCACCATCCTGCCGTTCAGCTTCCACCCGGACCTGGAGCCCGTCGTCGACCCCAGGGTGCTGGCCCACCCCGGGATCAACTTCAACGCCGCCCGGCTGGACCGCTCCCTCGCCCTGGACATCCGGGACCACCGGGCCCACCTCGACCGCACCGGCGCCCGCATCCACCACGTCGCCGCCAGGGCGGAGTGACGGAGCGCCAGGGAGCGTCCGCGCGGCAGGAGAACCGCTCGCCGCACGCCGTGAGCGCCTGTACCGCGCACCGGGCGAATCGGGACGGGCGGCCTCCGGGCGGGCCGCGGAGGCGGGACCCGGCAGCCGAAGCCTGACAGTACCTGTCAGGAACCGGTCCCATACTGGTGCCATGCGCGCCGACCGTCTGCTCTCCCTGCTCCTGCTGCTGCAGAACCGCGGCCGGATGACCGCCGCCGAGCTCGCCGAGGAACTGGAGTGCTCCGAGCGCACCGTCTACCGGGACGCCGAGGCCCTGAGCGCCGCCGGGGTACCGATCTACGCCGAGCGCGGCACGGGAGGCGGGTACCGCTTGATGGAGGGCTACCGAACCCGCCTGACCGGGCTCACCGAGGGGGAGGCGCACTCCCTGGCCTTCACCGGCATGCCCGGCCCCGCAGGCGACCTGGGACTCGGCTCGGACCTGGCGCTGGCCCAGCTCAAACTGCACGCGGCCATGCCCGACGCGCTGCGCGAGCGCGCCGAGCGGGTGTCCTCCCGGTTCCACCTGGACACCACCGCCTGGTGGCGCCGCCCCGCCGCCACCCCGTTCCTGGCGCCCCTGGCCGAAGCGGTCTGGGAGTCGCGCACCGTGCGGGTCTCCTACCGGCGCTTCGACGACACCCGCGTCGAGCGCTCCCTGGACCCGCTGGGGCTGGTGCTCAAGGGCGACACCTGGTACTTCGTGGCCCGGCCGACGCCGGAGCCCGGCGGGGCGGAGAAGCCCCCGCGCACCTACCGGGTCGAGCGCATCGGCGCGCTGGAGGACACCGGGCGCCCCTTCACCAGACCTGAGGGCTTCGACCTGCCCGCCGCCTGGAGCTCCTGGGCCGAGGAGTTCGAGAGCTCCCGCTACACCCTGCGCACCCGGGTGCTGCTCACCGACCAGGGCGCCGAGCTGGTGCCGGTGCTGTGCTCGCCGCGCACCGCCGCCCAGGCCGAGTACGGGCCGGTCCGGGCCGACGGCCGCCGGGAGGCGCTCCTGACCACCGAGTCGGTGCCGGTCGCGGTGCACGAGTTCTCCCGGTTCGGCCCCGACATCGAGGTCCTCGGCCCCCCGGAGCTGCGGCGGGCCATGGCCCGCCACATGGAGGGGGCCGCCGCGCTGTACCGCGGCGACCCCGGGGACCGACCCGCCCCAGGGCCCTGAGGGGCGCCGGGGCCCGCCGGCCCGGCGCGCTCAGAACGCGCCGAAGAAGCCGAAGGAGGCCAGGGCCGCGTTGGTCGCCACCAGCGCCACCGCCGACAGCAGGATGCCGGCCACGAACCCGCTGCGCAGCGACCGGACCAGGTACTCCAGCGACACCACGTTGTTCAGCAGGAAGTAGCCGAGCTGCATCGCCAGCACGAACCCGTCGTAGTTGAACCCGCTGAGCAGGGACTCGCCCCACATGCCCTGGTAGTACCACGGCTGCCCCCACCAGGCGTCGGTGGAGGTGATCCACTGCCAGGCGTGCGCGGCGCCCCACCCCAGCGGGATCTGCAGGATCGGGATGATCAGCAGCGGCACCAGCTTGATGAAGCTCCACAGGCTCGGCTGAGAGGCCTTGCGCGCCTGGTCCTGGGCCCGCCGGGCGGCCCGCTCCTCGGCGCGCAGCCGCTCCCGGTGCGCCCGCTCGGCCTCCTGGCGGCGCCGCTGCTCCTCCTGCTGCTGCTCCTGCCGGCGGCGCTCCTCCTGCATCTGCTGGGTCCGCTGCGCCTCGCGCCGGTGCCCGCCGGCCGAGTCCCGGTACAGGTCGCTGTAGGCGTCGCCGCCCTGCTGCCCGGCGGGCGGCGCGGCCGCGGCCGCTCCCGGCCCCTCGGGGTGGTACGGCGGCGGCTGGGTGCCCGGCACCTGCCCGTACTGTGCGGTCTGCGGGTAGCCGGCGGTCTGGCCGAACTGCGCCGTCGGCTGCGCCTGTCCGGCCTGCCCGAATTGGGCGGTCCGGTCCGGCGCGCCCGGGTACTGCGCCGTGGCCGGGTCGGCCCCGGCCTGGAGCCCCTGCGTGCCCTGCTGGAAGCGGGCGGTCGCGTCCGCGCCCCCTTCCGGCTCGTAGCGGGCGGTCGCGCCGTCGGCCGCCGCGTACCCGGCGGCCGCCCCGCCGAGCGCACCGGCCGCGGCCCCCGCGGCCGCCGCGCCCATGACGGAGGTGCGCCCGGCGGCCCCCGCCCCCGGGGAGGTGGCCCCCGACACGGTGTCCGGCGCCGCCCCCAGGGCCGCGTTCACCTTCTCCACCTGGTCGCGCACGCCCTGCTGGAAGGAGGGGGGCAGCCAGGACCCCCCGGCCGGCACGTCCCCGAGGTGGTCGAGGAGCTGCCCGGTCCCGGGGCGGTTGCGCGGGTCCTTCTCCAGGCAGGCGGCGACCACCCGCTGCAGCGACGGCGGGACGGCGGCGATGTCGGGGCGCTCCTGGATGATGCGCATCACCATGGTGGGCATGGCGCCCTCGCCGAAGGGCCCCGTGCCCGAGGCGGCGTAGACCAGCACCGCGCCGTAGGCGAACAGGTCGCTGGCCGGGGTCATGTGCTCGCCCTGCACCTGCTCGGGCGACATGAACCCGGGGGTGCCGATGATCGACTGGGTGGCCGCGGCGCCCTCGGTGGCGCGCGCGATGCCGAAGTCGATCACCCGCGGCCCGTCCTCGGCCAGCAGCACGTTGCCGGGCTTGAGGTCGCGGTGGATCAGCCCCACCCGGTGGATCTCGGCCAGCGCCTCGGCCAGGCCGGTGGCCAGCACCCGCAGCGAGGCCTCCGGCAGCGGCCCGTGCGCCTGCACGCCCTCGTCCAGCGGCAGCGAGGGGACGTAGGAGGTCACCAGCCAGGGCACCTCCCCGTCGGGGTCGGCGTCGATCACCGGCGCGGTGAAGGCGCCGCTGACCTGGCGGGCGGCGGTGACCTCGCGGGCGAAGCGCTCCCGGAAGGAGGGGTCGGCGGCCAGGTGCGGGTGGATCCGCTTGACCGCCACGGCCCGCCCCCCGGAGGAGCGGCCGAAGAAGACCTGGCCCATGCCCCCCGCGCCCAGGCGCCCGATGAGGCGGTAGCGCCCGATGCGGTCCGGGTCGCCGTGCTCCAGTGGGCCCACGTTTCCAACCTCCGTCGCTCGCCGCTGCGCCGGTGCCGCCCTGTGGGCCCACACCGCTCCGTGACTCTTGGAAGACGCCCAGTCTAGGCGCTGGGAGTACCCGCCGACCCCGGGTGTGGGCGCCGTCTCCGGGGGCGGGCCGGGCGCCCCGGCCCACGGGGCGCGCACCGCGCGTCTAGCCTGGGTCACATGTCACTCCAGCTTCCTCCAGAGCAGTGGTTCGCCTCCCTCCCGACCTCCTACCTCGCCTCGTCCGGGCTGATCACCGACCCCGGCGGCCGGGTGCTGCTGGTCGACCCCAACTACCGCGAGCACTGGACCCTGCCCGGCGGTGTCGTCGAGCAGGACGAGCCGCCGCACGTGGCCTGCGAGCGCGAGGTCGCCGAGGAGGTCGGGCTGAAGGTGGACCCGGGCGCGCTGCTGGCGGTGCAGTGGAGCGCGCCCCGCGGGGAGCGGCCGCGGCCGTTCTGCTCGTTCGTGTTCGACTGCGGACAGGTGCCCGCGGACACGGCCATCGCCCTGCAGGCCGAGGAGCTGGACGACTACGCGTTCCTCGACCCGGAGGAGGCGCTGGCGCGCATGCATCCGGCGATCGCCCCACGCCTGGAGGCGGCCCTGGAGGGCAAGCGGAAGGGGCGGGCGGTGTACGTGGCCTCGTGACGGCCCGGTCTCACCCGGCCAGCACCATCAGCGGCACGAGCACCAGCATCAGCAGCCCGAACGCGAAGGCGGCGCAGACCACGGCCACGGCGCCGCGCGGGACCGGCTCCGTCCGGGGCCCATCGCCGCCCTGGGCCTCAAGGCGTCTGGCCCCGGCGTCGAACCGTGCGGCGTACCCGGGATCCTCGGCGCGCAGCTGCGCTTCGAGGGCCCACAGCTCTCTTTCGTCCCGGCCGGCCCCCATGGCGACCTCCCGATCCCGTTCGCCCAAGGTCCCGGCGTCCTGCGCCGGAGGCCCCCCGGTAGCCCTCCGCTACCCGATCCGGCCGGGGGCAAACCGGGCCCGGGGCAGGAGCTCCCCGCCCGTGGGCGACGGGGTCGCGCCGGTGCGACAGGAGGAGGGGCGCGGACGGCGCAGACGCGGTCCGGGGGCTTCACAGGTCCACGTGTCGCGCCTGCCGGGCCCGCCGCCCGCGCGTGCGCTCCGCGGCCCGGCCGCCCGGGCCGCGGAGCGCAGCCGTTCCCGGTGGCGGCGCACCGCCCCCGCTCAGTCGGCGACCGCCAGGTCCTTGCGCAGCTCCTTGAGCGTGGTGCTCAGGAGCCGGGACACGTGCATCTGGGAGAGTCCGACCGCGTCGGCGATCTGGGTCTGCGTCCGGTTGCCGTAAAACCGCATCTGCACGATGCGCCTCTCCCGCTCGGGCAGCCTGGCCAGGGCCTCCCGGACGGCCTCGTGGTCCTCGACCCCCTCCGCGGCGCCGTCGCCCTCGCCGATGGTGTCCCCCAGGCTCGGCGCATCGTCCTCCCCCGTCCCGCAGGGGGCGTCCAGGGACAGCGCCGAATAGGCGCGCGAGGCGTTCAGCAGGTCGTCGGCGGTCCGCTCGTCCAGGTCCAGGGCCTCGGCGATCTCGGCCGTGGTGGGTCCGCGCCCGTGCTCCTGGGCGAACTCCCCGGTGAACCGGTTGAGCTCGCCCCGCTTCTCCTGGTGCTTGCGCGGCACCCGCACGTCCCAGGTGTTGTCCCGGAAGTGCCGCTTGAGCTCGCCGGTGACGGTCGGCAGCAGATAGGACAGGAAGGGCTTGCCATAGTCGGGGTCGTAGTAGGCCACGGCGCGGGTGAGTCCGAGCATGGCGACCTGTTCGAGGTCGTCCATGGGCTCGCCGCGCCCCCGGTACCGGCGGGCCTCCCGACGCGCCACGGGGGCGTACATCCGCACCACCGTCTCGCCGAGCTCCTCGGCCGCCGCCGACCGCGGCGGCAGGACCGCGCGGGCCCTCAGCAGCTCTTCGGCGGTGGTGCCGTCCCGGCCGCGGCGCTCCGATCCGGCGCCGGTCACTGCCTCGTTCGTGCTCGGAGCGGCCATCTCGCATTCCTCCCCTGCGTGGTCGGCCGTTCGCCTGCACGGGGAGCCGGCGACCGCCGTGCCTCCCTTCCCCCTGGGGGGTGGCGGCCGCAGCGTCGACCCGTCGGGCGTGTGTCCCCGCTCCCAGGGGGACGCCCTCTAGGGCCCACTGTGCCCGGGTCACGGAACGATAAACGCCCGGGAGGGGCTCACCCGGAACCGGGCCGGAACTCCTGCACCTTGGAGCGGACGCCCCGCGCCAGCACCGACCATGCCTCCGGGTCGCCCTTGGCCAGCGCGGCCGTCATCGACTCCATCTGGTCCCAGGTGGCGCTCGGCGGGATCGGCGGCACCGACGGGTCGGTGGCGAACTCCACGACCACCGGCCCCTGGGCGGCCAGCGCCTCGTCCCAGGCGGTGCCGACCCGGTCGGGGTCCTCCACGCGGATGCCGGTCAGCCCCAGGCTGCGCGCGTACTCGGCGAAGGAGGCCTCCGGGAGCCGCTGCGAGGGCACGAACCGCGGCGTCGCGCCCATGGCGCGCAGCTCCCAGGTCACCTGGTTGAGGTCGCCGTTGTCGAACACGGCCACCACCAGGCGCGGGTCGCTCCACTCGCGGGCGTAGCGCACGGCGGTGATCAGCTCGTTCATGCCGTTCATCTGCATGGCGCCGTCGCCCGCCAGCGCCACCACCGGGCGGTCGGGATGGGCGAACTTGGCGCCGACCGCGTAGGGCACGGCGCAGCCCATCGTGGCCAGGCCGCCCGAGAGCGAGCCGCGCATGGTGCCGCGGAAGCGCAGGTGCCGGGCGTACCAGTTGGTGGCCGACCCGGAGTCGGCCGTGACGATCGCGTCGTCGGGCAGCCGGGGCGAGAGCTCGTGCGCCACCAGTTCGGGGTTGACGGGGTCGGCGGGCACCTCGGCGCGGCGCCGCTGCACCTGCCACCACCGCTCGACGCCCTGCTCGATGGTCCGCCTCCAGCCGCGGTCCTCCTTGCGCTCCAGCAGCGGGAGCAGCGCGCGCAGGGTCTCCCGGGCGTCGCCCAGCAGCGGCACCTCGAAGGGGTAGCGCAGGCCGAGCATGGACGGGTCGGTGTCGATCTGCACGCCGCGCGCCTGCCCGTACTCGGGAAGGTACTGGCTGTAGGGGAACCCGGAGCCGACCATGAGCAGGGTGTCGCAGTCGCGCATCATCTCCCAGGACGGCCGGGTGCCCAGCAGGCCCGCCGCGCCGGTGACGTAGGGCTCCTCGTCGGAGACCACGTCCTTGCCCAGCAGCGCCTTGGCCACACCGGCGCCGAGCACGTCGGCGGTCTCGGCGACCTCCTCGCGCGCGCCGCGCGCCCCCTGGCCGACCATGATGGCCACCCGGTGCCCGGAGTTGAGGACCTCGGCCGCCCGCCGCAGTTCGCCGTGGTCGGGCACGGTGGCCGACTCCGGGGCGCCCAGCGTGCCGGGGACCGCCTTGAACGCGTGCGCGGGCGGCTCGTAGTCCAGCTCCTGGACGTCGGCGGGGATGATCACCGCGGTGACCGTGCGGCGGGTGGAGGCGATGCGCATGGCGCGGTCGAGGACGTTCGGGAGCTGCTGGGGGACGTTGACCTCGGCGAGGTAGTGGGCGGCCACGTCCTTGTACAGCGCGTGCAGGTCGACCTCCTGCTGCATGGAGCCGCCCATGGACTCCCGGTGGGTCTGGCCGACGATCGCGACGACGGGCACGTGGTCGAGCTTGGCGTCGTAGAGGCCGTTCAGCAGGTGGACGGCCCCGGGGCCGGACGTGGCCGCGCACACGCCCACACGGTCGGAGAACTTGGCGTACCCGACCGCCTCGAAGGCGGCCAGCTCCTCGTGCCGGGCCTGGATGAACCGGGGGTGGTCGTCGGCCCGGTCCCAGGCCGCCAGCAGTCCGTTGATGCCGTCGCCGGGGTAGCCGAACACGCGCTCGACGCCCCATTCGCGCAGGCGTTCCAAGAGGTGGTCGGAGACCTTCCGTGCCATCGTGAACAACTCCTCGGTGCGTTCGGGGTCTCGGTGCTTCCGGGGGCGTCGACGGGCGGGGCGGTCCGGACCCGCTCCTGGTCAGCCCTGGTCGGCGCTCGCGCGTGGGCCCTGTCGGCGGACCGCTTCGTTCGGCGCCCCCTGGTCGCCCTTGGGGGCTCGGCCCCCTCTTCCAGGGCTTCGAGCCGCGCCGTCAGCACCTCCAGGACACCGGTGCGCCCGGCGTGCCGCCGCTCGTAGGCGATCAGCCGCCGCAGCTCCTCCTCCCTCAGGGAGCGGATGCGGCGGCGGAGCGAGGCCAGCGGCGTTCCCTCGTATCGGGCCGACGGAGGCGCGTTGTCATCGGACATCGGCTCTCTCCCCCCAAGCGGGTCGCCCCTGGCGGCTACCCCGGCCCGGGCCCACCATGCGCGCATTCGTCCCGGCCGTTGCAGGCGGGAGCAGGACGAACGATGGGGCGGTGCCGCCCGGCCGGGCGGCACCGCCCCATCGTTCCCACCGGACCGGACACGCCGGTCGGCTACCGCTCGCGCGCCTCGCGGGTGCGGATACGGCTCTCCTTCTCCAGGGCGGCGACGAGCTCGTCCTTGTCCATCTTGGAACGGCCCTCGACGCCGAGCTTCTGCGCGCGCTCGTAGAGGTGGCGCTTGGGGGCCGAGGCGTCGACGCCGCCCGCGGTCTCCTCGCTCCCCTCCTTGTGCTTGGCCCGCGGGTCGGCGGCGCGCTCGTCCGAGGGCCCTCTGCCGCTCTTCTTGCGCTCCCAGTGGTCGCCGACCTTCTCGTAGGTGTGCTTGAGCGCGGCGAAGGCGACCCGGTGCGCCTGTTCACCCTCCCCGTACTGCTCCACCGCCGAGTCGTGCGCCTTGATCCAGGTGTCCTGGGCCTTGCGCGGCGAGCGCTGCAGCGTGCTGGGAAGTTCCTGGCGTCCTGGCATGGTGTCCTCCTCTCCGGCTCATGTGGCCGGTTCCCCGACAAGGGCCCACTACCTGGGAGGACGGCGAGTAAACGCCGCGCGGGGCGCCCCCGCGGCCCCGCGCGCACACCGACGCCGTCCGGCGCGGCCCCCTCGTGGTCTCCGCGCCGGACGGCGTCCGCCCCGGAGGGGAATCCGCGCCCCGCGCTACTCGACCTTCCCAGGCGCGGTGTCGGGGTCGCCGTCGAGGAGCGCGGCGATGGCGTCGGGGAGCACGTCCAGGGCGTAGTGCAGGCTCAGGACCGACCCGAAGGACAGGGCGCCGTTCAGGCGGCTCATCTCGGGCATCTCCAGGACGCGCCCCTCCTTGGCCGCGTCGAGCTCCTTGAACACCTTCTTCCCGGTGACCGAGGCTTCCGGGTCGCCGTAGACGCCGACCAGCAGGGCGTCCGCCTCGAGGAGTTCGAGCTCTTCGAGACTGACCTCCTTGGGGGCGCGCTCCTCGTCGGTGAACAGCGCCTCGGCCTCCTCCGGCATCTTCATCCCGAGCTGGGTGAGGAAGCCCGGGGCGGGCCCCTCGGCGTAGGCCCAGGCGGCGCCGTCGATGGAGGAGGCGAGGAGCGCGGTGGCCTCGGCGAACTCGGGGTGGTCGTCCCGGGCGTCCTTGAAGCGCTCCTCGATGTCGGCGATCAGCGCCTCGGCGTCGTCCTCGCGGTCCAGGGCGGTGCCGACCACCCGGGCGATCTCCTGCCAGGGCACCCCGAAGTCGGGGTGGTCCGGGTGCTGGGCGATGGTGGGCGCGATGCCGTCGAGGGTGTCGTACTCGTCCTGGGTGAGGCCGGAGTTGATCCCGATGACCAGGTCGGGGGCCAGGGTGCCGATCTGCTCGAAGTCGAGCTCCTCGACGGGCAGGACCTCGGGCAGGTCGGCGTCGCCGAGGGCCTCCTTCGCCCAGGGCCACAGGGCCCCGGGGTGCCCGCCGAACCATTCGCGCACCCCGACCGGGGCGACGTTCAGGGCCAGGAGGTAGTCCTGCTCGGTGAGCCCGACGGTGACGATCCGCTCGGGGGTCCCGGAGACCTCGGTGGTGCCGTACTTGTGCTCGATCGTGCGCACGGGGCCGTCCGCGGTGCCGCGCCCGCTCCCGCTTCCGCAGCCGGCGGCGCCGAGGGCGGCCAGGCCGCCCATCCCGAGCAGGGCCCCGCGGCGGGTGATGGCGGGGCCGCGCCCCGCACCGCGCCTGGCCGTGCCGCGCGCCCGAAGTCTGCTGCTGTCCACCGTGCCGTTCTCCTGACATGTCCCGACTGCGGCCGCATCACGGCCCTGCACGGCGACTTAGGCTAGCCTAGCCTAGGCAGGTTGCGCACGGGGTAGAACACAACATTTCGGACACCCGCCGGTCGGGCGGCCGGGGCGGGCGGCCGCTCACCGCGCCGGGGCGGGGGCGACGGCACCGGCCGCCGCCGACCGCCCCGGCGCGCACGGCCCCCGGGCACGGGACACCGGGACCCGGCGTCAGGCCGGCCCGTGCGCCCGTGCCGCCACGAGGGCGCCCTGCCGCTCCACCACCGGCTCCGGCTCGCGCCCGCGCACCCTGAGCACGCGCTCATAGCAGCGCTCCATACGCGCCGCGACCGTCTCCCAGCCGTAGCGGGCCGCGACCCGGTCGGCCGCGGCGAACCCGTACCCTTCGCGGGTCACGGGGTCGGCCAGCAGCTGGCGCATGCGGAAGGCGAGGGCGCGCGGCCGCGCCGGGGGCAGCAGCCGCCCGGTGACGTCGTTGACGACGGTGTCCAGGTGGCCGCCGACCGCCGAGGCGATCACCGCCGCCCCGCACCCCATCGCCTCCACCGTGGTGATCCCGAACGGCTCGTACCAGGGCATGTTCACCACGAGGTCGGCCGCGCGGAAGTGCTCCGGGACCTCCTCGCGCGGGACCGCGCCCAGGAACCGGACCCGGTCGGCCACCCCCGCCTCCTCGGCGACGGCGTGCAGGCGCTCGGCCTCGTCCCCGTCGTCGGGGCCGTCCGGCCCGGGGCCCCCGGCCACGGCCAGCTCGGCCTCGGGAACCCCCGCCATTGCGCGTACGACGGTGTCGACGCCCTTGCGGCGGACCAGCCGCCCCAGGAACAGGACCTGCGGGGCGTCGCCTCGGGGAGCGGTGGGCCCCTCGGGGCGGAAGCGCTCCGGATCGACCCCGGAGGGCACGACCGCGACGCGGTCCGGCTCGACACCGCGCTCCCGGAGGACGCGCTGCTCCTGGGTGGAGGTGGCGACCACCAGGTCGGCGCGGCGGGCGATCATGGTCTCCACGCGGCCGCGCTCGGGGGGACCGGTGTCGGGCGCCCCGTCGCGCAGGCGCTTGAGCGCCAGCAGGGCGTGGAAGGTCTGCACGACCGGCAGGCCGGCGGCCGCGGCCGCGCCGAGCGCCGCGCGGCCGCTCGTCCAGTAGTGCGCGTGGACCAGGTCGGGAGGATCCTGCACCCACCTGCGGGCCAGGTTCTCGGCGAACGCGTCGGTGTACGGCGGGGGGTCGTCACCGAGGGGCTCGGGCGGGCCCGCGTCCACGTGGCGGACATGGGCGCCCGGACAGAGTTCGACCTCTTCGGGCAGGTCCGGTGAGGTGCGGCGGGTGTGGACGACGACGCTGTGCCCCCGCGCCGCCAGTGCCTGGGACAGCTCCGCCACATGCACGTTCCGGCCGCTTGCGTCGGCCCCCTTCACCACCGCCAGCGGCGATGCGTGCTCGGAGACCATGTCTATCCTCATCGCACGTCCTCCTTGCTCAGCCGGCCCCACCCACCGTGCAGGCGGACGCCGGGCCAGGGCCGCCTTCCCAGCGGCCCGCAATGCCTCCTGGTTTCTCGTCCCTGCTCCGGGCCTTCCCCGGACCTTCCGAGGGCCCCTGGACGTCCCGCCCCAGGTTCCCGGCCCTCTACGCCGTCATGCCCTCTTCCCAAACCCTTCCCCCTCATGGCCGCCGCTCCCCTACCGTCCACTCGCTCCGGGGTTCAGGGCACGGACGGGCGCCCTTCCCGGATCCGTCCCAGGCCACGCGCCTTCCCGGTGCCTGTGGCGGTGGCGTCGGGAAGGGAGGTGGACGGACCCGGAAGGCATGCATGCACTGACCGCTACCAGTGCTCCGCTCCGCCAAACACTCACGCAACCGGAGCCTTGCCCGTCGGACCGCGGCACCCC
>NZ_JAQFWQ010000061.1 GCF_027706725.1 Nocardiopsis endophytica
TCGGGGAACCCGGGGTTAAACCGGACACGATAAGCCCGACTTCCCCGAGATCAACGACAGCGCGCCCCCGCACCGCTACCCCCTCGTTGATCTCGGGAGAAACGACGCTAAAGCCGGCCCGGTAGGGGCGTTTTTCCCGAGATCAACGAGGGGACGGCACCGGGGGTGCGGGCGCCACGAGCGCGGGCGGGCACGCGCCTCCAGTGCCGCGCTGCCGCCCGGACCGCGAGCGACCCGGCGGACGGCAGGCAGGGCCAGGGAACCGCCCGGCTCTGGCCGTCGCTGCCCATCACGGTCACCATGCACACGCGCCGCGCCCGACAGCGCTGCGGTACGGGCCGCTGACCTTCGTCGTCGCCGCCCTCCACCTCACACCCCGGCGGCCCGCCGCCCGGCCGGGGCCCGTAAGCGGGGTACCTGCTCAGCCGCCCCACCCGGACCGGGAGCAGCCAGACGGACGGCAGGCAGGGCCGGGGAACCGCCCAGCTCTGGCCGTCGCTGCCCATCACGGTGACCATGCATACGCGCCGCGGCCGACAGCGCTGCAGTGCGGGCCGCCGACCTGTCCTCGTCGCCGCCTTTGACGCCGCGCCTCGGCGGCCCGCCGCCCGGCCGGGGCCCCGTAAGCGGGGTACCTGCTCAGTCGCCCCGCTCTGGCCGTCGCTGCCCATCACGGTCACCATGCACACGCGCCGCGCCCGACAGCGCTGCGGTACGGGCCGCTGACCTTCGTCGTCGCCGCCCTCCACCTCACACCCCGGCGGCCCGCCGCCCGGCCGGGACCCGTAAGCGGGGTACCTGCTCAGCCGCCCCGCCCGGACCGCGAGCGACCCGGCGGACGGCAGGCACGGCCAGGGGAACCGCCCTGCTCTGGCCGTCGCTGCCCATCACGGTGACCGTGCACACGCGCCGCGGCCGACAGCGCTACCGCGTGGGTCCCCGCCCTCTCGTCGCCGCCCTCACTCCGAAGGGCGGGTGCGAGGCTTGACGTGACCTGGGGCATAACCGTACAAATAACTCGTCAACATTGATGTTAAGTTCACACACATTTTGATGGAGCGGTGGCGGCGGATGGACATCGGAGTGGACGTGGGCACCTCGCTCACCAAGGCGGTGGCGTTCGACTCCCGAGGGCGCGAGGTCGATACCGCCTCCGTTCCCACGGAGCTCGAACACCCCGCCCCCGGGCACGTCGAGCAGGACGCCGGGGCGGTCGCCGCCTCCGTCGGCACCGTCGTGCGCGCCCTCGCCGCGCGGTTGGACGAACCCGTCCGGCTCCTCGCCCTCACCGGGCAGGGCGACGGGCTCTGGCTGCTTGACGAGCGCGGCCACCCCGTCCGCCGCGCCCTGTCCTGGATGGACGGCCGCGCCGCCGGGATCATCACCGAATGGGAGCGCAGCGGCGCGGCCGACGACGTGTTCGCCGCCACCGGCGGCGCCCTGTTCCCCGGCGCCCAGGCCGCCCTGCTCGCCTGGGCCGACCGCCACGAGCCGGACGCTCTGGACCGCGCCACCACCGCCGCGTACTGCAAGGACATGGTGTTCCAGCGCCTCACCGGCGTCCGCGCCACCGACCCCTCCGAGGCCTCGATGCCCTTCGGCGGCACCCCCGCGGGCTACACCTCCGCCGCGCTGCGCGCCACCGGCCTGGAGCACCGCGCCGGCCTCCTGCCCCCGGTGCACACCGGGCCGCCGCTCGCCCCGCTCGACGCCGAAGGGGCCGCGCTGACCGGCCTGCCCGAGGGCACCCCGGTCTCCTCCGGCCCCTACGACCTGCCCGCCTGCGCCCGCGGGGCCGGGGTGGTCCGGCCCGGCGACGGCCTGCTCATCGTCGGCACCACCCTGGCCTGCCAGGTGGCCCGCACCGAGGTGGACACCACCGGCACCCGCGCCGGGATGTCGCTGGCCACGGGCGAGGGCTCCTACCTGCGCGCGATGCCCGCCATGGTGGGCACGGCCGGCCTGGACTGGGCCCTGCGCCTGACCGGCCGCCCCGTGGAGGACCTGGAGTCCCTGCTGGAGGGCTCGCCGCCGGGGGCGCGCGGCCTGCGCGTCCTGCCCTACCTGGCCCCGTCGGGCGAGCGCGCCCCGTTCGTGGCGCCCTATGCCCGCGGGGAGCTGGACGGCCTCAGCCTCCACCACGGCCCCGCCGACGTGGTCCGCGCGATGTGCGAGGGGATCGCCTTCGCCGCCCGGCACTGCCTGGAGGCCGCCGGCCTGGAGGGGCGCCTGACCCTGTGCGGCGGGGGCGCCCGCAGCCGCGCGTGGGTGGAGGTGTTCTCCGCGGTCCTCGGGCGGCCCGTGGCCCTGGCGCCGGGCGCGCAGGCCGGTGCGCGCGGGGCCGTCCTGGCGGGCCTGCGCACGCTGGGCGCCGACGTGGACGAGGCGGCGTGGACGGACGCCCCTGTGTCGGCCGATCCGCCCGGCGCCCTGGTCGACCACTATGACGCGGGCTACCGCCGCTACCTGGCCCGCCTGGAGGCGTCGCGCCCCCTGTGGGAGGAGGACGCGGCCACGGCCGCGGCCGCGCTCGGCTGAGATCCCTGGCCGAGGCCTCGGCTCTGGTCGGCCCCACCGCCGCTGCCGCGAGGAGGACGCGGGTACGGGCACGGGCACGGGCACGGCCGCGGTCGGCTGGGACTCCGGCCTCGACCCACCCCTGCCGCCGGCGCCCCGGGGAGGACGCGGACGTGGGCGCGGGCACGGCCGCGGCGGCAGCCGGCTGACGCCTTCGGCCGCCCCCGGCTCCGGTCGGCCCCGCCGCCCCGCGTTCGCCGGTATGTCCCGTTCCTCCTGGCGCCATAGGGTTGCACCGCGCGGAATGTCGGCCGACAACGCGAGGTTGAATACCGCGAGGGGGTATATTGATGGACGCAGTCACTGACGAGCAGGGGAGCACCCGGATGGCGACCTATGGCTACCACGATGACAAGCAGAGCCACATCAACCGGCTGCGCAGGATCGAGGGCCAGGTCCGCGGACTGCAGCGGATGGTCGAGGACGACAACTACTGCATCGACATCCTGACCCAGACCGCCGCGGTCAACAAGGCGCTGCGGTCGTTCGCCCTGTCGATGCTGGACGAGCACCTCAAGCACTGTGTCGGGCACGCCGTCGCCAACGGCGGCGAGGAGGCCGACGAGAAGGTGCGCGAGGCGTCCGAGGCCATCGCCCGCCTGGTGCGCTCCTGACCCCGGAGCCAACGGACTGAGGAGGCCCCCAATGGCCGGCACCACCATCACGGTCAGCGGCATGACGTGCGAGCACTGCGTGAGCTCGGTCAAGGAAGAGGTCGGCGAGATCCCGGGGGTCACCTCGGTCGAGGTCGACCTCCAGAGCGGGCGCGTGGACATCACCAGTGACGAGCCCATCCCCGCCGACCGCCTCGCGGCCGCCGTCGACGAGGCCGGGTACACCATCTCCGGCTGACCCGGCTCCCCGCGGCGACCGACCCGCGCGCCCGCCCGCCCGGCGGGCGCGCCGTCGTTTCGGGGGCCGGTGCGCCGCCCCCGCCCGTCAGGCGCCCGCCCCGCCCGTCAGGCGTCCGCCAGCCGCTTCGCCTCCGCCTTGGCCGTCGCACCGTCCAGGTAGTGGTCGCCTTCGATGTCCACGAACGCCGACGGCTTTCCGTGGTGGAACCCCAGGCGCGCCACCTCGCCGCCGAGGATCCCGTCGATCACCCAGTTGGCCAGCACGCGCGCCCGCGACGGCGCCGACGGCACCGCCGCCAGGTGGTAGGCGCGCGTAACGCCCAGCGCCGGTAGCCCGCTCAGCTCGTACCCCAGCGGCTTGGCCAGCGCGTCCTTGCCGCTCAGGTCGACCACCAGCCCCATGTCCTTGTGCACGAACGGGGTGAGCGGCCGCCCGAGCAGCGAGGCCACCACGTTGTCGGCGGCCACCACCCCCTGCCGCTGGGCGAACTGCGCGGTGGGCGGGCAGTAGGCGCCGCCCTCCTTCACCAGGTCGGGGACCGCGGCGGCGTCCCCCAGGGCGAACACCCCGTCCAGGCCCTCGGCCGCCATGTCCGCCCCCACGACCAGCCGCCCCCGGTCGGTCTCCCCGTCGAGGGTCCCCATCAGCGGGCTCGGCGTGGTGCCCGCGGTCCAGATGAGGGTGCGGCAGGGCAGCACCCGGTCGTCGGTGAGCGTCACCCGGTTCTCGGTGACCTCCTTGACCGACACCCCCAGCTTGACCTCGATGCCCATGCCGCGCAGCAGGTCCAGGGCCTCGTCGCCGAGCTTGGTGCCCAGCTCGGGCAGGATGTGCGGGGCGATGTCCACCAGGTGCCAGCTGATCAGCGAGCGCAGCTCGGGGTAGCGGCGCGCCATGTCCTCGGTGAGCCGCTCCAGGGAGGCGGCGGTCTCCACGCCGGTGTAGCCGCCGCCGACGACGATGAAGCGGCACCGCTCCTCGCGCTCGACCGGGTCGTCGCTGGCGTTGGCGAGTTCGAGCTGGGCCAGCACGTGGTCGCGCAGGACCACCGCCTCGGCCAGGTTCTTGTTGCCGAACGCGTGCTCGCGCAGCCCGGCGATGTCGAAGGCCCGGGTGAGGCTGCCGGGTGCCAGGACGAGGCGGTCGTAGCGCTCGGTGCTCTTCTCGCCGTTGATCTTCTCGATGACGACGGTGCGGTCGGCGGTGTCGATCCCCATGGCGGTGCCGGGCACCATGCGCGTGCGGCGCAGCACCCGGTGCAGGGACACCGCGATCGACTGCGGCGTGAGCAGGCCGGAGGCGACCTGCGGCAGCAGCGGACTGTAGAGCATGTAGTCGTTGGGCGCGACGAGGACGATCTCCGCGGCCGCCCTCGGGATGCGCCGCTCCAGGCGGCGCAGCGCGTGCAGGCCCGCGAACCCCGCGCCGATCACCACGATCCTGGGACGTGCCATAGCCGAACCACTCCCCCTTCGACGGCCCGCTGCCCGGGCGCCCCCCTGCCGAAACTAATCCCGTCGCGCGCCGCCGGGGAGGGCGACGCGCCAGCGGAGCACACCTTTTGGCCGTGATTTGCGGATGGTCGGATTCCGATACCGGAGGTTCAGCCTCAGATGACCCGTCTATGGTCACACAGAGTTACGATTTGATATCGGAACGTGATCGGTGGGCCCCGTTCCCGCCGATCTCCCGGATCCATACGACCCGAGATAGGGGAGACCATGAAGCGTGTCAGCAAGGCGGCGGCCGTCGCCCTGATGACCGGCGGCCTGGTGTGCGCGGGCGCGACCGTCGCATCGGCGGACGGGTACGACGGCTACGACGGCCACCGCACGCAGGCACCGGACACCGACCTGATCGCGGCGATCACCGCCGTCTGCGACGCTGCGGCGCAGGTGGAGGGCGAGGCCGGCGCCGAGGGTGAGGCCGCGGCCGACGCCGAGGGCGACGCCGGGGCCGAGGCGGGCGCCGAGACCGAGCCCGCCGAGGGCGACGCCGAGGCGGACGCGGGCGGCGACGCGGCCACGGACGCGGCCGGTGACGCCCAGGCCGAGCTGGACGCAGCGGTCAAGACCCTGTGCGAGGCCGCGGGCACGGCCGACCTCGAAGCGCTCGGCGACGCCCTGGGCACGGTGGAAGGCGCCACCGGCGGGGTCGACACCGGCGCGGTGGACGGCGTCACCGAGGGCGTGGACACCGGAGCGGTGGACGGCGTCACGGGCGCCCTGCCCTAACTCCGACCACAGCTGAGGGCCGACCGGGCGCGACCTGCGCCCGGTCGGCCGTCGTATGCCGGGGAACCGGTCGGCCGCCGCCCGACGCGGCGGGGAGGTTCGTCTTCGCGGGCGGCACTGAGGCAGGCGTTAAGACCCGCGCGGATAGGCGGGTGTGCTCGGCGTTGATCTCGGGGAAGTCGGGCTTATGCTGTCCGTTTTTACCCCGGCTTCCCCGAGATCAACGACACGGGGGCGGCGGTCGGCGGCGGAGGCGGCGGCGGACCCCTCCGCCCTCGGAGACGCATTGGGCGAGTCGCAGGCCCGCTACCCCCTCTACTCCCCCTCGTCGACCAGCAGGGCCGCCCGGCCCATGCGGAAGAGCAGTTCGGCCATCGCGTCCGGCGCCAGCTCGCCCGCGCTGTGCGGGGTCGAGTTGAGCAGCCCGAAGGCCGCGTGCACCGCCGCGCGCAGGGCCAGCCGCCCCCGGGCGGGCCGCAGGCGGGCGAGCACGCCCACCCATTCCTCGGCGTAGCCGCGCTGGAGCCGCCGGATCCGGCGCCGCTCCGGCTCGGGCACGTTGTCCAGCTCGCGGTCGTGCACGGTGATCAGCGCGGGCTCCCCCAGGGCGAAGGCGATGTGCCCGCGCAACAGCCCTTCCAGGGCCTCTTCGGGCCCGGCCGCGCCGGCCACCACGCGCTCGCCCTGCTCGGCCAGGCGCTCGCTGACCTCCAGCAGCATCGCCGCCAGCAGCGCCTCCTTGCCGGGGAAGTGCCGGTACAGCGCCGGCCCGGTGGTGCCGACCGCGCGCCCCAGGTCCTCGATGGAGGCCCCGTGGTAGCCGCGCGCGGCGAACAGCCCCGCGGCCGCCCGCAGGATCGCGGCGCGGCGGGAGCCCGCCGCCGCCCGCTCGGCCATGGCCCGCTCCCCTCGATCGCCGTCCGCGCCGGAGGATCGTACCGGCCCCGGACGGTGTGACGCTGGACACCGATGTTAGTCATCACTAACATCGACGATGTTAGCGGCCATTAACACAGAGGGGAACCGATGAGCAGGGCACCCGTGCTCTCCTCGGCGGTGGACACCGGCGGCGCAGCGTTCGCCGCCAACGCCGAGGCCAACCGCGCCCTCGCCGCCGAGCTGCGCGAGCGCATCGCCCGCGCCGCGCTCGGCGGGCCCGAGAAGACCCGCATCCGGCACGTCGAGCGCGGCAAGCTGCTGCCCCGCGAACGCGTGCGCGCGCTGCTCGACCCCGGCTCCCCCTTCCTGGAGCTGTCCCCGCTGGCCGCCTGGGGCCTGTACGGCGAGGACGGCCACGACGCCCCCGCCGCCGGGATCATCACCGGCGTGGGCCGCGTGGCCGGGCGCGAGGTGGTGGTCGTCGCCAACGACGCCACCGTCAAGGGCGGCACCTACTACCCGATGACCGTCAAGAAGCACCTGCGCGCCCAGGAGGTCGCCCGGCAGAACCGGCTGCCCTGCGTCTACCTGGTCGACTCCGGCGGCGCGTTCCTGCCCATGCAGGACGACGTCTTCCCCGACCGCGACCACTTCGGGCGCATCTTCTACAACCAGGCCACCCTCTCCTCCGAGGGCGTGCCGCAGATCGCCGCCGTCCTGGGCTCGTGCACCGCCGGGGGCGCCTACGTGCCCGCGATGAGCGACGAGGCGGTCATCGTCCGCGAGCAGGGCACCATCTTCCTCGGCGGCCCGCCCCTGGTGAAGGCCGCCACCGGCGAGGTCGTCAGCGCCGAGGAGCTCGGCGGCGGCGAACTGCACTCGCGCGTGTCCGGGGTGACCGACCACCTCGCCGACGACGACGCGCACGCGCTGTCCATGGTCCGCGACATCGCCGCCACCCTCGGCCCACGCGACGAGCCCGCCTGGGAGCGCCGCGAGTCCCGGCCCCCCGCACTGGACCCCGACGAGCTCTACGGCATCGTCCCCACCGACACCCGCACCCCCTACGACGTGCGCGAGGTCATCGGGCGCGTCGTCGACGCCAGCGAGTTCACCGAGTTCAAGGCCGAGTACGGCACCACGCTGGTCACCGGCTTCGCGCACATCCACGGCCACCCGGTGGGCATCGTCGCCAACAACGGCATCCTGTTCGCCGAGTCGGCCATGAAGGGCGCCCACTTCATCGAGCTGTGCGACCGGCGCCGCATCCCGCTGCTGTTCCTGCAGAACATCTCCGGGTTCATGGTGGGCCGCGACTACGAGGCCGGGGGCATCGCCAAGCACGGCGCCAAGATGGTCACCGCCGTGGCCTGCGCGCGCGTCCCCAAGTTCACCGTCGTCATCGGCGGCTCCTTCGGCGCGGGCAACTACAGCATGTGCGGCCGCGCCTACTCCCCCCGCTTCCTGTGGATGTGGCCCAACGCCCGCATCTCCGTCATGGGCGGCGAGCAGGCCGCCTCGGTGCTGGCCACGGTGCGCCGCGACCAGAAGGACGCCCGCGGCGAGGAGTGGACCGCCGAGGAGGAGGAACGCTTCAAGCAGCCGGTGCGCGACCAGTACGAGCACCAGGGCGAGCCCTACTACTCCACCGCCCGGCTGTGGGACGACGGCGTGATCGACCCCGCCGACACCCGCACCGTGCTGGGCCTGGCCCTGTCGGCCGCCCGCCGCTCCCCCCTGGAGCCGGTGGGCTACGGCGTCTTCCGGATGTGAGCGGGCGTGGACGATGAGAGGTGGACGATGACGACGACCGACCCCCGCGAGCGCTCCCGGGCCTGCCGGCCGGGCACCGCGCCGTCGGTCCTGGTGGCCAACCGCGGCGAGATCGCGGTGCGCATCATGCGCACGCTGCGCCGCCTGGGCATGCGCTCGGTCGCGGTCTACAGCGACGGCGACGCCGGGGCGCGGCACACGCGCGAGGCCGACGAGGCGGTGCGCATCGGCGGGGCCGCCCTGGCCGACAGCTACCTGAACGGGCCCGCGATCATCGACGCCGCCCGGCGCGCCGGGGCCACGATGGTGCACCCGGGGTACGGCTTCCTGTCGGAGAACGCCGCCTTCGCCCGCCGGTGCGCCGAGGCGGGGCTGGTGTTCGTCGGCCCGCCGCCCGAGGCGATCGAGGCGATGGGCGACAAGATCCGCGCCAAGGAGGCGGTCGCGCGGGCGGGGGTGCCGCTGCTGCCCGGCTTCGCCGAGGAGCCCGGGGCGCCGATGTCCGACGCCGACCTGGCCGCGGCGGCCGACAAGGCCGGGTACCCGCTGCTCATCAAGCCCTCGGCGGGCGGCGGCGGCAAGGGCATGCGGCTGGTGCGCGACCCGGCCGGCCTGGTGGACGCCGCCGCGGCGGCGCGCCGGGAGGCCGCGGCCGCGTTCGGCGACGCCACCCTGCTGGTGGAGCGGTACGTGGACCGGCCCCGGCACATCGAGGTGCAGGTGCTGGCCGACGCCCACGGCACCGTGCTGCACCTGGGCGAGCGCGAGTGCAGCCTGCAGCGGCGGCACCAGAAGATCGTCGAGGAGGCGCCCTCCCCGATGGTCGGCCCCGGCCTGCGGGCCGCCATGGGCGAGGCGGCGGTCGCCGCCGCCAAGGCCTGCGGGTACGTGGGCGCGGGCACCGTCGAGTTCATCGTGCAGGACGCCCCCTCCGGCGGTTCAGGCGAGGTGGAGTTCGCCTTCCTGGAGATGAACACCCGGCTGCAGGTGGAGCACCCGGTCACCGAGGAGGTGGTGGCCGTCGCCGGGCGCCGCGGGGTGGACCTGGTGGAGCTGCAGCTGCGCGTGGCCCAGGGCGAGCCGCTGCCGTTCGCCCAGGCCGACGTCGGCCTGGAGGGGCACGCGGTGGAGAGCCGCGTCTACGCCGAGGACCCGGCCCGCGACTTCCTGCCCACCGGCGGCACCGTGCTGCGCCTGGACGAGCCGGAGGGCGCGCACGTGCGGGTGGACTCGGGGCTGGACGAGGGCACCGAGGTCACCTCCGCCTACGACCCGATGCTGGCCAAGGTCGTCGTCTGGGCGGCGGACCGGGCCGCGGCGCTGCACCGGATGGACGCCGCCCTGAGCCGGTACACGCTGCTGGGCTGCGGCACCAACGTGGCGTTCCTGCGGGCGCTGGTCGCCCACCCGGCGGTGGCCGCCGGGGACCTGACCACCGGGCTGACCGAGCTGCTCCGCCCCGAGCTGGCGCCCGGCGGGGACGCCGCCGTTCCGGCGGAGGTGTACGCGGCCGCGGCGCTGGACCACCAGCTCGGCCTGGAGCCCGAGGGGCCCGGCGCCGACCCGTTCGACCTGCCCACCGGGTGGCGCCCCGGCGAGCACGCCTGGACCACCTGGCGGCTGCGGGCGCCCGGCCGCGACCCGGTCGCGGTCCAGGTGCGGCGGCTGTCCGGGCCGGACGCGGCGCCCGGCGCCCCGGTCGACTACGAGCTGCGGGTGGAGGGCGCCGGGCCCGGGGGTGGGACCGGCGCCGGGCCCGGGCGGGCCACCGCCCACCGGTCGCCGGACGGGCGGTCGCTGACCGTCGCCTCCGAGGGGCGCACCGTCCGCTACGAGCGCGCGTCGGCGGGCGGCGAGCTGTGGCTCGGCCGCGCCGGGGCCGCCTGGTCGTTCACCGACGCCCCCGCCATCGCGCCGATGCGGGGCCCCGCGGCGGCCGGGGACGGCACGCTGCGCAGCCCCATGCCCGGCACCGTGCTGGCCGTGCCCGTCGCCGTGGGCGACCGGGTGGAGGCCGGGAGCCCCGTCGTCGTCGTGGAGGCGATGAAGATGGAGCACGCGGTGACCGCCCCCGTCGACGGGACCGTCGCCGAAGTGGTGGTGCGCCCCGGCGACGCGGTGGCCATGGACGCCGTCCTGGCCACCGTCGCACCGGAAGCCGCGGAGACCCCGCGGGAGACCGACACCGACTCCCCGACCCAGGAGTGACCGCCATGACCAGCACGAGCAGCACCGGATCCGGCCCGCTCTCCGCCGAGCACGAGGAACTGCGCCGCACCGTCGAGGCCTTCGCGCGCGACGAGGTGGCGCCGGTCATCGGCGACTACTACGAGAAGGGGGCCTTCCCCTACGACATCGTGGCCAAGATGGGGCGGATGGGCCTGTTCGGGCTGCCGTTCCCGGAGGAGTACGGGGGCATGGGCGGGGACTACTTCGCCCTGTGCCTGGCCCTGGAGGAGCTGGCCCGCGCCGACTCCTCGGTGGCGATCACCCTGGAGGCGGGGGTGTCGCTGGGCGCCATGCCGATCTTCCGGTTCGGCACCGACAAGCAGCGCGAGGAGTGGCTGCCGCGCCTGTGCTCGGGCGAGGCGCTGGGCGCCTTCGGCCTGACCGAGCCGGGCGGCGGGTCGGACGCGGGCGCCACCCGCACCACCGCGCGCCTGGAGGAGGGGCGGTGGGTCATCGACGGCACCAAGTCCTTCATCACCAACTCCGGCACCGACATCACCGCGCTGGTGACGGTGACGGCGGTGACCGGCCGCAAGCCGGACGGGCGGCCGGAGATCTCGACGATCCTGGTGCCCTCGGGCACGCCCGGGTTCACCGTCGGGCAGAAGTACTCCAAGGTGGGCTGGAGCGCCTCGGACACCCGTGAGCTGGTCTTCCAGGACTGCCGGGTGCCGGAGGAGAACCTGGTGGGCGAGCGGGGGCGGGGCTACGCCCAGTTCCTGCGCATCCTGGACGAGGGGCGGATCGCGATCGCCGCGCTGTCGGTGGGGCTGGCCCAGGGGTGCGTCGACGAGAGCCTGCGCTACGCGGGCGAGCGGGAGGCGTTCGGCTCGGCCATCGGCGGCTACCAGGCGATCCAGTTCAAGATCGCCGACATGGAGGCCCGGGCGCACACCGCGCGGCTGGCCTACTACGAGGCGGCCCGGAAGATGCTGGCGGGCGAGCCGTTCAAGAAGGAGGCCGCCATCGCCAAGCTGGTGTCCTCGAACGCGGCGATGGACAACGCACGGGACGCCACCCAGGTGTTCGGCGGCTACGGCTTCATGAACGAGTACGCGGTGGGCCGCTTCTACCGCGACGCCAAGATCCTGGAGGTGGGCGAGGGGACCAGCGAGGTCCAGAGGATGCTCATCGCGAGGGAGCTGGGGCTTCCCGCGTAGGGGCCCACCAGCCCCGGTTCGGACCCGTCCGCCCCGGCGGGGTGTCGGCCGTGCCGCCGACACCCCGCCGGGGCGGCGACTGTGCCGGTACGGCCGCATTCATCCCGGGCCGCCCGACAACGGGCACCGGGTCCTCCGCCACCTCCTCAGCGGGGGGGCGGTGCGTCAGGTGCGTCAGCCGTCGCGTGGCCGCTCGACGTTCCGGGCGGTGGGGCTTTCGGCGCCCGAGGACCTCTTGGACCTCCGGCCGAACATCTGCCAGGCGCGGAATCCGATGCCCGCCACGACGAGCACGATGGTGCCCACGGCCGCCCAGGGGAAGGCGACGTCCTCGGCCTCCTCCCCGTCCCCGGTGCCGTCCACCGCCGCGAGGGCGGTGGCGCCCTCCTCATCGACCGCGGCTCCCCCGGTGGTGGCGGTACCGGCCGCAGGGACCACGGCCGGAGGAGCCCCGGCCGCCGAGGCCGGCGCCGGGACGGGCACGGTGAACGCCATGGCGACACCGAGGACCGTCGCGGCGAGGAGGAAACGCGGAGATGTCATACAACTGCGATGCGCGCGGGCCCACACGCGTTCCATCGTCTCCGCGTCACGCACGCCCGGCCACGCTGCGTGGCGGTGCGCGCCCGGGGCCGCGCCGGTCGCCCTGACCGACCCGGCGGCCCCCGCACGCACCCACGACTGCAACAATGGGCATTGACAACGTTTTCGCGGCACGTGCCGCTGGAAGGGAACAGGCGACCGTGTCCACTCCCGCCGGGACCGCCCCCGCGCCCGACCGCGCCGACGCGCCCCGCATCGCCTACGACCGCGTCGGCCGGGGCTCGCCCGTGGTGCTCCTGCACGGGATCGGCCACCGGCGCCAGACCTGGTACCCGGTGATGCGCGAGCTCGCACCGCACCACGAGCTGATCGCCCTGGACCTGCCGGGCTTCGGCCAGTCCACCGCGCCCGCCCCGGGCGCCCCCTACGACGTGGACTGGCTCGTCGACACCGTCGGGCGGATGTGCGCCGGGCTCGGCGTCGAGCGGCCCCACGTGGTGGGCAACTCCCTGGGCGGGGCGATCGCCCTGGAGCTGGGCGCGCGCGGGGCGGCGGCCTCGGTGACCGCGTTCTCCCCCGTCGGGTTCGCCCCCACCGGGAGCCACGCGGGCCTGCGGGCACTGGCGGCCGGTGCGCGCGTGGCCGGGCTGGTCCCCGAGCCGGTGCGGGTTGCCGCCGCCACCAGCCCGCCCGCCCGCTCGATCGCCCGCCGGGTGCTGCGCGGCGACCCCTCCTCGCCCGCCGCGCAGGGGCTGGCCTTCGACGCGACCCTGGTCAGCGCCGGGTCGCCGTTCGTGCGCCTGGTACCGCGGGTGGCCGGGTACCGGTTCTCCCACCGCGAGGTGCCGTGCCCGGTGACGGTGGCCTGGGGCGACCGCGACCGGCTGCTGCCCCCGTCGGGGGCGCGCACGGCGCTGCGCCGCATCCCGCACGCCCGCCTGGTGTCGCTGCTGGGCTGCGGGCACATCCCCATGGCCGACGCCCCGCGCCGGGTCGCCGCCGAGATCCTGCAGACGGCCCGGACGGCCGGAGGGCCCCGCCGGGAGGGCTGGGAGGGCTGAGAGGTCAGCCCAGTTCGAGCCCGTAGGCCAGCAGGGTGAGGCCGGGAAAGGGGTCCCAGTCGCGGTCCGGCAGCCGCCGGAACCCGCGCCGCTCATAGATGCGCTGCGCGGCGGCCATCGTGGGCTGGGTGGACAGCACCACGCGGTGCGCCCCCTGGGCCTCCGAGCGCTCCACGACCGCCTCCACCAGGGCCCGGCCCACGCCGCGCCCGCGCGCCGCCGGGGAGACCGCGAGCGCGCGCACCTCCGCCTCCTCCGGGGCGCGGGCGACGTCGCTCGAAGGCCGGTAGTCCTGCAGCATGACCGTGCCCAGCAGGGCGCCGTCGGCGTCCTCGGCCACCAGCACCTCCCCGCCGTCGGCACCGAGCCTGCGCAGCACCTCGGCGTAGTCCGGGCCGGCCTTGAGCATCCCGTCCGACTCGTAGGCGGCGACCCGCAGGTCCCCGACCGCCTCCCACTCCTCCGGACGCACACGGCGAATGATCATGCGGTCGAGTGAACCAGACGCCGGGGACAGGTGCGCACGGGGCTCACACCACTTCGAAAACCGGGCCATTGGGGCGGAACGGAAGCCGCTCCCCCTTCGGCACCAGGTAGGCGTGGTCCCTCCGCACCCGCAGCACGTCGCACGCGGTGTCGGTGACGATGAGGACCGGCGCCCCGGGCGGGAAGTCCTCCGCTGCGTGCAGCAGGTCCACCCCGGGCTGCAGCACGGTGCCGCCCCCGCCCTTGATGCGCACACGGCCCTCGATCTCGTGGGGCTGCAGGTACCCCGCGTCGTAGGGCGCCGCGTCGCAGAAGACCACGCGCGCGGCGGGCACGTCGCGCGCCTCGGCGTAGGAGGCGATCGCCCCGAGCGCCTTGCCCATGAGCCGGGTTCCCATCGACCCCGAGGTGTCCAGGACGACGCCGAACGTGCAGCGCGCGATCTCCTCCGGCGGGAAGTACCATCCCGCGCGCGGGATGCCGGGGGTGGAGGCCTGCCGACGCGCCGGGCGGGCGAAGCTGCGCACCGCCTCGGGGCGCGGCACGAACTCGTCGAACCAGCGCGCGAGCTGCACGTCCCACGGCGGCGGGGGGTGGGCGATGGCGCGGATCTCCGACTCCAGCCCGACCGGCACCAGCCCCCGGTCCTGGCTGACGTGCAGCTCCAGCCCTTGCACGAGGCCGCGGCGGTAGAAGTCGTCCAGGTCGACGTAGTCCTTGGGGCGGTGCGGCAGCGGCTCGCCCAGCACGTCGCTCCCGCCCTTGCCCCGGAGCGTGGCCATGCGCCGCATGCGCCGCCGGTCGGTGGCGATGCGGTCGTACACCTCCTCGGCCGACATCCCTGCGAGCCGCGGGTCGTACAGCAGCCCTTGGGGCATGTCGCCCACGCCCATCTCGACCAGCCACCCGTTGATGACGTAATCGCAGGCCACGTTGAACAGGAAGTGGTCCCTGGGGCCGCACCGGTCCGCGTGCCTGAGGGCCGCGTGCAGCATCTCGTGGGCGAGGATGAAGCGCCATTCCCCCTCGGTCTGCTGGCGCAGCGGATTGACGTAGATCTCGCCCGCGGAGGCGTTCACCGCGGCCACGGAGATGTCGTGGGCGCGCGCGAGGTCGGCGTCGGCCACGACCTCCATACCGGCGGCGATGCCGCCGAGCAGCGGGTAGGAGGACACGAACCAGCCCAGCGCGCGCTCCCAGGGGTCGCGCTCGTGCCGCCGCCTGGGGCGGCTCCCGGGGCGGGCCCCGGCGTCCTCCATCGCCTCGCCCATGGTGCGGGCCAGGCCGTGCGCGAACTCCTTGCCCCAGTCGGGCGGGTCGTACCAGGACCGCCACGGCACCAGCAGCTGGTCGTCGCCCGCGCCGGCCACCCCGCACGCCTCCAGCCCGGCGGGAATGCCGTCCCGGCGCCAGCGCTCGGCCAGCTCCTCCTCGTCGCCGCCGGGGACGGAGGGGGACGTCAGGAACGGCGAGGACCCCACGGAGAAGGTCGCCTGGAAGCGGACGACCACGGCGCAGCGCGCGGCGAGGGCGAAGCGGTCGGGCTGTTCCCGCTCCTCCGCCGCCGCGGGGACGTGCCCGAACCCCAGGTGCAGCAGGCAGTGCGCCAGCACCCAGGCCCATTCGCGGGGGTCGGCGAGGCGCCTGGGGTGGACGTGCACGGTGCCGTTGGAGTCGACCGCCGCCCAGCCGTCGGGCGGCACATCCCGGCAGTCCTCGCGGCAGTACCGGGGCTCCATCGACCCCAGCGCCCGGTTCGCGGCGACCATCCTGGCCCCCTCGAAGAACGCCTTGGCGGCCGGGTCGGGCCGTGCCCCGGCCTGGCCGCCCTTGCCGCCCCGGCCGCGCCTGCTCACCGCCGCGCCTCCGCCAGGCGCGGCATGTCGCGCGCCGCCTCGACCAGGAACCAGGACGGCAGCAGCGGCGCCCCGTCCGCGTCCTCGGCGACGACGGTGCGCGCCACCTCCACGGAGATCTCGGCGAGCTGCACCAGCAGCGACTTGGCGCGGTGGGCGAACTGCATCGCCGAAGGGGAGGCGTGCTCGCGGGAGGAGGGCAACTCCTTGGCCAGGCGGCCGCGGAACGACTCCGCCAGGAAGTACAGCAGGTCGCGGTCCTCGACCGAGGAGGGCCAGCGCGCGTCGCCCTTGATGACGGCCTCCAGGCCGTACCGGCTGCGCACGATCTTGGCGTAGCCGCAGAACGCGGTGGCGTGCGCGGGGGTGAGGGTTCCGTGCGCGACGACCTGGAGCGTCTCCTCGTCCAGGTCCTCACCGAAGGAGTGCAGCGCGTCGGAGAGCATGTGCCAGGAGCGCGGCGTGGAGAACGGCTCCTCGCTCTTGGGCGGTGCCGACCACAGGTGGTCCGGGCGGTCGGTGATGTAGTCCGTGATCCAGGGGTGGATGCCGTTGCCGAACGCCCAGGCGAGCCAGTCGGTGGCCGAGGCCCGCAGGTGCACGTGGGTGAGCCGGTTGACCAGGGCCGAGGCGATCGGGCGCGCCAGGGCGTTGTCGGAGGCGCGGTTGCCCGCGCCGATGACGATGCTGCCGCGGGGGAGCTCGTAGCCGCCGATGCGCCGGTCGAGGATCAGCGAGTAGAACGCCTTCTGCACGTCGGGGGTGGCGGCGTTGAGCTCGTCGAGGAACAGGCAGTAGGGCTCGTCGCGGGCGATGGCCTCGGGCGGGCAGAACACCGAGCGGCCGTCGCGGATCTGCGGGACCCCGATGAGGTCCTCCGGGGCGAGCTGGGTGCCGAGCAGGCTGACGCACTCCAGGCCCAGCGACTCGGCGAAGGACCGCACCAGTGAGGACTTGCCGATGCCGGGCGCGCCCCACAGGAACACGGGGCGCACGGTGGCCAGGCCCAGGAGGAGTTCGGGAACGCGCGCGGGCGTGACGGTGACGGCGGCCTGCAAGCAAGGGCTCCTTGTCGTGTGCGGAGGAGGCAGAAGGGCGGAGGGTGGACGGAGTCGGGAGGGGCGGCCCGGAGCATGGGGGCGCGCCTCAAGCGGCGTGGGCCGGACGCACACGGGCGCCCTGCGGCCCGCACAAGGGTGCGGCGGCAGGGCGCCCGGGCACAAGCGGTTTTCGCCCCTCCCGGCAGAGGTGAGGGGGGCAGGACATGCGGGTGGGCGTGCGGGGACGGCCCGTCCGGCCCTCAGGCGACCATCAGGCGGCCGTCATCGCGCCATCACGGTGGCGTCACTCCGCGCTGACGCGGATCTTGGACTGGCCGTGCGGCAGCTCCTCCCAGTCGTCCATGAACCGGGCCGACAGGCCGTGCTTCTCCGCGAGCGCGACCAGCGTCTCGGTCCGGTAGTAGAAGTCCTCCCTCAGGACGTGGTGCTCGGCGCCCTCGGTGCGGTCGAAGGTGAAGTCGAAGAACCCCTTCGGGGCGAGGATCCGCCCCACGTTCGCCAGGGCCTCGTCGATGACCTCGATCGGCGAGTGCGAGAAGACGCTGTGCGCGTGGACCACGTCGAACCTGCCCTCGGGCAGGAAGGAGAAGGTCAGGTCGCGGGTGAGCGTCAGGTGCGGCAGCTTGGCCTGCAGCCCGCGCTCGGCCAGCACACCGGTCGCCGAGGCCAGGATGTCCGGCGAGATGTCGATCCCGTAGTAGTTGCCCTCGTCGAGGTACTCGATGAACCGCCAGCCCGCCCGCAGGTTCCCGCAGCCGATGTCCAGCAGCCGGTGCTCCGGGCTCAGCCCGTGCCCGACCAGGTAGTCGAACTGCATCTGGCCCAGCGCCAGCCACCGCTTCTCCGACTGGCTGCCCACGGCGGCCTTCGGGTCGCGCGCGGCGTCCGAGGCCATCACGGCCCGGTAGTAGGAGACGTGGTCGCCCCGGTGGCGGACCCTCAGGACGGCGTCGCGCAGGGCCCGCGAGGCGTACGGCACCACCCGCGCCGGGTTGCGCAGCGCGTAGCGCAGCTTGTGCACGAGGGAGGACCGGTTGGCGGTCAGCGCTCCCGCCTTCTTTTGGGGCATCACTCTCAACTCCTCTTACATGCTCACTGCCCACCGGATCCCGTATCCGATCCTCCACCGCGGACCCGGCACAGGCCCGCAGTGACACGGGCCGGATGCGCGCGCGTCGGAGGGGACGGGCGGCGCGCAGTGCGTGGGGGAGGGCGCGGAAGGCGGGCGCTGGCCGTGACCCTACTCGCCCCCGCCCCGTGTCCGGAATCCCTTGGGCGCGGGACATTTCGGGCCGCACCTCAGGCGGCGGCGCGGCGCAGCCGGACCGCCAGGGCCTCGACCGCCATCACCACCGCGAACACCATGAGCGTGATGAGGGTGACGGTTCCGAACTCCTGCACGCGCGCCGCGTTGAGCAGTTCGTAGCCGATGCCGCCCGCGCCGACGATGCCCAGCACGGTGGCCGACCGGATGTTCACGTCGAGCTGGTACATCAGGTGGCCGATGAACGCGGGAAGCGCCTGCGGGAGCGTCGCGGACAGGAACACCTGCGGCCCGGACGCCCCGACCGCCCGCAGCGCGCGCTCCGGGCCGGGGTCGACCTCCTCGACCGAGTCGGCGACGAGCTTGCCCAGCAGTCCGACCGCCCCGATGGACAGCGCCAGCGTCCCGGCGACCGGCCCGAGCCCGATCATCACCACGAACACGATGGCCAGGATGAGCTCGGGCACCCCCCGGACCACCACGATGAACATGCGGCAGGCCTGGGCGACGCCGGAGTTCGGGGCGACGTTGCGCGCGGCCAGCACCCCGACCGGGAGCGCGAGCAGGGCGCCGAGGAGCGTGGCGGCGAAGGCGATCTGCACGGTCAGCAGCAGCCCCTCCAGCAGGCGGCCGCCGATGCCCCCGGCCTCCGGGGGCCAGAACAGCGCCAGCGCCTCCAGCGGGGCGCGGGATCCCCCCGCACCGGCCTCTGCGGCCACGGCCGCGACCGAGGCCGCGACGGCGGCCGCGGCGGCCCCGACGGCGAGGGCGCGGCGTACCCGCCCTGCGGTCCAGCGGGGGGTGAGCCGGCCGGACGCCAACGCCGCGGCGGAGGCGGCGCGCGGGTCGGCCCCGGCGGCGGCCGCCCCTTCCGGCGCCTCGGCGGCGTCGCGCGCCCCGGCGCGGCGGGCGCGCAGCGCGGGTGCGACCCGGGCGGCCAGGCGGGCCAGGCCGCCGGCCCGCTGCTCGGTCCCGGGCAGCAGGGCGCGGCGGGCGGCGACCGACACCAGCTCCACGGCCACGCACAGCGCCAGCACCACGACCGCCAGGGCCATGCCGCGCTGGTAGTCCAGGCGCCCGAGGGCGTGGCTGATCTCCTGCCCGATGCCCGCCACCCCGACGAACCCGAGGATGACCGAGATGCGCAGGTTCACGTCGAAGCGGTGCAGCGCGGTGGCGATGAAGGCGGGAAGCACCTGCGGCAGCACCCCGCCCACCAGCTCCTGCAGGCGGCTCGCGCCCGCGGCGCGCAGGGCGGTGCGCGGCCCCTCGTCGATCTGCTCGACGGCGTCGGCGTAGAGCTTGCCGACCATGCCGACCGAGTGCAGGCCCATGGCCAGCACCCCGGTGAGGGCGCCGAAGCCCAGGATGCGGAAGAAGAGCACGGCCAGCACCACGTCGGGGACGGCGCGGGCGACGACGATCGCCGCACGCGCGGCGGCGCGCGCCGGGCGGCCGGGGGCGGTGTTGCCCGCCGCCCACACCGCCAGCGGGACGCTCAGCACCACCGACAGGACGGTGGCGGCGGTGACGATGGCCAGGGTCTCCAGCAGCGGCGGCGCCAGCTCGGCCAGGGGCGGGAAGTCCAGCGGCAGCATCCGGGACAGGAAGTCGGCGGCGTTGCCCGCGCTGTCGGCCAGGGTGGCCACGTTGATCCGCAGGTCGATGAGCGACCAGACGGCGGCGGCGAGCAGGGCGGCGCCGGTCAGCGCGGCCGCGGCGGAGGCCGGGCGCGGGCGCGGCAGGGTGCGCGGCCCGGGCCCTCCGGCCGGGGCGCCGCCGGGCGGGGGCGCCGGAGCGGGCGGGGCGGGTGCGGTCGCCATGGCAGCGCCGCCCCTCAGGCCGCCGGGGCGGGCGCCGGGGCGCCGACCCGGGAGTAGACGGCCATGGCGTCGTCGCGGCCCAGCCCGGCGGTGGGCGCGTCCATCACCACGCGGCCGCTGCGCAGGCCCACCACCCGGTCGCCCCAGGACAGGGCCAGGTCGACCTGGTGCAGGCTGCACAGCACGGTCAGGCGCTCCTCGGCCGCCACGGCGCGGATCAGCTCCATGACCTGGTGGGCGGACTCGGGGTCGAGGGAGGCCACCGGCTCGTCGGCGAGGAGGATCTCGGGGCGCTGCAGCAGGGCGCGGGCGACGGCGACCCGCTGCTGCTGGCCGCCGGAGAGGGTGTCGGCGCGCTGGAAGGCCCGGTCGGCCAGGCCCACCCGGTCGAGCTGCTCCAGCGCGGCGCGCCGCACGGACCGCGGGTAGAGCGGCAGGCCCAGGCGGGGCGCGCGTAGACCCCCCAGCGCGCCGTGGCACGCGTTCTCCAGCACGGTGAGCGGGCCGACCAGGTGGAACTGCTGGAAGACGAACCCGACCCGGCGGCGGAGGCGCCGCAGCTCGCGGGAGGAGGCGGCGCCCACGTCGGTGCCGAGGACCCGGACCCGGCCGGAGGTGGGCGCCTGGAGGCCGTCGACGTGCCGGAGCAGGGTGGACTTGCCCGAGCCGGACAGGCCGAGCAGCACGACCACCTCTCCGGCGCGCGCGGTGAGCGAGACCTCGTCGAGGGCGGGGGCGTCGGCGCCGAAGGACTTGGTGACCGCGTCGAATTCGACGACGGCCCCGTCGGCGGCGGCCTCGGGGCGGGTGTCGGGTTCCATGCTGGTGCTTCCTTGTCGGGGTCGGTCCGCGGGGTCGGTCCGCGGGCGGGCCGGGTGGCGCCCGCGTTCAGGGAGGCACGGGAACGGCGCCCGGTGATGCGGGGGTGGGGGGCCGTGCCCGGCGGTTCGAGACCACGGGGGCGGCGGGCGTGCGGGGGGACGTCCGCTCACCGCCCCCGTTCCGGCGGGGCTTCAGGGAGCGCTCGTCGCGTCGGCCGTCAGGCGTCGGCCGAGGAGCACTGCTCGGCCTCGGTGGTCGCGCAGATCTCGTCCAGCGGCGCGTAGAAGTCGTCGGGGACGCTGGTCCAGCCCCAGATCCGCTCGTCGGTGAGGTCGCAGTCGCCCTCCTCGCAGTAGCCGTTCTCCACCAGGTAGTCCTGGTTGCCCTTCTCGGCGATGGCGGAGACGACCGTGTCGAACAGCTCGGGCTCCAGGCCGTTGGAGACGGTGATCGGGGAGCTGGTGATGGTCTCGGACTCCCAGACGACCTCCAGGTCGCCCTCCTCGATGGAGCCGTTCTCCACCAGGGTCTCGTCGACCATGGAGTCGAAGGCGAACCCGGCGTCGCACTCGCCCTCGGCCACGGCGATGGCGGAGGAGTCGTGGCCGCCGGCGAAGGTCTCCTCCCAGTCGCCCTCCTCGATCCCGGCGTCCAGCAGCCCGGCGAGCGGGTAGAGGTAGCCGGAGGTGGAGTTGGGGTCGACGAAGCACAGGTGCTTCCCGGCGAAGTCGTCGATGGACTCGATGTCGGAGCCGGAGGGGACGATGCCGTAGGAGGTGTAGCCGGGCTCCTCCCCCTTCTCCTGCACCATGGCCCCGGCGACGGTGATGTCCGAGCCGCTCTGGTCGGCCAGGTAGTAGGAGAACGGGCCGTACTGGGCGATGTCGATCTGCCCGCTGCGCTGGCCCTCGATGACGGCGGCGTAGTCGGTGGCGGTCTGGAACTCCACCTCCAGGCCGGTCTCGTCCTCCAGCATCGCGATGAGGGGCTCATAGCTGTTCTTCAGGCCGGTGGCCTCTTCGGCGGGGACCGCCCCGATGACGAGGCTCTCAGGGGCCCCGCCGCCGTCCCAGCCGCCGTCGGCGGCGCTGGGCCCGCACCCGGCGAGCACGGTGGCGGACGCGGCCGCCGAGGCGAGGACGGCAGCGGTGCGGCGGTGTCTGATCTGCATGTACGGGGGACCTCCGGTTCACCGTCCGCCGGGGGGCGTGCGGACGCCTTGACGTGCGCCCCCATGCTCGAACAGGACCTTTGGGACGGACCGACCGCGAGATGACCCGCAAAAGAATTCGAGCTTTCCGTTCATAGCGCGGATGATTGGATGAATCGCGCCCCGTCGGCCCCGGGGAGGTCCGGGCGGTGGATGAGGGGGGGCGGCCGCCAGACGCATCCTGTGTCGTGGAATCGACGCTTTCACGCGGATCAGGCGTCGATTCCACCACCCGATCCGCCCCCGCACCCCGACGCCCGGCATGCCCGGCATGCAGCGCTCGGCCGCTCCCACCGTGATGACCTCGGAGCGGCATCGGCCCGACAGGGCGCGGAGTCACACCGCCCTCCGCCCTCTCACGCCCCGTAGACCGGTTCCGGCGGGGGCGCCTGGGACAGGAGGTCCGCGACGGCTCCGCCGACGTCGGAGGGGTCCCACCGGGTCGGGCGCACGGCCTCCGGACCCGGGCGGTAGCCGTCCATCAGGCGGATCCGGCCGCCCTCCGCCTCGAAGACCCGGCCGGTCACCCCCTCCGCGCCGTCCGCCCCCAGCCACACCACCAGCGGGGAGACGTTGGCCGGGTCCATGGCGTCGAAACCGTCCTCGGGCGCGGCCATCCGGTCGGCGAAGACGCCCTCGGTCATCCGGGTGCGCGCCGCCGGGGCGACCGCGTTCACCCCCACCCCGTACCGCCCCAGCTCGGCGGCGGCCACCAGGGTGAGCGCGGCGATGCCCGCCTTGGCCGCCGCGTAGTTCGCCTGCCCGACGCTGCCCAGCAGTCCCGCACCGGAGGACGTGTTCACCACGCGCGCCCGGGGCCGCCGCCCCGCCTTGGCCTCGGCCCTCCAGTGCACGGCCGCCTCCCGCAGCACGAGGAAGTGCCCGCGCAGGTGCACCCGCACCACGGCGTCCCAGTCGTCCTCGGTCAGGTTGACCAGCATCCGGTCGCGCACGAACCCGGCGTTGTTCACGATCGTGTCCAGGCGACCGTAGGCCTCCAGGGCGGCGCGCACCGCTCCCGCGGCCCCGTCGGCCGAGGCGATGTCGCCGGTGCAGGCCACGGCCTCGCCGCCGCCCTCCCGGATCTCGTCGGCGGTCTCCCTGGCGGGCCCGTCGGCGCCTCCGGTGCCGTCGGGGCCGACGCCCAGGTCGTTGACGACCACGCGGGCGCCCTGCCGTGCGAACTCCAGCGCGTGCGCCCGCCCCAGCCCGCGCCCGGCCCCGGTGACCAGGACGGCCCTGCCCTCGCAGATCACGGCCGCTCTCCTCCCTCCGGACCCCGCGCCGCCAGGTAGGCGGGCGGCTCACCGCCGCCGTGGACCGGCAGGCAGGCCCCGGTGATGTAGGAGGCGGCGTCGGAGGCCAGGAAGACGCACGCCTCGCCGATCTCGCGCGGCTCGGCGGGCCGCCCCAAGGGAACGGTGCGCCCGGCGCCGGCCAGTCCCCCTTCGTCGCCGAAGTGCTGCGCGATGCGCTCGGTGCGCACCATCCCGGCGCGCACGCAGTTGACCCGTACCTCGGGCGCCCACTCGGCCGCCAGCGAGGCGGTCAGGCTCTCCAGCCCGGCCTTGGCCGCCGCGTAGGCGGCCGTGCCCGGCGACGGGCGGACGGCGGCGACGCTCCCGATGAACGTCAGGGTGCCGCCGCTCTCGCGGAGGGGCCCATGGAAGGCGCGCGCGAGCAGGAGCTGCGCGGTCAGGTTCAGCTCGATGATCCTGGCGTGCGTGTGGGCCCACCCCTCGGCCGCGCGCAGCGGCGGGGAGCCGCCCGCGTTGCCGACCACGGCGCGCACCGGCCCGGTCTCGGCGGCCAGGCGCTCCAGGTCGCCGGGGTCGCGGATGTCGGCGCGGACGAACCGCACCCCCGGGGGCGGGTCCTCCGGCTCGTGCCGGGCGCACGCCACGACGTGGGCGCCCGCGTCGGCGAAGGCCGCGCACACGCCCCGGCCCACCCCGCGCACACCGCCGGTGACCAGCACCGTCCCACCGTCCCGACCGGTCATCTGGGCCCCTTTCCGCCGCCGCGGACCGCTGCTACGTTCTTTCTAACAAACGTTTGGTGGAAAGGTAAGGCATGGAGATCTCCACCGCCCTCCACCCGGACGGGACCGCCGAGGTCGCGGTCGACGCCCCGCCGGTCAACGCGCTGACCGCCGAGGGGTGGCACCGGCTCGCGGCGGCGGTGCGCGCGGCCGGGGCGGCCCGGCGCACCCGCGCGGTGCTGCTGCGGGCCGAGGGGCGCGGCTTCAGCGCCGGGGTCGACATCAAGGAGGTCCAGCGGGGCGGCGGCACCGCGCTGGTCGAGGTCAACCGGGGGTGCGCGGACGCCTTCGACGCCGTGTACGCCTGCCCGGTGCCGGTGGTGGCCGCCGTCCAGGGGTACTGCCTGGGCGGCGGGGTGGGGCTGGCGGGCAACGCCGACGTCGTCCTTGCCGCCGAGGACGCCTACTTCGCCCTGCCCGAGGTCGACCGGGGCGCGCTGGGCGCGGCCACCCACCTGAACCGGCTGGTCCCCGGGCACCTGGCGCGCGCGATGGTGTACACCTGCCGCCCGGCGACCGCCGCCCAGCTGCACGCGTTCGGCTCGGTGCTGGAGGTGGTGGAGCCCGGGCGGCTGCGGGAGGCCGCCCTGGAGGTCACCGGGGCCATCGCCGCCAAGGACCCGGAGGTGGTCCGGCGCGCGAAGGAGTCCCTGAACGGCATCGACCCCGTGGACCCGCGCCGCTCCTACCGCTTCGAGCAGGGGTTCACCTTCGAGCTGAGCCTCGACGGGTCGGGCGACCGGCTGCGCGACGCCTTCGTCAGGCACGGGACCGCCCCGGACGGCGGCGAGGGGTGAAGGCGTGTCCGGCTCCTCCCCGGCGACCGGAGCGGCGGCCCGGCAGGGGCCTACGAGGGCGGTCGAAGGCCGCCGGTCACCCCCTTGGAGGACGCTGTCGGCGGCTTCGGTGTCGCGGGTGGTGGTCCCCACGGCCGACGACGGGCCACGTACGCGGCCGGCGCCGGGGCGCCCGCCCCGGCCACTTCGGGGCTGAGTCGTTCGGGCGCGCAGGCTACTCGGACCCCGGCGTCCCCCGTCACATACGAGATCCCCGACCGCACAACGCGTGCGGGCGCCCGCACGCCCGGCTTCCCGTGGAGGGCCGAATCCTGGACAAGCGCATGACGCCCGACGACATCGCCGCTTCGATCCCCGACGGCGCCGTGCTGGGCATCGGCGGGTGGGGGTCCCGCCGCAAGCCCATGGCCCTGGTGCGTGCCCTGTGCCGCGCCCCCGCGCGCGACCTGACCGTGGTCTCCTGTGCCGGGCCCGACCTCGGCCTGCTGTGCGCCTACGGGAAGGTGCGCCGGGCCGTCGTCCCCTTCGCCACGCTCGACAGCATCCCGCTGGAACCTTGGTTCCGCCGCGCGCGCGAGGAGGGCCGCATCGCGCTCACCGAGTACGACGAGGGCCTGTTCATGTTCGGGCTGCTGGCGGCGGCGCACCGGCTGCCGTTCCTGCCGACCCCTGCGGGGCTGCACTCGGACGTCATGCGGGTCAACCCTGAGCTGCGCACCGTCCGCTCCCCCTACCCCGCCCCCGGCCATCCCGGCGGAGAGGAGCTCACGGCCGCCCCCGCGCTCCGGCTCGACGCGGCGTTCGTGCACGTCAACCGAGCCGACCGGCGGGGCAACGGGCAGTACCTCGGCCCCGACCCCTATCTGGACGACCTGTTCGCCAAGGCCGCCGACCGGACCTACCTGTCCTGCGAACGCCTCGTCGAGGGTTTCGACGGGCCGCCGCAGACCCTCCTCATCAGCCGGGCCACCGTGGCGGGGGTGGCCGAGACGCCGGGCGGTGCGCACTTCACCTCCTGCGAGCCCGACTACGGGCGCGACGAGGGGTTCCAGCGCGTCTACGCGGCCACCGCCAAGGACCCCGACGCCTGGGACCGGTTCCGCGCCTGGGCCGTCGACGCCGGAGAGGACGCCTACCGGAGGGAGGCCCAACGGTGACCGCTCCCCCCACCCGCGCCGAGGTGGCCGTGGCCGCCTGCGCCGACGCCTGGCGCGGCGACGGCGAGGTGCTCGCCGCGGCCATGGCCCCGTGCCCGGCCCTGGGCGCCCGGCTGGCCCGCTCGACCTTCGCCCCCGACCTGCTCACGACCGACGGCGCGGCCGTGCTCACCCGCGAGCCGGTCCCCCTGGGCGCCGACGGCGAGGCCGAGGGCTGGCTCCCCTTCCGCGACCACCTGTGGCTGGTGCTGCACGGCCGGCGGCACGTGATGCTGGGCGCCTCCCAGATGGACGCCGAGGGCAGGACCAACATCTCCTGCGTCGGCGACTGGGAGCGACCGACGGCCCAGCTTCTCGGTGTGCGGGGCTGCCCGGGCAACACGGTGCGCAACACGGTCAGCTATTGGGTGCCCCGGCACTCGCGCCGGGTGTTCACCCCGAAGGTCGACATGGTCAGCGGCGTCGCCGCCACCGACGCGCACGAGCTGCGGCGGGTGGTGACCGACCTGGCGGTGATGGACTTCGGCGGGCCCGGCCGCACGCTGCGGCTGGTGTCGGTGCACCCGGGGTGCACAGTGGAGCAGGTGTGCGACGCCACCGGGTTCGACCTCGCCCTGCCCGAGGGCGGTGCGGCGGCGGTCGCCGGGACCCGCCGCCCCACGGGTGAAGAGCTGCGGCTGCTGCGGGACGTCCTCGACCCGGGCGGGGTCCGCGACAAGGAGGTCCCGGAATGACGCCGGCCGTCCCCTCTCCTCCCGCCCCCATGGACACGCCGCTCACCCGGCTGGCCGGGTGCCGCTACCCGGTCGTGCAGACCGGCATGGGGTGGGTGGCCGGGCCCGGCCTGGTGGCAGCGGTCGCCGAGGCCGGAGGGCTGGGCATCTTGGCCTCGGCGACCATGTCCCTGGAGGAGACGGCCGCCGCGATCCGCTCCGTGCGGCGCAGGACGGACGCACCCTTCGGAGTGAACCTGCGCTCGGACGCCGCCGACGCCCGCGAGCGCGCCGAACTGCTGGTCTCCGAGGGGGTGAGGGTGGCCTCGTTCGCCCTGGCCCCGCGCCGGGACCTGATCGCCCTGTTGAAGGAGGGCGGCGTCGCCGTCGTGCCGACCGTGGGGGCGCCGCGCCATGCGGAGAAGGTGGCTGCGTGGGGCGCGGACGCGGTGATGGTGCAGGGCGCGGAGGGCGGGGGCCACACGGGGTCGGTGGCGACGACGGTGCTGCTGCCGCGCGTGCTGGACGCCGTGGACATCCCGGTGGTGGCCGCGGGCGGCTTCCGCGACGGGCGCGGGCTGGCGGCGGCCCTGGCCTTCGGGGCGAGCGGGATCGGCATGGGGACGCGGTTCCTACTGACGTCGGACAGCTCCGTCCCCGAAGCGGTGAAGCGGGCGTACCTGGAGTCCGACGAGACCGTGGTGACGCGCGCGGTGGACGGCATCCCGCACCGGGTGCTGCGCACCCCGGCCATCGATGCCCTGGAGCGCGCGGGAACGGCGCGGCGCCTGATCCTCGCCCTCCGGAACGCACGCGCCTTCCGCGCGGAGGCGGGGACAGGGTGGGGGGCGATGCTCCGCGAGGGCTGGTCCATGCGCCGCTCCCAGGGGAGCGGGATCGCTCAGACGATGTCGGCGGCGAACACCCCGATGATGCTGCGCGCCGCCATGGTGGAGGGCAGGACGGACGCCGGGGTGATGTCGGCGGGCCAGACCGTCGCCGCGATCACCGACCTCCCGAGCTGCCGCGAGCTGATCCACCGAACCGTCGAAGAGGCGAGGCGGGCCGTGGCGGGTCTTTCACGGACATGCGCAGAACCACCGGACACGGCCGCCTCGGGACCCTAGGCTGACCCCATAGCCGTACCCGGGGAGGCCTGCACATGGCGTTGCCATCGGAGCTCACACCGACGGCCGTGCGGGCCGCCATCGCCCGGCTCCGCGATCCGGAGCTGCTCCGGCGATTCGACGAGGACCTGGACGCCGCCTTCGAACGGGCACGGCGGGAGTCCGACCTCTCCGTGCTCATCGACACAGTGCGCCGCTGGTGGTTCGAGGCGGACGCGCGGAAGGACCCCGAGCGGTACCGCGAATTCACTCACCGGGTCCAGCGCTACCTCGATGAGGGCCCTCCGCCGCCCGAAGAGCGGGTCGGCCGGGCCGAGATCCTCGAACGGTTCGGCCTGTGACCGCGAACCGGCCCCGATCGGCACTGATCGTGCAGCCCCCGCCCGACGTCGCGGCCCTCCGGGCGGCGCTCGCGCGGATCGCCCCGTCCCGGCTGGCCGAGTTCCGTTCGCAGCTGGCAGAGGCCACGGTGAATGCCGAGAGCATGGACTCAACCGCCCCGATCCGCTGCTTCATCCACCACTGGTCGGTCTGGTCGCCATCGCACGCTTCCCCGAGCGGGAGCGCCGCCTCCATGAGCTGGAGGCGGTCGTCGACAGCGGGTCCCCCGACTCCCGGGACGCCATCAGGGAGATCAGCTCTCTGCTCCGCCAGGCGGAGGCGGACGCGGGCCTGCGTCGTTGATCTCGGGAAAAGCGCCCCTAAAAGCGGCCCGGTAGCGTCGTTTCTCCCGAGATCAACGCGGAGCGCACCCGCCTATCCGCGCGGGCTCTTAGGCCCCTGCCTCCCGCCGACCCTCTCGATCACCGTCACGTTCGCCTGGCCGCCGCCCTCGCACATGGTCTGTAGGCCCCACCTGCCCCCGGTGCGCTCCAGCTCGTGCAGCAGGGTCACCATCAGCCGCGCCCCGGTCGCGCCCAGCGGGTGGCCCAGCGCGATCGCTCCCCCGTTCGGGTTCACCCGCTCCGGGTCGGCGCCGGTCTCCTTCAGCCATGCCAGCACCACCGCCGCGAACGCCTCGTTCACCTCGATCGCGTCCATGTCGCCGATGGCCATCCCGCACCGGTCGAGCGCACGCGCCGTCGCCGGGATCGGCGCCGACAGCATCCGGATCGGGTCCTCCCCCAGCGCCGACATGTGGTGGATGCGTGCCCTGGGCACCAGGCCGTGCTCCTCCAGCGCGCGCTCGCCCGCGATGAGCAGCGCCGCCGCACCGTCGGTCACCTGGGAGGCCGTCGCGGCCGTGTGAACACCCCCGGGGACCAGCACCGGCAGCCCGGCCATCCTCTCCGGTGACGTGTTCCGCCGCGGCCCCTCGTCGACGGCCACCCCGCCGACCGGGGCCACCTCCCGCAGGAACCGGCCCTCGTCGGCCGCGCGCACTGCCCGCCGGTGCGACTCGGCGGCGTAGTCCTCCAGCTCCCGCCGGGTCAGCCCCCAGTCCCGGGCGATCATCTCCGCCCCCGCGAACTGGGACACCGGCGCGTCCCCGTACCTGTCACGCCAGCCGAGCGACCCGCTGAAGGGTCCCTCGGCCCCGGGGCCGCCCGGGTCACGTCCGTCGGCCTGCGCGAGCGCCTGTCCGGCCCGCATGGCCGCGCCGATCGGCACCGCCGACATGCTCTGCACCCCGCCCGCGACCACCAGGTCCGCCGTGCCCGCCAGCACCGCCTGCGCCGCGAAGTGCACCGCCTGCTGCCCCGACCCGCACTGGCGGTCCACCGTCACACCGGGCACGTGTTCGGGCAGCCCGGCCGCCAGCCACGCCGTGCGCGCGATGTCCCCCGACTGCGGCCCGAGCGCGTCCACGCACCCGAACACCACGTCCTCCACGGCCCCGGGGTCGGCCCCCGAGCGCTCCATGAGGGCGGAGAGCACACGGGCGCCCAGGTCGGCCGGGTGCACACCGGCCAGGGCGCCTCCCGCGCGCCCCCGCCCGACCGGGGTGCGGACAGCGTCGACGATGTACGCCTCGGGCATGGTGCGCTCCTTAAGGGGGCGTGGCGGGGGCGGGCGTCACTCGCCGGGCGCCTGGATGCCCTCCAGGACCATGGCGAGGTACTGCTTGGCGATGTCGGAGGCGGGCAGGCGGCCGTGCGGGTCGTACCAGTTGGCCGCGACCCACACGGTGTCGCGGATGAACCGGTAGACCAGGGAGGCGTCCAGGTCGGCGCGGAACGCCCCCTCGTCCGCGCCCCGGGTGAGCAGGTCCATCCACATGGAGCGGAACCGGGTCTGGGACTCGTCGAGGTAGGCGAAGCGCGGGTTGAGCGCCAGGTGGCGGGACTCGTTCTGGTACAGCACGACGGCGGGGCGGTGCCGGTGGATCGACGCGAACGACGCCTCGACCAGGCGCTCCAGGGTGGCGCGTGCGTCCCCGCCCTCGGCGAGGATCGCGTCGTAGGAGGTCCACAGGTCGTCCAGGAAGCCCGACAGGATCTCGTCGGCCATCGACTCCTTGGAGTCGAAGTGGTAGTAGAGGCTGCCCGCCAGCATCCCTGCGGCGTCGGCCACCTGGCGGATACTGGTGGCCGCGTACCCCTGCCGGGCGAAGACCTCGGCCGCCGTCTCCAGGATCTCGGCCCGCCGCCGCTCCCGTGCGGCCGCGGTGCGCTCGGCGTCCCTGCGCCGTGGGCTCATCGTTCGTCGCCTTCTCGTCCGTCGTCATCGGTGACCGTGTTGATCTCGGGGAACCCGTTCTCATGACGTCCGTTTCAACCCCGACTTCCCCGAGATCAACGAGGCGGGCCGTGCGGGTCCTCACGCGCGCTGGCTGGAGACCGGGACCACCTCCCCCGTCATGTACGACGCGTAGTCGCTGGCGAGGAAGACGATCACGTTGGCCACCTCCCACGGCTCGGCCGCCCGGCCGAACGCCTCCCGCCGGGCCAGCTCCTCCAGCAGCTCCGCCGGCGCCGACTTGGCCAGGTTCTCGTGCACGGCCAGGCTCGGCGCGACCGCGTTGATCCGCACGCCGTGCGGCGCCGCCTCCATCGCCGCGCAGCGGGTCAGGGCCATCACCCCCGCCTTCGCGGCGGCGTAGTGCGCCTGCCCGGGCTGGGCCCGCCACCCCAGCACCGAGGCGTTGTTGACCACGGCACCGCCGCCCCGCGGCACCATCCGCCGCATCGCGGCCCGGGTGCAGCGCATGGTGCCGGTGAGGGTCACCTCCAGCACCCGGGACCACTCGGCGTCCTCCATCTCGGCCAGGGGCGCGGTCCCGCCGAGCCCGGCGTTGTTCACCACCACGTCCGGCGGGCCGAACCGCCGCTCTGCCGCGTCGAAGGCGGCCTGCACGTGCTCTTCGTCGGTGACGTCGCAGCGCACCGCCGCCACGCGGTCGGCGCCGAACTCGGCGGCCAGCGCGCGCTCGCACTCGGCCAGGCGGCGCTCGTGCGCGTCGCTGACCACCACGCGCGCCCCCTCCTCCAGCAGGCGCCGCGCCGCCGCCCCGCCGATGCCGGTCCCGGCCGCGGCGGTGACCAGCGCCGTGCGGCCCCGGAGCAGCCCGTGGCCGGGGCGGGGGACGGCGCCAGGGGCCGCAGGGCGGCCCTGCTCGGGGTTCATCATGGGTGCTACCCTACCAAACGATTGTTAGAAAGAATGAGCGGAGCCGCCCCGGCGCCCCGGGGCGCCGGCCACCGGGAGGGCCCACCCGTGGACCTCGACCTGACCCCCGCCCAGCGCGCCTTCCGCAATGAGGTGCGCGACTGGCTGCGCCGCAACGCCCCCGCCGACCCGCTGCCGCCCATGGACGGCGCCGAAGGGTTCGAGGCCCACCGCGACTGGGAGCGCACCCTGGGGCGGGCCCACCTGTCGGCCGTCACCTGGCCGACCCGGTACGGCGGCCGCGCCGCCGGAGCGGTCGAGGGGCTGCTCTTCGACGAGGAGTACCACGCGGCCGGCGCGCCCGAGCGCGTCTCCCAGAACGGCATCGGCCTGCTGGCCCCCACGCTCCTGGCCCACGGCACCCCCGAGCAGTGCGCGCGCGTACTGCCCCCGATGGCCGCCGGGGAGGTCGTCTGGGCGCAGGCCTGGTCCGAGCCCGGGGCCGGAAGCGACCTGGCCGCGATCCGCTCCCGCGCCGAGCGCGCCGAGGACCCCGAGCGCGGCCCCGGCTGGCTCCTCCACGGCCAGAAGACGTGGAGCTCGCGCGCCGCCTTCGCCGACCGCGGCTTCGGGCTCTTCCGCACCTCCCCCGAGCGCCACCGCGGCCTGACGTACCTCATGTTCGGCCTGGACGCCCCCGGCCTGACCCGCCGCCCCATCGGCCGCCTGGACGGCCGCCCCGCCTTCGCCGAGCTGTTCTTCGACGGGGTGTTCGTGCCCGACGCCGACGTCATCGGCGCCCCCGGCGACGGGTGGCGGATCGCCATGGGCACCGCCGCCGGGGAGCGCGGGACCGGCTTGCGCGGCCCCGGCCGGTTCCTGGCCTCCGCCCACCGGCTGGCGGCGCTGCGCCGCGAGCGCGAGCACCGAGGCGGGCGCGGAGCCGGGCTCAGAGCCGGGCACGGGGGCGCGGCCGGGAGCGAAGGCACGGAGGCGGCCGACCGGGTCGCCCGCGCGTGGATCGGCGCCCAGGCCTACCGCCTGCACGCCTATGCCGCCGCCTGCGCGGACGGGCCCCCGGACGCGGGCGAGGCGAGCATGAACAAGCTCTTCTGGTCCGAGCTCGACACCGACCTGCACGAGACCGCGCTGGACCTGCTCGGCCCCGAGGCCGAACTCGACGGGCCGTGGATGCGCGGCCACGTGTTCTCCCTGGCCGGGCCCGTCTACGCCGGGACCAACGAGATCCAGCGCGACATCGTCGCCGAGCGCGTGCTGGGCCTGCCCCGGCCCCGGAGGAGTGACCGCTGATGCGCTTCGCCCCCACCCGCGAGCAGCTCCTGTTCTCCCGCACCCTGGACGACCTGCTGGGCGCCGGCGCGCCCGGGGCGGCCGCGCGCGCCTGGTCGCGCGGCGACCGCGGCCCCGGCGAACGCCTGTGGCGCGGGCTCGCCGAGGCGGGCCTGTTCGGCCTGGCCGTGCCCGAGGAGCACGGCGGTGTGGGCCTGCGGCCGGTCGAACTCGCCCTGGGCATGGTCGAGGCCGGGCGGCACGCCGTCCCCGGCCCCCTGGTCGAGACGGCGGCCGCGGCGGTCCTGCTCGGCGGGGCGGGCCCGGTCCCCGGAACCGGCGGCGCACACCCCGCGGCGCGGATCGCCGACGGCGGGCTGGCGGTCTCCCTTGCCGTCCCGCCGTGGACGCCGCACGCCCTGGACGCCGACTGGGCCGGAGCGGTCATCGTGCTGGAGGGCGGGGCGGTACACGCCGCCGAGCCGGTAGAGCCCCTGGAATCGCTCGACCCGGCCCGAAAGCCGTGGCGGGTGCGGGCCGCCGCTCCCCTGCCGGGCGGCCCGCCAGGCGCCCCGACCGGAGACGCGGCTGACGCCCCCCACGGCGGAACCGCCGCCCTCGCCTTCGACCTGGCCGTGCTGTGCTGCGCCGCGCAGGCGCTCGGCGCCGGGGAGCGCCTGCTGGAGGCCACCGTCGAGCACGTGAAGACCCGGCACCAGTTCGGCCAGGCCGTGGGCGGGTTCCAGGCGGTGCGCCACCGGCTGGCCGACACCGCGACCGCCCTGCACTTCGCCCGGCCGCTGGTCCTGGGGGCCGCCGCCGCGTTCGGGGCCGGTACGGAGGACCCGGCCACCGCCCTCCTGCGCGCCCGCGACGCCTCCGCCGCCAAGGCCGCCGCCTGCGACGCCGCCCACACCGCCGCGCGGACCGCCCTGCAGCTGCACGGCGCCATCGGCTACACCGACGAGTTCCCGCCCTCCCTGTGGATCCGCAAGGCGCACGCGCTCCGGCGCGCCTGGGGTTCCCCGGCCGCGCACCGCGCCCGCGTCCTGGAGGCCCTGGACCACGCGGCCGCCCACCGATGATCTCGACGGAAGTGCTGTCAAAACCGCCGGAATGACAGCACTCCTGTCGAGATCATCGCCGAGAAGGCGGAGGCCGGCCTCAGAAGAACGGGCGCAGCGGCCCGATGATGCGCTCGGTGAGCTTGGCCAGGAGCGGCCTGCGGCTCCACGCCGCCTCGCTCAGCGGCGTGGCGTTCGCGATGTCGTTGGCGAAGATCTCCTCCAGGTGGCGGGCCATCCCGTCGTCGAAGATCTCCACGTTGATCTCGTGGTTGCCGGTCAGGCTCAGCCGGTCCACGTTGGCGGTTCCCACGGTGGACCACCGCCCGTCGATGGTCGCGGTCTTGGCGTGCACCATGGCGTCCTGGAAGCGCCACAGCGTCACCCCGCCCCGCAGCAGCGACGCGTACAGCCCCCGGGACAGCCAGTCGGCGATCACGTGGTTGGACTCGTCCGGGACCAGGACCCGCACGTCCACCCCGCGCCGGGCCGCCGCCGCCAGCGCGTCCAGGATCTCCCGGTCCGGCAGGAAGTAGGCTTGGGTGATGTAGATGTGCTCGCGCGCCCGGTCGATCGCGTCCAGGTACATCCCCCGGATCGGGTAGACCAGCAGGTCGGGCTGGTTGCGCTGGGAGCGCACCGACGGCGTCCACTGCGCCCGTCCGAACGCCGACAGCCGCGGCGCCCCCGCCCGCCGGTGCCGGTTCCAGAACTCGCAGAACGCGTTCTCCAGCTCCCAGACCGCCGGACCCACCAGGCGCAGGTGGGTGTCGCGCCACTCGGTGGCGTAGGCCGCCCCCACGTTGTAGCCGCCGACGAAGCCGACCTCGCCGTCGACCGACAGGATCTTGCGGTGGTCGCGCCCGAGCTTGCGCACGTCCAGCAGCAGCACGCCGGGGTGCACCACCGGGAAGCGCAGCACGTGCACCGACGGCGGGAAGCGGAAGAAGGAGCGCGGCACCACCAGGTTGGCGAAGCCGTCGTAGACGACGTACACCTCCACGCCCCGCTCGGCGGCGGCGATCAGCTCCCGCTTGAACCGCCGCCCGACCTGGTCGCCCTTGATGATGTAGGACTCGAACAGGATCCGGGTGCGGGCGCCGCGGATCGCCTCCAGCATGTCGGAGAACAGGTCCTCGCCGTAGGTGTAGGTGGTCACCAGCGTCTCGCCGACCGGCAGCTCCTTGGGCGCCGTCCGGGGGAAGTTCGCCCGGCGCGGGCGCACCCGCTTGCGCCACAGGTCGATGCCGACCAGCCCGAGGACCGCGGCCGCCTGGGCCGCCAACAGCGCCGCGACCACCCGCTTGACGACGGTGATGACCGTGGATCTTCGTACCATTGCGTCAGTCTCCGGTCCCTGCCCGACCGGCGTCGGACGGGCACCAAGCTACCGTTCCGGCCCCCTCTGCGCCGCGCACCGCGACACGGCCGTGTCCCCCGCCGCCGCGCGGCAGGGGACACGGATGCGGTGCGCCGGAAGGAGGGCTACCGCCGCTCGCGCACGGCGGCCAGGATCTCCTCGGCCGCCTCGTCCAGCGGCACCCCGTTCTTCTGCGAGCCGTCCCGGTAGCGGAAGGAGACGGCGCCCTTGGCGATGTCCTCGTCACCGGCCAGCAGCATGAAGGGGACCTTCTGCTTCTGGGCGTTGCGGATCTTCTTCTGCATCCGGTCGTCGCTGGCGTCGACGTCGAACCGGACGCCCTGCCCGCGCAGCCGCTCGGCGAACCGCTCCAGGTAGGGCACGTGCTCGTCGGCGATGGGGATGCCGACCGCCTGCACCGGGGCCAGCCAGGCCGGGAACGCCCCGGCGTAGTGCTCCAGCAGCACGGCGAAGAACCGCTCGATCGAGCCGAACAGCGCGCGGTGGATGACCACCGGCTGCTGCCGGGTGCCGTCCGCGGCGGTGAACTGCAGGTCGAAGCGCTCGGGCATGTTGAAGTCGACCTGGATGGTCGACATCTGCCAGGTGCGGCCGATGGCGTCGCGGGCCTGGACCGAGATCTTCGGGCCGTAGAAGGCGGCCCCGGCCGGGTCCAGGACCAGCTCCAGGCCCTGCTTCTCGGCGGCGGCGCGGAGCGCCTCGGTGGACTCCTCCCACACCTCGTCGGTGCCGACGAACTTCTCCGGGTCCTTGGTGGACAGCTCCAGGTAGAAGTCGTCCAGGCCGTAGTCGCGCAGCAGGTCCAGCACGAAGGTCAGCAGCGAGTCGAGCTCGCCGGCCATCTGCTCCCTGCTGCAGTAGATGTGCGCGTCGTCCTGGGTGAAGCCGCGGGCCCGGGTCAGGCCGTGCACCACGCCCGACTTCTCGTACCGGTAGACGGTCCCGAACTCGAACAGGCGCAGCGGCAGCTCCCGGTAGGAGCGCCCGCGCGCGTCGAAGATCAGGTGGTGCATCGGGCAGTTCATCGGCTTGAGGTAGTAGTCCACCCCGTCGTCGAGCTGCATGGGGGGGTACATGCCGTCGGCGTACCAGTCCAGGTGGCCCGACTTCTCGAACAGCCTGGCCTTGGTGGCGTGCGGGGTGTTGACGAACTCGTAGCCCGCCTGCTCGTGCCGCCGGCGCGAGTAGTCCTCCATCTCCTTGCGGATCACCCCGCCCTTGGGGTGGAAGACCGCCAGGCCCGACCCGATCTCCTCGGGGAAGGAGAACAGGTCCAGCTCGGCGCCGAGCCTGCGGTGGTCGCGCTTCTCGGCCTCCTCCAGGAAGGCGAGGTAGGCCTTGAGGGCGTCCTTGGTCTCCCACGCGGTGCCGTAGATGCGCTGGAGCTGGGGGTTGGTCTCCTTGCCGCGCCAGTAGGCGGCGGCCGAGCGCATCAGCTTGAAGGCCGGGATCGCCTTGGTGGTGGGCAGGTGCGGGCCCCGGCACAGGTCCTTCCAGCACAGCTCGCCGGTGCGGGGGTGCACGTTGTCGTAGATGGTCAGGCCGCCCTCGCCGACCTCCACCGAGGCCCCGTCGGCGGCCTGGCCGGCGCCGCCCTTGAGGCCGATGAGCTCCATCTTGTAGGGCTCGGTCGCCAGCTCCTCGCGGGCCTGGTCGTCGGTGACCTCGCGGCGGTCGAAGCGCTGGCCCTGCTTGACGATCTCCTGCATCTTCTTCTCGAGACGCTTGAGGTCGTTGGGGGTGAAGGGCTCGGCGACGTCGAAGTCGTAGTAGAAGCCGTTCTCCACGGGCGGGCCGATGCCCAGCTTGGCCTCGGGGAACAGCTCCTGGACGGCCTGCGCGAGCACGTGCGCGGCGGAGTGGCGCAGGATGGAGCGGCCGTCCTCGGAGGAGATCTCCACGGGCTCGACCACGTCGCCCTCGGACAGCTCCCAGGCGAGGTCGCGCAGCTCCCCGCCCACGCGCGCGGCGATCACGGTCCGGCCGTCCGCCTCCAACGCCTGGCCGGCCGTCGTCCCCGCCGCCACCGAACGCTCGGTTCCGGCGAGGGTGATACGCAGCTCTGGCACGGCGGACACGGTGGCTCCTTGTCTCGGTGTTCGTGGGCGGGGAGGGGCCGGGTGCGCTGTAACGGCCGCGCGCCGCCTCCCACGCCCGATGCTATCGGTTGGCCGGGCCCGGACCGGCCGCCGCGCGCTGATCGCGGCGGGGTACCGCGAGCGCCCGCACGGGTATGCAACCCGCGGAGGTGGAAACCGGACACCGGTGGACACTCGGCAGGAACAGGGGGGCGCGGAGTGCGCATCGTGATCGTTGGGGCCGGCATCGCCGGGCTGGCGCTGGCGCTGGCGCTGCACCGCTCGGGGCGGCGCTGCGTGGTGCTGGAGCAGTCCCGCGGGTTCGCGCCGGTCGGGGCCGGGGTGCAGCTGGCCCCCAACGCCTCCCGGCTGCTGCTGCGGCTGGGCCTGGGCGACCGGCTGGCCGAGGTGTCGGTGCGCCCGGCCCGGCGCGAGGTGCTGGAGGGCACGGACGGGCGGCTGCTGCACTCCACGCCGTTGGGCGAGGAGATGGAGAAGCGCTACGGCGCCCCCTTCTACACGCTGCTCCGCTCCGACCTGCACGCCCTTCTATTGGAGGCGGTGCCCGAGGGGACGGTGCGCACCGAGCACTACGTCACCGACATCCTGGAGAACAGCGACGAGGTGGCGCTGCACTGCGCCGACGGGCGGCAGGTGCACGGGGACGTGGCGGTCGGCGCGGACGGGGTGCACTCGTCGGTGCGGGCGCTGCTGAGGCCCGAGCACCACCGGCCCTCGGGGCAGACCGTCTACCGCGGCCTGGTCCCCGGGTCGGCCGCGCCCGAGACGGCGGCCGACCCGGGGGTGCGGGTGTGGATCGGGCCGGACCGGTACTTCGCCCGGTACCCGGTGTCCGGGGGGCGGCGGATCAGCTTCAACGCGATGGTCCCCGGGCCCGGTCCGGGTCCGGGGTCGTGGACGGCGGGCGGGCGCGTGGAGGTGCTCAACCGGGCCTTCGAAGGGTGGGCGCCGGAGGTGCTGGAGACCGTCGCCGCCGCCCAGTGGGTCGGCGAGTGGGGGCTGCAGGACCGGGACCCGGTCCCGGCGTGGACCAGCGGGCGGGTGGGCCTGGTGGGCGACGCCGCGCACCCGATGCTCCCCTTCTTCGCGCAGGGGGCCGACCAGGCGGTGGAGGACGCGGTGGTGCTGGCGCGCTGCCTCCGCGGGGCCACGGCGCTCACGGCGGGGCGGGCGCTGGCGCGGTACGCGGCGTCGCGGCGCGCGCGCACGGACCGCATCCACGCCCTGGGGCGCAGCGCCATGGAGGTGCTGGCACGGGAGGGCGGCATGCCCGACGGGCGGCCCGGCCTGCTGGCCGACGTCGAGATGGAGAACGCCGACTGGGTGTTCGGGCACGACGCGGACGAGGAGGCGCCGCCGGCGTGAGGGCCGGGGCTGCTGATCCGCCGGGGACGCCAGGGGCACGGGAGACGCCGGAGGCCCGGGGCACGGCAGAGGCGGCGGGGGGTTCAAGGGGACGCGCGCCGGTACCGGTACCGAACCCGGAGGGGCCCAGACACGCCGAATCGTGACGGAGTCCCTCCCGGTCAGCGTCCGATTCAAGGTCACGGCCCGATACCCGGGCTTGATCAGGCCGATATCCTCTGCGCATGCCCAAGACCCCACTGACCGGCCTCGAAGACCAGCCGGATCCGTCGGGATCGCGCCCTTCGCCCGCCCGCACGCGCCGCTGGCGCCGTTTCAGGGCACGACTGCGCGTGTGGCGGATGCGTATGCATGCCCACCCCGTCCTCCATGTGACCTGGCGGACCATCGTGACGATCGTCGGCGGGGCCGTGCTCACCGCCGGGATCATCATGTGTGTGACGCCGGGGCCCGGTGCCGCGGGCATCGTTCTGGGCCTGGCGATCCTCGCCACCGAGTACGCCTGGGCGCGGGGGCTGCTGCACCGTGCGCGGATGTGGGCGCGCCGCGCCAAGGAGGCCGCGCTGGAGGCGGACCGCAGACGGCGGGAGAAGCGCGCCGCCCGGCGCAGGTGAGCCTTCCGACCGCTGACGACCCCGTCCATAGGGCGCCCGGGAGACGCTTCTCCCGGGCGCCCTATGGACGTATCACGCGGGCTCAGGGCGCCCGGGAGGAGTGTCCGGGGATTCGGGCCGCATGTTTCGGGGAGGCATCCGCCCCCAATGGCCCGCGGACCGCCTCTGGCTTCTCAGGAGGCGTGTTGCGCACCTCACCCGGGCCAAGGCCGAACCGTTCGGCTCCGGCGCTGGTCCGAACGCATGGAAGGAACCGTCGGCGGACCCGCGCCCGGCGGCCGCCCCGGGCCCCGGCAGACGCCGTCCGGGGGCGGTCCCGTCGGCACGGTGTCCGGCGGGCAGGCCGAAACCCCAACGAAAAAGGCCGACTCCGTGGGAACGGAGCCGACCTTGATCCGGAGTGGGCGATACTGGACTCGAACCAGTGACCTCGTCGGTGTGAACGACGCGCTCTAGCCAACTGAGCTAATCGCCCCGGGTGTCTCCCCGCCTGTCCGGCGGGGCGAACAATGAAAACTCTAGCGCATCCGACGGGGTGCTCGTGCAACCCGAGCACCCCAGGGGAGCGGCCCGGGCTGTGATCGAGGTCTCATCACCGGTGCCGCCCGGCCGCTCCAAGGGCGCGCAAAACGTGAAACCCCTTCGGTAAAGGGGATGTGAACGGCCGGTGGCTGCGGGGCCCACCCGAGACGCCCCCGCACGTGACGCGGCACACAGATCATCCGGAAATTCCTGGTTTCCGCAGCTCATTACAGTGACGGAGGATCGGCGAGGCTCGGCTTGGGCATCTCTTGGCGATCCGATGGCAAAAAGTCCCGCGGTTACGCGTCATACATCGCGGACGGCCGCGTTGGAGCGGGTGAGACGGCACTACGGACCCGCATCCCGCGGGGCCGGACGAGAAAAGGTTTGGCGAACATGAACAGTAGCGGCACCACCGCCAGCGCCGAGCTGGGCCTGCGGCTCGTGGTCCCCGACCGCACCTCGGTCCCCCTGGTCGCGCGGCTGGACTACACCGCCGACGACCCCTACGCGATCAAGGTGGCCTTCCACACCGGCGAGGACGAGCCGGTCGAGTGGATCTTCGCCCGCGAGCTGCTGACGGTCGGCATCGTGCGCCCCGTCGGCGAGGGCGACGTCCAGGTGTGGCCCTCCAAGAGCGGCGACGAGCGGACCGTCAACATCGCGCTCTCCTCGCCCTTCGGCCAGGCGCAGTTCGACGCCCCGGTGGCCCCCCTCGCCGAGTTCCTCCACCGCACCTACGAGATCGTCCCGGCCGGGGAAGAGGGCGGCCACATCGACCTCGACGCCGAGATCGAGCGCCACCTGTACTCCTGACGTCCGGCCCGCGCCCGCCGCCCCGGTGCCTACGGGAGCGGTTCCGGGCCACTGCGGGCGCGCCCGGACGCGCCGGCGACGCACATGCCGCCCGTGGTTTACCCACGGCATTGCATGACAAACGCGCCGCAGGGGGGACCATCTCCCTGAAATACGGACGAGTGCCGCGGGCCCACGGCCCGCGGCACTCGCGTGTCCCGCCCCGTCCCGGGCGGCCGGAGGGCCGGCCGGTCAGGGGTCCATGTCCGCGGCGGAGCGCTCGGTGAAGACGTCCATGGCCTTGCGGGTGACCGGCCCCGGGGCGGCGGGCAGGTCCCGGCCGTCGATGGCGCTGATCGCCTGCACGTCGCGCCCCGTGGAGGTCAGGAACGCCTCGGAGACCCGGTCGAGGTCGGCCATGGGGACGTCGGCCTCCTCTCCCCCGGCCCACTCCAGCACCAGCTCGCGGGTGATCCCCGCCAGCGGGCCCGCCGACAGCGGCGGCGTCACCAGGCGCCCGTCGAGCACCACGAACATGTTGCTGCCGGTGCCCTCGCACAGGTTCCCCTGCGTGTTCGCGAAGACCGCCTCGCTGGCGCCGCGCTCGTTGGCGTACTTGAGCGCCAGCACGTTGTCGGCGTAGGACGTCGTCTTCAGGCCCGCGAGGGCCCCCGTCTCGTTGCGCGGCCAGGGCACCGTCTGCACGGGCACGGACGGCGGGATCGGCGGGAACGGGCCGACCCCGACGATGTAGGTCGGCTCCCCGGCGCCCCGCTCCGAGCCGAGCGGCGCCGGGCCGCCCGTCATGGTGATCCGGATCCGCGAGGGGTCGGTGTCCGCGTTGGCCTCGACCGCGCGGGCGACCCCTTCGGCGAGCAGCTCCAGGTCGGGCTCGGGCAGCCCCAGGCCGGCCGCCGACCGGGCGAGCCGGCGCAGGTGCCGCGAGAGCGCGAACGGGCGGCCCGCCACCCCCTTGACGGTCTCGAAGACCCCGTCGCCCACGGTGATCCCGTGGTCCAGCGCGGGGATCCTGGCCTCCTCTTCGGCGAGCACCTCGCCCCGGCCGAAGCCCGCACCCGCGATCCACACCCGCATGGAATCCACCCCCGAAGTCGGCATGTCCTGTGCGGCCGATCCTGCCACGCACGGCCCCGGAGCGCGCGGGGTCGCGGCCCCCGGATCCGGGCGCCCCCGCCGCCCTCCCCCTCTTCCGGCTACGACCGCCCGCGCGGCGGGCGCAAGCCCCGTGTCCGGCATTGGCCGGACCCTCGGCACAGAGCACCCCGGTCAGTACCGTGACCGCTGGGTAACCGGTGTCTCCGCCGTCTCCCGCGGCACCGCGCCCCACTCCGGCACGGCGGCGGAAACCGGCCCCACGGGTTACGAATGGCTATCATCTGGGCAACGCTTATGGGGATCCCCACCCACGGGCGCCGCCCGGTGGGCCGGGACGGACGGCCCACGAACCCACCCCACGACAGAGCTTGAGAGTTATGACGACACGGAGCACCGCCCCTGGCGAACTGAGCTGGCTGCTGGACGACCTGCTCACCCGCGCGCAAGGAACACGGCACGCCATCGTCCTGTCCACCGACGGCCTGCTGATGGCGGCGTCGAGCGGGCTGGACCGTTCCGCCGCCGAGCACCTGTCCGCCATCGCGTCCGGACTGCACAGCCTCGCCGGAGGAGCGGCGCGGCAGTTCCAGGCGGGGGAGATCCGGCAGAGCATCATCGAGATGGACGGAGCCTTCCTGTTCGTCGCCGCCGCCGGGGAGGGCGCCTGCATGGCGCTGCTGTCCGACACCGACAGCGACGTGGGGCTGATCGCCTACGAGATGAACAAGGTGATCGAGAGAGTGGGCCAGTACCTGTCCGCCCCGCCGCGCCCGGACATGCCGGGCGCCCCCGCGCGCGCGGAGCACTGACGGCACCGCCGGCAGTGGCGGCGCCGAGGGGACACCGAACGGCGACCGGTGCACCCCCGCCCGCACCGGCCCGCGCACACGTGCACGGGCGCGCCCGCCCCCACAGGCGCGCCCGCACTCCCCGCACCCGCTCCCCCACCGCCCCGCCCCCGCCCGCACCGTCCGAGGCCCGGCCCACACTCCCCGATTCCGATTTCGCGCTGGCGCCGATATCCGCTAGAGTTCAAGACATCGCAGCGAGGCGGACCGGCCGGAACACCGGCCCGGAACGACTCCCTCCGATGCGGACGTGGCTCAGCTGGTAGAGCATCACCTTGCCAAGGTGAGGGTCGCGGGTT
>NZ_JAQFWQ010000062.1 GCF_027706725.1 Nocardiopsis endophytica
GCGGGGCGCGAGGCTCGGCCCCTGCGGCGCGCCCGCCTATCCGCGCGAGCTCTAAAAGCGGCCCGGTAGCGTCGCTCCTCCCGAGATCAACGCGGGTACGCGCCCGTGGTGTGGGCCGGGCACGGCGAAGGCGCGGGGCGGCCCTCGGCCGCCCCGCGCCCCGTGTCCTCATGGTCCCCGTGCCGGGAGCCCTCCGGCTCCCGGCACGGCGCCGCTACTTCTCCTCGTCCCCGGACTTGTCCTCATCGCCGGACTTCTCGTCGCCGGACTTCTCCTCGCCTTCGCCGGTCTCCTCCGCCGGCGGCGGCGGGTCGACGGCGCCCAGGATGTCGATGACGAACACCAGCGTCCCGGCGGGCTGCCCGTTGTCGGCGGCCTCCTTGCCGTAGGCCTGGTCCTCGGGGATCGTCAGCAGCACCCGGCTGCCGACCTTCTCGCCCTTGAGGCCCTCGTCCCAGCCCTCGATGACCTGGCCCTGGCCCAGCGGGAAGGTGAACGGCGCGCCGCCCTTGCTCCAGGTGGAGTCGAAGACCTTGCCGTCCTCCCAGCGCACGCCGGTGTACTGGACGACGAGCTCCTGCTCGTCCTTCACCTCGGGGCCGTCGCCCTCCACGAGGTTCACCTTCTCCAGCTCCTTGGGCGGATCGCCCTCGGGGATGGAGATCTCCGGCTCGGCGGCGCCGTTGTCGGGGGCGGTGGGCAGGCCGTCGCCGCCGTCGGTGGTCTGCTCGCCGGGGACGGTGTCGCCCTTGCCGAAGCGGTCGCGCACCTCCAGCACCGAGACCGAGTCGCCCTCGGGGATCTCCGAGGGGTCCATCCCCTGCGCCTGGGCCTGCTCCGGGTCGGCCGCGGGGAAGACGAACACCACCTGCGCGCCGACGTTCTGGTTGACGATGTCCTTGTTGAACTCCTCGCCCAGCTGCTCCATGGACAGCAGGAAGGGGGTCCCGGTCTCGTAGGTGGAGTTGGTTTTCTCCGCCTTGCCCTTGCCCTCCCACTGGTAGTCGACGATGTCGACGAGCAGCAGGTCGTCGGCGCGGACGATCTCCCCCTGGTCCTCGCCGGGCCGCACCACGCCGGAGATCTGCTCACCGGGCGGGGCGATGTCGGGGAACTCGACCTTGGGCTCCTCCCCGGGCTTCCCGCTGACCTCCGGAAGCCGGCTGTCCACGTCGTCCCCGGTCTGAAGGAAGGCCGGCGTCTTCCAATCCTCGGGAATCGTGCCGCAGGCGGACACCGCCAGCAGCACGGCAGAGAACGGTACCGCGAGGGCGGCGGCACGTCGTCGCATAGGGCACAACCTCTAAATCGGCTCGGGTCCCCGACACACTATCGGAAAGGCGATCCTTCCGTATCCGGGTAAGAGCCGGTTAAGGGCCCTGCGGCACAGGGGTTTCGGCCGCGCCCCGTCCGAATCGCGGGGGCGCGGAAGCGCAGGCCGGGGCCGCGGGGGACGCACCCCCGCGGCCCCGTCGGCCCCGCCGGTCACATTCCGGCGATCAGCTTCTCCACCCGCTCGTCGACCGCCTTGAACGGGTCCTTGCACAGCACGGTGCGCTGCGCCTGGTCGTTCAGCTTCAGGTGCACCCAGTCGACCGTGAAGTCGCGCCGCTTCTCCTGCGCCTTGCGGATGAACTCCCCGCGCAGCCGCGCCCGGGTGGTCTGCGGCGGCACCGACTTGGCCTCGAAGGTGCTCAGGTCGTCGACGACCCGGTCCATCTGCCCCTTGCGCTGCAGCATGTAGAACAGACCGCGGTCGCGGTGGATGTCGTGGTAGGTCAGGTCGAGCTGGGCGATGCGCGGCGAGGACAGCGAGAGCCCGTGCTTGGCGCGGTAGCGCTCCAGCAGCGTGTACTTGGCGACCCAGTCGATCTCCCGCTCCACCAGCGACAGGTTCTGCGTCTCGACCGCCTCCAGGGTGCGCGCCCACAGCTCCAGCACCCGCTTGCCGGTGGAGTCGGTGCCGTTCCGGTCGACGTAGGCCTGCACCTTGTCCAGGTACTCGTGCTGGATCTCCAGCGCGCTGGCCTCCCTGCCGTTGGCCAGCCGCACCTTGCGGCGCCCGGTCATGTCGTGGCTGACCTCGCGGATGGCCCGGATGGGGTTCTCCAGGGTGAAGTCGCGCATGACCACCCCGGTCTCGATCATCCGCAGCACCAGGTCGGTGGAGGCCAGCTTGAGCAGGGTGGTCACCTCGCTCATGTTGGAGTCCCCGACGATCACGTGCAGGCGGCGGAAGCGCTCGGCGTCGGCGTGCGGCTCGTCGCGGGTGTTGATGATGGGCCGGGACCGGGTGGTCGCCGAGGAGACGCCCTCCCAGATGTGCTCGGCCCGCTGGCTGACGCAGTACAGCGCGCCGCGCGGGGTCTGCAGCACCTTGCCCGCCCCGCAGATGATCTGGCGGGTGACCAGGAACGGGATGAGCACGTCGGCCAGGCGCCCGAACTCGCCGTGCCGGCCCACAAGGTAGTTCTCGTGGCAGCCGTAGGAGTTGCCGGCCGAGTCGGTGTTGTTCTTGAACAGGTAGATCTCGCCGGCGATGCCCTCCTCGTGCAAGCGCTGCTCGGCGTCGACCTGCAGCCCCTCCAGGATCCGCTCGCCGGCCTTGTCGTGGGCGACCAGGTCGGCCAGGTCGTCGCACTCGGGGGTGGCGTACTCGGGGTGGCTGCCCACGTCCAGGTACAGGCGGGCGCCGTTGCGCAGGAAGACGTTGCTGCTGCGCCCCCACGACACGACGCGGCGGAACAGGTAGCGCGCCACCTCGTCCGGCGACAGCCTGCGCTGCCCCCGGAACGTGCAGGTGACGCCGTACTCGTTCTCAAGTCCGAAAATGCGGCGTTCCACGCGGCCTCACCCGTTTCCCGTCCCGTGGCAGCCGCGGATGCCCGTCGCGGCCGGTCCGCACCGGCCGGAGCCCCGCCGCGCTGCCGACGACTCCACTGTTGTTATCGGCTCCGTCCGGCCCGGGGAAACCGGCCGCGCCCCACCGGATGCTCCGCGGGGCGCGGCCGGGCCGTTCGGATCCGCCCCTGATCAGGCGGAGGGCTCCTGGTCGCCGGAGGCCTCCCCGTCGGAACCGCCGGAGTCCGCGCCCCCGGACGGGGAGGGGGACGAGCCCCGCCCCTCCTCGATGAGGCGGTTCAGCCGGGCCCCCTGGATGCGGCGGAACTTGCGGTGCTCGCGCGCCCGCTCCAGCACCGCCACCTCCAGGTTGGCCGCGTCCAGCTCCCGGCGCTCACCGTTCTCGTGGGCCAGGGCGTGCATGGCCGCCGACAGCGCCTCGCCCAGCGCGGCGCCGGGGTCGAAGCGCTCCTTGAGGGCGGCGGTCACCGCGTCCGCGGAGCCGCCCATGGCCAGCAGCCCCTTCTCGTCGACGACCGAGCCGTCGAAGGTGATGCGGTAGATCTGGTCGGTGTCGGCGTCGTCGCCGACCTCGGCCACGACGATCTCCACCTCCCAGGGCTTGTTGGACTCGCTGAACACCGTGCCCAGCGTCTGGGCGTAGGCGTTGGCCAGCATCCGGCCGGTTACGTCGCGCCGGTCGTAGGCGTAGCCGTGGGAGTCGGCGTAGCGCACACCGCCCAGCCGCAGGTTCTCGAACTCGTTGTACCGGCCGACGGCGGCGAAGGCCACCCGGTCGTACAGCTCGCTGATCTTGTGCAGCGTGCGGGACATGTTGTCCGCCACGAACAGGATCCCGCCGTCGTACTGCAGGACGACGGCGCTGCGGCCGCGCGCGATGCCCTTGCGCGCGTAGTCCGCCTTGTCCTTCATGCTCTGTTCGGGCGAGACGTAGAACGGCATCGACACCGCTGATCGTTCCTTTGCTCTCTTTGGTCCGTGCGGGCTTGTCGGCGCGGTCCGGGTCAGTCGATCGGCGCCGTGGGCCCGTCGGGCCGCTCGGACCGCCCGGCCACCACGGCCTCGGCGACCGCCGCCACCTCGTCGGCGGGCAGCCGCCGGTAGCCGTCCTCGGTGACCACGTCGACCAGCGGATAGATCTTGCGGTGGACGTCGGGCCCGCCGGTCGCCGAGTCGTCGTCGGCGGCGTCGTAGAGCGCCTGCACGGCCGCGGTCACGGCCTGGCCCTCGTCGAGCCCGTCGGTGAACAGCTTCTTCAGGGACCCGCGGGCGTAGACCGAGCCCGAGCCGATCGAGTGGAAGCGGTGCTCCTCGTAGCGGCCCCCCACGGGGTCGTAGCTGAAGATGCGCCCGGCCTCGCGGGACTCGTCGTAGCCGACGAGCAGCGGGACCACGACGAAGCCCTGCATGGCCAGGCCGAGGTTGCCGCGCAGCATATTCGCCAGCCGGTTGGCCTTGCCCTCCAGGGACAGCGGCCGCCCTTCGCGCTTCTCGTAGTGCTCCAGCTCGACCTGGTACAGGCGGGCCAGCTCGATGCCGATGCCGGCGGCGCCCGCGATCGCCACCGCGGAGTACTCGTCGGCGCGGAACAGCTTCTCCATGTCCCGGTTGGCGATGGTGGTGCCCGAGGTGGCCCTGCGGTCCCCGGCGAGCACGACGCCGCCGGGGAAGGTCAGCGCCACGATCGTGGTGGCCTCGGGGGTGAGGGGCCGGCCGTCCGTCCCGTGCGGCAGGTCCTGCCACCGGGGAAGCAGGTCGGGGTGGACCGCGCTGAGGAACTCGGAGAACGACGCCGGCCCCGGGTTCATGTACGCGGCGGGCAGCCGTCCGCCCTCGAACGCTTGAGACACGCGACTCCCTTCGGGTGGCGCCCCGCCCGCCCCGCGGTGGGATGCGGGGCGGACGGGGCGCGGGCGACTATCGACGTTTACCGCCGACCCTACTGACAGCGGAGGGAACGGGTGTAGCCACCGGCCCGGTCTCTGCTGTGGGCGAACCGGCCCGGGGCGGCGTCCGGGACCGGAATCCGGGCGGTGGGCCCGCGGGCGGCCCCGGGCCCAGGGGCTACTGGCCGCCCTTCTGGACGAACTGGCGGACGAAGTCCTCGGCGTTGGACTCGAGGACCTCGTCGATCTCGTCCAGGATGTCGTCGACGTCCTCGTCCAGCTTCTCGTTGCGCTCCTGCGCCTCGGCGCCGGCCTCGACCTCTTCGACGTCCTCGTCGCGCCGGGTCGTGTGCTTCTGCCCGCCGGTGTCCTTGGTCGCCATCCCACAACCTCCTCGATCGGGGCCCGTTGCCCTTATCTTGGCCCAGCGGAACCCGGCTCAACCTTGATCGCCGGTCCCGTTGTCCGCACGTTACCGAGTTCGCGGCGTTTTGTCCGTACACCCGTCCGAACGTCGGCGTGGCCCGGGGTGTTCCCCGCCACCCCCGGTGCGAACCGGGCCGCCCCGGCCGAGGCGCCGGTCAGCGGCGTGCGGCGGCGCGGCCGGGGCCGGGCGCTGGGCCCGGGACCGTCCCGCGGCGCCGTGGGCGCACGTGGGCCCGGGCCGGGGGCCTACCGCTCCCCCGGCCCGGGCCCACGCGGCTCAGCGCCTGCCGCCGGTGAGCACGGCGACCAGGTCGGCCGCCGTGTCGGCGCTGTCCAGCAGCGCCCCCACATGCTCGCGGGTGCCGCGGTTGGGCTCGAGCGTGGGGACCCGCTGCAGCGAGTCGTAGCCGGGCAGGTCGAAGATGACCGAGTCCCAGGAGGCCGCCGCCACCGCGTCGGCGTACTTGGCCAGGCAGCGGCCGCGGAAGTAGGCGCGGGTGTCCTCGGGCGGCTCGGTGATACAGCGCTCGACCTCGGCCTCGTCCACCAGGCGCCTGATCCGGCCCCGCCCGGCCAGCCGGTTGTACAGCCCCTTGTCCTGGCGCACGTCGGAGTACTGCAGGTCGACCATCTGCAGGCGGTGGTGGCCCCAGTCGAGCCCGTCCCGGCTGCGGTAGCCCTCCAGCAGCTTGAGCTTGGCGACCCAGTCCAGCTCCTCGGCGCAGAGCATGGGGTCGCGCGAGAGCCGGTCCAGGACGTCCGCCCACATCCGCAGCACCTCGGCGGTGTCGGCGTCGGGCTCGCTGCCGTAGCGGTCCTGCACGTACTTCTCGGCCAGCTCCAGGTACTCGCGCTGGATCTGCAGGGCGGTCATCCGGCGCCCGTCGCGCAGCCGCGCCTGGTGGGTCAGGCCGGGGTCGTGCGAGATGGCCCGCAGGTCGGCCACGGGCGTCTCCAGCGACAGGTCGACGCCGATGAACCCGTCCTCGATCATCGACAGCACCAGCGAGGTGGTGCCCAGCTTGAGGAAGGTGGACACCTCGCTCATGTTGGCGTCGCCCAGGATGACGTGCAGCCGCCGGTACTTGTCGGGGTCGGCGTGCGGCTCGTCGCGGGTGTTGATGATGGGGCGCTTGAGCGTGGTCTCCAGCCCCACCTCGACCTCGAAGAAGTCGGCGCGCTGGCTGATCTGGAAGCCCGAGTCGCGCCCGTCGGCGCCGATCCCGACCCGGCCCGCGCCGCAGACCGCCTGGCGCGAGACGAAGAAGGGGATGAGGTGGCGCACGATGTCCCCGAAGGCGGTCGACCGGCGCATCAGGTAGTTCTCGTGGCAGCCGTAGGAGGCGCCCTTGTTGTCGGTGTTGTTCTTGTAGAGCTGGATCGGCTCCACCCCGGGCACGGCGGCGGCCCGCCGGGCCGCGTCGGCCATCACCCGCTCACCGGCCTTGTCCCACAGCACCGCGTCGCGGGGGTTGGTCACCTCCGGGGCCGAGTACTCGGGGTGCGCGTGGTCGACGTACAGGCGGGCGCCGTTGGTCAGGATGACGTTGGCCAGCCCCAGGTCCTCGTCGGTGAGCTGGGTCGGGTCGGCGACCTCCCGCGCGAGGTCGAAGCCCCGCGCGTCGCGCAGCGGGTTCTCCTCCTCGAAGTCCCAGCGCGCCTTGCGCGCCCGGGCGGCCGAGGCCGCGAGGTAGGCGTTGACCACCTGGGTAGAGGTCACCATCGCGTTGGCACCGGGGTTCCCGGGCACGGAGATCCCGTACTCGGTCTCGATGCCCATAATCCGCCGCACAGTCATGGTGGAAGGTTATCCACCGACGCGCCGTCTTGAACTCCCCTCCGGGGATTGTGGCCCAAGTGCCTCCGGGCAGGGGCCGGAGGGACCGTTTCCGGCACCGGGGGCCGGGCGCCCCGGCGGGCGGGGCCCACGGGGCGTCGGCGCCGCCGGAGCGGGGTCCGGCCGGTTCGGCCCCACACGGACGGCGCGCCGGGCGCGCTCCGCGTTGATCTCGGGGGAAACGACGCTTCCGGGCCGCTTTTAGGGGCGCTTTTCCCGAGATCAACGTTGTAGGGGCGGTGATCGGCGGCGGAGTGGGAGGGACTGGGCCCTCGCGGTCCCCCGCCTATCCGCGCGGGCCCTTATTCCGCCCACCTGCCACAGGCGCCGGCGAAAGGCGGCGGAATCGCCCTCCGCCCCCTCTTTACCGGGCGCGGACAGGCACGAACGAAACGCCTGCGGTATTCCGCGCCGGGGAGTTCCACCGGCGCGGGAAAAGGCGACGGGGGACCGACCCGCTCCCCCGTCGTCCCGCCCTCACACGGCGGCCCTCACGGGGTGACGATGTCGAAGTCCGGATCCACGTCCGCCAGGAGGCTCCACAGCGTGGCGAGCGCCTGGGGGTCGCCCTCGGTCGTGATGCCCTCCAGGCTCTGCGTGGCGATCAGTTCGAGGAGCTGCTGCTTGGTGAGCAGCAGGGTGAGGTCGGCGCGGGAGCCGTTGCGGGCGCCGGTCTGCACCAGGACGCCGTTGGACAGGCGGAGCCGCACCTCCTGCTTGAGGTCGGTGAAGATCCAGTCGATGGTCAGGCTGGTGTACCAGGCGCGGGGGCCGTCGACCCGGACGGCGATGGAGTCGAAGATCTGCGCGACGCTCAGCGCCCGGAGGACGTCCGGGGACGAGCTGTCGAGCGGCGTGGGGACCTTGTTCCCGCGCAGTTCGGCGGCGCCCTGCAGGTAGAAGTTGCGCCAGGTGCCGTTCTCGGCGCCCCGGCCGAGCCGGTCGTACACCTCGGCGAGCAGCTCACGGGCGCGCACGTGGCGGGGGTCGGCGAAGACGACGTGATCGAGGACCTGGGCGGGCCAGCGCAGCTCCCCCGCGTCCACGTCCTGCCGGGCGCGGTCCACCACCGTGTCGGCGCCGCCCATGTAGTCCACGTACCGCCCTGCCGCCTGAACCGGGGGCAGCTCCCACAGGTGGGCGGGGTTGCCGTCGTACCAGCCCATGTAGCGCTGGTAGACCGCCTTGACGTCGTGCGAGACCGAGCCGTAGTAGCCGCGGGCGTGCCAGGCGGAGGCGATCGCGGGCGGCAGCTTCATCCGCTCGGCGATCTCGTTGCCGGTCAACCCCTGGTTGATCATCCTCAGGGTCTGGTCGTGCAGGTAGGCGTAAAGGTCCCGCTGCTGCGACAGGTAGGTGGTGAGCTCCTCGGTGCCCCAGGTGGGCCAGTGGTGCGAGGCGAACAGCACGTCGGAGTCGGCTGCGTACAGCTCGATGGCCTCGGTGAGGTAGTTCGCCCAAACGTGCGGGTCGCGGACGAGCGCACCGCGCAGGGTGAGGATGTTGTGCAGGGTGTGGGTGGCGTTCTCGGCCATGCACAGGGCCCGCATGTCGGGGAGGAAGACGTTCATCTCCGCGGGCGCCTCGGTGCCGGGTGTCAGCTGGAACACCAGCCGGACGCCGTCGACCACCTGCTGCTGGCCGGTGGCGGTGACGGTCACGGTGGGCTCGATCAGCGAGATGGTGCCGGTGGAGGTGGTCTGGCCCAGGCCGGCGCCGATCTGGTGGGAGGCGTCCTTGCCGAGCACCGTCCCGTACATGAACACCGAGCGGCGGTTCATGGCGGTTCCGGCGTAGACGTTCTCGGCGACCGCGTGCTCCAGGAAGCCCTCCGGGGCGATGACCGGAACGTCGGCGCCCTCGGGCAGCACCCCCCGGACGCCGCCGAAGTGGTCGGCGTGCGAATGGGTGTAGACGACCGCCTTGACCGGGCGGTCGCCGCGGATCTCCCGGTACAGGGACATCGCCGCCGCCGCGCACTCGACCGACATCAGCGGGTCGATCACGACGACGCCCTCGGTGCCCTCGATGATGGACATGTTGGACAGGTCGAAGCCCCGGACCTGATAGACGCCGTCGGTGACCTCGTACAGGCCGTGCCTAGCGCAGAGCTGGGCCTGGCGCCACAGGCTCGGGTTCGCCTCCGGCGGGCATTCCGCGTCGAGGAACGCATAGGCGTCCAGGTCCCACACGACGCGCCCGGTGTCGTCGGTGATCCGCGTTTCACTCGCCGTTCCGCGGTAGCCCTTGTCGGCGTTCTCGAAATCGGTGCGGTCGTCGAACGACGGTTGCATCTCCACCGTGGACCTCCTCGGACGTGAATGTACATTTCAGCCGTTTTCGTTCCCGCGGCCGTGCGGCTGCAAGCGCCAGGGAAAAGTCACTCGCACGGGCGGGACCAATCACTGGACGAAATGGCGTCCGGCGCTACACGGACGGGCGCGGTCGAATGGACGCATGAAGGGACGACTTTCGCCCCTATCGACGAATAAAGGAGGCGCGTCCCGAACCGGTTCCGGCGGAGCGGCGCGGCGGCGGCCCGTGGGCCCCCGCCTCAGGAGCACCTGTCCCGCAAGGCGCCGCCGGGCGGTGTGTCACGTTTCCGGATCCCGCCGCGTCTCGTAGGGGACCGACATCCAACCGACCGATCGGAGGCCGGACCGATGGGCACGACGACCACCGCCGCCACTACCGGGGCGGCGAGGCTCCGGGACCTGCACACGCCGGGCGACCCGCTGCTGCTGCCGAACGTGTGGGACGCCGCCAGCGCCGCCATCGTCGAGGAGGCCGGGTTCCCCGCGGTCGCGACGGCCAGCGCGGCCATCGCGGCCATGCTCGGCCACCCCGACCACGAGGGGGCACCCGCCGACGAGATGCTGGACGCGGCCGCGCGCGTCGCCCGGGCCGTGCACGTCCCGGTCAGCGTCGACGCCGAGGCCGGGTACGGGCTGCCCGCGGAGGAGCTGGTGGAGCGGCTCGCCGGGATGGGCGCCGCCGGTTTCAACGTCGAGGACACCGACCACCGGGGCGGCGGGATGGCCGGCGCGGCCGAGCAGGCGGCGCGCATCTCCCGGCTGCGCGAGGCGGCCCGGAGCAGCGGCCACGACCTGGTCATCAACGCCCGGGTGGACGTGTTCGTCAGCGGCGGGGACGCGAGCGCGGAGGACCGCCTCACCGAGGCCGTCGAGCGGGGGCGCCGGTACATGGACGCCGGCGCGGACTGCGTCTACCCGATCCTGATCCCGTCCGAGGAGGCGCTCGCGGCGCTCGTCGAAGGGGTGCCCGGGCCGATCAACGCCAACTGCATGCCCGGGTGGTCGACCCTGAGGCGCGTGGCCGAGCTGGGGGCGGCCCGCGTGTCCCTGGGCCCGGTTCCGTACCTGCGCGCGCTGGACACGCTGAAGGAGGTGGCCGCGCAGGTGGCCGACTACGGCGATCCGTACGCGGTCTGAGCAGGGCGGCACCGGGACGAACGGGGGCCCACCGGCAGTGCCGGTGGGCCCCTTCAGGCCGCTGTGGGCCGCGCTTCTACAGGTACTGGCCGGTGTTGGCCACCGTGTCGATGCTGCGGCCGGAGTCGGCGCCCTTCTTGCCGGAGACCAGGGTCCGGATGTAGACGATGCGCTCGCCCTTCTTGCCGGAGATCCGGGCCCAGTCGTCGGGGTTGGTGGTGTTGGGCAGGTCCTCGTTCTCGCTGAACTCGTCGACGCAGGCCTGCATCAGGTGCGAGACCCGGATGCCCTTGGACTGGTTGTCGATGAAGTCCTTGATGGCCATCTTCTTGGCCCGGTCCACGATGTTCTGGATCATCGCGCCGGAGTTGAAGTCCTTGAAGTACAGGACCTCCTTGTCACCGTTGGCGTAGGTGACCTCCAGGAAGCGGTTCTCCTCGGTCTCGGAGTACATGCGCTCCACGACGCGCTGGATCATCGCGTCCACCGTGGCCGACCGGGAGCCTCCGTGCTCGGCGAGGTCCTCGTCGTGCAGCGGCAGCTCGTCGGTGATGTACTTGGAGAAGATGTCCCGCGCCGCCTCGGCGTCCGGCCGCTCGATCTTGATCTTGACGTCCAGGCGGCCGGGCCGCAGGATCGCCGGGTCGATCATGTCCTCGCGGTTGGAGGCGCCGATGACGATGACGTTCTCCAGCCCCTCGACGCCGTCGATCTCGCTGAGCAGCTGGGGGACGATGGTGTTCTCCACGTCGCTGGACACGCCCGAGCCGCGGGTGCGGAAGATCGAGTCCATCTCGTCGAAGAACACGATCACCGGCGTGCCCTCGCCGGCCTTCTCCCGGGCCCGCTGGAAGACCAGGCGGATGTGCCGCTCGGTCTCGCCGACGTACTTGTTCAGCAGCTCGGGGCCCTTGATGTTGAGGAAGAAGCTCTTGCCGACGTTCTGGCCGGTCCGCTGGGCCACCTGCTTGGCCAGCGAGTTGGCCACCGCCTTGGCGATGAGCGTCTTGCCGCAGCCGGGCGGACCGTAGAGCAGCACGCCCTTGGGCGGGCGCAGCTGGTGCTCGTAGAACAGGTTCTTGTGCAGGTAGGGCAGTTCGACCGCGTCGCGGATCATCTCGATCTGCCCGCCGAGGCCGCCGATGTCGGTGTAGGAGATGTCGGGCACCTCCTCCAGGATCAGCTCCTCGACCTCCGACTTGGGGATGCGCTCGTACACGTATCCCGAGCGCGACTCCAGCAGCAGGGAGTCGCCGGGCCGGACCGGCTCGCCGCGCAGCGGCTCGGCCAGCCGGACGATGCGCTCCTCGTCGTGATTGGAGATCACCAGGGCCCGCTCGCCGTCCTCAAGGGCCTCCTTGAGCATGACGACCTCGCCCACCGTCTCGAAGGACTGCGCCTCGACGATGTTGAAGGCCTCGTTGAGCATGACCTCCTGGCCGGGGCGGAGCGTCTCCACGTCCACCGACGGGCTGACGTTGACCCGCATCTTGCGGCCGTTGGTGAAGATCTCGACCGTGTCGTCCTCGCGCGAGCCCAGGAACACCCCGAAGCCGGAGGGCGGCTGGGCGAGCCGGTCGACCTCCTCCTTCAGGGCCACGATCTGGTCGCGGGCCTCCTTCAACGTGGAGACCAGGCGCTCGTTCTGCCCGTTCGCGGCGGCGAGGTTGGCCTGCGCCTCGCGGAGCCGGTCCTCCAGAAGCCGTACATGGCGAGGGGAGTCGGCGAGCTTGCGCCGGAGGACGCTGAGTTCCTTTTCCAAGTAGGAGACCTGGGCCGTGAGTTCTTCGACTTCACGGTCGCGCTCTGCCTGACGCTCGTCGTCGCGATCGGCCACGTCCGCCACCTCCTTATAAGAGGACGACTACTCGGAACCCTACCTACCCATGGACTATTCCTAACCTCCCGGGCGCTGCGAGTGTCGTAGGCCTCACTTTTCGATCTTGTAAAAGCCTAGGTCACCCTGGTAGTAGAGCACGCGCCGTAATGAGAAAGTAACGTTTCCACCCAGGTCCCGGCGCCGCAGGGGCGCCCGGCCCCCGGGAGGGGTCCGGGCGCCCGCGGGCGTGTGCTACTCCCCCGCTCCGTCCGCCGCGGAGGCGTCCGGGGCGGTCGGCTCCGGGGCCGCCGGCTCGGGGGCGGCGGCGCCCCCGCCGCCCTCCCTCTTCTTCTGGCTCTTCTGCCACTCCTCACCGTAGGCGCCCTTGGCCGGGCGGCGGCGCCGCTCCGGCGGCTCCGCGTCGTCGGCCCGGCGGCGGGCGGTCACCAGGAAGCCGGTATGGCCGATCATCTTGTGGTCGGGACGCACCGCCAGGCCCTCCACGTGCCAGTCGCGCACCATGGTCTCCCAGGCGTGCGGCTCGTAGAAGCGGCCGTGGTCGCGCAGGGCCTCCACGACGCGGGAGACCTGGGTGGCGGTGGCGACGTAGGCGCACACCAGCCCGCCGGGGATGAGGGCGTCGGCGACGGCGTCCACGCACTCCCAGGGCGCCAGCATGTCCAGGACGACGCGGTCGACCTCGCGCGGGGCGCCCGGCTCGGCGAGGCGCTCGTTGAGGTCGCCGACGGTCAGCTCCCAGGCCGGGTGGTCGTCCCCGAAGTAGCGGCGCACGTTGGTGCGGGCGATCTCGGCGAAGTCCTCGCGCCGCTCGAAGGAGTACAGCCGCCCGTGCTCACCCACCGCGCGCAGCATCCAGCAGGACAGCGAGCCCGACCCGGCGCCGGCCTCGATCACCCGGGCGCCGGGGAAGATGTCGGCCTGGGCGAGGATCTGGGCGGCGTCCTTGGGGTAGACGATGGTCGCGCCGCGCTTCATCGACAGGGTGAAGTCGAGCAGCAGCGGCCGGAGGGCGACGTAGCCGACGCCGGAGGTGGAGCGCACCACGCTGCCCTCCGGGCGGCCGATGAGGTCGTCGTGGTCCAGCCGCCCCTTGTGGGTGTGGAACGCCGTACCGGCCTTCAGGGTGATGGTGTGCATCCGGCCCTTGGGGTCGGTGAGCTGCACGATGTCGCCGTCCTCGAAGGGTCCGCGGCGGCCGTGGATGCCGGTCACTGGTGCTCGTCTCTCCGGTGTCGTGGGTGGTGGTCGACGGCGCGCCGCGGCGGGGCCCACACAGGCTCCGGATACGGATCGACCTGCGGCCCGGCGCCGCCCGGGCGCGCGACGGCCCAGAGTATCCCCCGCGTGCGCGCGCGGCGTAATCGGTCGCGCGCGGGGGCATCGAATACGGCGGAGGCCGGAACGGGCGGCGGGGGCCGCCCGGGCCGCGCAGGTGGCGGACTCAGGAGGCGGACATGGCGGACCAGGCAGCGGACGCGTACGTCGGCGTGGGCGTGGACATCGGGGGCAGCGGCATCAAGGGCGCGCCGGTGGACCTGGGCTCGGGCGCGTTCACGACCGACCGGGTGAAGATCCGCACGCCGCATCCGTCCACACCGGAGGCGGTGGCCGCGGTGGTCGCGCGGATCGTGTCGTCGGTGGGCGCGAGCGCGCCGCCCGGGACGCCGCTGGGGGTGACCTTCCCGGGGGTGGTGCGCGGCGGGACGGCCGAGACCGCGGCCAACGTCGACGACGGGTGGATCGGGCGGGACGTGGAGGGGCTGCTGTCGGCGGCGACGGGGCGGTCGGTGGCCGCGGTCAACGACGCCGACGCGGCGGCCGTGGCCGAGCACCGGTGGGGGGCGGCGCGCGGGGTGCGCGGGACCGTCCTGCTCACGACGCTGGGCACGGGGATCGGCACGGCGCTGCTGGTCGACGGGCACCTGGTGCCCAACACCGAGTTCGGCCACCTGGAGGTGGACGGGCACGACGCCGAGACGCGGGCGGCGTCGGCGGCCAAGGAGCGCGAGGAGCTGTCCTACGAGGACTGGGCCACCGAGCGGCTGCAGCGGTACTACGAGGAGGTGGAGAAGCTGCTGTCGCCGGACCTGATCGTGATCGGCGGCGGGGTGAGCCGGAAGGCGGACAGGTTCCTCAAGTACCTGAAGCTGAGGGCCGAGGTGGTCCCGGCCGGGCTGCGGAACGCGGCGGGCATCGCCGGCGCGGCGCTGATCGCGGCCGAGCGCTTCGCCTGACCCGCCCCGGGGCGGGCGGCGGGGTTGCGCCCGGGCCGTGCCCGGCGGGCCCGGGACACGGCGGCCGGGTGGGCCCGGGGCGCCGCCCGGACCCGTTCCGGGTCCCGGGGGTCAGGACTCGGGACGGGCGGGGGACAGCACGCGGACGATGCGCCGGGCGGCGCCCCGGGGGTCGGCGGCCGGGGTGAGCGGGGACTGGGGCAGGGCGGCGCCGCCCGGCAGGCCCTCGGCCTCCCAGCGCAGCCACCACCACAGGCTGCCGCGGTGCGGGCGCAGCACCGCGCGCTGCACGCGGCGGCCCCCCGCCCCGGCGGCCTCGACGGTTCCGGTCGCCCGGTCGACGCGGGCCTCCAGGCCCCAGGACCGCAGTTCGGCGGTCAATCCGCGCACCGCCCGCGCCCATGCGGCGTCGGGGGCCCTGTCAAGCCGATGACCGTTTCCGGTCACGCCGGACACACCGGAACCACGGGTATCCATGCTCGTCCGCCCTCCCCTTGGTCGACGAAATCCCAGCCAGGCGGGGACTTCAGTCCCTTGACTGTGCACCATGGGACGCTCGCGGAACAGCCATATGCGGACTACGCATAGCAGCATTTCTTTCACACATAGCCATCAACACCAGGTGGCGACCCTAACCTAGGCTCATGCCCCACCGAGACGGCGCTCTGCCACCGGAATTCTGGACCCGGCCGCCGATGGCCGCCGCCCTGTCCACGTGCGACATCGCCGCGATCGTGGAGGAGGTCCGCCGCTTCCGCGGCTGGTCGCAGGGCGAGCTGGCCCGCGCGGTCGGGTACTCCCAGAGCTGGGTGTCCCGCGTGGTGAACGGCCAGCAGTCGCTCACCGTCGACCAGGTCCGCGACCTGGCGACACGCCTGGGCATCCCGCTCCACCAGCTCCGGTTCGGCGGTGCCGGCGAACCGGACGAGGGGGATCCCACGCGACGCAGAGAGTTCGGCAAGGCCGCGGCGGTGACCGCGCTGACGCTGCCGCTGTCGGCGGCGGCCGCGCCGGTGCCGGCGGCCCAGGCCGAGATCCACGAGGAGACGGCGCCCACGCTGCGCGCCATCACCGGCGGCCAGCGGCGGATGGACGCCGCCGCGCCCGCCCGCGACCTGGCCCGGGGCGCGATCGCCCACGTCGACCTGGCCGGGCTCACCCTGGAGCGGGCGCGCAACACCCCGTTCGCCGCCGACGTGGCCGCGGCGGCCAGCGAGGCCGCCGGGTTCGCCGCCTGGCTGCACGCCGACATGGGCGACGCCGGCTCGGCCCGCTCCTACTACCGCATCGCCGTCGAGCGCGCCCGGCGGGCCCGCAGCCGCCTGCTCGACGTCTACATGCTCGGCAGCCTGGCCGCGTTCGAGATCGACGCCGACGACCCGGCGCTGGGCCTGTCCCTGGCCCACGAGGCCGGGCGCCGCCTGGGGGCCGGCGCGCACCCCACCGCCACCGCCTGGCTGGCCTGCGTGCGCGCGCAGGGCCAGGCGGGGCTGGGCCGCACCGCCGAGGCCGACCGGGAGATCGCCCTGGCCGAGCGGTGCGTGGACCGGCCGGACAACGCGCACCCGCCCTGGCCCTGGGTGTTCGCCTTCGAGCCCGCGAAGGTCGCCGGGTACCGGGCCCTGGTCAACGTCCGGCTCAAGCGCCCCGGACCGGCGCGCCGGGCCTTCGCCGAGGCGTTCTCGGGCACCCGGCCCGGCGCCAAGCAGGGGGCGGTCCTGCAGGTGGAGATGGCCCGGGCGCACGCCCACGCGGGCGACGCCGACGAGGCCTTCCGGCTGGCCGGGGAGGCGCTCACCACCGGGGCGCGGCTGCGATCGGAGCGGGTCGTGGACCGGGTGCGCAGGTTCCGCAAGGAGTACCGGGGGCCGCGCGCCCGCGCCGCCGACCGGCTCGACGCCCAGCTGACCGCCGTGCTCACCGGCGGCCCGTCGTCCCTGGTCTGACCGGGGGCACCCGGGGGTATTGCTCCCACACCAGGCCCGTCATCTCCTCCGGGGAGGGGGGATCCGCGTGCGACGCATCGCCATCACCGGGCACCGGGGCCTGCCGCCCGCCGTGGAGCGGGAGGTCGACGCGGCCCTGCGCGCCCACCTCGCCGCGCTCGGCGGCCGGCTGATCGGCCTGAGCTGCCTGGCCGACGGCGCCGACACCCTGTTCGCCCGCGCCGTGGTCGAGGCCGGGGCCGACCTGGAGGCCGTGGTCCCGGCCGAGCGGTACCGGGACGGGCTGCCCCCCGCCCACCGCCCGGTCTACGACGCGCTGCTGGAACGGGCCGCGCTGGTGCACCGGCTGCCGTTCACCGAGTCCACGCCGCGGGCGCACCTGGAGGCGGGAAGGCACCTGGTGGACCACAGCGACGAGCTGCTGGCGGTGTGGGACGGCCGCGCGGCGCGCGGGCTCGGCGGGACCGCCGACATCGTGGCCTACGCCCAGGAGCGCGACCGCCCCGTGGTGGTGCTCTGGCCGGACGGGGCGATGCGCTGAAGGCGCGGGCGCCGCGTCAGGTCCCGGCGAAGGCGTCGCCCACGTCGCGGGAGCGCAGCACCCCGTACACCCCGCCGTCCTCGCGGACCAGCAGGTAGACGGGGGCGGGCGTGCGCCGCATGGCCTCCAGCAGGCGCTCGCCGTCCAGGTCGGCGTCGAGCACCGAACCGGCGGTGACGGCGACCGCCACCTGCGACACCGGCGTCCATGGCAGCCGGTCCTCGGCGATCCGCTCCTCGGCCGCGGGGTCGACGATCGACACCGGGGCACCCGAGGAGTCGGTCACCAGGACGGCGCCGGCGTCGGCCTCGCCCATCAGGCGGCGGGCCTCCGACAGCGGGGTGTCGCCGGACACCGGGACGGCGCGGCGGGCCAGGGTCCGCGCGCGCAGCTTGGGGATGCGCTCCCGGATGCGGGCGTTGCGCAGCGCGGTCCCGGCGCCCATCCACATGAAGGCGCCCAGCAGCACGCCGAGCAGGACCATGAACACGCTCGGGGTCTCGCCGGTGCGCAGCGCGAGCAGCAGCGGCGCCAGCATCACCAGCACGGCGATGAAGCGGCCGCCCCAGGCCGCCACGACGGTCCCGGCGGTGGGGCGGCGGGTCAGCTTCCACACGAGCGCGCGCACCACCTTGCCGCCGTCCAGCGGCAGCCCGGGCAGCAGGTTGAACACGCCCACCAGGAGGTTGGCCACGAACAGCTGCCAGGTGAGCACGCCCGCCACGGTGTCCGGCGGGACGAACGGCAGCGCCGCGAACCCCACGGCGGCCAGCACCAGGGACAGCAGCGGCCCGGCGAAGGAGATCCAGAACTCCCGGCCCGGGGTGCGCACCTCGTCGCGCATCTCGGTGACCCCGCCCAGCATGAACAGGGTGATGCGGAAGACCGGGACGCCGAACAGGCGGGCGACCACGGCGTGCGCCAGCTCGTGCACCAGCACCGACGCGTACAGCAGCACCGCGAAGGCGAACGCCACCAGGTAGGAGGCGGGGCCCAGGGCCAGGGTCCGCTCCACCACGGGCTCGTAGACGATGGTGATGATCGCGGCGATGACCAGCCAGGACGGGGTCACGTAGATCGGGATGCCGAACGGACGCCCCATGAGCAGGCCGGAGCCGCGCCCCGTCCCGCCCCGCGCCGCGGGCCGAGTGCTGCTGCCGTTGTCGGTCACACCGCCAGGCTACGCGGTGCGCGCGGCGGGCGCGCCGCCCTAAGGTTGGGGGGCATGGACACCGCCTCCGCGCCCCCGCTCCCCGCCCTCTCCCCGTCGCGGGCCTCGGACTTCCTGCAGTGCCCGCTGCTGTACCGCTTCCGGGTGATCGACCGGCTCCCGGAGAAGCCGAGCCCGGCGGCGCTGCGCGGAACGCTGGTGCACGCGGTGCTGGAGCGCCTGTACGAGCTCCCGGCCGACACACGGACCCCGCGCACCGCCCGCGCGCTGGTCGAGCCGCAGTGGGAGAAGCTGCGTTCATCGCGGTCGGAGGCGGCCGAGCTCTTCGGCGAGCCGGGCGGCGAGGAGGAGCGGGAGTGGCTGGAGAGCGCCTACCCGCTGGTGGAGCGGTACTTCGAGATGGAGCAGCCGCACCGGCTGGAGCCGCGCGACCGTGAGCTGCGCCTGGACGTGACCCTGGAGTCGGGGCTGCGGCTGCGGGGGTACGTGGACCGGCTGGACGTGGCGCCGACGGGGCAGATCCGCGTGGTCGACTACAAGACGGGCAAGACGCCGCGGCCCCGGTTCGAGGACAAGGCGAAGTTCCAGATCTTCTTCTACGGGGTCATGCTGTGGCGGGAGCTGGGCGAGGTGCCCACCCGGCTGCAGCTGATGTACCTGGGCGACGGCGGGGTGCGCTGGTACGAGCCGACCGAGGAGGAGCTGCGGGCCGCGGAGGCGGAGATCTCGCGGATCTGGGCGGAGATCGAGCGAACGGCCCGGTCGGGCGAGTGGCGCCCGCGCAAGAGCAGGCTGTGCGACTGGTGCGACCACCAGGCGGTGTGCCCGGAGTTCGGGGGGACGCCGCCGCCGCTGCCGACCCCTGCGCCGAGGAGCTGAGCGCCCGGGGGCGTCCGCGGCATCGTCCGAGGGAAGGAGGGCGGATCGGCCTCGGGGAGGTACTGCGGCGCCCCCTGCCGCCTCTAGCGTCGAGGTGTGTCGCCGTCCCCTTCCCGAACCGGTTCCGAGAGCGGCGCCGCGGGAGGCCGCGGCTCCCCGGCCCGCCGTGTGCTCGCGTGGCTGCCCGCCCGTCGTCGGGACCGGGTGACCGATGCGCTATTGGTGCTGCTGCTCGCCGGGCTCAATGCCGCGCTCGTTCCCACCTGGAGCAGGGCCTCGGAGTTCGATGCGAGCTTCACCTGGCCGCTCGGCGGCTATCTGGCCGGGTGCCTCCTGGCCGCGGTCATGGTGGCGCGCCGCCGCCTGCCGCTGACGGTGCTGGTCTGCATGTCCCTGGGCGGCGTGCTCGCCGAGGCGTCGGGCGCGTTCGTGTGGGGTGTGGCCGGGCCCGGCATCGCGGTGGCCTCGTACGCCGTCGGGCGGCACCTCCCCCTGGCGCGCAGCCTGGGTTCGCTGGGGGTGGGGGCCGCCGTGGACGCGGCCGCGACCCTGGCCTCGCCGGTGCAGCCGTCCGCCGACATCCCGGGGGCGACGCCCTACGTGCTCACGCTCGTGTGGATGGGCGGGGCCTGGTGGGTGGGGCGGCTGGTGCGGATGCGCACCTACGACACCGCCGAGCTGCGGGAGCGGGCGCGGCGCCTGGAGCGGGCCCGGGACGCGCACGTGCGCGCCGTGCTGGCCGAGGAGCGCTCGCGGATCGCCCGGGAGCTGCACGACGTGGTGGCCCACCACGTGAGCGTGATGACCGTCCAGGCGACGGCGGGGCGGCGCGTCATCCACCGGTCGCCGGAGGCCGCCGAGCAGGCGCTGACCGACATCGAGGAGACGGGCCGGCAGGCGCTGGCGGAGATGCGGCGCGTCGTCGGGGTGCTGAGGATGGCGGAGGCGCCCGAGGGCGGGGGCGCCGAGCGCGGGCCGCAGCCCGGGGCGTCCGACCTCGGCGCACTCGCCGCCCACCTGCGCGAGGCGGGCCTGGACGTCGACCTGGAGGTGCGCGGGGAGGGCGGCGACCCGCCCCCGGCGCAGGGGCTGACGCTGTACCGGGTGGTGCAGGAGTCGCTGACCAACGTCCTCAAGCACGCGGGCGAGGGCGCGCGGGCGCGGGTGGTGGTGGACCTGGGCGCGGACGCGGTGACGGTGGAGGTGACGGACGACGGGGGGCGGGGCGGCCGGGTCGGCTCCGGGGCGCGCCCTCCGGAGGAGCCGGGGCACGGCCTGCTGGGGATGCGCGAGCGTGTGTCGCTGTTCGGCGGCCGGCTGGAATCGGGGCCGATCGAGGGGGCGGGCTTCCGCGTGCGGGCGGAGATCCCGCACAACCGCACGAGCTGACCGCCCCCGGGGCCTCCTCCCGCGGACTCCCGCGGACCCGTCGGGCTCCCGGCCCCGCTACTCCGTCGCGATCGCCTTCAGGACGTCCAGCCGGGACGCCCTCCACGCCGGCCACAGGGACGCCAGAACGCCGATGACGACCGACGCCCCCAGCAGCGCAGCCAGGGTCCCCACCGGCACCGCGAAGACCACGATGCCCTCGTCCTCCAGGACCTTGTGCAGCGCCCACGCGAACAGCAGGCCGACGCCCAGGCCCGGCAGCGCCCCGAACACGGCGATCACGACCGCCTCCAGGCGGATCATCTTCCGCAGTCCGACCCGGGACAGGCCCACCGCGCGCAGAAGGCCGATCTCGCGCACCCGCTCGGACGCCGACAGGGCCAGCGTGTTCGCGATCCCGAGCCCGGCGATCACCACGGACAGCACGAGCATCGCCGAGATGGTCCCGGTCAGCCGCGCCAGGCTCTCCCGGTTGCGCTCCTTCATCTCTCCCCGGTCGAGGACCTCGGCGCCCGGTGCGCCCTCCAGCGCCGTGTCCACCGCGGCGCGCGCCCGGTCCGCCGCGCCCGGCTCGGCGGACACGTAGACCGCCGCCACCAGGTCGTCGTCGAAGTACTCGGTGTAGGCCTCGGGCGAGAGCAGGTGGTCGGCCGACACCAGGGAGCCGGTGGCGTACACCCCTTCGAGGGGCAGCTCGGCCTCCGTCCCGTCGGGGAAGACGACGGGGACGTCCCGGCCGACGCGCCACCCGCGCTCGTCGGCGACGTCCTGCGACACCATCATCCCCGCCTCGGAGAAGCCCCCGCCGCCCTCCACCACGTCCAGCGAGGCCGCGCGGGCCAGGCGCTCGGGGTCCCCGGACGAGGCCATCGCCGGGGCGCCCGCGACCTCCAGCTGCCCGACCCGCACCGCGGCCACCGCCGCCACTCCGGGCGCCCCGTCGACCTCCTCGACCACCTGCGGCGGGACCGACCGGTCGAACCCCTCGGCCACCACGGCCAGGTCGGCGCCCATGGCCTCGTCGATCCTGCGGTCCACCGACTCCTCGGCCGACGCGCTCAGCGCCGCGATCGCCGCGACCAGCCCCAGCCCCACGGTCAGCGCCATCGCGGTCGCGGCTGTGCGGCGCGGGCTGCGCAGCGCGTTGTCCCGCCCCAGCCGTCCGGGCAGGCCCCACAGGCGCGGCAGCGGCGCCCCGACGGCGCGCAGCACCGGCCGGCCGAGCACGGGGGCCAGCGCGGCCAGCGCCAGCAGCACCAGGGCGGCGCCGGCCCCCACCAGCCACGGCGCCGCGTCCCCTCCCGCCAGCAGGACCCCGCCGGCGGTGGAGGCGGCACCCGCCACCGCGGCCGCTGCTCCGGCCGCGAGCCGGCCCGCCCCGGTGACCGGGGCGGTCGTGGCGCCGATGTCGTCGCGCATGGCGGCCACCGGCGGCACACGCGTCCCCCGTCGCACCGGCACGTAGGCGGCGGCGAGGGTGACCCCGACGCCGACCGCCACCGCGACGGCCGCGCTCGTTCCGGTGAGCCGCAGCGGCACCTCCGGCAGCCCCACCCCGGCCGCCCCCATGGCGGCCAGCACGCCCCGCGCCAGGGCGGCACCGGCGGCCAGGCCCAGCGCCGAGCCGACCAGCCCGACGCCGACGGCCTCGCCCATCACCACGGCGCGCACCTGCGCCTGGGAGGCGCCGACCGCGCGCAGCAGAGCCAGCTCCCGCACGCGGCGCGCCACCAGCACCGCGAAGGTGTTGGCGATCAGGAAGGAGGCGGTGAACAGGGCGATCCCGGCGAAGGTCAGGAGGAAGACCTCGAAGAAGCCGAGGACCTCCAGCAGCGGGCCGGTCTCCTCGTCGCGCACGATGTCCATGGGCAGGGACTCGGCGCCGAGCGGCAGCACGGGGGCGACGGAGTCGGCGATCTGCCACTGCGACTTGGCGTCGTCGCCCACCAGGTGGAACTCGGTGACCCGGTCGGGGTCGCCGAGCAGCAGGCGGCGGGCGGTCTCCGGCTCGAAGGCCGCGACGGTCGCCCCGGCCGCCATGCCCACCTCCCCGGCGCGGAAGACGCCGGTGAGCTCCATCTCGCGCTCGTCGACCTGCCCGCCGCCCGGGTCGGGGAAGCGCAGCACGGCGCGGTCGCCGGGTTCCAGGCCCTGGTCGGCGGCGGTGCCCTCGTCCAGGGCGAACTCGTCACCGGCCGCAGGGCCGCGGCCCGCCGTCAGGGCGACCCCGGACCCGGGCCTGCCGTGCCAGGTGGTGCCGATCTGCGGCGGCCCCTGGCCGCCGACCTCCTCGCCGTCGGGGCCGAGCAGCGCGGCGGTGCCCTCGGCGACCGGGTAGACGCCCTCGACCTCCTCGGGTTCGGCCAGCTCCTCCGCCAGGTCGGCGGGCAGGCCGGGGCCGGCGCCGAGGGAGGGCCCGGCCTGCTGGGAGAAGGCCTGCTCGGCGCGGACCACGGCGTCCACGTCGGCGTCGACGCCCTCGAACATGCGGGTGAAGGACCGCTCCATGGTGTCGGTGAGGATGAGCGTGCCGCTGGTGAACGCCACGCCCAGCACCACGGCGACGGCGGTGAGGGCCAGGCGGAGCCGGTGGGCGGCCAGGCCGCGCAGGGCGAGGCGGAGCAGGATCATGCCGGGCTCCCCGCGCTCTTCATCCGCTCCAGGATCGTGTCGGCGTCGGGGTCGGCCAGCCGCCCGGCGACGCGGCCGTCGGCGAGGAAGACGACGAGGTCGGCGTAGGAGGCGGCGGCGGGGTCGTGGGTGACCATGACGGTGGTCTGGCCGTGCAGGTGGGCGGCGTCCCTGAGGAGGCCGAGGACTTCGCGGCCGGAGGCGGTGTCGAGGTTGCCGGTGGGTTCGTCGGCGAAGACGATGTCGGGGCGGGCCGCGAGGGCGCGGGCGCAGGCCACGCGCTGCTGCTGGCCGCCGGAGAGCTCCGAGGGGCGGTGGCCGAGCCGGTCGCGCAGGCCGACGGCGTCGATGACCCGGTCGAGCCAGTCGCGGTCGGGGCGGCGCCCGGCGATGTCGGAGGGGAGGGTGATGTTCTCCAGCGCGGTGAGCGTGGGGACGAGGTTGAATGCCTGGAAGACGAAGCCGACCCGGTCGCGGCGGAGGCGGGTCAGGGCGCGCTCGCCGAGGCCGGTGAGGTCGGTGCCGCCGAGCACGACCCGCCCGGAGGTGACCGTGTCGAGCCCGGCCATGCAGTGCATCAGCGTGGACTTGCCGGAGCCGGAGGGGCCCATGACGGCGGTGAGACGGCCCTGGGGGACGGCGAGGCTGACCCCGTCGAGGGCGGCCACGCGGGAGTCGCCCCTGCCGTAGATCTTGCGGACGTCCTCGACGGCGGCCGCGGCGGGCGGCCCGGTGGACTCCTCGGTCGTCGCGGCGGTCTGGGTCATGGGTTCCTCCCGGCGGGCGAGGGGACGGGGCGGTCGGCGGCCCCGCGCCATGGCCCCGACGCTAGGCCGAACCCCCGGTCGCGCGCCTCCCCCTGAGGAGGTATTCGGCCCTACGCGCAGGAGCGTGCGAGACGGTGCCGACGACGGGACCGGCCTACCCGGCCAGGAAGAAAGCGACGGGGAGGATCGGCGCCCCGCCCGCTAGCGCTGCCGGACGGGCCGCCCCTCAGCCGTCGTCTTCGCCCGGGCGCACCACTCCGGTCTCGTAGGCGTGGACGACGGCCTGGACGCGGTCGCGCAGGCCCAGCTTGGTCAGCACGTTTCCCACGTGCGTCTTCACCGTCGTCTCGCTCACCACCAGCGCCGCCGCGATCTCGGCGTTCGAGCGGCCCCGCGCGAGCAGGCGCAGCACCTCGCGCTCGCGCTCGGTCAGCCGGTCCATCTCCGTCGACGGCCGCTCCCGCGTGCTCGGCAGCTTGTCAGCGAACCGGTCGAGAAGGCGCCGCGTGACGGTCGGCGCGACGATCGCCGCCCCCTCCGCCACCACCCGGATCGCCCCCGCCAGCTCCTCCGGCGGCACGTCCTTGAGGAGGAACCCGCTGGCGCCCGCGCGCAGCGCCTCCACGACGTACTCGTCCAGGTCGAAGGTGGTCAGCACGAGCACCCGCACGGTCTGCCCCGTGCCTCGCGCCCAGCCGAGGATCTCGCGGGTGGCGTCGATGCCGTCCTTGCCCGGCATGCGGATGTCCATCAGCACCACGTCGGGCAGCAGCCGCTTGGTCGAGGCCACGGCGCCGTTGCCGTCGGAGGCCTCCCCCACGACCGAGATGTCCTCCTCGGCCTCCAGGATGAGCCGGAAGCCGGTGCGCAGGAGCGGCTGATCGTCGACGAGCAGAACACGGATGGCCATGGAGGGGATTCTTCCCGATCCGCGGACCCGCGGGCACACTCCGGCGCCCTCCGGGCCGGTTCCGGCCCACGCGCGCACCCCCTTTCCCGCCCCGCCCCCGCCGTGGCCCGGGCCGCCGTGCGACCCGCCGGACGGCGCCCCGGTTCTCCCGGTTCCACCCCCGGACTGCGACCATGAGGCTCGTGACGGACCTCACCAGCGCACCGCCTCCGACGCCGCCAACCCTCCGCCCCGCGGCGGCGTCCCACCTTGTGGCGCGCGCCCGGAGGATCCCGGAGACGCCCGCCGCACGCCCCACTCCCCGTCGAGAACCGAAATAGCGAGAACCGCCCATGGCCGACGACCCGCAGCAGCGGCCGACCCCGACGAGCGAGGACAACCTGCTCAGCAGGCTCCGCGACTGGCGTGCCTCCAAGGAGGCGGAACTGCACGCCGAGGGGCTCGAGGACGAAGCCGTCGAGATGCCCGACCCGCGCGCGATCGACCTGGTCCTGCGCGTGGGCGAACTGCTACTCGCCAGCGGGGAGGGCACCGAGGCCGTCAGCGAGGCCATGCTGAGCCTGTCGGTGGCCTTCGAGCTGCCCCGCACCGAGGTGTCGGTGACCTTCACCGTCATCTCCCTGTCGACGCACCCCGGCGGCGACAGCCCGCCCATCACCGGCGAGCGCGTGGTGCGCCGCCGCGCCCTCGACTACTTCCGGGTGAACGAGCTGCACACCCTGGTGCAGGACGCCGCGCTCGGGATGCTGGAGCTCGAAGGGGCCATCGCCCGGCTGCAGGCCATCAAGCGCGCCCGGCCGCCCTACCCCGGCTGGCTCATGATCACCGGCTTCGGGCTCATCGCCTCCAGCGCCAGCCTCATGGTCGGCGGCGGGCTCCTCGTCGCCACCGCGGCGTTCATCGCCACCGTCCTGGGCGACCGGGTGGCCGCGGTCACCGCCAAGCGCGGGATCGCCGAGTTCTACCAGATGGCGCTGGCCTCGGCGACCGCCTCCAGCATCGGCGTCCTGCTGCTGTGGATCAGCAGCGTCCTCGACCTGGGCCTGTACGCCGGGGCGATCATCACCGGCAACATCATGGCGCTGCTGCCGGGGCGGCCGCTGGTCGCCAGCCTCCAGGACGGGATCAGCGGCAGCTACGTGTCGGCGTCGGCGCGGCTGCTGGAGGTCTTCTTCACCCTCGGCGCGATCATCTCCGGCGTCGGCGCCGTCGCCTACACGGCGGTGCGCCTCGGCGTCGACATGGACCTGGACAACCTTCCGTCGGCGGGCACGTCGGTGGACCCCGTCGTGCTGCTGGGGGCCGCCGGGATCGCGGTCGCCTTCGCCGTCTCGCTGGCCGTGCCGCCGCGCATGCTCCCGGCGATCGCCGTGATGGGCGTGGTCATCTGGCTGCTGTACGCCGGGGTGCGCACCGCGTTCGGGGCGCCGCCGATCATGGGCACCGTGGCGGGCGCCGGCGCGATCGGGGTGCTCGCCCACGCGCTGTCGCGGCGCACGCGGCGGCCGGTCCTGCCCTACGTCATCCCGGCGATCGCCCCGCTGCTGCCGGGGAGCATCCTGTACCGGGGCCTGCTCCAGATCACCCTGGACCACCCGGTGTCCGGGCTGCTCAGCCTGTCCGAGGCGGTGACCGTGGGGCTCGCGCTCGGTGCGGGCGTGAACCTCGGCGGCGAGCTCGTGCGGGCGTTCCAGCGCGGCGGCCTGGCGGGCGCCGGACGGCGGCACCGCCCGGCGGCCCGCAGGACCCGCGGCGGGTTCACCTGAGGGGCCGGGTCGGCGGCGGGGCGGCGTGCGCCCGCTTCGGCGCGCGTCCGCGCGGGCGCTAGGGTCGGCCCATGATCGCCGATCCCGACCGCATCTCCCGCCCCGGCCTCTGGCCCTCCGACCCCGACGAGGCCCGCGCGCTGCAGGAGCGGCTCGCCCCCGAGGTGCGCACGGAGCCGCTGGACGCCGGGGCGGTGCGGCTCGCCGCCGGCCTGGACGTGTCCTACGCCCCCGATGAGGACCGGCTGGTGGCCGCGGCGGTGGTGCTGTCGCTGCCCGGCCTGGAGGTCGTGGAGGCCGCGACCGCGGACGCGGCGCCCGCCTTCCCCTACGTTCCGGGCCTGTTCGCCTTCCGGGAGCTGCCGCCGCTGCTGGAGGCGATCGGCCGGCTGTCGGTGGAACCGGACGTCTTCGTGTGCGACGGGTTCGGGCTGGCCCACCCGCGCCGGTTCGGGCTCGCCTGCCACCTGGGGTGGCTGCTGGACCGCCCGACGATCGGGGTCGGCAAGTCGCCCTTCGTGGGCCGGTCCGATGAGCCGGGGGCGGAGCGCGGGGCCCGCGCCCCTTTGGTCGCCGACGACGGCGCGGAGGTGGGCTGCGCGCTGCGCACCCGGGCGGGCGTCCGGCCGGTGTACGTGTCCGTGGGCCACCGGGCGGACCTGGAGGGCGCGGTGGACCTGGTGCTGCGCCTGACGCCGAGGTACCGCCTGCCCGAGACGGTGCGCGCGGCGGACCACCTGTCCCGCGAACGCCTGAAGGGGCTGTCAGCGGCCGAGGGCCGCGCCGTGGGCCCCTGACGGGCGGACCGCACCGGCGGACCGTGTGACCCGCGAGAAAAATCCGGCGACACCAGCGGCCGTCCCCGGGATACTGCTCCCCCATGGACGAGGTCGAGGTCGTCGTGGCCCATTCCGAGCGCGCGACCCTGCGCGTCGGTGACGTGTTCGTGAAGGTGGACAGCGATCAGGCGCGCATCGACGCCGAGGTCGAGGCGATGTCCCTCGCGCCGGTCCCGACTCCGGAGGTCCTGTGGCGCGAGCCGCCCGCGCTCGCGCTCGCCGCGGTCCCGGGGACGACGCTCGGACGCCTCGGCGGGCCGTCGACCGGGTCTCCGGAGGCGTGGGCCGCGGCGGGCGCCGCCATCCGGAGGCTGCACGACGCACCCCTGCCACCCCTGCCGGGTCGGCCCGACCGGAGGCCCGAAGCACTGGCGGCGGCACTCGACGACGAGTGCGAAGCGCTCGTGGTGAACGGGGTCCTGCCCGCCGACCTGGTCACGCGCAACCGCCGGGTCGCCGATGCCGCGCTCCGGCCGTGGACTCCGGCGTTCACCCACGGCGACCTGCAGATCGCGCACGTCTTCGTCGACGGTGACGAGGTCACCGGCATCATCGACTGGTCCGAGGCGGGCCCGGGCGATCCCCTATACGACCTCGCCACCTTCACACTCGGACACGAGGAGCACCTCGCCGACGTCGTCTCCGGCTATGGCACCGGCATCGACCTCGACGTGATCCGCGCATGGTGGTCGGTGCGGAGCCTGCTGGCGGTCCGCTGGCTGGTCGAGCACGGCTTCGACGCCTTCGCGCCGGGGTGTGAGGTCGACGTGCTGAGATCCCGGATGTGAGGACGCACGGGCCCGGATACCACCGGGCACCATGCGCGGCGCTCCCCGCCCTTGGACGCCTCTTTCCCGTCCGGGGTTCGGCGGGTGGCCTACTGCGGCCTCCTTTCGCCCCCGTTCGATCCAGGTGCAGGTACGACGCGTCGGAATCTCTATAAAGACGCGGCAGAGTGTGCCGCACACCACTATGGTGCATTTGGGGGCGGCCACCCGCCCCCGTGGACACGACCGAATCCGGAGGCGCGCGATGTGCCGTCACGAACCCCCGTGCCCGTCCTTCACCGCGAACGACCGCGAGGCGGCCCGAGTGGTGGCCGAACACCCGGAGCAGGGCTGGAGCCTGCTGTGCAACGGTGTCGTGCTCTTCGAGGACACCGGCGAGCTGCTGCCCGACGGCAAGACCATCGCCCCGCACCGCCCCGCCGTCCACACGGCCGCCTGACCACCGCCCCGCCGGGTCGGTGCCGGGCGCCCGGTTGCCGGACCCCTTGTGCCCGGCACGTGCCGTCGGCCCCCTGAGCGGGCGACGGGGGAAGCGAGGATCCCCGCCTCCCCCGGAGCGCTCGGCCCGGTGCTCACCGTGCCGGGAAGCGCTCCCCCAGCCACTCGGCGACCACGGTGCCGACCCCCTCGGGGTCCTTCGACAGCTCGTGCCGCTCTCCCCGGCGCACCTCCAGCGTCCGGGCGTCGGCGGCGTCGGGAACCCCGAACGGGTCCCGGTCCCCGTTGACCACGAGCACCGGCACCCCGGCCCCGCGCAGCTCCCCGGCGCGCGACTTCTCCGGCTTGCCCGGCGGGTGCAGCGGGAACGCCAGCGCGACCACGGCGTCCGCCCCCAGCGCCGACGCCGTCCGGCAGGCCACCCGCGCCCCGTTGCTCCGCCCGCCGAGCACCAGCGGGACGCCCGCCGCGCCCGGCTCGGCCCGCAGCTTCTCGATCATGGCCGACCAGGCCAGGTCCTGCGGTCCCGTCGCGGCCCCCGGCATGCGCCGCCCCGCGACCCGGTAGGGCTGCGTCACCCGCGCCACCGCGCCTCCTGAGGCGAGCACGGCGTCCCGCACGGCAAGGATGTCCGGGGCGTCCACGCCCCCGCCCGCGCCGTGGGTGATCGCCAGCAGGTAGCGCGCGTCCCCGTCGGGCCACTCCACCTCGGCGCGCCCTGGGCCCTTCGGGGTGTCGATCTCGATCTCCATGGTCCCCAACCTAGGTGCTCCGCCCCGGAGAGCCGGAGACCGACGGGACGGGAACGCCCGGCCCCTCGGCGGGGTTCGTCCGCACACGCCGCCTCATGCGATGGCGAAATGTATGCGAATCGCATATATTCCTGTCCATGACATCCCACCTCGAACTCGCGGTCGACCGCTGGCACGCCGCCGTGAACGGCGGCGACCCCGGTCGGGCGGCCGCCGCCGTCACCGATCCCGTCGTCGTCCTCGGCCCGAAGGGCGCCGGCCCCATCTCGCCATCGGACTTCGCCGACTGGGTGCGGCGCTCCGGGATCCGCATGCGCCCCACGTCCTGGCACCCCGTCAGCGACCGCCTGATGGTGGTCGAGCAGGAGGCCGCCTGGCCGCAGAGCGAGCGCCCCTCCCCCGTGGCCACGGTCTTCCGGGCGGACGGCGACCGCGTCTCGGCCGCCCTGCGGCGGCCGGACCTCGCGTCCGCCCTGGAATTGGCCTTCATCTGCCGGGAAATGGCGGCCACGGAGTGAACGCCGACGGCGCACCGGAGGGGGCGGAGCCGGAAACGGCGCAGCTGGACACCGGCCCCGGGCAGACCCTCTTCGCCTTCGTCCGGCACTGGTCCCGGCGCTGGAACGGCCCCGCCGACCACTCCGCCGCCCGCCAGGGCCGCCTCGTCCTCGTCACCGAGGCCGTGCACGCCCTCCAGGCGCGAGGACGGACCCCGGTGACCGTCAACGCCGTCGCCCGGGAGATCGGGATCGACCAGAGCGGCGCCTCCCGCCTGGTCAAGGACGCGGTCGACGCGGGACACCTGGAGCTGCGCCCGTCGGCGGACGACGCCCGCCGCCGCGAGGCGTCGGTCACCGCCGCGGGCACCGAACTGCTCCGCGGCGCCCACCGCTGGCAGGAGGAGGTGTTCGGGCTCCTCACCGAGGAGTGGACCGAGGAGGAGCGCACCGGGTTCCACCGAGCCATGGTCCGCCTGCTCGACCGCTCACACGTCGTGGAGCCCTGACCGCGAAGCCCTGCCCCTCGGTCGGCCGCACCCCTCACCCCAGGTCCGGCCAGCCCTCCGGGAGCACGTCCTCGGCCGAGCCCGACGCCTTCCTCAAGCGCTCGCGGAAGTCGTCGTGAAGCGCCCGGCCCCACATGAACTCGCTCGGCGTGCGCACCGCCTCCTCCAAGGCGCCCCGCAGTTCGGCCACGCGCGCCTCCCCCTCCACGAGCGGGAGCGCCGCGCGCGCGTGCACCGCGCCGAGCGCCGCGAACAGCTCGCCCGCCAGCATGGGGGTGCTCCCCTCGGCCTCGGCGGCCTCCAGGTACGGCTCCCACCACTGCGCCTCGTCCGCCCCTTCGGCCTCCGGGTCGGGTTCGAGGAAGCCGCGGCGCAGCCTGGAGCGCACCTCCCCCGCGACATCGGCGTCGGTGTGCCGCGTCCCCTCGTCCCAGACCTGGGCCGCCGACTCCTGGTCGCCGCGCACCGCCAGCAGGCGGGCGAGGAGTTCGTAGGCGGTCGCCGCGGCGGGCGCGGGAACATCGCCGGAGGGGGCGGAGGGGTCCGCCGCCCGGTCCCGAGGTGCGGCGGCGTCGACGACGATGCCGAACTGCTCGATGGCCCGCTCCACGTGCACGGCGCCCAGGAGCATGCGCAGCCCCGGGTGCTCGCCCGCTTCGAGACCGCGCCGCACCGCCGCCTCGGCTCGTTCGGTCTCGCCGCGCGCGAGGAGGCGTTCGGCGTAGTCCTGGGCGGCGTCGGGGACGGAGTCGGAATCGCCCTCCAGCGCGCGCTCCCAGTGCCCGCGCGCCACGTCGGCATCGCCCCGCTCCTCCGCGGCACGGGCCAGCCCGTGGTGGGCGGCGGGCGCGTACCCGTCGTGCCCCGAGTCGAGCACGGCGGTCCAGGCGCGCTCGGCGTCGGCGAGCAGCCCTTCCTCCTCGCAGGAGAGGGCGAGGTGGTAGGCGGCGCGGGGCGCGTACTCGGGGTGCCCGGTCTCGACGGCGGCGCGGGCTGCCGCGCGGGCCTCGGGCACCTGTCCGGCGCTGTGCCGGGCGACCGCCAGGCCGAGCGCGGCGGCGGCCCTGTGCTCACGGGAGCCGCCTTCCAGGACCTTCTCGTAGAGCTGTGCGGCCCGGGCGAAGTGGCCGTTGTGCGCGAGGTCGCGCGCCTGGTCGCAGAGGTCGGCGAACGCGGATTCGTCTCCGGCGGCGTCGGAGGGCGAGGAGGAACCGGTCGTCGCGGTCATGCAGGCAACTCTCCACAGGGGGCGGGATCCGCCGCGCGGACGCGGCGGAGGCGCTGTCCCTCGGAGAGTAGCGGGTGTGAACGCGCGATCCGATCCGCCCTGCCCGGGTGTCCGCGAAGAGAGCGGTGGCCCGGAGCAGGGCGGTCAGGACGCGGAGTCACTCGTAGGCGAGGAAATCGCTGCTGTCGACCTGGGCTTCAAAGGGATCGGCGATTTTGAACGTCTCACCGAACCCGAACTTCTGCACCGTCTTGTACTCGTCCTTGCCCGGCCGGCTGAACACGGTGGTGTTCTCTTCCAACGGGTCCACCAGGATGAAGCAGGGGATCTGCGCCTGTGCGTAGATACCCGGCTTCACCGTGCGGTCGGCTCTCGTACTCCCAGGCGAGACGACCTCGGCCACGAGGAGGACGTCGTCCGGGGGGACGGAGTGCTCCGGTGTCCTCAGCACCGCGACAGGGGCGACGAAGAGATCAGGAACGACGCTTCTCTCCAAGGCCGGTAGCCGGATCTCGAGGTTCCCCTCCGTCCTGTGCCCTTTCGGAAGGCATGGACGCAATTGCTCATCGAGCAAGTAGACGTTCTCTTGATGTAGACCGATGGGGGTCGGAGACAAGGTGATGGTCTCCCCGTCCAGGATTTCAGCCCGCCACCGCCTGGTCTCAGGCAGGCTGTCGAGGATCGCGAAGAGCTCGCCTCCGACGGATTCCGCCCCGGTGCCAACGTCCCGAACCGGACCATCCACGAGTGCCGTCACTCTCGACTCCTCAATGTCGGACATCCGACCCTCACATCCTGTCACCGAGCGAAGACACTTGCGGGCGCTTTTCCCTGTCTCCCCTTCATTTCACCCGCAATGCGGCGGCGGCGCCAGCACCCGCTCCGGGTACCGGCGCCGCCGCTCACCTGACAGGGCCGTCGCCCCGTCACCGCCTCACTCCTCGAACGCCTCCGGCGGCGGGCAGGAGCAGACCAGGTTGCGGTCGCCGTAGGCCTGGTCGATGCGGCCCACCGGCGCCCAGTACTTGTACCGGCGCAGCCGGGGGACGGGGTACCCGCCCTCGGCCCGGGTGTAGGGGTGCTCCCACGCATCGGCGGTCAGGGCCTCCGCCGTGTGCGGTGCGTTCTTGAGCGGGTTGTCCTCCGGGTCGTACTTCCCGTCGGCCACGCGGTCGATCTCCTGGCGGATCGCGACCATCGCCTCGATGAAGCGCTCCAGCTCCTCCAGGTCCTCGCTCTCGGTGGGCTCCACCATCAGGGTGCCCGCCACCGGGAACGACATGGTCGGGGCGTGGATGCCGTAGTCGATCAGCCGCTTGGAGACGTCCTCGTTGGTGATGCCCGTCTTCTTGGCGATCTGCCGGATGTCGATGATGCACTCGTGCGCCACCAGGCCGTTGTCGCCGGTGTAGAGCACCGGGTAGTACGGCTCCAGCCGCTTGGCCAGGTAGTTGGCGCTGAGCACGGCCGCCTCGGTGGCCGCGCGCAGGCCCGCCTCGCCCATCATCCGCACGTACGCCCAGGAGATCTGCAGGATGCCCGCCGACCCGAACGGCGCCGCCGACACCGGGCCCACGCCCGTGTGCGGCCCGGCGTCCGGCTGGCCCGGGTGGTTGGGCAGGTACCCGGCCAGGTGCGAGCGCACCGCGACCGGCCCCACGCCGGGGCCGCCGCCGCCGTGCGGGATGCAGAAGGTCTTGTGCAGGTTCAGGTGGCTGACGTCGGCCCCGAACCTGCCGGGCTTGGCCCAGCCGAGCAGCGCGTTGAAGTTGGCGCCGTCGACGTAGACCTGGCCCCCCGCCCCGTGCACGAGGTCGCACACCTGGGTGATGGTCTCCTCGAACACCCCGTGGGTGGAGGGGTAGGTGACCATGATGGCCGCGACCCGCCCCTCGTGCTTGGCGAGCTTGGCGCGCAGGTCGTCGAGGTCCACGTTGCCGCTGTCGTCGCAGGCGACCACCGCCACCCGCATGCCCGCCATGACGGCGCTGGCGGCGTTGGTGCCGTGCGCCGAGCTGGGGATCAGGCACACGTCGCGGTCGGCCTCGCCGCGCCCGCGGTGGTAGCCGCGGATCGCCAGCAGCCCGGCCAGCTCGCCCTGGGACCCGGCGTTGGGCTGCAGCGACACCGCGTCGTAGCCGGTCACCTCGGCCAGCCAGCGCTCCAGGTCGCGCACCAGGGACACGGTCCCGGCCGCCTGGTCGAGCGGGGCCAGCGGGTGCAGCCGGGCGAACTCCGGCCAGGTCACCGACTCCATCTCGGCGGTGGCGTTGAGCTTCATGGTGCACGAGCCCAGCGGGATCATGGTGCGGTCCAGCGCCAGGTCGTAGTCGGCCAGGCGGCGCATGTAGCGCAGCAGCGAGGTCTCGCTGCGGTGGGTGTTGAACACCTCGTGGTCGAGGTAGTCCACCCCGCGGCGCAGGTCCTGCGGCAGGTGCGAGGACGGCTCGGGCGCGGGGCGCTCGGCCTTGTCGCCGCCGGAGAAGGCGGCGAGCACGGCGGCCAGGTGGCCGTCGGCGGTGGTCTCGTCGCAGCTGATGCCGACGGTGTGGTCGTCGACCCGCAGCAGGTTGACGCCCCGCTCGGCCGCGGCCTCGACCTTGCCGGCCGCGCCGTTGGGGACGCGCACGCGCAGGGTGTCGAAGAAGTCGTCGTGGACGACGGTGAAGCCGCGGTCGCGCAGCCCGGCGGCGAGCCGGGCGGTCTGCCGGTGCACCCGCTCGGCGATCGCCCGCAGCCCGTGCGGGCCGTGGTAGACGGCGTACATCCCGGCCATGACGGCCAGCAGCACCTGGGCGGTGCAGATGTTGCTGGTGGCCTTCTCCCGGCGGATGTGCTGCTCGCGGGTCTGCAGCGCCAGGCGGTAGGCGGTCTTGCCCGCCGTGTCCACCGACACCCCGACCAGGCGGCCGGGGAGCTGGCGCTGCAGGCCCTCGCGCACCGACATGTAGCCGGCGTGCGGGCCGCCGAAGCCCATAGGCACGCCGAAGCGCTGGGTGGAGCCGACGGCGATGTCGGCGCCGAGCCCACCGGGGCTGCGCAGCACGGTCAGGGCGAGGATGTCGGCGGCGACGACCGCCATGGCGCCCTTGTCGTGCGCGGCCTCGATGACCGGGCGCGGGTCGCGCACCGCGCCGCTGGAGGCCGGGTACTGCACGAGCACGCCGAACGCGTCGTCCTCGGGCAGGCCCTCGGTGAGGTCGGCGACCACGACCTCGATGCCCAGCGGCTCGGCGCGGGTGCGCAGCACCGCCAGGGTCTGCGGGAAGACGTCGGCGTCCACGATGAAGGTGGAGCTCTTGGACTTGGTGGCGCGCCGGGCCAGGGTCATCGCCTCGGCCGCGGCGGTGGCCTCGTCCAGCAGCGATGCCCCAGCCACCGGCAGGCCGGTCAGGTCCGAGACCATGGTCTGGAAGTTGAGCAGGGCCTCCAGGCGGCCCTGGGAGATCTCCGGCTGGTAGGGCGTGTAGGCCGTGTACCAGGCCGGGTTCTCCATGATGTTGCGCAGGATGACCGGCGGGGTGACGGTGTCGTAGTAGCCGCGGCCGATCATCGAGGTGCGCACGGTGTTGCGGTCGGCCAGGGACCGCAGCTCGGCCAGCGCCTCGGTCTCGCTCGCCGCGGCGGGCAGGTCCAGCGGGGCCGGCGAGCCCGGCGCGGTGAGGATGCTGTCGGGCACGGCCGCCGCCATGAGCTCCGCGGGGGAGTCGTACCCGACCGTCTTGAGCATCTCGGCGAGCGCGGCCGGGTCGGGACCGATGTGCCGGTCGGCGAAATCGCGCGCCGGCCCCCCATCGGTCGCGCGGTTACGGGTCGGCTGGTCCGGCATGGAGACCTCCTGGTCGCATTGGCCGCACGTCGCGGCCGCTGTGTCCGGTCTCCCCCTCTGTCGCTCGCCGCCGTGCGGCCGCGGGCTCGCGACCGTGCGGGCTCGCTCCGCACGTCGCCGCTCCAGAGTGGCCTCCTCCGCGCGGTCCCTGGTGCCTGAGAGGTTACTGGGGAGTATTGCCCCGTCGGCGCCCCTGCCGGGGTCTCTCCCGCACGGTATCGACGGCCCGATGATGAACTTGTCCTTCGATTATCCACCGATCCGCCGGATTCGCACGATTCCGCGCCGCGGAGGATCACCTCGGTCCCGGTCCGGCGCGCCTGTGCGCCGACCGCCCCCGAGGGCGGTGGATACCCGACCGTACTCGATGCCGCGCGGCCGTGCGCATCCGGGCCCCGCGCCGCGCGGGGCCGAACGACGTGCCGGGACGTGCTGGTCGGGGCGGATGCGGCTGCGGATGCGGCTGAGGGGCGCCCGCGGCGGGACCCGCCGCTCAGCCCGTCTTGCGCTCGCGGCGCCGACGGGCGAGCTCGTCCCCGGGGTGCGGCTCGTCCGGCAGCGGCTCGGCCAGCCGCTCGCCCGGCAGCTGCCCCAGCGCGCCCTCCAGCTCGCGCCAGACCCGCCCCAGGGCGATGCCGAACATGCCCTGGCCTCCCTGCATCAGCTCGACGACCTCGCTCGGTGAAGTGCACTCATAGACGCTCACGCCGTCGCTCATCAGGGTGATGTGCGGAAGGTCGGATGTATCGCGCCCGCGCAGGTGCTCGACGGCGGTGCGGATCTGCTGCAGGGAGATGCCGGTGTCCAGCAGGCGTTTGACCACCTTGAGCAGCAGGACGTCCCGAAAGCTGTACAGAGGGATCTCGCCCGTCCCGGGCTCGGGGCGGACGCTCGGCCCGACCAGGCGGGTGCGCGCCCAGAAGTCGAGCTGGCGGTAGGTGACCCCTGCCGCAGCACACGCCGTTGGGCCGCGATACCCGACGTCCATAGGCAGCGCCACCACGTCCTCTTCACACAGCAGGCCCTGCTCCCCCGCTCGCCGTATCGCCATCGCCGATCGCCCGGAGACGGAGGCCTGATGATTGCCGCTCGTAACCGCCACGCCGAAACCTCCGGCTCCTCAGCCCACGGCGGGTCGACAGGGGGTTGCGAAGGGTACGCCGCGGGTGTTTCGACATTGAAGGTAAGCCGGTGCGCCAGAGAGCGTCAACGACACTCATCGGCGCGTCGCGGAACCTTTCGACGACCTTCCGGGGCCCCGCGACACGATGTTCGTTTCCGCAGCTCACCACGATGATAAAGGGCGCGCGCCGAAGTCGGCCGACGACACGCCACCGGGCGCCGCCCGCACGGGTGCGCGTTCCCGGCGCCCCAAGGGCCCGGTGACCCGCTGTGACATGCGACACCGCCCGGTGCCGGTGCCGTGGTCACGGGTGCCTTCACGCTCCGCGAAGACGGCCGTCTGCGGCCACCGGGGCTCGGCACCGGACGCGCGCGGGGACGAACGGGGGTGACACGCTCCCCGGGGCCGCCGGCCCCCGACGCCCCGAAAGGACCGGATGCCCTCCCTCTCCCCCGCCCGCGCCGCCGTGCCCGGGGCCGCCCGGTGATGGCCCCCTCCCACGCGGCCACCGGCGCCCTCGCCGGGGTCGCCGCGACGGCCGCGACCGCGGCCGCGTTCGGCTGGCCCGCCGGATTCGCCGACCTGGCGGCCGCCGCCGGGATCGGCGCGGGGGCCGCGCTCCTCCCCGACCTGGACCACCCGCGCTCGACGGCGTCCCGCTCCCTGGGCCCGCTCACCGGGCTGCTCTCGCGCGGCGCGCAGGCCCTCTCGGCCTCGGTGTACCGGGCCACCCGCACGCCCCGCGACGCGCGGGGGGACGGGCGCCACCGGTACCTCCTGCACACGCCGGTGTTCGCGCTCGCGGCCGGCGCCGCCGTCGGGGCGGCGAGCACCGCGTGGCTCCCCGCCCTGGCCGCGTTCGTCTGGTTCGCCCTGGCCCTGGCCCTGCGGGGGCTGGGCCGGGCGCTGCCGAAGGGCCCGGTCCGCCGCGGGCTCTCCGCCGGGCCGACCGCGTTCGCGGCCGCCGGGCTGGCGACGGTGCTGCTGGTGTGGGGCGGGGTGAGCACCGGGCCGCACGTCGGGGCGGCGCTCGCGCTGGGCATGGTGGTGCACGACCTCGGCGACGCGCTCACCCGCAGCGCCGTTCCGCTGGCCTGGCCGGTGCGGGTGCGCGGCCGGCGGTGGGCGATGGTGGGCGCGCCCCGGGGGATGCGCTTCGCCACGGGCGACCGGGCCGAGCACGTCATCCGGTGGGCGTGCCTGCTCGCGGCCCCGGCGCTCGGCGCCGCCCACCTGGCGCTGTGACCTCACTGTCCGACGGCGGGGGACGCGGCGCGTGCGTGCCCGCGCCCTCCGGGCTCGGCGGTGCGCGGCCGGTCGGCCGGGGGTCGGATGCGCTGAGGCATCGGGGTCCTCTCATCCGGGGGTAGGGGATGCTCCGCCGACAGGACGCGCAGGCCCGCCTGAGGGTTTGCGTGACCGCCTGAACGGGCGCACGCGCAATCGCCCACGAGCGCGCGCGTGACCATGCGGAGGGCGGCAGCCTACGGCACTTCACCCGTCTGCCGCCTGTGAAATACCCGCAAAGAGGGCTCAAACGGAGGGCGCTCCCGCGTGCGAGGCGGTTCGTGGAACGGTTATCTGAGGGCGGAACGGTTACTTGGGGAAGGCGTCCGCGACGGATCCGCGCATCCGCGGTGTCAGCGGATCGGCGGATGAGCGGGCCCGACACGCACGAGGGCCGGTGGGCCGCGTGGGAGGCCGCACCGAGGACGACGGCGACGACCAGGACGAGACCGGGAGGCGTGATGGCGGATGGCGTCCGCTGGGCCGGGGGAACGCCCTCCGGCCGCGACCGCCTTCGGCGGGCATCGTCCGGCCGCCCGCCGGAGGGCGGCGTCCGATGAGCCCCTACGCCGCGTATCCCCGCGGCGCGCGCGATCCCGGGTGGGCGCCGCTCGGCGCGGCCGCGGCCGCGATCGCCCTCCCCCTGCTCGCATGGCCGCTCGCCGGGACGCTCCTCCCCGACTCCTCGTCGGTGCCCTCCGACCGCCCGGTGGTCCTCGGCGAGTCGGAGGACTACGAGGCCACGGCCCGGTTCGAGCGCGGCTGGTCCCAGCTCCCCGCCGAGAGCACCGAGGGCGAGCTGCTCGTCTACCGCCGCGGCCGCGTCCTGCTCCAGATCCGGATCGTGCGGCCGCCGCCCGACGCCCCCGAGGACGCGCGGGACCTGTGGAAGGGCCTCGAACGCATCACGCGCGCGACCGAACCGTCGGCGCGGTTCGGCGAGCCCTCCGAGATGACCGCGGACGAGGGCGCCCAAGGGCTCAAGGGCCCGGTGGAGGGAGACACCGTATCGGGCAAGGCCGCGGTGTTCCCCTCCCCCGGCGGCGGGTTCGCCGTGGAGTTCACGGCAACGGCCGACCCGTACGCCGCCGTGCACGACGTCCAGGCCGCAGACCACGTCATGGGATCGGTCGCGTTCTCAGAGGAGGACGGATGAACCGGCACCGCCCGGGACCGCCGCCGGCCCGCCGCCCCGGGCATGCGGCACCGCTTCCGTCCCGGTGGCGCACGGCCCCAGGGGAGGGGCGGCGAGAGGAGGAGCGATGAGCCCGAGCTCCATCACGGCCGCCCGCGGCCCGCGCCTCGCGGCGGCCGTCGTGTTCGTCGCGGGCTGCGCCCTGGGCGGCATGGCACTGGTGAAGGGGTTGGGCCTCATGGTGGCCGCCTTCCCCACCGAAGCGCTGCTCGCGGCCGTCGTCCTGGCCGTGGTGTCCGCGGTGGGGGTGGCGGTGCTACTGCGCCTCAGACCGGTCCGCCCGCCCGACGGCGCCTCGGCGGCCGCGGCCGTGATGTGGGGCGGCGTCGCCGCGACCGGGTGCGCGCTGATCGCCAACGACGCCTTGAGCGGGATCTGGTCCAAGTCCGGCGGGACCGCCTTCGCGGCGCAGTGGGGCGCGGCGCTCACCGCGCCGGTCAACGAGGAGGCGGTCAAGACCGCCGGGGTGGTGCTCATCGCCGTCGCCCTGCCCTCGGCCCTGCGCGGACCGGTGGACGGCCTGTTCCTCGGCGCCCTGACGGGCCTGGGCTTCCAGACGGTCGAGAACGGGATCTACGCGCTCAACGCGGTCATGGAGGGCGGCGCCACCGCCGGGGCGTCGTCGGTGGTCCAGTCCCTGGTGCTGCGGGTCGGGGTGACCGGGCTCGGGACGCACTGGGCGATGACCGCGATCGCCGGGGCGGGTGTGGGGCTGCTCGCCGCGGCGCGGTGGCACCCGAACGCGCGGCGCGCGTGGGCGGCGGCGCTGGCCGTGGCCGCGGCGGTGGCGCTGCACGGGTTCTTCGACGCTCCCGTGCTGAACGGGACGCTGGTGGGCCTGGGCGCCAAGACGGCCGTGGTGTTCGTGAGCGTGGCGGCCGTGTACACGGTGGCGCGCCGCTCCTATGTGCGCAAGGTGCGCGGGGCGTTGGTGGTCGAGGGTGAGCGCGTGGGCCTTCAGCGCGCCGACGCGGTGGCGCTGTCGACCCGCCGGGGCCGTCGTAACGCGCTGCGGAGGGTTCCGGCGCCCGACCGCCCGGCGGCCGCGGAGCGGCAGAGGGGAATCCTCGCGGCGGCGGAGCTGAGGGCGATGGGCGGGCGCCCTGAGGAAGAGGAGTACGGCTCCCGGGAGGACGGCACCCCCGCGGAGGGGGCGGCGCCCTCCCCCGGAGCCGATCCGGGATGACGGCGACAGCGGGCGCACGACCGCCCGCCAAGGGCGGGCCGCTCCCCCGTTCACTCGTCAGACGGCGGACTCCCCCAGCCCGGAGACGCGGTCGTGCAGGCCCCTCCCCTCATGACTCCCCTGAGGAGCCTGTCCCGCCCGAGCCCCCGGCCCCCTGCCGGTGGCACCGGTCCAGGAACGAGCCGATGACCGAGGCGAACCGCTCCGGTTCCTCCTCGTACAGCCAGTGGCCGCAGCCGGGGAACTCCACCGTCTCGACGCCGGGACGCGCGTTGCGCATGCGCTCGGCCTCGTCCGCCGAGAGCATGAAGCTGTCGCCGCCCCGCAGCAGGAGTGCGGCCTGCTCCGTCGCCTTCCAGGCGGCCATGTGGTCACCGATCAGCGCGCGCTGGGACTCCATCAGGTCGCCGCGGTCGAACAGCAGGCCCCACCCGTCGTCGAACTCCGCGGCGCTCTGCATGAAGAACCAGGAGGGTACACCGCGCGCTTCGATGGCCTGGGCCAGAGCCTCGCGGGTGGGAGCGCGGCGGGGCCAGTCGGAGACGTCGAGCACCGGTTCGACGTCGGGGCGCTCGTTGACCGTGCCGATGTCCACGACCACCAGCGCCCGCACCAGCTCGGGGAAACGCGCCGCCAGGCGGTAGGCGACGATGCCGCCCATCGAGTGCCCGATGACGGCGACGGCACCGGTGCCGAGCCGTTCGATCAGCTCCGCGGCGTCGTGCACGTACTCGTCAGGGGTCAACGGGGGCCCACCCTCGGAGCGGCCGTGTGCGCGCTGGTCGGGCGCGACGACACGGAAACGCCCCTTCAGCGATTCGGCCAGCGGGGCGTAGACGGCCCCTCGGGAGAAGTGGCCGTGCAGTGCCAGGACGACGGGCCCGTCACCGCCCGAATCCAGGACCGCCAGCCGGCGACCGCGAACGGTCTGCAGGCTTTCGTCGAACACGCTCGGATTCACCGCGCCATCCTGCCGAGGCGCCATACCGGGCGCAACCGGTTTCGATCGCTCCGCCACCCATCAGGCGGGCGGACCACAGAGGGCCAAACCTCGCGCCCCGTCGCCGAACCCCCGCCCCCGCGTCGTTGATCTCGGGAAATGCGCCCCTGAAAGCGACCCGGAAGCGTCTTTTCTCCCGAGATCAGCGCCGAATACACATGCCTGTCCGCACGCTCTCCAAAAGCGGCCCCTCGAGTTTCGGGTCGTCGCTGTGCGGGTGGGCGGCTCGGCTGGTACCCCGCTCACGGGCCCCGCCTGGGCGTAGGGCCGACAGAGTGCGGCGTGGAGGGCGGCGACGACGGAGGTCAGCGGCCCTTGCGGCAGCGTTGACGATTGCACGGAGTGTGCGTGGTCGCCGTGAAGGGCAGCGACGGCGAGAGCAGGGCGGTTCCCGGGCCCTGCCTGCCGTCCAGCGGGCCCCTCGCGGTCCGGGTGGCGGCGCGACCGGGTGGGTACGTGGTCACCCGCGCTCGTGGCGGCCACCCGCCCGGTGCGCCCCTGCCCGGCGATGATCTCGACAGGAGTGCTGTCAAAACCGCCGGAATGGCAGCACATCCGTCGAGATCATCGCCGAGG
>NZ_JAQFWQ010000063.1 GCF_027706725.1 Nocardiopsis endophytica
TAGGCGGGTGCGCTCCGCGTTGATCTCGGGAGAAACGACGCTACCGGGCCGCTTTCAGGGGCGCTTTCCCGAGATCAACGACGCAGGGGCGCCGACCGCAGAGGTCGGCGCCCCTGCCCGTCCTCGGCGTCTCCTCCGCCTCGCGCTGCGTCGGCCCTCCACCGGGGAGAACCCGCCCCTTCGCCGCCGGACGGGACGGCCTGACGCGTGGTGCGGATGGAGCCCGTGGGCCCCGGGCGAGAGGCCCGATCCCCCCGTAAACACGCCCTCCCGCCGCTGACCGGTCCCGGCCAGGGCCGCTGCCGAGCGTTGATCGCCCCGTCGCTCCGTGTGACGCTCGCTGTGGGGCACAGGCGGCGCGACCTGCGAACGGGATCGGTGGGCGATGACCTCAGCGCAGCTGTGGACCCTGATCGGCCTCGGCGTCTTCCACGGCGCCAACCCCGCGATGGGATGGCTCCTGGCCGTCTCCCGAGGACTCCAGGAGGGCAGCAGGGCGGCGCTCCTCCGCTCCCTCCCCCCGCTCGCCCTCGGCCACGCCGCGTCCATCGCGGCGGTCGCCGTGGTCATCACGGTCACCGGGTCCCTCACCGCCTCCCACTGGTTCACCGTCTCCGGGGGCGCCCTCCTCGTCGCGCTCGGGCTGTGGACCCTGCTGGCGCGGCGCCACTTCCACTGGACCGACGTGCGCATGTCGTTGCCGCAGCTCGGCCTCTGGTCGTTCTTCATGGCCTCGATGCACGGCGCCGGCCTGATGGTCCTCCCCGTCCTCGCGGGCGACTTCGCCGACGGCGGCTCCGGCTCCGGGTCCGCCCCCGGCGGCCACCACCACGGCGCCGCCGCACACGGCACCGGAGGAACCACCGGTGGATCCTCCGGAGACGGCGCGGCGCAGGCGGCGGCAGGGCACTCGGCGGACAAGGGTGCGGCGCCGGCGGCCGCCACCGAGGGCACCGCCGCGGACGCCGCCGCCACGGACGCCTCCTGGAGCCTCCTCGACGCGACGTTCCTGGGGCTCGTCGCCACCGGGGTCCACACGCTCGCCATGTTCGCCGCCGCCGGGATCGTCGCCCTCATCGCCTACGACTTCCTCGGGGTCCACGCCATGCGCCTGCGCTGGGTCACCATGGACCGCGTCTGGGCCTTCGTCCTGATCGCGGGCGGCGCCTTCGCCGCGTGGTCGGCCCTCGCGTGACCGCCCCCGTAGTCCGACACCCGCGCCCGCCCCCGGCATCCGGCCCCCGCTACCCGGTACGCCGATGGGACCGGCGTCCCGAGAGCCCACACGGCCGGACAGGAACCTTCCCCCGGGCCGGGTCGTCGTACCGGCCGTGAGCACCGATCCCCATCGAGGCGCCTCAGACGGCCTTCCGCCCTCCCTTCCCTCCTCCGAGGAGGGGACCGACCCCGACGGCGCCACCGCGCCCCCCGGCGCGCGCGGACGGCGCCGCCGCGGGCGCAAGCGCGGCGGCTGCCTCGTGAGCCTCCTCGTCACCCTCGCCGTCCTCGCCCTCATCGCGGGCGGCCTCGCCCTGGCCGCGCCCCGACTGCTCGAAGCCGTCGGGAGGGACCGCACCGCGCTCCCCTGGGGCCCCGAGTGCGCCGTCCAGACCGAGGACGGCGCCATCGCCCTCACCGTCGAGGAGGCGCAGCGGGCCACCACCGCCGTCGCTCTCAGCGCGCGCGGCGCCGAGGCCCCGGACACCTCCGACATCGACCCGGCCGCGCTCGAACGCCTCGCCCAGGGCCCACCCGACGACGCCGGCCCCAGCCTCACCTGCCGCGTCTCCCCCGCCTCGGGGCTGGAGCGCCAGGAGATGGCCGAGTCCGGCCTGACCCCGCGCGCTGAGGAGGTCCTGGAGGCCATGGGCGAGGTCTTCGGCGAGCAGAGCCTCGGCGGCTACGAGCCCGGCGGCGTCGACAGCGGCCACGGCACCGACTCGGCCCACTACGACGGCCGCGCCATCGACGTGTTCTACCGGCCCGTCAACGAGGAGAACCGCCGCGAGGGGTGGCTCCTGGCGCACTGGCTCGTCGCCCACGCAGAGGAGCTGCAGGTGGCCAACGTGATCTTCGACGACAAGATCTGGAACGCCCGCGGCTCGGCCGGGGGCTGGTGGGACTACATCTCCCCCGACCCGGACAACGAGATCCTGCGGCACCTGGACCACGTGCACGTCGACGTCCAGCGCGGCGGCTGAGCGGCCCCCGGCCCCCGGGAAGCACTCCGCCGGCACCCCGTGGCGGTCCCGGAAGACCCTGTGGGTCCTCCGGGACCGCCAGGGCCCCTCCGCGGATGGCGCGGCCCCTGGTGGGCGGGTGGGCACGCGAAGTAGGTTGTCCCGCGTGCCTGACATCGATTCGGACTTCCTCGCACTGCCCCTGCGCGAGCTCGCCGACGCCGCCCTCGAGCGCGCCGGTGCGCTCGGCGCCGAGCACGCCGACTTCCGCCTGGAGCGCGTGCGTGGCCGCGTGCTGTCGGTCTCCGACGGCTCGGTCGACACCGCCGCCGACTCCGACACCCTCGGCTTCGCCGTACGCGTGGTGCACGAGGGGGTGTGGGGCTTCGCCTCCGGCGACGTCCTGGAGCCCCGCGCCGCCGCCGAGGCTGCCGAGCGCGCCGTGGACATGGCCCGGGTGGCCGCCCCGCTGACCGCCGAGCGCATCGAGCTCGCCCCCGAGCCCGCCCACCCCGGCGCCGTGTGGGTCTCGGCCTACGAGAGCGACCCCTTCTCCACCACCGTCCGGCAGCAGGCGGCCCTGCTGTCGGGCTGGTCCCGCCGGCTGCTGGAGGACCACCGCGTCGACCACGTGGACGCCACCCTGCTCCAGGCCAAGGAGCAGAAGTTCTACGCCGACAGCGCCGGCACCTCCACCACCCAGCAGCGGGTGCGCATCGCCCCGGAGGTGGAGGTGTTCGCCAACCGGGACGGCCTGATGGACAGCATGCGCACCCTCACGCCCCCGGCCGGGCGCGGCTGGGAGTACACCGCGCGGGTGGAGGCCGAGCTGCACGGGCTGCCCGCCCTGCTGGAGGAGAAGCTGCGCGCCCCCTCGGTCGAGCCGGGCCGCTACGACCTGGTCATCGACCCGTCGCAGCTGTGGCTGACCATCCACGAGAGCATCGGCCACGCCACAGAGCTGGACCGGGCGCTGGGATATGAGGCCGCCTACGCGGGGACCTCCTTCGCCACCCCCGACAACCTGGGCTCGCTGCAGTACGGGGCGCCGTCGATGCACGTGACCGGCGACCGGACGGTGGAGCACGGCCTGGCCACCGTCGGGTTCGACGACGAGGGGGTGGAAACCTCCTCCTTCGACCTGATCCGCGACGGCGTGCTCGTCGGCTACCAGCGCGACCGGCGCATCTCCCGCCTGACCGGCCACGACGCCTCCAACGGGTGCGCCTTCGCCGACTCCCCCTCCACCATGCCGATCCAGCGCATGGCCAACGTGTCGCTGGCGCCCGCCCTCGACGGCCCCACCACCGAGGGCCTGATCGAGGGCGTCGAGGACGGCGTGTACATCGTGGGCGACCGGAGCTGGTCCATCGACATGCAGCGGTACAACTTCCAGTTCACCGGCCAGCGCTTCTACCGGATCCGCAACGGCCGGCTGGACGGGATGCTGCGCGACGTCGCCTACCAGGCCACCACCACCGACTTCTGGAACGCGATGGCGGCGGTGGGCGGCCCGAGCACCTACGTGCTCGGCGGCACGTTCCGGTGCGGCAAGGGGCAGCCGGGACAGGTGGCGGCGGTGAGCCACGGCTGCCCGTCGGCGGCCTTCACCGGCGTCCGCGTCCTCAACACGGTTCAGGAGGCAGGCAAGTGAGCGCGTCCACCCCGCAGGAACTCGTCGAGCGCGCGCTGGGGCTGTCCCGCGCGGACGGGTGCATGGTGCTGGTCCGCGAGCGCAGCAGCGCCAATCTGCGCTGGGCGGGCAGCTCGCTGACGACCAACGGCGCCGCGCGGTCGCGGTCGGTGACGGTGGTGTCGGTGGTCGAGGGCCCCGGCGGCACCCAGGTGGGCGTGGTCGAGCGCGGAGGGCTGCTCGACGGGGAGCTGGAGGACCTGGTGCGCGCGGCCGAGGAGGCCGCCTCGTCGGCGATCCCCACCGAGGAGGCGGTGCCGCTGGTGGCGCCCGATGAGGCCGGCCAGGGGGGCGACTGGGACGCGCCCCCGGCGGCCACGGGCGTGGAGGCGTTCTCCGAGGCCGCGCGCGGCCTGGGCCGGGTGTTCCGCGCCTCGGGGGGCTCCAAGCGCCTGCACTACGGGTTCGCCGAGCACACCGTCGCCTCCACGTTCCTGGGCACCTCGACCGGGATCCGGCTGCGGCACGACCAGCCCGAGGGCACCATCGAGATGAACACCCGCGCCGAGGGCTCCGACCCGCGTTCGGCGTGGGTGGGCCGCAGCGCGCCGGACTTCGCCGCGGTGGACCCCGAGGCGCTCGACGCCGAGCTGGCGCGCCGGGCCGAGTGGGCCGCGCGGCAGGTGGACCTGCCCGCCGGGCGGTACGAGGTCGTCATGCCGCCCGAGGCGGTGGCGGACATGATGGTGCCGCTGTACTTCGACTCCGGGGCCCGCGACGCCTTCGAGGGCCGGTCGGCCCTGTCGGCGCCGGACGGCGGCACGCGCGTGGGCGAGCGGGTCGCGGGGCTCGCGCTGAACCTGCTGAGCGACCCCGGCCGCGCGGGGCTGGAGTGCTCGCCCTTCGTGCTGGCCGGCAGCCCCGGGCGCGACATCAGCGCCTTCGACAACGGGCTCCCCCTGCGCCGCACCGAGTGGATCTCCGCCGGGGTGCTGAACGCCCTGGGGCAGACCCGGGCGACGGCGCGCAGGACCGGGATGGAGCCGACCGGCTTCATCGACAACCTGGTGCTGGAGCTGCCGGGGGCAACGGACGGCGTTGACGAGATGGTGGCGCGGACCGAGCGCGGGCTGCTGCTGACGTGCCTGTGGTACATCCGGTCGGTGGACCCGCAGACGATGCTCCAGACGGGCCTGACCCGTGACGGCGTGTACCTGGTGGAGGACGGGCGCGTGACGGGGGCGGTGAACAACTTCCGCTTCAACGAGTCGCCCCTGGACCTGCTGAGGCGCGCGACGGAGGCCGGGGCGTCGGTGCCCGCCCTGTCGCGTGAGGCCGGGGACATGTTCCCGCGGACGGAGATGCCGCCGCTGCGCATCCCCGACTTCAACATGTCGACGGTCAGCAAGGCGTCCTAGGCGCCCCGGCGGCGGAGTCCGACGCGGAGTCCGGCTCCGGAGGGGCGCCCGCGGGCGCCCCTCCGGAGCCGCGTGCCGCCCGTGCGCCCCTCAGTCCCCTTCGAGGCGGAATCCGAGCTTGAGCCCCACCTGGTAGTGCGCGATGCGGCCGTCCTCCAGGTGGCCGCGCACCTGGGTGACCTCGAACCAGTCCAGTCCGCGCAGGGTCTGCTGGGCCCGCTCGATCCCGTTGCGGATGGCCTGGTCGACGCCCTCGTGCGAGGTGCCGACGATCTCGGTGACCCGGTAGGTGTGCTCGCTCATGGCCGCCCCTCCTGCGCTCCCGGCGCCCCCGTCGGGCGCCGCCGGTGTGTTCCATCGCACATTTCCCGGCACCCTTCCCCGGGGGCGGATCGGGCAATCCCCCCTTCTCCGCCGCTTTCCCGACCCTTTACGGGTTCCGCCCATACACCATTGGTCCCGTTCCGGAAAATTCGCCATTAGTTGGTGAAACAGCAGGTCCGCGGGACTCTCCCGAGATCACGTCGTAACTGAGTCTTGACGTACCCCCGGGAGTGGCGGTGTACATTGGGGGCAGCGCTTCGGTCCCCCGTCGGAGCGCTGGGCCGGTGTTTCGAGCCCCCGTCGGAACACCGCGCGCGACGTCGGGTGGTTTGCCCCCGTAGCCACCCGGCGTCGCCTTTTTCTTTCCCGCCCCGGTCGGCGCGGCCCCGGCGGCGCCGCCGGGCGGGCCGCCGCACCGACCCGGAGAGCACCCCGTTGAGCACCACCGACCCCGCCGGAACCGGACCGCCCGTCTGCTCGCGGAGGGGATGCCGGCAGGAGGCGCGGTGGGCGCTGGTGTGGAACAACCCGAAGGTGCACACCCCGGACCGCCGCAAGACCTGGCTGGCCTGCGACGAGCACCGCGGCTACCTGGCGGACTTCCTCGACGTCCGCGGGTTCCTGCGCGAGACGGTGCCCTTCGAGGAGTTCACGGGCTGACGGAGTCCCCGGGGGCGGCCGGGACGGCGCCGTACGGAGCACAGCGGGACGCGGAAGCGCCCAGTGGGCCCCGGCCCGACGGGCCCGCCTCAGTCCGTCCCGTCGCGGAGCAGCTCCCGCGCCCGGGCCAGCTCCTCCGGGGTGTCGCAGTCGAAGGCCGCCAGCTCGGCGCCCTCGGGGGTGCGCACCCGCGCATAGTCGAACGGCCGGATGCACCCCGACCCCGAGGGCGCGAACAGGCCTCTGAGGGACGCCCCGGGGTAGGCCTCCAGGCCCGCGCGGAGCCGGTCGGTGCGCCAGACGCCCAGCAGCCACTGCTCCCGCCCCTCGGCGTCCACCATGACGGCGCCGTGGCGCCCCTCGGCGGCCGCCCGCAGCGCGGTCACGTGCTCGGCGCGCAGGAAGGGCATGTCGCCGGCGAGCACCGCCGTCCAGGGCGCCCGGACCTCGGCCGCCCCGGCGCGCAGCGCCGGGACGGGCCCGGAGCCGGGAGGGTCCTCGCGGACGTACACCGCGTGCGGGCGCTCGCGGGGCGGCCCCACGACGACCACGCGCCCGGGGGCCGCGGCGGCGACGCGCTCCAGCAGGGTCGCTCCCCCGGCCTCCAGGCCGGGCTTGTCCGCGCCCCCCATGCGGCGCGCCCTGCCGCCCGCGAGGATGACGCTGTCACACTCCTGGAGCGCCTCCACGGCCCCTCCCTATCGGTTCCCCTCGGCGGCCGCACGCGGCCGCCTCAGCCCTTGACGCACACGACCTGGCGCAGGTGCGCCACGACCTCCACGAGGTCGGTCTGCGCCGAGACCACTTCCTCGATGTCCTTGTAGGCCCCGGGGATCTCGTCGACCACGCCGGAGTCCTTGCGGCACTCCACCCCGCGCGTCTGCTCGGCCAGGTCGGCCTCGGTGAAGGTCTTGCGCGCCTTGGAGCGGCTCATGCGCCGCCCCGCGCCGTGCGAGGCGGAGTTGAACGAGGACTCGTTGCCCAGGCCGCGCACGATGTAGGTGCCGGTCGCCATGCTGCCGGGGATGATCCCGAGGTCGCCCCGGCCGGCGCGGATCGCGCCCTTGCGGGTGACCAGGACGTCCACCCCGTCGTAGGTCTCCTCGGCGACGTAGTTGTGGTGGCAGGAGATCCACTGGCCGAAGCGCACGCCCGGGAAGGAGCGGCGCAGCACGTCGCAGGCCAGGCCCATCATGACGTCGCGGTTGCGGCGCGCGTAGTCCTGCGCCCAGAACAGGTCGCGGCGGTAGGCGTCCATCTCCGGGGTGCCCGAGACGAACACGGCCAGGTCGCGGTCGGGCAGGTCCTGGTTGTGCGGCAGCTTGCGGGCCTGTTCGATGTGGTGCTCGGCGAGCTCCTTGCCGATGTTGCGCGACCCCGAGTGCAGCACGGTCCACACGGTGCCGTCGTCGTCGAGGCAGACCTCCAGGAAGTGGTTGCCGCCGCCCAGGGTGCCCATCTGGTGGGCGGCGCGGTCCCGGCGGCCGTGGACGGAGGGGGCCAGGTCGTCGAAGCCGTCCCAGAACCGGTCCCAGTCGCCGGACTTGAGGCCGTGGATGCGCCGCACGTTCACCGGCGCGCGGTGCATGCGGAAGCCGACCGGGACGGCCGACTCCAGGTCCGAGCGCAGGCGGCCCAGGTCGTCGGGCAGGTCCTCGGCGGTCAGCGAGGTCTTGACGGCGGTCATGCCGCAGCCGATGTCCACGCCCACGGCCGCCGGGGACACGGCGTCGCGCATGGCGATCACCGAGCCGACGGTGGCGCCCTTGCCGTAGTGCACGTCGGGCATCACGGCCAGGCCGTGCACCCAGGGCATACGGGTGACGTTGCGGAGCTGGTCCATGGCGGCCGGTTCGACGCCCTCCGGGTCGGTCCACATCCGGATGGGTACGCGCGCACCGGGCGCCTCCGTGTAGGGCATGGCTCCTTCGCCTCCTTCTGACGGGCGGATCGGTCGCGCCGGCTCCGGGGCCGGTACCGCCGGGCCCGGCGCCCGGAAATCAGACCAGGGGCGGACACTCGGCGGCAACGGGTTTTCCGTGCCGTGCCCGCCCCCTCGGGCGCCGATGGGCGCCGATCCGCCCCGGCCTCAGCCGCCGATCGCCGACATGGGGCGCGCGGGCTGCAAGAAGCCGGTGTCGTCGATGCCGTGGCCGGGCATCTTGCGGGCGACGGCGGCGCGCCAGCGCTCGGCGATCTCCTCGTCGGTGCCCCCGTCGCGCAGCAGCGGGCGCAGGTCGGACTCCTCTCGGGCGAACAGGCAGTTGCGGATCTGGCCGTCCGCGGTCAGGCGCACGCGGTCGCAGGCCCCGCAGAAGGGCCGGGTGACCGAGCCGATCACCCCGACCGTGGCCGGTCCGCCGTCGACGAGGAACCGCTCGGCCGGGGCGCTGCCGCGCTCCTCGGTGTCGTCGGGCGCCAGGTCGTAGCGGGTGCCGAGCAGGTCGAGGATCTCGTCGGCGGTGATCATCGTGTCGCGGCGCCAGCCGTGCTGGGCGTCCAGCGGCATCTGCTCGATGAACCGCAGCTCATAGCCGCGCTCCAGGCAGTAGGCGAGCAGGTCGGGCGCCTCGTCGTCGTTGACGCCCCGCATCAGCACGGCGTTGACCTTGACCGGGACCAGCCCGGCGTCGGCCGCGGCGGCCAGGCCGTCGAGCACGTCGGGCAGGCGGCGGCGCCGGGCCAGCCGCTCGAAGACGTCGGGCCGCAGGGTGTCCAGTGAGACGTTGACCCGGTCCAGCCCGGCCTCGGCCAGGGCCGGGGCCATCCGGGCCAGGCCGATGCCGTTGGTGGTGAGCGCGGTCTTGGGGCGGGGCCGCAGCGCCGTCGCGGCGGCGATGATGCCGGGAAGGCCGCGGCGCAGCAGCGGCTCGCCCCCGGTGAATCGGACCTCCGTGATTCCGAGCATCGTGACGCCGATACGGATCAGGCGGTGGAGTTCGTCGTCGGTCAGCAGCTCCGGCTTGGGCAACCACTCCAGCCCTTCCGGGGGCATGCAGTACGTGCAGCGCAGGTTGCACCGGTCGGTGAGGGAGACCCTCAGGTCGGTGGCCACTCTCCCGTAGGAATCAGCCAGCACGGGCGACACCTCCCATGTTCGTCGCGGGACCCGGTCGGACGACCGCCCGCAAGCGGCTGTGGGGGCCGGGACCGCATCTCCTTGGTGCTTCCCGACACACGCCACCCTAAAAGACGCGTGGTTCGTCCCGCAGTGCCGGAGGGGCCGTTCTTGCACACCTCCGTCCAGTTCGGGACGTTTTCCAGCAGGGTTTCGGTCGAATTTCCGTCGCGCGGTACAAAACCACTCCTTCTTCACGGCGAAGATTCGGCCGATGCCACAGCCGCCCCGGCCGGGCTCCGCCGGCCCCCTCCGCGGGGACCACGGCCCTTCCGGTGCGCCGGAGTCCACTCCTGCCCCACGCGCTCCGCGCACGCTACCGTCGGGGGACGACAACGGAAGGAGCCTCGATGGCCGTCTCGCGCGAATGGGGGCTGCCCGGCGGCCCCGGAGGGGCCCAGCGCCTGCACGCCCGGGCCTGGGCCGCGCAGGGCGAGGACCCCGCCTGGCTGGCGGTGCTGGTGCACGGCTACGGCGAGCACATCGGCCGGTACGGGCATGTCGCCGAGTACCTGTGCGCGAACGGCGCGGCCGTCTACGGGCTCGACCACCGCGGGCACGGGCGCTCGGAGGGCGAGCGCGTCTTCATCGACGATTTCGCGGGCGTGGTGGAGGACGTGCACCGCCTGGTCACCCAGGCCCGCAGCGCCTACACGCGCCTGCCGCTGGTGATGGTGGGCCACTCCATGGGCGGGCTGATCGCCGCGCGCTATGCCCAGACCCACCCCGAGGAGCTGACGGCGCTGGCGCTGTCCGGCCCGGTGCTGGGCCGGTGGGACCTGGTCCCCGAGCTGCTCGCGCACGAGGAGATCCCCGACGTGCCGATCGACCCGGCGACGCTGTCGCGGGACCCGGAGGTGGGCGCCGCCTACGCCGCCGACGAACTGGTCTGGCACGGGCCCTTCAAGCGCCCGACGCTGGAGGCCATCGCCACCGAGCTGGAGCGCATCAACGCGGACGGGTGCATCGACGCGCTGCCGCTGCTGTGGATCCACGGCTCCGACGACCGGATCGTGCCGCCCGACGGCACCACCCAGGGCATTCTGAGCCTGGCCGGGAACGACGTCACGGCGCGCATCCTGCCCGGGGCCCAGCACGAGGTGTTCAACGAGTCCGACCCCGAGGAGGCCTTGGCCGAGGTCGTCCGGTTCGCCGAGCGCTTCGCCGCCAAGGGCTGAGGCCGTCCCCTCCCGTCCCCCGCGCGGCACCGGAGGGGACCGTCGGTGCCGCGCGGGGGTGCCCGAGGGCACAGGGGCCCCGCAGGGCCTCAGCCGTCGTACAGGCCGTCGATGGCGTCGGCGAACTTGCGGTGGACCACCCGCCGCTTCAGCTTGAGCGAGGGCGTCAGCTCCTCGCTCTCCACGCTCCACTCGGTGGGCAGCAGCCGCCACCGCTTGACCTTCTGCACCTGCGCCAGTCCGGCGTTCGCGGCCTCCACGGCGCGGGCGACCTCCTCCAGGACCAGCGGGTGCTGTGCCAGCTCGGCCAGGCCGGCCCCCTCGATCCCGCGGGCGCGCGCCCAGCCGGGGGCGACCTCGGCGTCGAGCGTCAGCAGGGCCACCGGGTAGGGGCGCCGGTCGCCGTAGGCCAGGGCCTGGCCGACCAGCGGGTGCTCCTTGAGGCGGCTCTCGATGGAGGCAGGGGCGATGTTCTCCCCGCCCGAGGTGATGAACAGTTCCTTCTTGCGGTCCACCACGTAGACGAAGCCGTCCTCGTCGATGCGGCCCACGTCCCCCGTGTGCAGCCACCCCTCCTCGTCGACGAGCGCGGCGCTCTCCGCCGGGCGCTCGTGGTAGCCGGACACGTTGATGGGCCCACGCACCAGGAGCTCCCCGTCGTCGGCGACGCTCACCTCCATGCCCTCCGAGGGCAGGCCCACGCTGCCGAACCGGTAGGCGTCGGGCCGGTTGACGGTGACGGCGCCGCAGTTCTCGGTCATCCCGTAGACGTCGCGGATGAGCACGCCCAGTCCGCTGAAGAAGCGCAGGGTCTCCTCGGGCATCGGGGCGGCGGCCGTGATGCAGTAGACGGCCCGGTCCAGCCCGATCAGCGCGCGGATGGGCGCGAGCACCTCGGCGTCGACGCGGGCGAAGCGCTCGGCCAGGCCGGGCTCGCGCTCGCGGCCGTACTGGCCCTGCTCCAGGTATTCGCGGGCGACCCGGGAGGCCGCCTCGATCGCCGCCCGCTGCTCCTCGGGGGCGGCCGCCAGGGCGGCGGTGAGGCCGGACTGGAGCTTCTCCCAGACGCGGGGCACACCGAACAGCCCGTGCGGGCGCACCAGGCCCAGGAACTCGCCCAGCCGCGGCAGCTCGGGGCAGAAGTACAGGTGCCCCGCCACCCTGATGGGCAGGTAGGCGCTGAGGACGCGCTCGGCGATGTGCGCCATCGGCAGGTAGGACAGGGTGACGGCCCGCCTGGGGGTGGCGTTGGCGCGCAGGGTGATGACGCACTGGTAGAGGACCTGGTGGTGGGTCTCGAAGACGCCCTTGGGGTCGCCGGTGGTGCCCGAGGTGTAGAGCAGGGTGGCGTTGTCCTCGGGGGTCAGCGCCTCCGCGCGCGCTTCGACCCGGCCGGGGTCGGCGGCGTGCAGGCGTGCGCCGTCGGCGGTGAAGTCGGCCCAGGAGACGTATCTGCGGCCGTCCTTGGGGGCGTCCGGCACCGCCTCCGGGTCAATGAGCACGACAGTGTGCAGGGTCTCGGACCGCTCCAGGGCGGGGCCCCAGCGCTCCAGCTCCTCAGCGCCCTCCAGGACCGCCATGCGCACGCCGCAGTCCTGCGCGACGAAGGCGACCTGCTCCGGGGCGAAGGTGGCGTACACGGTGAAGGGCACTGCGCCGGCGTGCACGGCCCCCATGTCGGCGATCAGGTGCTCGGAGCGGTTGGGCAGCATGAGCGCCACGACCTCGCCCGGCCGGAGGCCCGCCCCGGCGAACGCCGCGGCGGCCTCCAAGGCGGCGCGGCGGTACTGCGACCAGGTCAGCGTCCTCCATCCGTCGCCCACCCGGTCGGAGAGGGCGGGGGCGTCCCCGTCCTCCTCCGCCGTGGTGCGCAGCCAGTCCACCAGGGTCCGGCCCTCGATCTCGGCCTCAACCTCCGCGCGCTCGCGCAGGGTCCGCTCGACGTCCACGACCGCCCTCCCGCCTCTCGAACGTGATGCACGTCACCCCCGCCCGCACATCCGAACACGGTTAGGCGAAGAAGGGCAAGTGTGCGGATGATCCGCCGACGCCGCGGCACGGTGCGCCGTGGCACGGTACGCGCCGCGGTGCGGCCGCCCCCGGAACGCCGTGCGGACCGGCCTCAGAGGTAGAGCTCCCCGTGCATCGGGGCCGGGCGCGCCATCGCCTCCCCATAGGCGTCGGAGAGCCGGTCCACGACCTCTCCGAGCACCTCCGGCGGCTGGGTGTAGGCCAGGCGCACGTAGCGCTCCAGAGTCCCCTCGGTGCCGAACACCGGCCCGGCCGCCGGGTGGACCCCGTGCCGCAGCGCGGCCTCGCACAGCGCCCCCGCGATCGGCTGGGGCAGCGCCACCCACAGCACCAGGCCCCCGCTGGGCGTGGTGAACCGCCAGCCCGGCAGGCGCTCACGCAGGAGTCCCACCAGGGCGTCGCGCCCGCGCCGCAGCGCGGTGCTGCGCTCGGCCCGGATGCGGGTCACGTCGGCCAGCAGGCGGGTGACGATGAGCTGGTCGAGCAGCGGACTGCTGATGTCCACCCGCTGCCGCGCCGCCATGAGGCGCTCCACCATCGGCGGGGTGGTGCGCACCCACCCCACCCGCAGGCCTCCCCAGAGGAGCTTGGAGACCGAGCCGACGCTGAAGACCCGGCCGTCGGTGTCGTAGGCGGCCATGGGCGCGGGCTGGTCGCCGGAGTCGATGGCCAGCTCGGCCACGGTCTCGTCGACGATGAGCGAGGTGCCCGCGCGCTTGGCCTCGCGCACCACGGCGGCCCGCTCGTCGTCGTCCATCAGGGCGCCGGTGGGGTTCTGGAAGTCGGGGATGAGGTAGGCCGCCTTGGGGCGCCACTGGCGGAACGCGTCGGCGGCCGAGTCCATGTCCCAGCCGTCCGAGGTGACGCCGAGGGTGCGGATGCGCGCCTCGGCGCGGCGGGCGCACTCCAGGGCGTGGGGGTAGGTGGGCGACTCCACCAGTACCGTGTCGCCGGGTTCGAGCAGCAGGTCCATCAGCAGGGCCACGCCGTGCTGGGAGCCGTTGGTCACGAAGATCTGGTCGGGCGTGGTCGGCAGGCCGCGCTCGACGTACCGGCGGGCGATGGCGTGGCGCAGCTCGGGCAGGCCGCGCGGGGTGTACCCCAGCTTGCCCAGGTGCGCGGGGAGCTGCTCCACCGCGCGGCGGGCCGCCTCCTGCAGCCCCTCGACCGCGGGCGAGGCGGCCACGCCCAGGTCGATGTGCTCGGCCTGGGGGACGAACGGGGACCCCGCGGCCGTGCCGGAGTCGGGCAGCACCGTCCAGCTCCCGGCGCCCTGGCGGCTGTCCAGGTACCCGTTCTCGCGCAGCCAGGCGTAGGCGGCCGTGACGGTGTTGCGGCTGACCCCCAGCGCCGACGCCAGGTCCCGCTCGGCCGGCAGCCGGGTGTGGGTGGGCACCCGGCCGTCCAGGATGAGGCCGCCGATGGCCCTCCCCACCGCCAGGTAGTAGGGGCGCCCTTGCGCCCCGTCGCCGACCAGGCGGGCCAATAGCCGTCCATTGATCCGGCGCTCACCGGCCATTGCCGGTCCACTTTCTCGAATTGGCACTCAACACGGGACACATCATGGTGCCAATATTACGCACATGCCCCGTTCCCTTCAGCCCCAGCGCTCCCCTGCCCCGCTCCTCGACCGCCTCCTCCCCCCGCCCCGGCCGCGCCGCCTGGCCCAGCTCCTGGCCGGCCTGCACCTGTACGGCATCGGCGGCGCCCTGCTGCTCGCCGCCGACCTGGGCGCCATGCCGTGGGACGTGCTGCACCAGGGCCTGGCCGAGCGTACGGGCCTGACGGTGGGGACGTGGAGCGTCATCGTGGGGGCGCTGCTGATGCTGCTGTGGATCCCGCTGCGCCAGCGCCCCGGCCCGGGCACGATCGCCAACGTCGTGCTCGTCGGCCTGTCGGTCGACCTGACCCTGCTGTGGCTGCCCGACCCGCACTCCCTTGCGCCGCGCATCGCCTACCTGGCGGCCGGAACCGTCGTCACCGGCGCGGCCACCGGCTGCTACATCGGCGCCCGGCTGGGCCCCGGCCCACGCGACGGCCTGATGACGGGCCTGGCCGAACGCGGCCTGTCCATCCGGGCGGCGCGCACCGCGATCGAGGTCGCCGTGGTCGCGGCCGGGATGCTGCTGGGCGGGACCGCCGGGGTGGGCACGGTCGCCTTCGCCCTGGCGATCGGCCCGCTGGCCCAGGTGTGCATCCCCCGCATGCAAGTGCCCGAACGGAAATGACCCCGATCCATTGCGATCGACGGCTGCCACGACGCCGTCGGCGCCGGTACGCTGTCCCGGACGGACGGTGACGGAGCGAATCGTCGGTCCATCCCCCCATGCCCTCCCCTGCCCGGCGCACGGGCGCGGAGGCGTCGCGCGCACGCGGCGGGGGAAGACCGATGGATACCCGTCCCGGCACCGACGGGCAGGTGGACCCGCCCGCCGCGACCCGGCGGGCGGCACGAGGTGACCGAGGCACGGTCAGGCGCCCCCGACCACCCTCGGAGTCGGATACGGTACGTCCGCGCACGATGTGATCTTCATTACACACCAGGGGGTGAGCCGCGTGTCCGGCTGGATCGAGGACTATGCGCTGATCGGCGACATGCAGACGGCCGCGCTCGTGGGGCGCGACGGCTCCGTGGACTGGCTCTGCCTCCCCCACTTCGACTCCCCGGCCTGCTTCAGCGCGCTGCTCGGCGACGAGCAGAACGGCAACTGGTGGATCCGGCCCGCCGACGGCCCCGCCACCGCCACCGCCCGCCGGTACCGCCCCGAGACCCTCATCCTGGAGACCGAGTGGGCCACCGATGAGGGCACGGTCCGGGTGATCGACTTCATGCCGCCCCGCGGCGGCGCCCCCCACCTGGTGCGCATCGTCGAGGGCGTCAGCGGCACCGTGCGCATGTCCACCGCCCTGCGGCTGCGCTTCGACTACGGCAACGTCGTCCCCTGGATGCGCCGCAGCGGCGCCGAGCTGGCCGCCGTCGCCGGGCCGGACTCGGTGTGGATCAGCACCACCGTCCCCCTCGACGGGCACAACTTCGCCCACGACGCCGAGTTCACCGTCACCGCCGGGCAGCGGGTGCCGTTCGTGATGACCTGGCACCCCTCGCACGTGGAGGAGTCCGAGCACCTGGACGCCGAGAAGTCGCTCTCGCGCACCGAGCGGTTCTGGCGCAAGTGGGTCGGCAAGTGCAGCTACGAGGGCCGCTACCGGGACGCCGTGGTGCGGTCGCTGATCACCCTCAAGGCGCTCACCTTCGCCCCCACCGGCGGCATCGTCGCCGCCCCCACCACCTCGCTGCCCGAAGAGGTCGGCGGCGTGCGCAACTGGGACTACCGCTACTGCTGGCTGCGGGACGCCACCATCACCCTGGAGGCGCTCATCCGCAGCGGCTACACCGAGGAGGCCGACGCCTGGCGCGAATGGCTCGTGCGGGCGGTGGCCGGCGAGCCCCAGCAGATGCAGATCATGTACGGCGTGCGCGGTGAGCGGCGGCTGCCCGAGTGGGAGGCCGACTGGCTGCCGGGCTATGAGGACTCGCGCCCGGTGCGCATCGGCAACGCCGCCGTGCACCAGTACCAGCTCGACGTCTACGGCGAGGTCATGGACGTGCTGGACCTGGGCCGCCGCTCCGGCCTCCCCCGCGAGGAGCACGTGTGGGGCATGCAGCGCTCCCTGGTGAACTTCCTGGAGTGGTGCTGGCAGGAGCCCGACGAGGGGCTGTGGGAGGTGCGCGGCCCGCGCCAGCACTTCGTGCACTCCAAGGTGATGGCCTGGGTGGCCGCCGACCGCGCCGTGCGCACCGTCGAGGACTTCGGCATGGAGGGCCCCATCGAGCGCTGGCGGGCGCTGCGCGACACCATCCACGCCGAGGTGTGCGAGTACGGGTTCGACGCCGGCCGCAACACCTTCACCCAGTACTACGGCAGCAAGGAGCTGGACGCCGCGCTGCTGCTCATCCCCGAGGTGGGCTTCCTGCCCTACGACGACCCGCGCGTGGTGGGCACCATCGAGGCCATCCGCGACGACCTGATGATCGACGGGTTCGTCATGCGCTACCGCACCGACCGCGCCGGCACCGCCGACAAGCTGCCCGGCGACGAGGGCGCCTTCCTGGCGTGCAGCTTCTGGATGGCCAACGCGCTGCTGCGCATCGGGCGCGAGGACGACGCCCGGGAGCTCTTCGAGCGGCTGCTCTCGCTCCGCAACGACGTGGGGCTGCTGGCCGAGGAGTGGGACTCCAAGGCCGGGCGGCAGGTCGGCAACTTCCCGCAGGCCTTCAGCCACGTGCCGATGGTGACCACCGCGCTCAACCTGTCCAAGCACGACGGCCTGCGGCGCTGCAAGTAGGCGCCCGCGGCGGGGCCGCCCGCCCCGCCGCCCGGGCCCCGCACCGCCCGTGACCCCCGCTTGGCCCCGTGCTGGGGTGAGCCTTGGGCCCCCGCGGGTAGTGCGTCCCCATGCTCGACATGTCGGTCCAGGGCTGGCAGCAGCTCCTCGCGCTGCTCACGGCCCTGGTGCTGTGCTCCCTCATCGGCCTCGAGCGCCAGCTGCAGCACAAGAGCGCCGGACTGCGCACGCACACCCTCGTCGGCGTCGGCGCCGCGCTGTTCATGCTGGTGAGCAAGTGGGGCTTCGGCGACGTGCTGGAGCTGGACGGGGTCACGCTGGACCCCTCGCGGCTGGCCGCGCAGATCGTCTCGGGCATGGGCTTCATCGGCGCCGGCCTGATCTTCGTCCGCCGGGACGTGGTGCGCGGCCTGACCACCGCGGCCACCGTGTGGGTGGTCGCGGCCGTGGGCACCGCCGCCGGGGCGGGGCTGTGGCTGCTGGCGGCGGCGGTGACCGCCATGCACTTCCTGGTCGCCTACGCCTACCCCTACCTGACCCGGCGCATCACCCGCTCGGCCCCGGACACCGTCGTCTTCGAGATCGAGTACCGGGACCGGCAGGGGGCGCTGCGGGGGATCCTCACCGAGGCGACCTCGCGCGGGTTCGACGTGCGGGACGTGCGCACCCACCGCAGCCGCGACGGCGGCGTCATCGAGCTCGTGCTGACCGTGGTCGGGCGGGCCGAGCCGCCCGCGCTGGCGGCGGCGCTGGCCGCCCTGGACGGCGTGCTGTCGGTGCAGACCGCCGACCCGGACGACGTGGAGGGCTGAACCGGCGGCCGCCCGTGCCGACCGCGGCGGGCGGCGGCCTCAGGTCAGCTTCGGGTCGCCCCAAACGGCGGTGGAGCCGCCGCAGTCGCCGGACCACTTGACCGTCAGGCGCAGCCGCAGCACCCCGGACACGTCCGCGTTCAGCTCGGCGGGCTCGCCGGGGCCGGCGGTGGCCGACGCGAGCCGCTCGCCGTCCCCGGTCACGGTGAACCGCGCCGTCCCCGCCCCTGAGGCGCCGTCGGCGACGCCGACCGTCGCCGCGAACGCGGAGGACCCGCGGCCCAGGTTGTACTCGGCCACCGACGCGCCGCAGCGGCCGGACACCAGCAGGGACTCCTTGTAGCGGACCTCGTCCAGGTCGGCGGAGCCGGAGCTGTAGGCCGAGGCCGGGAGGATGGTCGAGCGGGCCGACAGGGATTCGCCGGGCCGGGAGTTGACCCGGTCCTTCCCGTCGCCCTTGTCGTCCTTGTCGTCGCCCGCCGAGGGCGAGGCCGATGTGGACGCCGACGCCGACGGCTTCGGGGAGGGGCTCTCCCTCCCGGACCGCGCGTCGTCCTGCCGCCCGCCGCCGGCGGCCGACGGGTCGCCGCCCGCCTGCACCTCGGTGCCGCTCATGCGGTCGTAGAGCATCCACCCGGCGGTGCCCGCGCCCGCCATCAGGAGCAGGACCAGGGCCGCGACACCCGCGACGAGGGCCACGCGCCTGCCCGCGCCCTTCTTCCCCGCGGTGTTCGCGGACGCCTGCGGGCCGCCGTGCCCCTGGGCGGCGTGCGGTCCGGGTACGCCACCGGAGGCCGCCTTCGCCTGGCGCCTGGGGCGGGCGTCCCTGCCGCGCGGGCGGCCCCCTCCGCGCCTCTCGTCGGGCACCGTGGGTTCGGCCCGGGGGTCGGCGGCGGGCGGCGCGGGGGTGTAGGCGGGGCCTCCCGCTCCCGTGATCAGCGCGCGCAGCCCGCGCACCCATTCCGCGGCCGAGGGCCGGTCCTCCGGTTCGACGGAGAACACCGCCAGCGCGCGCTCGACGGCGGACGGGTCGGCGCCCGCCAGCATGGGCAGGCCGCGGAAGGCCTCGCGCATCTGCTCCGGGGCCGGGTAGGGGTCCTGTCCCGTGAGCGCGAAGAACACGATGGCGCCGAAGGCGTAGCGGTCTGTCGCCGCGGAGTACTCCCCGATGAAGACCTCGGGGGCCGCATAGCCGGGCGTGAACCAGGGCGTGCGGGTGACGTGGCGCGCCGAGATGCGGCTCAGCCCGAAGTCGACCAGGGTGATGGAGCCGTCCCCGCCGAACATGAGGTTGCCGGGCGACAGGTCCCCGTGCACGACCGGGCGGCCCGAGGGGGTCGCCCGGCCCGAGTGCAGGTGGTCGATGGTGTCCCCGACGCCCTCCAGGCCGGCCAGCAGCGCGTCCGCGGCCTCGGGGCCGTCGACGGCGTGCTCGGCGCGCCAATCCCGCAGGGGGACCCCGTCGACGTAGTTCATGACCAGGAACAGGGAGCGGTCGGCGGGGTTCGCGGCGCCGGGAGGGTGCTCGCGGGCGCCCTCGAAATTCTCCCGGATGCCGACCACGCCCGGGTGGTTGATGAAGCGCAGGAGCTCGGCCTGCTCGCCCCAGCGCGCGCTGAGGTCGGCGAACTGCCGCTCGTCGGCGGCGATCTCGGCGTGGAGGGCCTTGACGATCACGGGCTCGGTGTGTCCGGCAAGGACCACCTCGGCCAGGTGGAGGGTTCCCTCCCCACCCCTGCCGACCTGGCGGACCAGGCGGTACTTGTCCGGCTGGTGGTCGGGGCCGACGAACAGGTCGGTACTCACGGATGCGCCTACCGGGTCGGGGTCGTGCGGAGTCGGGGCCGCGCCCGCGCTCCCGCGGCGGGGGTCACGCGGGGAGGGGAAGGGGCGGCACCGCACAAGGGTAGGGGCACGTGGGGCGGGGCCGGCAATCGGGGCGGGCCGTATACCCCGCGCCCGCGGCGGCCTCCTGCGCCTCCCCGGCGCGGCCACAACCGGCCCACCGGCCTCACCTGCGGCGATCCCGGGACCGACGGCCCCTGCGGCATCCGCCATACGCCGTTCAAAATGCGGATCACACTCGTTGGGGACGGGGTGCCACAGTGGCGCCTCACGGTTCCGGGCACGACCGGGCGGGAGGCACGGGCATGCAGGCGAAGACGGAGCACGACGGCCGGGAGCGCCGCGCGCAGCGCACGGGCCGCTGGCTGGCCGTGGTGGAGGAGTCCCAAGGGCGGGGCGGGCGGGTGCTCGCCGAGACCCTGGAGTGGACCTACGAGGACCGGGACGAGGCCCAGGCCGCGGCGCTGGAGCTGGCGCGGACGCACACGATGCCGGGGCCGCTGTCGCCCCGGGGGCGGATCATCACGCGGGACGGCGACGACTGCTACCGGGTGTACGTGCAGGGCAGGGCGAGCGTCTTCCACTTCACGGTGCGGGTGCTGCAGGTGGCCCAGATCAGTGCCCGGTGACGGGGGCCGGCCTTCGGGGCCCATCGGGCGCCGGGCACATGCCGCGGGAATCGCGAGCGGCGATCCGACCGTGAGAAGGGCGGTCAGGTGGTGCGACCGCCACCATCGCCGCGCTCTACACGGTTGCACTCGGTCGGCTCCTCGGCCCTGGCGGACCAAGCCTGCCTAGGACCTGTCTGTAGTCCTGTGGCGTCCCGCCGGTGCGGGCCCTATCCGGCCCGGATTCCCGTTGATCTCGGGAATTTCGCCCCTAAAACCGCGCTTGTAGGGGCGTTTTTCCCGAGATCAACACGGGGGTGTCCATCGCGCCTGTCCGTGCCGCCGTCCCGGGCGGGCGTCAGCGCGCCTCGGTGTCGACCTCTCCGGGGGCGGCATCGAGGATCTGGGACTGCAGGTCGGTGGTGAACGGGTCGACCGACGAGCCGTTGATGTAGACCGCGGGCGTCCCGGAGAACGCGTCCGTGCCCGAGTACCGGCCCATCACCGCGTCGGTGGCGTTCATGAGCGCGTACACGGCGCTGCCGCTGGGCGCGCCGGCGCCGTTCACCTCGGCGTCGGCCGCCGCCACCTCCTCGTCGATACGGGTGGCGAACTCCGGGTCGTCGATGCCCACCTGCTCACCGATGGACTTCAGCTCCTCGGCGCTGAACCCCTCCTCCCCTTCGGCGGGCTGGGCGTCGAACAGACGGTCCTGGTATTCCAGGAACGAACCGTACTCGGCGGCGACGATCGCCGCCGCGCCCGCGCGCAGCGAGTTCTCCGCCATCGTCCCGCCCTGGGTGGTGAACATACTGACGGGCCGGTAGTGCACGGTCGCCTCGCCGTCGGACCCCATGTCCTCCAGCAGGCCTCCGCTCTCGGTGTGGAACTCCTTGCAGGGCGGGCACTGGAAGTCCATGTAGACCTCGACGACGGGGGCGTCCGTGCCCGGCTCGGCGAGCACGACGCTGCCGTCGTCCTGCTGCACCTGCAGCCCGTCGGCGGACACCGCCCCTCCGTCACCGCCGGAGCCGCCGAAGCCGCCGCGCAGGAAGAAGACGACGCCGACCACCGCCACCAGGACGATCACGAGGCCGCCCGCGACCAGGCCGATGACGAGCCCGGTCTTGGACTTCTTCTGCGGCCGGCCCGGCTGGCCCGGATACCCCTGCGGCGGGTAGGGCGGCTGCTGCGGCCCTCCGGGGCCGTTGGGCGCGCCGGGGCCGTTGGGCGCGCCGGGGCCGCCGGGCGCCCCCGGCGGTCCGGGAGGCCCAGCAGGAGGCCCAGGGGGCGCGCCCTGCGGGGCGCCGGGCGGAGGGCCGGGAGGCGCGCCGGGACCGCCCGGGGGCGGACCGGCGGGACCGGGTCCTCCTGGCGGCGGCCCGGCGGGCTGCCCGCCCTGTGGGCCGGGGGCTCCCTGCGGGGGCCCATAGCCGGAGGGCTGGGGTCCGGAAGGCGGCCGCCCGGGATCCTGCGGACCGGGAGGCTGCTGTCCCGGCGGCGGACCGGGCGGACCTGCCGGGCCGTGCTGTCCGGGCTGTGCAGGCTGTCCGGGAATCGGGGGACCCGCCGGTGCACCGGGAGGAGTGGGCCCACCCGGCCCGGGGCCGTACTGCGGGGGCTGGGAGTTCCGGTCGCCGTCGGGCTGCTGGTTCACGTGCTGCTCGCAATGCTCCGGGGTCGCGGGTATGCGGCCCCGTCAGGGCCGCCGGGCCACGATAACCGCTCCGACAGGGGTGTTCGCGCGCCCAGGGCCTTCCCCCGCGCCGTGGAGGGGCGCCCCGGGCGGGGGCCGCGCATCTGACTCAGACCCCCGGTGGGCCCGGTCCCGTTCCCCGGAACGGCGGCCGGGTTCGGACTCTCCCCCGCGCCCCGCAGGATCGGCGAATCCGTCCGATTCGGTCCCCGGTCGTCGCTAGGTTTGTCCGCATGGGACGACCGCTGAACGAGATCATGGACAAGGGCTGGGCCGAAGCCCTGGAACCGGTTGCCGACAAGATCGAGGAGATGGGCGCCTTCCTGCGCCAAGAGGTCGCCGACGGGCGCACCTACCTCCCGGCCGGTGAGAACGTGCTGCGCGCCTTCCAGCAGCCGTTCGACGACGTGCGCGTGCTGATCGTGGGGCAGGACCCCTACCCCACCCCCGGGCACGCGATCGGGCTGAGCTTCGCGGTGGCCCCCGACGTCAGGCTCCCCGGCAGCCTGCGCAACATCTTCCAGGAGTACTGCGACGACCTGGGGCTGCCCAAGCCCTCCAACGGCGACCTCACGCCGTGGACCAAGCAGGGCGTGCTGCTGCTCAACAGGGCGCTGACGGTGATGCCGGGCAAGCCCGCCTCGCACCGGGGCAAGGGCTGGGAGGAGGTCACCGACCAGGCCATCCGCGCCCTCGCGGCGCGCGACAAGCCGATGGTGGCGATCCTGTGGGGCCGGGACGCGCGCAACCTGCGCCCGCTGATGCCGGAAGTCCCGTGCGTGGAGTCGACGCACCCCAGCCCCATGTCGGCCAAGAACGGCTTCTTCGGCTCGCGCCCGTTCAGCCGGGCCAACGCGATGCTGCAGGAGCGGGGCGGCGAGCCGGTCGACTGGCGCCTGCCCTAGCGGAGTCCCGTCCGATGGCCGGGCCGTTCGCCTGCGGGCCGGCCATCGGGCACCGGAACGGGGCCGTCAGGGCTCCCGGCCGTAGACCTCGGGGATCTCCTCGTCGCTGAGCTCGATGCAGAACTCGTTGCCCTCGGGGTCGGCCATGAGCCAGAAGCCGCCCCCGTTGTCGCGGCGGAAGTCCTCCAGCACCGTCGCACCGAGGTCGACCAGGCGCTGCTTCTCGTCCTCGCGCCGGATGCCGCGCGGCCCCAGGTCCAGGTGAACGCGGTTCTTGACGGCCTTGCCCTCGGGCACCCGCAGGAACAGCAGCTCGGGGCGGCCGTCCGCCGCGACCACCTCCGCCTCGTCTCCGCCGGGGGCGTTCTCCGGGCCGGTCTCCCCGCCCACGACCTCGGCCCAGAAGCGGGCCAGTGTGTACGGGTCGGCGCAGTCGAAGGTAACGGCGCGGATGTAGGACGGCATGAGGCCTCCAGGAAGGTCCGGTCCCCGCCGCACCGTGCACCGCCCCCGGGCGCCCCTCGTGGCCGCCGACGGCCGGAGCCCCTGCGGCAGGGGGCTTTGCGTGGCATGCTCGCATCGCGGACTGACAGGATGAAAGCCGTTTTCCGCACACGGAACGCACCCGTCGCCCCCGGACGAGGAGAGGCCGCCCCCCACATGGCGAAGAAGCAGTTGAGCTACGCGGACGCGCTGAAGGTCCTGGGCAGGGACGAGCCCGCCCTTCTGGACTTCGCGGAGATGCTGGTCGACGGCGGACTGGGCGCGCTGGGCGTGCCGGACCTGTTCGGGGTGCGCAGCGAGCTGGTGAAGAAGGGCCGTGAGGCGATCCTGCCGCTGCGGGAGAAGATCACCGGTGTCAGCAGGATGACCCGCATGGAGCGCATCGAGGCGGCGCTGAAGATCATCGCGGTGGAAGCGTTCTTCTCGGCGGTCGAGGAGGTGCTGGACGAGCCCGGTAGCCCGCTGGCGATGAAGGACCTGCGGCTCACCCGCGAGTCCCAGTTGCAGATCGCCGACGGTGTGCGGCCTCTGGAGGAGGACGTGCTGCGGATCGAGGACGGGGTCCTGGAGGTCTCCGGGGGCGAGCTGTCCCCCACGGCCTACGGGCACCACCGGAGGATCGTCCGGGACCTGCGGGAGCACGTCGAGCAGAGCGAGGCCTTCGGGCGGCTGGACGGCGCCGGCCGCGAAGCCGTGCTCGCGCGCCTGGACGTCGACGCGATCGCGCCCAAGAGCGCCGCGAACTACGCGGACAGCCTCCTCGGACTGGCCGCCGACGTCCCGGAGGTGCGCATCTGGGCGCAGATGCAGGCCCAGCGGCGCACCGACGCGGGCATGGAGCGGGTGGAGACCGGTCTGGCCGCGCTGCGCACCATCCTGGAGCAGGTGTCCAGCGGGGCCGCCCCCGGGCGGCGGCGGGAGGAGCTGGCCACGCTCAACCGCTCCGTGCTCGACCGGCCCATCCTGCGCACTGCCCCCGCGGGCGCCGGGGTCCCCACCTCCGCCGAGGGCTACCTCTCGCCGCGCGGGCGGTTCACCTGGAGCCTGGTGGGGACGAACCTCTCCTCGGAGGCGTGGTGGAGGGAGCACGCGACCGCCCACGACGACGTCCAGCTCGTCATCGCCGGGCTGCTGACGCGGCCGACCGCCCTGCGGTCCCCGATCACCGTCCTCGGCCACCCGGGGGCGGGCAAGTCCAAGCTGACCGAGATGATCGCCGCGCAGCTGCCGCCGTCGGACTTCATGGCGGTCCGCGTGGAGCTGCGCGGTGTCCGGGCGAACGCACCGATCAGCGACCAGATCGACGACGGACTGCGCGCGTCCCTGCACACGGGGATGTCCTGGCGCGAGCTGGCCGACGCGGCCGAGGGCGCGCTGCCCGTCGTGATCCTCGACGGGTTCGACGAGCTGCTCCAGGCCACCGGTGTGGACCGGTCGGACTACCTGGAGCAGGTGCAGGAGTTCCAGCGGCGGCAGGAGGCGATCGGGCAGCCGGTGGCGGTGATCGTCACCAGCCGGACGGTGGTCGCCGGGCGGATGCGGTTCCCGGAGAACTGCCCAGTGATCAAGCTGGAGCCGTTCAGCACCGCGCAGATCGGGCGGATGCTGGAGATCTGGAACGACACCCACGAGGAGTCCCTCGCCGCCCGGGGCCTTTCCCCGACTCCCTTGGAGTCGGTGCTGGCCTACCGGGAGCTGGCCGAGCAGCCGCTGCTGTTGATGATGCTGCTCATCTACGACGTGGACGCCAACGCCCTGCAGGGCAAGGAGGGCGCGCTGTCGCGCTCCTCCCTGTACGAGGAACTCCTCCGGATGTTCGCCGACCGGGAGATCGACAAGCACCGCTCCAACCTCACCGACGAGGAGGCGGAGCGGGCCGTGGAGGGCGAGCTGCGCCGCCTGGAGGTCGTGGCGCTGGCGATGTTCACCCGGCACCGCCAGACGATCACGTCGGAGGAGCTGGACAAGGACTTGGAGACGCTGTTCCCGGAGGCGGGCGTCCACCCCGAGGGGGCCGACCTCCACGGCGCGCTGAGCGACGCGGACCAGGTGCTGGGGCGGTTCTTCTTCGTGCACGAGTCGCGTGCGGAGACGAGGGACCGCGCGGCGAGCGTGTACGAGTTCCTGCACGCGACGTTCGGCGAGTACCTGGTGGCGCGGTACGCGGCCGCCGTGCTGGAGGGGCTGGTCGAGGACCGGCGCGAGGAGCTCAAGCGTTCTCGGCGGCGGCGGAGCACGCGGCCCCTGGACTACGGGGAGCTGTACGCCATCACCTCCTATGCGGCGTTCACGTCGCGGGCCGCGGTGGTGGAGTTCCTGGACGACATCTTGGAACAGCGCTTCGCGGAGGACCCGGATGAGCGGTCGGAGTACATCGACCTGCTGTTGGCGCTATTCCACGAGGCGCCGTACGCCCGCCCGTCCCAGGAGTTCGAGGGGTACGAGCCGTGGCGCGCGACCGTGGTGTACCGACAGGCGGCCTACTCGGTGAATCTCGTAGTGCTGCTGGCCTGCTGCGGGGAGACGCTCGACCTCAAGGAGCTCTTCCCGGATGAGGACCGGATGGCGTGGCGCGGATGGCGGCGGCAGGCGACGATCTGGCGCGGGCTCATGGACGAGGAGTGGCACGGGTTCGTGGACGCGGTCCGCATCCGGCACGCGGGAGGACTGGGGCGCGAAACGACGACCACCATCGAGCGCGAGCGGGGTGAACCGGTGGTCGTCGGGGAATGCCTGGGCTTCGAGGTCAGCCCCGAGGGGCCGGGGGACCTCGACATCATCGATCCGTACGAGATCACGGTGTCCTTCGAAGGAGTGACGTCGAAGCTCCTGCGGGGCACGGCCGTTCGCACGAACGGGACGGCGGCCCGGATGATGCTGATGATGACGCCGATGCTGCGTTATGTGAACGAAGAGGCACTGATCTGGTACGCGGATCCGGACGAGCCGACGCGGACATGGAGCGAGACCCACGACATCCTGCGCCTGCGGACCGAGCCGCTGCACGAAGATCTTGGGGGGCGTTACAGGGCTTATAAGCGGCTCCTGAGCACATCCAATCTCGGCCGCATCGAACTCCTGACCTTAAAACAGGCGGCCAATGATATCGAAACATGGCACGACACCTCGAATCCACGAGATCTCAGTGAACTGAACCTTTCAGAGATGCTACCCTCCATAATCCGTCTCTATTTGCTAGACCTCCAAACTGTTGTCACCGGACCGAGACTAGCACCTAAAGAGCTTCTCTCGGTCTTCGCCAGACTCGAACCATACCTGGGCCAAGAATTTAGCACTATATTCCAGAAAATCATCAATATGGCCAAGGGGAACGATGTTAATACAGGAGGCGAAACCGAGCAAAATAATCACTTGGAGGAACTACAACAGAGAGAAACGCCCCGTTTCAGCAGGTTCCCTGAGAGCGGGAGGTCCTACTCGGGAATGAACCCCGCCTCCGGAGCCTGGTAAGGGCCGGCGCCCGAGGGACACCGGCCTTCCGGGGCGCCGTCCGGTGCAGGCAACCGGAGCGGTTCCCTGGGCATCCAAGGAGACATGGACTCCACACTCCCCCGTGTCCGCACCGGTGTCCCTCTCCCCTCCCCCGCCTCCCGGCGCCGCATCGCTCCCCTGCGTGGCCCGGGACGCCGCCCCTTTCTCCTCCCGCACGCACCCCACGCGCGTCGCGCCGCCACCGCCACGGCCCTGTGCGGGGCGGTGTTCGCGGTGTTCCCCGCCGCACCCGCGCCGGCCGCCGCTTCCACCGATGAGCGCGCCATCGTCTCCCTGGACGTGGACGTGCGCGTCGGCCGGGACGCCACCGTCCGCATCACCGAGCGGATGACCTACGAGTTCGGCGGCGACGGCTCCCCCGTCCGCCGCCTGCTGCCGCACAACGGCAGCATCTCCGGGTCCCGGGAGATCGGCCTCGGGCTGCGGGACGTGGAGGTGGTCGACAACGGCGGCGTGCGGTCCGTCGAGGTGGACGAGCGGGACAACGTGACCGAGGTCGTCATCGGCGAGGCCGACGAGCCGTTCACCGGCACGCGCACCTTCGCCGTCGCCTACACCTACGAGACGCTGATGGTGCGCGGGGAGGGGGACCACCCCCGCATGTTCCTGAACACGGTGGGCAGCGATTGGTCCCTGCCCGTGCGCGATGTGAACGTCGAAGTGGACCTGCCCGCGGCGCCGGACGGCATCGACTGCTACGCGGGAGACCTCGGCAGCAGGTCTCCCTGCACGTCGGCCGACAGCGGCGACAAGCGGGCGTCCTTCACCCATGACGAGGTCGGCCCGGGGCAGGCGATGAGCGTCGACGTCGTCCTGCCGGAGGGCGCCGTCGACCCGGAGCTGCCTACCGTCGAGGAGGCCGACACCTCCCAGGACATGTGGCCGATCACCGCGTTCGGCCTGGGGGTGGTCGGGCTGGTGCTGGCCTTCATCATCTTCGGCGACCGCTCCCCCGTCCGCAGGCTCGGCGGCGGCCGAGGGGCCGCCGGTGGCTCCGGCAGCGGATACGGCGGCTACGGCGGTTTCGGTGGCGGCTGGGGCGGAGGGGACGGCGCGGGCGACGGGGGCGGAGGGGACGGCGCGGGCGACGGGGGCGGTGGCGGCGGCGGGGACTGATCCCGGCCGCGCACCGGCGCTCCGCGTGGGGCCTGTCCACCGCGCCGGTCCCGGCCCCGCCCGGTGCGCGGCCCGTCGTCAGCCCTGCGGCTGCGCACCCTCCGGCCCCTGCTCGCCGTCCGCACCCGACATCTTCGCGTTGATCGCGGTGGGGCGGCCGAGCTCGTCGAACTCGACGGTGGCCCGGAAGGCCGACCCGGCCAGGTCGAGCCGGGAGCCCGACGGGTCGAACTCGGCCTGCAGCCCGCGCCGCACCCCGTAGGAGTACAGCGCCCGGCGCCGGTCGTTCAGCGGAAGGCCGGAAATGCCCTCCTGGATGGTCCGCATGACCCGCGGCCCCTCCGGGGCCGGGAGGGTGAACGAGGGGTGCTCGATGATGAAGGAGGCGTGCGTGCCCGAGCCGACTTCGGCGGTGTAGGAGGTCCAGCGGCCGGCGACCGCCTTGGCCGCCTCGGTCATCAGGGCGGCGACCACGCGCGGGTGGTCGGGCGCGCCCGGCAGGGCGCCGAAGGGCACCTCCGGCTCGGCCAGCTCGGGGATGCCGTGCTCGCGCCCGAAGTCGCGCACGGCGGCGGTGAGGGCGGTGACCGCCTCGGGGTAGCCGGACGGGTTGGCCCACGCCCACAGCCAGGAGCCGGGGCCGGGGGCGGCGCTGCCCAGCAGGTGCACGCCGGTGCAGGTCAGCTCGTGCTCACCGGTGAAGTGGAAGCGCTGGGCCTGAAGGTCGACGTTCCAGTTGTGCTGGCCGACGACCTCTTCCAGGTGGAGCTGGTGCTCGAGCGACAGGAAGGCGGCGTCGTCGAGGAGGTCGGTGAAGGAAGGAGAGGAAGTATTCGACACGCCGCGCAGACTAGGCGCCCCCACTGACAGCGTCGAATCGGACAGGCGGCCCGTGTCCGCCACACAGGCGCCCCTCCCGCACATAGGCCGCCCTTTGCGGGAGAATGCCGACCTGGGCCCCGCCCTTCCACCCACGAAGCCCCGATGTACCCCGATGTATCTGAGAGGCGGTCTTCCATGGACGCCACCGACCTGCGACACCTGCGCCGCTGCGTGGACCTGGCCGAGGACGCCCTGAACGCCGGTGACGAGCCGTTCGGGTCGGTCCTGGTCTCCGGAGACGGCGTCGTCCTGGCCGAGGACCGCAACCGCATCGCCGACGGCGACAGCACCCGCCACCCCGAGTTCGCCCTCGCGCGCTGGGCCGCGGAGAAGATGCGTCCCGAGGACCGCCCGGCCGCGACCGTCTACACGTCGGGCGAGCACTGCCCGATGTGCTCGGCCGCGCACGCGTGGGTGGGGCTGGGGCGGATCGTGTACGCCGCCTCCAGCGAACAGCTCATGGGATGGCTCGCGGACCTGGACCTTCCGGAGCCCCCGGTCCGCCCGCTGCCGATCCGCGACGTCGCCCCGGGGGTGGCCGTGGACGGCCCGTCCCCGGAACTGTCGGAGCGCGTCCACCGGCTGCACCTGCGGTACCACGGCCGCGTGTGAACGTCGCATGAGCGTCTGAGGCGTCGCAGGCGTCGCCGGTCCGGTGGCCGACCCGGTGATGGGGCCACCGGCCCACTCCTGGGGCCCCGGGCCGCCCGGCGTTCCGCCTGCGCCCTCTGTAGCACACCGGTCCTACGCCCCGGCGGTTCGGGCGTCCGGTGTGCTGGAGAATGCGCACCTCATGGGAGAACGCGGTTGAAGGGGCACACCCGCTGCCCGAACGGGCCGCCGCAGCCGGCCTCCCGCCCCTGTGTCCTCCGCCACAGGCGCCGTGTCCGGCTTGAAGTTGACACTGGTGACAGGTCCTAGCGTCCCGCTATGTACATTGCAACTGTGAGGATCGGAGAGCTGTCGGACCGGACCGGTGCCAGTCCCCGGTCGTTGCGGTACTACGAGCAGCAGGGGCTCATCGAGTCCCACCGCAGCGGCAACGGCTGGCGGGGGTACGACGAGGAGGCCGTGCGGCGGGTGCGCAACATCCGAATGCTCCTGGACTCGGGGCTGACCGTCGCCGACCTGCTCCCGCTCGCCCCCTGCCTCGGCCTGGACCTGGACCCCGAGCACTGCCACCGCGCCCTGGAGATCTACCGGCGGCGCCTGGGCGAGCTGGACCGGCGCATCTCCGACCTCAACGGCCACCGCGACCGGCTGGTGGAGCGCATCGGCGGGGCCTGACCCCGCCCGCCCCCTCCCCCGGCCGCCCGCGGTGCCGCGACCGGAGGGACAGGGACCCGACCGTGCACACCCGACCGCCCCTGTGGCTGTTCATCCTGGCCGCCGTGCTGTTCACGACGGCCACCGACGAGTTCATCATCGCCGGGGTGCTCCCGTCGATCGCCGCCGACCTGGGGGTGGGCGTCGGCGCCGCGGGCCAGCTCGTGACGGCCTTCGCCGTCGCCTACGCCGTCGGCGCCCCCACCGTGGCCGTGGCCGCCGACCGGCTGCCGCGCCGGACGGTGATGGTCGGCGGTCTGGCGCTGTTCGCCGCCGCCAACCTCGCCGCCGCGGCCGCGCCCGGGTTCTGGGCGCTGGCGGCGGCCCGGGTGGCGGCCGCGCTGTGCGCTGCCGCCGTGACCGGGGCCGCGTTCGCCACCGCCGCGGGCGCCGCCCCCGAGGGGCGGCAGGGCCGGTACCTGGCGACCACCACGGCGGGCATGACGGCCGCCCTGATCGGCGGAGTTCCGCTGGGCGCCTGGCTGGCGGGGGCGGCGGACTGGCGCGCGACCTTCGTCTTCGTGGCCGTCGTCGCCGCGGGGGCGGCCGCCGGTCTGCGGGTGTCGGCGCCGAAGGTGGCCGGGAGCGCGCCCGCCCCGCTGCGCGAGCGGCTCCGTCCCCTGGCCGCTCCGGCGGTCCTGCGGCTCGTGGGGGCGACCTTCCTGGCCGCCTCCGGCGGGCTGATGTTCTACAGCTACCTGTCGGCGTTCGCCGCCGAGACCGCCTCCGGCGCCTATGCGGTGCTGACCGGCCTGCTGTTCACCGTCGGTGTGGCGGGGATGGCCGGCGCCGTGCTGAGCGGGCGGTGGGCGGACGCGTTCGGCCCGCAGCGCGCGCTGGCCGGGGTGCTCGGCGGTCACGCGGTGGCCCTGGCCCTGCTCGCGGTGTTCGCCTGGGCCGACTGGGGTGGAGCGTGGCTGCTGTTCCCCCTCGTGGCGGTGTGGGGTCTGTACGCCTGGGCGCTGACGCCGCCGATGCAGGGAAGTGTGATCACGGCGGCGGGGCCGGAGCACGGAATGACGGCGATGTCGATGAACATCGCGGCGCTCTACCTCGGGACGGGCGCCGCAGGAGCGCTCGGGGGCGCGGTGGTGGAGGCGGCGGGCGCGCCGTGGATTCCGGCCGCATCGGCGGTGCTGATGCTGGGCTCGTTCGCACTGGCGCTGCGACCGGCGGTGGCCGCGGCCCGGACCGCCACGGCGCATGAGGCCAAGGCGAATGAGGGGGACGGGGCAACCGGCGTCGAGTGCGCCACGGCCGCCCCGCCTGGGACCCCATGCGCCCCGTAATGCGCCTTCCCTCTGTTGAACGGCGGCGGCGGACCGGCCCCCGTCCGGGTCGGTCCGCCGTTCCTCCTCAGCCGGGGACACGCTTGTGAATGTGTCCCCGGCCGTTCAGGTCGCCCAGCCCCGTCCCGTCGGCGTGGGGAGGAGCGTCAGAAGCGACGCCGATCCAGGGCGACCCCGTTGTGCCTGAGTTGTGCCTGAGTTGCGCCGGGACCGCCGGAGGCCCTGTCGTGGGAACAGGGCCTCCGGCGGTCCTCACCGGTATCGCGCTTCAGGAGGCGTCCCCTTGCCCGGCACCGGGCGCATCCGCCGACCGGCCTCAGGCTCCTGGGGCTCCTGCGCCCTCGGGGGCCCAGGAGCCCGTGCCGTAGACGAACCCGTAGTCGGTGAACACGTCGGGGTCGCCCTGTTCGAAGGCGGTGCCGACGAGCACGGCGCCACCACCCGGCACCGTGTCCACCGCCCCCGTGGACAGGTCGTACTTCTCGTCCGACAGCGGCTGCTCGGTCGCGGTGCCGTCGGCGGCGATGTGCACCATGGTCGGGTTCCACCCGCTCTCCACGATCCACAGTCCGCCGTCGCCGTCGTCGGCGACCTTGTCATAGGTGCCCGACTCGTCGCCCGTCTCCACCGACCACGACTGGCCGTCGTAGCGGGCCAGGAGCGGCCGGTAGTGGTGGTTCTCGTCCCCGTCCACCCAGAACATGTGGCCCACCGCCACGACATCATCGGCGGAGCGGGCCATGATGTCGGTGAAGACCGCGTCGGACTCGCCCGGGGGCACGTCCACGTCGGGCACCTCCATGGGGCTCCACTGCTCCCCGTCCCACCGGTCGACGGCGGGCATGCCGTCCCGGATCCCGGCGGCGAACACCGCGTCCGGCCCGGCCGCCGCGACCGCCTGGGAGACCGAGGGCGCGGGGTAGTCCCTCCAGATCTCGCCGTCGAAGAACGCCGCGCGGTCGTAGCCGTCCACGGACCGGGAGAGCATCCAGGCGGTGCCGTCGCCGACGGCCGCGATGTCGGTGGGGACCAGCGCCGGGTCGATCTCCGGTGCGGTCCAGGACTCGCCGTCGTACTGCAGCACCACGGCGTCCCCTTCGGGGCTGCTCCCCGCCGCCCACACCTCGTCCTCCGCGGAGGCGTCGGCGGCGTCCGGCTCGACGGTCCACCCATCGGGGACGGGCTCGCGGGTCCAGGCGTCCCCGTCCCAGCGGTGGATCCAGGTGGATCCCGAGTTCTGCGCGCTGTCGTCGCCGAAGGCCCACACCGCGTCGGGGCCGGCGGCGGCGACGGCGGTGAACGATCCGCCGTCGTCGGGCGACCCGTGGACCTGCCGCCACGGGCCCTCGTCGGCGAGGGCGGGTCCCGCCGGGGCGGTGGCGAGGGCCGCGGCCGCCGCGACCGCGGACACGGCGGCTGCCGGGGTGGCCGCCCTGCGCCGCACCGCTCTGCGTCGGGATGTCGTACGCGCCATTCTTCACTCTCCGTCCATTGGTGCGATACGGATCATTACGTATGACGCGCCCCACACGTCGCACGTTGGCGGCGTGGACGGAGAATCCGCCGATTCGTCGAAATACTTCCGCCGCGGGCACCGCATCGGGTGCCCCGGCGGCGCGCTTTCAGTGGCGGCCGGTGCGCCGCCGCACGCGCGCGTGGAAGTCGGCCGCGGTGTTCCCCCTGGGGTAGGGGGTGTCGGGGACGGGGACGCCGAGGAAGGCGCACAGTGGGCCCCACCCCTCCTCCGCGCGGAACACCAGGAGGCGGTCGTCCGGCACGGCGGCCTGGACGCGCGCGCGGTGGTCGGCCAGGACGCCGAGCGCGTGCGCGCGGTCCTCGAACCGGCCGCCGAAGGTGCGCTCCCAGATGAGCTCTTCAGCGAAGGCGGCGACCCGTCCGGCGTCCCCGTCCAGGCGGAGCCGCCTGCCGTCCCCGTCGTACCGGCTCAGGTAGAGGGTGCGGTAGGCGCTCTCGTACCAGCCGTCGGGGTCGCGGTCGGTCAGGACGACCTTGGCCCGGGGGAAGGCCCGCACGAGCCCGTCCACGAAGGCGCAGGCGGGCCAGCCGACCGCCGCCCCGTACCCGGAGACGGCGCGGGCCGCCGACTCGCGCCCCTCGGCGGCGTCGCGCCAGGCGGCCAGGCGCTCGGGCCGGTCGTACAGCTCCTTCATGTGGTAGACCGGCCCGAAGCCGAGCAGGCCCAGGGCGGTGCGCAGGGACAGCGTGCCGGTCCGCCCGAATCCGGCCCCGATCACCGCGACCATTGGGCCCCTCGCGGGTGCTCCTTGAACACGCGGGCGCGCACCCCGACCGGCTGCAGGGCCAGGGCGGGGCGGGGGCGCACACCTCCGGGGTCGACGGGCTCGAAGCGCACGTGCGAGCGCAGTGCGATGGCGACCTCCTCGATCTCGCTCAGGGCCATGGACGCGCCCAGGCAGCCGCGCGCCCCGGCGCCGAAGGGGAAGTAGGCGTAGCGGTGGCCGGGGCCGGCGCCGTCCAGCCAGCGCTCGGGACGGAAGCGGTCGGGCTCGGGGAACCAGCGCTCGTCGCGCTGGGTCACCCACTGGCTGAGGCCGATGACCGTCCCGGCGGGCAGGCGGTAGCCGCCGAACTCGACCGGCCGGGCCGCCTCCCTGCTGATCACCCATGCCGGCGGGTAGAGGCGCAGGGCCTCCTTGGCGCAGGCGGCGGCGTACCCGTCGGCGCCCGCCCCGCGCGCGGAGGCCGCGAGCGCCTCGTCGGCCTCCGGGGCGGTGCCCAGGCAGTGCACCAGCCAGGTGAGCGCGTCGGCGGTGGTCTCGTAGCCCGACATCAGCAGGGTGGCCAGCTCGTCCCGGATCTCCGGGAAGGGGGCGCGGGGGCGCTCCTCGACGAGGCGGCCGAGGGCGGTGGCGCCGCCGTCGGGCCGGTGGCCCTCGATCAGCCGCTGAAGGGACGCGTCGAGGGCGCGCATGGCGCGGCGCAGGGAGAGGTTGACGGGGGTGGGCACCCATGTCGGCAGGCGGACGGGGCTGGAGGTCAGGCGCATGATGGCGGCGACGGCGTCGGCGAGCGCGTCGGCCTCGCCGCCCAGGGGGCGCCCGGCGATGTGCACGGCGCCGATGCGCATGGCCAGCCGGGACATCTCCTTGTGGACGTCGATGGTGCGGCCCTCGGCCCAGGAGCCGACGGTGCGGGCGACCGCGTCGCGGGCGTGGGTCCGCAGCCCGGCCAGGCGTTCGCTGCGGAAGGCGGGCTGCAGGCGGCGGCGCTTGCGCGCCCAGTCCCCGCCTTCGCTGTTCATCATGGCCAGCGGGAAGCCGGTGCCGCCGCGGCGGCGCTCGCCGGGGCGCACCTTGACCAGGTCCCGGTCGCGGTCGACGAGGGCGCGGCCGACGTCGTCGGGGTGGACGAGAAGGACGTTGCCGGAGGTGAGGGCGACGACGTCCCCGTAGTCGCGGGCGGCGCCGGTGAGGAAGCCGAGGGGGTCGACGGCGAAGTCGGCCGCGTTGGCCGCGCCGTCGCCGCCGGAGGGGCCGGGCGGCCGGCGGTCGCGCGGGGTCGGCGACGGCCGGGCCTGGGTCATTCCACCTCCTGCTGCGGGCGGCTGCCGGGGAAAGGCTGCAGCGCGCGGGCCGTACGCGCCCGCGCGCCGCGGATCAGCGGAAGGAGGGGTGATCAGTAGTAGATGTAGGGCCGGGTGAGGCGCTTCTTGTCGACGATCCCGAGGGCGGCTGCGACGCGGTAGGCGACTCTCTTCACAGATGACCCTTTCCACTCGCGTCCGGGCCTTTCGCGGCCCGGACTGGTGTCGCCGTGCGGGCGGCGGGGCCGCCCGGACGACGCGGTCAACCTACGTGAACGGGCGCATGCTCGGCCATGACGCAGAGGTGAGCATCGCCTGACCGCTGGACCACCCTTCCCTTCTGCCCCACGTCCTAGGCGCGGACGGCCCGCCGCCGCCCATCGGCCCTCCGCCCATCGGCCTTCCGCCAGGGCATCAGGGCCAGGTGCCAGGCGGGCAGGACGCGCGCCGCGACGAGCGACCGGTAGGTGATCAGCGGGGAGCCGATGACCGTGGGCAGGATCCAGGCCAGGATGTTCCCGTCGGCGAACTGCACGGCGACCGGGGTCACGTAGGCGATGACCGCGGACATCATCAGCACGAGGTGGATGCGGAACCAGTGCGGCACCGGCTTGCGCCGGGCCAGGTGCACCCCGGCGGCGACGGCGGCGAGGGTGGCCGTGGCGACGATGCCGAGCCACCACATGTCGGGCGCGAACGGCAGCAGGCCGTAGGTCGTGGCGGCCACGACGACCACGGTGGCGCCGAACACGCGGCCGGTGACGGTGTGCAGGCCGCGGCGCTTGCGGGCGGCCAGGGCGGCGAGGGCCGCGGCGAGGCCGACGGTTCCGGCGGCGATGTGCAGGGTGAGAAGGACGGTGTGCATGGGGACCCCCGACGGGTCGGCGGGCGGAGCAGCGGGGCGCGGCCGCCGACAGTCCATTGTGGAATGTTGCCCCCACAGGGTGGACCTGACACAGTGGACTGTCAAGGGGGTTTCGGATGAACGGACGCCGCACGGCCAAGGACGCGCCGCACGGACTGAACAACACGGCCGCCTCGCTGCTGGGGTTCCTGCACGAGCGCCCCATGACCGGGTGGGACCTGGTGGCCGCGGCCGAGGACCTGATGGGCGACTTCTGGTCGATCACGCGCAGCCAGGTGTACCGGGAGCTGTCGTCGATGGCAGGGGCCGGGCTGGTGGAGGAGCTGGAGCGCGGCAAGCGCGACCGGCGCCCGTACGCCATCACCGAGGCCGGGCGCAAGGCGTTCGCCGACTGGAGCGCGGTCCTTCCCGCGGAGGAGGCGGTGCGGTTCCCGCTGCTGCTGATGCTGACGCTCGGCCGCCACATCCCGCGCGAGCACCTGGTGGCGGCGGTCGAACACCACCGCGCCGTGCACAAGAGCCGACTGGCGCGCTATGAGGACCAGTTCGCGGACATGAGCGACCCGTACGCGGTGGCGACGCTGAGCTTCGGCATCCAGTATGAGCGCGCGGTGCTGGCGTGGTTCGACGGGCTGCCGGAGGAGATCACCGGCGTCCCGCCGAAGAGATCACCGGGAGCCGCCGGCGCCCCCTGAGAGGGCTCGGGCGGCGGGCGGCGCGCGGCGCCCAGGGGGCGGGTCGGCCCCTGAGCACCGTGCGCCGCCCGCCCTACGGCACCGCCCTGCGACACCCGCCGCTCGGGTCAGGTGCCGGACTCGCGCCCGGCCGCGCGCTCGATGCCCGCGATGATCGCGTCCAGCCCGTACTCGAAGTGCCGCATGGGGTCGCCGCGCCCCGGCGCCATGCCTCCGACCAGCGCCGCCAGGTGCGGGAACACCCCCTCGGGCAGCGACCGGAGATAGCCGGTGATCTCACCGATCCTGCGCGCCGCGTCCTCCGCCCCGGAGGCCTGCCCCGGGCCGCCGTGCAGCTCCTGCTCGAAGGCGAACGCCGTGCCGTAGAGCGCCAGCAGGTCGCCCGCCGCCCCCGCCTCCTCGGGCGTCATCCCGCCCGCGCGCAGGATGCCGATCTGGGCGTCCATCTGCGCCATCAGCCGCGGCGTCGTGGGGATCATCGTCCGCATGGCGATCTCAGCCGACCCGGGGTTGTCCAGCAGCACCCGGACCTGCGCCACGGTGTGCTCACGGAGCTGCTCGCGCCACCGCCCCGGGTCGGGGACCGGGACCGGGGCGTCCGCGAAGACCTCGTCCAGCATCAGCTCGTGCAGGTCCTGCTTGTCGCGCACGTGGGCGTAGAGCGAGGCCGGGCCCGTGTCGAGGGCCTGGGCGACGCGGCGCATCGTCACTCCGGCCAGCCCCTCCTCGGCCATGATCCGCAGCGCCGCCTCCACGACCGCCCCGGTGCTCAGCGGGCGCCGCGACGAGGGGCGCGCGGCCTTGCGCCACGGCGGCGGGGGGACGGCGGCGGCGCCGGGATCGGCCGGATCGGCGGCGGACGGAGAGGTGCTCATGACGAACAGCGTACTTGCCACGAACACCGTTCGTAGATAGAACAGTGTTCGTAGACGAACACTGTTCGCCCTCCATCGGCACTCATTGCCGCCCTTCGACGCCCTTCGACGTCCGCACCGATCGCGAGGTCCCGCCATGACACGTACCGAGCACTCCCCCGTCCTGATCGTCGGCGCCGGCCTGGCCGGCGCCTCGGCGGCGGTGTTCCTGGCCCTGCACGGGGTGCGGGCGCTGGCCGTCAGCCGCCACCCCGGGCCCTCCGACCAGCCCAAGGCGCGCGGCCAGTCCTGGCCGACGATGGAGGCGCTGCGCATCGCGGGCGTCGCCGAGACCGTGCGCGCGGCCGGGTTCGACGTCGACCGGCCCATGCCCATCGTCATCGCCCGCAGCCTCACCGAGCCGCCCCTGCACGAGATCATCGGCGAGGACTGGCCCGACTGGTCGCACCTGACCCCCGAGCGGATGGGAATGGCCAGCCAGGAGCGCACCGAGCCGGTGCTCATCGGGCGCGCCCGCGAGCTGGGCGCCGAGGTCCGCTTCTCCACGCGCATCGAGTCCTTCGACCAGGACGGCGAAGGGGTGACCGCGCACCTGCGCGACCTGGACACCGGGGAGGGGTACGCGGTCCGCGCCCGGTACCTGGTGGCCGCCGACGGCTGGCGCGGCGGGATCCGCGACGCCCTGGGCATCGGCACGCACGGGCGCGGCACGATCTCCACGTCGGTCGGGCTGGTGGCCGAGGCCGACCTGGCCGAGGCCACCCAGGGGCGCGAGTTCAGCCTGTACTACCTGCAGAACCCCCGGATGGCGGGCGGCGGGGGCGCGTTCACCACGACCGACACCCCCGGCCGCTACGCCCTGGCCTTCGGGCACGACCCGGCCTCGGGCAAGGAGGCCGAGGACTACACCGACGCCGAGTGCGCGGAACAGGTGCGGATCGCGGCCGGAATCCCCGACCTGGACGTGAAGATCGTCGCCAAGGACCTCACCGGCACCGCGCACGTGGTCGCCGACCGGTTCAGCGAGGGGCGCGTGCACCTGATCGGGGACTGCGCGCACACCATGCCCCCGCACGGCGGGCAGGGCGGCAACACCGCCGTCATGGACGGGTTCCACCTGGCGTGGAAGCTGGCGGCGGTGGTCCAGGGCTGGGCGGGCGAGGGGCTGTTGGCCTCGCACGACGCCGAGCGGCGGCCGCACGGTCAGATGGTGGCCGACCAGCAGTACGCGAACATGGTGCGGCGGCAGACCCCGCACCTGGCCGACGGCACCGAGGCCGAGGAGGTCTCCCCCGAGCGCCTGCTGCTGGGCCACCGCGTCCCCGAGGGCGCGGTGGTGCGCGAGGCCGGGGACGACGGGGCGCCGACCGAGGACCCGGCCGAGCCCACGGGCCGCCCGGGGTCGCACGCCCCGCACGTGTGGCTGGAGCGGGACGGCGAGCCGCTGCCGGTGCTGGACCTGTTCGGGCGGGGGTTCGTCCTGCTGGCCGAGGACCCTGCGTGGGCGGAGGCCGCCGAGCGGGCCGCGGAGGTGCTGGGCGTCCCGTTGCGCGCCGAGGTGGTGGGCGTGCCGGGCTCGGGCCGCGGGCTGGTCGACCCGCAGGGCCGGTGGCGGACGCTGTACGGCATCCCGTCCCACGGCGCGACGCTGGTGCGCCCGGACCGCTTCATCGCCTGGCGGACCGCTTCCCCGGCCGACGCCGACGAGCTGGAGCGGGCACTGCGGACGGTCCTGTGCCGGACCGACGGTTGACCGGGCCGCGGGCACGCCACCCGCGGGCCCGGCCCACGTCACACCGCCACGGCACGCACCAGGGCCGGGACCGCCTCGCCGATCGGGTCGCGCAGAACGGCCGACGCCGCCTCGTCGTAGGGGGTCGGCTCGGCGTTGACGACGATCAGGGTGGCCCCGGCGCTCAAGGCCACGTCGCACAGGCCGGCCGCCGGGTGGACGGTGAGGGAGGTGCCGATGGCGATGAACACCTCCGCCTCCTCGGCGGCGGCCGTGGCGGCCTCGATCACCTCCGGGTCGAGCATCTGCCCGAAGGAGATGGTGTCCGCCTTCTGGATCCCGCCGCAGGCGAGGCAGCGCGGGTCCGACTCCTCGTCCAGGCGGGCCAGGACCTCAGGGGTGGGGGTGCGCAGCCCGCACGACATGCACGCCACCCGGTGCATGGTGCCGTGGACCTCGATGACGCGGTCATCGGGAACGCCCGCCGCCTGGTGCAGGCCGTCGATGTTCTGGGTGATCAGGCCGAGCAGGCGGCCCGAGGCGGCGAGGTCGGCCAGTGCGCGGTGGGCGCCGTTGGGCTCGGCGTCCCAGGCGGGGTGGTCGCGGCGCATCAGCCACACCCTGCGGCGGACGTCGGCGTCGGACATGAAGGTGTCGTAGTCGAACATCGCGGCGGCGGCAGGGTCCTTGGTCCAGACGCCCTGCGGCCCCCGGAAGTCGGGGATCCCGGAGTCGGTGGAGATGCCCGCACCGGTCAGGACGGCGACCTTCCCGGCCCCGCTGAGCAGTGTCTCCGCCGCCGCGAGGGAGGGTCCGTCGGCCATGGGTCTCCACCGCCTTCCGATCGGTACCGGGGAGCCGAAGCGGTGGCCGGACAGCGCCACCACCGCCGAGGCGCCGCCCATTGTGCCACCCACGGCCCCGACCGAGCGGCGAGCCTCTCACGATCCAGACAGAGGGGCGGTCCGGCAGGTACCCCGCTCCCGGACCCCGGCCGGGCGGCGGGCCGCCGGAGCGCAAGGTCGTAAGGCCAGCGACGACGGAGGTCGGCGGCCCTCGCCGCAGCGCTGTCGGCCGTCCGGTGTGCGGATGGTCGACGTCGTCGGCGGCGACGGAGCGAGCGGGGCGGTTCCCCGGCCCCGCCTGCCGGGCGGCAGGCCCCTCGCGGTCCGGGTGGCCGGGCGGCTGAGCAGGTACCCCGCTCCCGGGCCCCGGCCGGGAGGCGGGCCACGGGGGTGTGGGGTGGGGGCGGCGACGAGGAAGGTCGGCGGCCCATCGGGTAGCGCTGTCGGGTGCGGCGCGTGTGCATGGTCACCGTAAAGGGCGGCGACGGCACAAGCGGGGCGGTCCCCCGGCCCCGCCTGCCGGGCGGCGGGTCCCCCGCGGTGCGGGTGGGCGGCCCGGCAGGGTGGGGCGGTGGTGGCCCGTGTTCGTGGCGGCCTTCGGCCCGGTGCGCCCCTGCCCGGCGATGATCTCGACGAGGGTGCTGTCATCCTGGCGGTTTTGACAGCACCTTCGTCGAGATCATCGCCGAGGG
>NZ_JAQFWQ010000064.1 GCF_027706725.1 Nocardiopsis endophytica
TGTCCTTGCCCGGGGGTCCGGGTCGGCTTGCCGGTGACGGTCCTCGGGGTGGCTCCGATCTGGGGATTGTCTTTCGGTGGGGTGGCCTCTGGCTGCCTGTGGGGGGTGGTCGTGTTCGGCGGGGATGACTTCGCTCGGCGGGTCAGTGTCCTTGCCCGGGGGTCCGGGTCGGCTTGCCGGTGACGGTCCTCGGGGTGGCTCTGACCTGGGGATTGTCTTTCGGTGGGGTGGCTTCCGGCTGCCTGTGGGGGGTGCTCATGTTCGGCGGGGGTGACACCGCTCGGCGGGTCACCGTCCTGCTCCGGGGCCGGGTCGGCCTGTCGGGGCCGCCATCCCGCGTGGTGGGACCGCCGCCTGGAGTTCGTCCGGTGCCGTCTTCGCCGCGCCGGGGGCCTCCGGGGTGGCATGAGTCACCCCCGGCGGAGAATTTCGCCTGATATGTCGCCTGGTGTCCGGTTCCGGACTGAGGGGTGAAATGGTCGCTCCACCCCCCGTGAAAAGGGGGCCCAGAACCCCTTGTACCGTGCCCTGCGAGGATCGGACCCGGTTGCGGGAGGCGCGCAGCCGCAGGGGTTTTCGCATCCGTCCTACGGGTGTGTGAATTGCGTGTGGACGCAATGCATATTGTCCACAGCACGACCGGAGAGGTCGTATCGTGATCCCTGTTGCCGATCCGCCCCCATGCGACCGAGGACTGCGATGTCTGAATTTCCCCCGACCGTCGCGGGCGTCCCCGGGGAGCCGCCGGCGCTGGGCGAGGACCCCGACGCCGATCTGAGCGGGATCCGCTCGGTCCACGTGTGGATCTCCCTGCTCCCCGCCCTGCTGGTCGCGGCCGTCGCGGCCGTCGCCGTCGCGGCCCTGCTCACCGCGTCCCCCACGGACATGACCGCGGCGGTGGTGCTCATCGCCGCCGGCGCCTGCGCCGCCCTCGTCCTGGCCGGAGCGGTCCTGCTGGCCGAGCGCGCCACCACCAGGGTGCAGCGCGCCGCGGAGGCCCTGCGCCGCCGCAGCGAGCGCACCCGCGGCGCCCTGATGCAGCTGTCCGCGCGCGTCGAGCGCGGCGAGGACGTGCGGCCGGTCGCCGAGTCCGGACTCCCCTCCGGCGGCGACGCCTTCGCCCTCCTGGCCCACGAGCAGCGCGCGGCCCTGACCGCCGCCTGGAACACCGCCGTCCGCGCCCACCGGGCCCACCTCGCCCGGCAGGGCGGCGTGGAGGCGACCGCCCCGGCCGCCCCGCCCGCCCCGGAGCGCCCCGCGGCCCCGTCCCCCGCGCCCCCCGCCGTCCGGGCCGAGGCGGCGCCGGAGGCGCAGGGCCACCGCGCCCCGGCCGCCCCCGGCGCGCCCGCCCCGAACCTGGGCACCGGGCAGCAGGTCGAGGTGTTCGTCAACGTCGCCCGGCGGATGCAGTCCCTGGTGCACCGCCAGATCGGCCTCCTCGACGAGCTGGAGGCCCAGGTGGAGGACCCGGACCTGCTCAAGGGCCTGTTCACCATCGACCACCTCGCCACCCGCATGCGCCGCCAGTCCGAGAGCCTGGCCGTGCTCGGCGGCGCCTCCTCCCGGCGGCGCTGGAGCCGCCCGGTCAACCTCTACGAGGTGCTGCGCTCGGCCGTCGCCGAGGTCGAGGACTACTCCAGGGTCAAGGTGGTCCCGCCCTCCGGCGGCACCCTGGCCGGCGGCGCCGTCGTCGACGTCATCCACCTCATCGCCGAGCTGGTGGAGAACGCCACCAAGTTCTCCCCGCCGCGCACCCGGGTGCTGCTGCGCACCGAGGAGGTCGGTGCGGGCATCGCGGTCGAGGTGGAGGACCGCGGCCTGGGGGTCCCGCCCGAGGAGCGGCGGCGGATGAACGAACTGCTCGCCGAGCCCGACCGGGTCGACATCGGCGAACTGCTCCGGGACGGCCGCATCGGGCTGTTCGTGGTGGCCGCCCTGGCCCGCAAGCACGGCGCCCGGGTGCAGCTGCAGACCAGCGTCTACGGCGGGACCCTGGCCGTGGTCGTGCTCCCGTCCGCGCTGCTGGGGACGGCCGAGGAGCGTCCGCGGCGCAGGCCCGTCCAGGAGGCGGCGGAGCCCGCGGCCCCGGCGCGGGCCCCGGAGGGCGCCGCCGCAGGGCGGTCGGCGACCGGAGGGCGGCGCGCCGCCGAGGTCCCGGCCGCCGCCCGGTCCACGTCCCCCAGGGAGGCCGTCGCCGTGCAGGACCCCACCGACCCCGTACCGCCGAACCCGTCCCCCTCCCCGGGGCCGGAGCCCGCCCCCGCCCCGATGCCCTCCGCGCGGTCGTCGGTGGTCGCATCGGCGTTCGAGCGCGCGGGCGTCGCCCGGCCCGCTCCGCCCCCGCCCCCGTCCGGGAACGCCGTCGGCCCCGGGGAGCGCCCGGCGCCGGCGCCCGGGGCCCCGGAGCCCGCCCCCGCCGCCCCCTCCGCTCCCGCGGCGCCGCCGGACAACGCCGAGCGGCCCCCGCTCCCCGAGCGCCAGGTCCAGGAGAGCCACGCCCCCGAACTGCGCCGTTCCGCCGAAGGCGCCCCCGGCGACGCCGCCGCCCCCGGTGCGGCCGCCGCGGGCGCCCCCGGTGACGACGTCCCGACGCTCGGCCTGATGGCCGCCTACCAGGGAGGGTTCCGCCGCGCGGAGCAGGAGGGCGGTGACGGCACCCCCGCCTCCTGAGGCGTGCCCCCGTCACGCCCGCAGTGCCCCCGGTACGCCCGCAGTGCGGCCGTCCCCTCCGCCCGCGCCCCGCGGGCGGCACCCCGGGCCGCCCGCCGGGCGCCCGGGCCGGAACGCCCGCCCGATCTTTCGAGTGCCCCGTCCCTCTTGAAAGTGAGTCCCACACGATGGTGAGCCCTGCGCCCCCGGGTCCGGATTCGGACCTCGCCTGGCTGCTGAGCGGCCTGGTCCAGCGCGTCCCGCACACCCGCAGCTCCGTCCTGCTGTCCTCGGACGGCCTCACCAAGGCCGCGCACGGCCTGGACCGCGAAGGCGCCGAGCAGCTCTCGGCCATCGCCTCCGGGCTGTTCTCCCTGGCCCGCGGGACCGGCGTGCGGTTCGGCGACGGCGACGCGGTCCGCCAGGTCGTCGTCGAGCTGGACACCTCGCTGCTGTTCGTCGCCTCCGCCGGGTACGGCTCGGTGCTGGCGGTGCTGGCCGGCCGGGAGGCCGACGCCGGCGTCCTCGGCTATGAGATGTCGCAGCTCATCAAGAGCGTGCGGCCCTTCCTGGCCACCCCGGCCCGGTCGGGCGCCGACGGCGCGGGCGGCCATGGCCGCTGAAGACGAGCCCCTCATCGACGAGGACGCCGGACGCCTGGTGCGCCCGTACACGGTGAGCAACGGCCGCACCGCCCCCACCCGCAGGCTGGACCTGATGTCGCTGGTGGCCTCCACCGGCCGGGTGGGCCAGGCCGACCTGACCCCCGAGTACGCCCGCACCCTGCGGCTGTGCAAGGGCCCGACGTCGGTGGCCGAGGTGGCCGCGCACCTGCGGCTGCCCGCCGCGGTCACCAAGGTCCTGCTGTCCGACCTGGTCGACGCCGGGGCGGTGGCCGCCCAGGCGCCGCGCCCGGCCGCCGACCCCTCCGACAGACGCCTACTGGAGATCCTGCTCGATGGCCTACAGCGACGGCTCTGACCCGTTCCCGACCGCCGTCAAGGTCCTGGTCGCGGGCGGCTTCGGGGTCGGAAAGACCACCTTCATCGGCTCCGCCAGCGAGATCGAGCCGCTCAGCACCGAGGAGCTCATCACCGCGGCCAGCGCGGGCCACGACGACCTGCGCGGGGTGGAGGACAAGACGACCACCACGGTGGCGTTCGACTTCGGCCGCATCACCATGGACCCCGGGCACGTGCTGTACCTGTTCGGCACCCCCGGACAGGACCGGTTCTGGTTCATGTGGGACGAGCTGTCCAACGGGGCGCTGGGCGCGGTCGTGCTGGCCGACCCGCGGCGCCTGCAGGACTGCTTCTCGGCGGTCGACTTCTTCGAGCACCGCCGCATCCCGTTCCTGGTGGCGGTCAACGAGTTCGACGGCGCCTACCGGTACACCCCCGAGGAGGTGCGCTCGGCGCTCAAGCTCGGCGCGGGGACCCCGGTGCTCACGTGCGACGCCCGCGTGGCCCGCTCGGCCACCGAGGTGCTCATCGGGCTCGTCCGCCACCTGATCACCGTCCCCGTCTCGCCCTAGAAACCCTGCCGAACGGAGTCCCCCGTGACCGACGCATCCGAAGGACACATCATCGTCCCCGAGGACCAGGAGGCCGCCGACCGGGTGGCGCGCCTGGACGAGCTGGGCCTGGGCGACCGGCCCGACGCCGAGTTCGACGCCTTCGCCCGCGAGCTGGCCCAGGCGGCCGGAGCCCAGTTCGCGATGGTCAACTTCATCAAGGAGGACCACCAGTACTTCGCCGGCCTGTACGTCTCCGACAGCGCCCAGGGCGGGTCGGTGCTCAGCACCGAGGCCAGCGCCGCCGACACCCCCGACCGGGTGATGGAGCGCGACCACGGGTACTGCCCGCACGTGGTGGCCCGCCGCCTGCCGCTGGTGCTGGACGACGTGTGCGACTACCCGCGCTTCGCCGGGAACCCGGTGGTCGACGAGATCGGCATCCGCTCCTACATGGGTGCGCCGCTGATCGACCGGGACGGCACCACGCTCGGCACGATCTGCGTGGTCGACCGGGAGGCGCGGCCGTGGGGGCGCCCCGGCCTGGAGCTGATCAAGGAGCGCGCCGCCGAGCTGATGGAGATGGTCCACCGGCGGTCCGGGGCCCAGCAGGGCGCCGCCGAGTAGCAGGGAACGGGAGGAGCGCGGTGCGGTGCACCGCGCTCCCCTGCCGTCCGCCCCGCCGTGCCGACCGCGGCGGGGCGCCCCGTGCTCAGGGCGCCGCGTACTCCGGGGCGAAGGGCGCGGCCAGCTTCTCCGACCACTGCCCCTTTGCGGTGCCCAGCCCGAACTCGGCCAGCCGCAGGAGCTGGATGTCCGAGGTCCCCGCGGGGGCGAAGATGTGCTGGGCGTCGCGCACGTACCGCTCCAGCGGGCGGTCGGTGAACAGCCCGCAGGCGGCGTGCACCTCCATCGCGTCGCGGGCCGAGTCCAGGGACGTCTCGACGTTGACGAGCTTGGCGTTCATCAGCTCGGCGTCGCAGGGCATCCCGTGGTCGAGGAGGTGGACCGCGTGGTAGAGGGCGATGCGCGCGGTCATCAGCCGGGACCGCATCCGCCCCAGCTTGATCTTGATGTTGGGCAGCTCGGCCAGCGGCCTGCCGTAGCGCTCCCGCTCGGAGGCGTAGGCCAGGGTCTCGTCGACGATGGCCTGGTGGATTCCGAGGGAGACCGCGGCGAGGTTGGCGCGGCCGTACAGGACGCTCGAGGAGTAGGCGACCGGCAGGCCGTCCCCCTCCTCGCCGAGCCGGTTGGCGGCGGGGACCCGGCAGTCCTCGAAGACCAGCTCTCCGAAGCTGAAGCCGTGCAGCCCCATGGAGGGGACGTGCTCGCCGAGGGAGAACCCGGGGCGGTCGGCCTCGACCAGGAACGCGGACAGGCCCTTGGACCCGGGGCCGGTGCGCACCACGACCCCGTGCAGGTCGCCGACGTGGCTGTTGCCGACGAAGACCTTGCGGCCGTTGAGGATGTAGTCGTCGCCGTCGCGGACGGCGGTGGTGCCCATGCCCAGCACGTGGCCGCCGGACTCGGGCTCGGTGACGGCGATGGTGGGAAGGCAGCCGCCCGCGGCGATCGACGGCAGCCAGGCCCGCTTCTGGGCCTCGTCGCCGAAGTGCACGATCTTGGCGACGCCGAGCTGGGAGGCCTGGACCATGGCGCCCATCGCGCCGCTCACGCGCGAGAGCTCCTCGATGATGACGGTCTTGGCCAGGTGGCCCAGGCCCATTCCGCCGTGGCCGGTATCGATGGTCACGCCGATCCAACCCTGTTCGGCGATCCGGCGCGACAGTTCATATTGGACGGTTCGGGAGGCCTCCATCTCCGGGACAAGGGGGGCCACTTCGGCTTCCGCGAATGCTCTGACCTCTTTTCGCAGACGCTCGTGCCGTTCCGTGGTGAACGGTTCGACCAAGGGGGTCTCCTCATGCGTGGATCGACGGTGCGTCGGGGGGTGCGCACAACGGGAAGGCCTGAGCCCCAGGGGATCCAGGGTCTTCAGGCCCTACCGGGAGATCATCTTGATTTCCACGGAAGAGAAACACAAGGCCTTGGCCTCCTTTGCCTATCGGACAGCGCCCGTGAGAGGTCTCACGTTTCGTTCGGAGCCATTGGCGGTACACCGGTGAATTGTCACCCGGAAAAATGCTGTGGACCTGCGGCAATCCACTTCGGTGTCCACGGGGCCCATGCCCTCGGACGACGGGGCGCGGAGGGGGAGCCGCCGGGGACGGCGACGTCCGGTTCCCGGCGGGGAGGGGGCCGACAGCACAGGGGGCGAAGGGGCGGCCCGGACACGGAAGGCCCGCCCCGGCGGGGGCGGGCCCAGAACGCGGAGGGTGTGGGATTCGAACCCACGAAGCCCGGTCAAGGGCTTGGCGCTTTTCAAGAGCACTGCACTAGGCCGCTATGCGAACCCTCCGTGAGCGCGGTCGCCGACCCCCGGGGCCCGGCCTCGCGGGCGGCCCGCTCTCCGCGCTCATGCTAGCTCACGCTCCGCACCGCCGTCGCGGCGGGAGCCGCGCCCCCGGCGCACCGGAGGCCCCGGGCCGGAGCGGGTCTCAGGCCCAGCGGGTCCGCACCGTCAGGCACCACATGTCCCGCGCGGTCACCGCCGCCACCGCCAGGGTCGCCGCGAAGGCGGCCGAGCCGGTCCACCATTCGACCGCCTGCACCGAGTCGGCGACCCGCACCGCCAGGAACAGCAGGGTGGCCGCGATCGCCACCAGCAGCGCCAGGCCGCCTCCGACCGCCTCGCCCTTGGGCAGCGGCAGCCCCCGCGCCGCGCTGCGCCGGTTGCGCAGCGCGGTCACCGCGGACATCGCCAGCGCGATCCCCGTCGCCACCGCCAGCAGGTCCTGCACGGTGTCCATCGGGCCGGGAGCACCGTCCCACGGGTCCACCGGCGCCAGCAGCCATGCCACCGTCCACAGGCCCCCGAGCAGCGGGACCGAAACCAGCACCCGGACGGCCACCGAGACGGCCCTCATGTCCGCGGCCACCCGGGAGAACTCCTCGGCCAGGGCGGCGGCCGGCCCCCATTCGCGCACCGCGGCGCGCTCGGCCCCTTCCCGGTCGGGGTGGTCGCCGGCGAGGTCCTCGGCCAGGCAGAGCAGTCCGTCGCGGGTCTCCTCCAGCACGCGGCGGCGCCAGAGCAGCGGCCCCTTCAAACGGCCGCCCAGCTCCGCGATGTAGGCGTCGACAGGTCCGGTCGCATCCACCAGTCCCATGGGAACCCCCGATGCCCCCTCGGAGGGGCACACGCGCCGTCAGGTCGGTTCAAAAGTAACGGCGGGACCCCGTGAAGTCGAAGCCCGCGCAACCCTCAGTCCGACGGGCCGACCGCGTGCCCCTCGGTCCAGATGCGCGCCGCCGCCCCCAGCAGCGCCGCACGGTCGGCCTCGGCGGGCCCCTCGCGGCCGGGGAGCGCGTGCACCGCCGCGCTGCGGCCGTCGAGCACCTCGGGGCGGCGCCGCGCCAGCGTCGTCAGCGCCCGGCCCGGGCCCGCCTCGACCAGCAGCACCCTGCGCTCGGAGAGCAGCCGGGCGAGCGCGTCGTCGAAGAGGACGGGCAGGGCCACCTGCTCGGCCCAGAACCCGGGGTCCCGCGTCTGGCCGGAGTCGACCGCCCGGCCGGTCCGGGTGGAGTACAGGGCGGTGCGGGGCGCGCGCAGCGGGATGCGCTCCAGATCGGCGCGGACCGACCGGGCCAGCGGCTCCATCGCCGGGCTGTGGAAGGGCACCGGGATGCGCGCCTGGACGCAGCCGAACCCCTCGTCGCGCAGCCGCTTCTCGGTCTCCTCCAGGGGGATCCGCGGCCCCGCGAGCATGACCGCCTGCGGACCGTTGACCACGCCCACCACCACGCCCGGGGACATCAGGCCGGACACCTCCCCGGCGGAGGCGGCGACCGCCAGCAGGGACCCCTCCGGGGCCAGCGCGTAGGCGTCCGCGCGCCGGGACAGCGCCCACGCCCCCTGGGCGGGCGTCAGCACGCCCGCCTCGGTCGCCGCGGCGAACTCGCCGATGCTGTGCCCCACCAGCGCCTGCGGTCGCACCCCCCATGAGCGCAACTGCGCGGCCATGGCGACGCCCACCGCGTACAGCAGGGGCTGGCCCGTCTCGGGGGCGTCGAGCGGCAGCCCCGACAGCCACTCCCGGCGCAGCCGTTCCCCGCCCGAGCCGTAGGCGCGGAAGAAGTCGTCCATCGCCGTGGTGAAGGCCGGCTCGGCGCCGTACAGCCCGGCCGCCATGCGGGGGTGCTGGGAGCCGTGCCCCGGCAGGAGCAGGGCCACCGGTCGGCGCCGGCCGCGGGCGGCGGCCGCGCGCTCCACCGCGCGCGCCCCCTCCTCCGGCGTGCGGGCCACCACGGCGCCGCGCAGCGGCAGCTCCGGGCGGCACAGGGCGTCGCGCCGGGCGGCCAGCTCGGCGGCGGCCCGCGCGCCGCCCCCGCGCAGCCGCGCGGCGATCTCGGCGCGGATCCGGCCGTCGGCCTCGGGCGTCTCGGCCGCCCAGGCGATCAGCCACGGGGGGCGGCTCGGGTCTGCGTCCATGGGGGACCTCCCTGTCAGGCGTCGGTGAACGGGGGCGGGCCGATCCGGCGGCCGAGCCTGCGCAGCACCCGGCCCGGCCCGGCGTCGACGAGCGCCTCCACGCCCCGGCGGCGGGCCTCGGCCATGGTGTCGGCCCAGCGGACCGGCAGCACCAGCCAGCGGGTGAGCAGCTCCGGCAGGTCCGCCCGGTCCGTGCGGGTCCGGGCGTCGACCGAGGAGACGACCGGGATGCGCGGATCCCGCCACTCCAGGGCCCGGACCGCCGCCCGCCAGCGCGGGAGGTGCGGGCCGAGCAGCGGCGAGTGGTAGGCGCCGCGGATCGGCAGCACCTGCACCGTCGCCCCGAGCGCCTCGGCGGCCGCGGCGGCGGCGCGCGCCGTCGAGGCGTCCCCCGACAGCACCGTCTGCTGCGGCCCGTTGTACCCGGAGACGTCCAGGAAGCCGCCGCGGGAGGCGAGCGCGGTGCGGCGCGCCCACTCCACCCCCTCGGCGTCCAGGCCCATCACCGCCGTCAGCGAACTGGGGCGGGCGGACCACTGCCGCTCCCCGATCTCCCCCAGCTCCCGCACCAGCGCCAGCCCCTCCTCCGGGGCCAGCGCGCCCGCGTAGGCCAGGGCGGTGATCTCGCCGAGGCTGTGGCCCATCGCCGCCACGGGCGCGGACCCGGGCCGGTGCCAGGCCGAGAGCAGCCCGGCGGTGTAGGTGAGCGGCTGGGCCACCCGGGTGTCGGCGAAGTCCGCCGCGTGCACGTCGTCGGTGCCGAGCACCTCGCCGAGCCGTTTCACCAGGGGGTGGGCCGCGTGCTCGGCCAGCAGCGCGTCGATCGGGCCGCGGTCGTCGACCTGCCCGGGAAAGGCGATGCCGCGGCCGGTGCCGACGGAGCCGTCGGTCATCCCTGCCTCCAAGGAGCGAGAGGGGCGTGCGCCGAACACCGTAGGCGCGGGACCGGCGGGCGTCTTCCACCGCGCGGGGGCGTGCGGCTCCCCCGAACGGAGGGGGCGCGGGGGCGTCCCCGCGGTGGAAGACACCCGCGAGCGGCCGCGCCTAGCGTTCCGATCGGCGCCGGGGGACACCCGCGGCGCCACCGACCCAGGACCGGCTGAGGAGGCCGCATGCAGCGCTACGCCGTCATGTTCCGAGTGCGCCCGGGGACCGAGAAGCAGGTCGAGGAGCTGCTGTCGAGCTACGACCCGCCGTCCCCCGTCATCGACGACGAGACCCGCCTGGTCAGCACGTCGGTGTTCATGAAGGACAACCTCGTCATCCGGATGATCGAGATCGAGGGCAGCCTGCCCAAGGTGATGGCGCACCTGTCCCAGGAGCCGGTCATCCAGAACGTCGAGAAGGAGCTCGACAAGTACCTCGTCGAGGAGGACAAGCGGGACATGAGCTCCGTCGAGGGCACCCGCGCGTTCTTCCTGAACGCGATGATGACCACCGTCACCACCCGCATCCCCGACGACTACCGGCCCCAGCCGGTCGGTGAGGGGGAGGCGTGAGCGGCCCCGCCCTGCTGGTCACCGGCGCCACCGGGGCGCTCGGCGGCGCCGTCGCCGCACGCCTGGCGGCCGAGGGCCGCGACGTGCTGCTGACCGGCCGGAACGAGGCGCGCCTCAAGGAGCTCGCCGAAGGGCTCCGCGAGGCCGGCGCCGGGCCGGGCGCCCTGGAGACGGTGGCCGCCGACGCCGCCACCGAGGACGGCGCCCGCACCGCGGTGCGGGCCGCGCTCGACCGATTCGGCGCCCTGCACGGCCTGGTCCACCTCATCGGCGGGTTCGCGGTGGGGCCGGTCATGCGCACCGGGGCCCAGGAGCACCGGGACCTCTACCACGCCAACGTCGTCTCGGCGGTGGAGGCGACCCGGGCGGTCCTGCCGCACCTGGGCGAGGGCGGGCGGCTGGTCTACGTCAGCTCCCTCCTGGCCGCAGAGCCGTTCCCCGCCATGGGGGCCTACGCGGCGAGCAAGGCGGCCCTGCAGGCCTGGGTCCGGTCGCTGGCGCACGAGGTCAAGGACCGCGGGGTGCGGGCCAACACGGTCGTCATGACCATGGCCGACACCCCCGAGGCGCGCGCCTCCCGCCCCGGCGTCGACTTCGACATGGCCACCCGCCCCGAGGAGGTGGCCGAGGTGATCGCGTTCCTGACCGGGGCCGGGGCCGAAGGGGTGAACGGGGCCGCCGTCCCCGTCCTGGGCCGGTTCGCGTTCAGCACCCCCATGCTCGGCGGCTCCCCGGGCGGCGGCCCGCCCGGAGGCCCGCCCGGCGGGCACGGGTGAGGGGGCCGGCGGTGGACATCGACGTGCACGGGCACCTCAGCCCGCCCGGCGACCGCGGCGGGCCGCCCGGCCTGCGCGACCCCGAGGCCGCCATCGCCCGCAAGCGCGCCCTGGGCATCGGCACGACCGTCATCGGGAGCCCGGTCGGGGCCGGCAGCATGCGCCCCGCCCCGGGCGAGGACAACCACGCGCAGACCGCCGCGCAGGTGCGGCGGCACAACGAGGCCATGCTCGACCTGGTCGCCCGCCACCCCGACGCCCTGCGCACCTACGCCTACCTCGACCCGTTCGGCGGCGAGGCGATGCTGGCGCAGGCCCAGGAGCTGCTGCGGGAGCCCGGCTGCGTCGGGCTGATCGCCAACACCAGCGTCAACGGGCGCTACCTGGACGCCCCCGAGGCCGAGCCGTTCTTCGCGATGGCGGCCGAGGAGGCCGTGCCGGTGCTGCTCCACCCGCCCGCCGTCCCGGTCGGGGGACCGTCCCTGCCCGACCTGGGCACGGTGGAGCACATCGGGCGCTTCTGCGACGTGACCGCCGGCGTGGCCGCGATCGTGTACGCGGGCTGGCTGGAGCGGTTCCCGTCGCTGGTGCTGATCGCCTCCGGGGCGGGCGGCGGGCTCGCGCTGCTCGGGGAGAAGCTCGACCTGGCGGCGCGCACGCCCGGCGCCCGCGGCCCCGGTGGGCCGCCCCCCTCCGAGCAGCTCCGCCGGATCCGGGTGGACACCGCGACCCCGAGCCCGCAGGCGCTGCGCGCCGCCGTCGACTTCTTCGGCGCCGACCGCGTGCTGCTGGGCACCGACGCGCCCCCGCTGCTGGACGAGGCGGAGCGCGTCACCCGCCTGCTCGACGGGCTCCCCGCCGGGCAGCGCGACCAGATCGGGCGCGGCAACGCCGCCGCCCTGTTCCGACTGGGGCCGGACGACGCCGCCGGCCGGAGGCGAGGTGCCGCGTGAAACAGGACTTCGACGGCGCGCGGGTGGTGGTGACCGCCGGGACGCGCGGAATCGGCCGGGCGGCCGTGCTCGCCTTCGCCGACGCCGGGGCGCGGGTGTACACCTGCGGCCGGTCGGACCGGGAGGCCGCCGACTCCCTCGCCGCCGAGCTCGCCGAGCGCGGCGACGGGCACACGGTGGAGCTGGCGGACATGGCCGACCCGGAGCGGTGCCGCTCCTTCACCGCCTCGGCCGCCCGCGCGCTGGGCGGCATCGACGTGCTGGTGAACAACGCCGCCGCGGTGAGCCACCGGACGCTGGAGGACATGGAGCCCGAGGAGTGGAACCGCATCCTCACCACCAACCTGACCAGCGTCTACGAGGTCACGCGGGCCGCGCTGGGGCACATGGGCGCCGGAGCGGCCATCGTCACGGTCTCCTCGGCCGTGGCCATGCGCGGGATGGCGGGGCGGACCCACTACACCGCCTCCAAGGCGGCCCTGACCGGGTTCACCCGCTCGCTGTGCAAGGAGGTCGGGCCGCAGGGGATCCGGGCCAACGTCGTCGCCCCCGGCGTCATCGCCACCGACCAGATCGGGCGCCTGACCCCCGAGCGCCGGGAGCGCTACGAGCGGATGGCCGCGCTCGGCCGGCTGGGCGCGGCCGAGGACATCGCCGGTGCGGTGCTCTACCTCGCCGGGCCCGGCGCCTCCTACGTGACCGGGCAGACGCTGACCGTGGACGGAGGGATCTGAGATGGGACCGGTGCGCGCCGTGCTCACCATGACCGTCGCCGAGGAGGACACCGGGCCGTTCGAGAAGGAGTGGGCCCGGGTCGCCGCCTGGGTGCGGGACGAGCCGGGCTGCCGCAGGCAGACCCTGGTCCGCACGTCCGACCCGGTGCCCACCTACGTGATCACCTCGGACTGGGACGACGCGGAGGCCTACCGGTCCTTCGAGACCTCGTCCCGCCAGGACCGCGAGACCGCCCGGCTGCGCGCCCTGCGCACCGGGGCCCACATGCAGGTCATGTCGATCGTCGACCACTGGGAGAAGCCGTGACGGTGATGGTGATGGTCTCGGCCCGGGTCAAGCCCGGGTGCGAGGAGGCCTTCGAGAAGGCGTTCGAGACGGTGCGCGCGCAGGTCAAGGGGACCGACGGGCACCTGGGCGACCGGCTGGTGCGCGACCGCGACAGCGGCCGCTACATCCTGGTCGGCGAATGGGAGAGCGCGGAGAAGTTCGCGAGCTGGGAGGACGCGCCGGTGCACCGCGAGATGACGGTCCCCATGCGCGAGTACTGGGACGGCGGTGTCGAGCGGACCGTGTTCGAGGTGGTCTCGGAGCCGTCGCCCGCGGCGACGTGACCGGGCGCGCCGCCCCCCGGGCCGCGCTGGTCGGGGCGGGCGGTCCGGTGGGGCGGGCGGCGGCCCATGAGCTGCATGCGGCCGGGTACGGGATCACCGAGTTCGCGGACGTGCGCACGGCGGGGCCGCCGCCCCCCGCCCCGCCGCCCCCGGGCTGGGTGCGGCTCACCGGCGACATCGAGCACATGCCGGTGGAGGCGGCCCTGCGCGGCTGCGCGGCGCTGGTGGAGTTCTCCGGGTCCGGGTCGGGGCACCGGGCGCTGCGCGGCGCCGCCCGGCGCGCCGGGGTGCGCCGCCTGGTCCGCTCGGTCCCGGCCGCCGCGGCCGGGACCGGGACGGCGGTGCTCCGCCGCCACCCGGTCTACGGCCCCGGGATCGGGGACGGGGAGCCGGTCATGCGGCTGCTGGCCGCCGCGCTCGGCGGCGGCCCCGTCGAACTGGTCGGCCTGCCCCGGGTCCTGGCCCCGGCCTTCGCCCCGGACACCGCCCGGCTCCACCGGCTGGCGGTGGAGCGGGGCCTGCCCGGCGGCGGGGCGGAGGCCTCCGGAGGTGTCCAGGTCACCCTGGACGAACTGGTCGACCTGGTCACCGAGGCGGCCGGACGGGCGCCCCGGGTGCGCCTGCGCGCGGTGCGCCCCCACCCGCCGCCCCCGGGGCGCGACCTGCGCGGCGGGTGGTCCGCGCTGGGGTACCGGCCGAGCGCCGGGCTGGCCGAGGGGCTGCGCCGCACGGCCGAGTGGATCGGCGGGCGCGAGACCGTCGCCGGATAGCGGCCGCCGGGCCGCCGCCGGCCGGAGCGAGGAGAGCGGGGACGGACATGAAGGTGCTGCGCAACCGCAACTACCGGATGTGGCTCATCGGGCTGACCGTGGCGCACGTGGGCACGTGGATGCAGCGCATCGCCCAGGACTGGCTGGTCCTGGAGCTCACGGGGGAGTCGGGCACGGCGCTGGGCATCGTCACGGGGCTGCAGTTCCTCCCGCTGCTCCTGCTCGGCCCGGTCGGCGGCGTGATCGCCGACCGGTTCAGCAAGCGGCGCACGCTGCTGTGCACCCAGGCCGCGGTGGGGGCCTGCGCCCTCGCCCTCGGCGCGGCCGTGCTCACCGGCAGCGCCTCGATCGGCATCGTCTACGCCGTCTCGGCCGCCCTCGGGGTGGCCGCGGCGGTGTTCCACCCCACCGTCCAGGCGTTCGTGGTGGAACTGGTCGACCGCGACGACGTGCCCCGCGCGGTGGCGCTGAGCGCGGCCGCCTTCCAGGCGGCCCGCCTGGTCGGGCCGGCCGTCGCCGGAGGGGCCATCGTCCTCGGCGGCACCGGCCCGGTGTTCACCGCGGCCGCCCTCACCGTCGCCTTCCCCATCGCCGCGCTGCTGCGGATGGACGCCTCCCGGCTGCGCCCGGCCCCCTCGGCCGGGGGCGGCCCCGGGATGTTCGCCGAGGGCGTCCGGTACGCCCTCACCGCGCCCCAGGTCCGGCTCCTGCTGCTGATCACCCTGTTCACCGGCGCGTTCGCGGCCAACACCCAGGTGACCACCGCGCTGATGGCCACCACCGAGTTCGGCCGCGGCGCCGGGGAGTTCGGCCTGCTGGGCTCGCTGCTGGCGGCCGGGTCGCTGCTCGGCTCGGCCGCGGTGGTGCTCAGCGGGCGCTCCGGCCCCCGCTTCGTGGCCGCGGCGGCGCTGGCGTTCTGCGCGGCGAACGCCGCCTCGGCGCTGGCCCCCGGGTTCGGATCGTTCGCCGCGGTCCTGGTGGCGGTGGGGGCCGCCCAGCTCGTCTTCACCACGGCGGCCAACGCCTCGCTCCAGCTCGGTGCCGACCCCCGCATGCGGGGCCGGGTGATGGCGCTGTTCACCATGTTCATGATGGGCTCCACGCCGCTGGGCGCCCCGCTGCTGGGAGTGGTCGCCGACGCGGTGGGGGCGCGCGGCGCGCTGCTCGCCGGCGCCGGCGCGGCCGCCGCGGGGGTGCTCATCGCCGCCGCCCTGCTCCTGCCGGGCGCCGTCCGCGCGGCACGGGAGTCCCCGCACACAGAGAGCGAGAGGACATGACCCTGCCCGAGAGGACGACCTGCTGCATCGCCGGGGGCGGACCCGCGGGCGCCATGCTCGGATGGCTGCTCGCCCGCGCCGGCGTCGACGTCCTCGTCCTGGAGAAGCACGAGGACTTCCGCCGCGACTTCCGGGGCGACACGGTGCACTCCTCCACCGTCCAGACCATGGACGACCTGGGCGTGGCGGAGGAGTTCCTGAGGATCCCGCACCGCAGGGAGACCAAGGTGCGGCTGGTGACCGACGACGGCGAGCGGATCCTGGACGACCTGTCGGTGCTGCGGGGCAAGTACCCCTTCATCGCCTACATGCCGCAGTGGGACCTGCTCGACTTCGTGGTGTCGAAGGCCGGGCGCCACCCGGGCTTCCGCATCCTGATGGGGGCCGAGGCCACCGGCCTGGTCGTGGAGGAGGGCCGGGTGGCCGGGGTGCGCTACCGCCACGGCGGCCGCGAGCACGAGGTGCGCACCCTGCTGGCGGTCGCCGCCGACGGCCGCCGCTCGGTGGTGCGCGCCGACTCCGGGCTCCCCACCCGGGAGCTGGGCGCCCCCATGGACCTGATGTGGTTCCGCCTGTCCCGGGCGGACACGGACCCGGGGCACTCCTTCGGCCGGCTGGGCGGGGCGCAGATGCTCGCGATGATCAACCGCGTCGACTACTGGCAGGCCGCCTACGTGGTGCCCAAGGGCGGCGTCGAGGAGTGGACCTCCCGGGACGTGGCGGGGTTCCGCGCGCGCCTGGAGGAGCTGCTGCCGTGGCTGGACGGGAGGTCCTCGGAGATCGCCTCCTGGGACGACGTCCACGGTCTGGAGGTGCGCATGGACCGCATGGAGCGGTGGTACCGCCCGGGGTTCCTCGCCATCGGCGACGCCGCGCACGCCATGTCGGTCATCGGCGGCGTCGGGGTCAACCTCGCCGTCCAGGACGCCGTCGCCGCGGCCCGCATCCTCGCACCGCACCTGCGGAGCGGCCGGCTGCCGGAGCGCGCGCTGGCGCGGGTGCAGCGCAGGAGGATGCGGCCGACCGTGCTCACCCAGCGGCTCCAGCAGACCATCCAGGACCGCTTCCTCGGGCGCTACCTGGAGGGCCGGGTCGGTGTCGGGCCGGGGTCGCCGCTGCGCCGGGCGCTCATCCGGCTGCCGTGGGTGCGCCGGAAGAAGGCGCAGGTGGTGGCGGTGGGCTTCCGGGCGGAGCGGGCCCACCGGCTGCCCGTGGCCGGGCCCGCGGGCACCGAATGACCCCCGGCGGCCCCCGGCCGCCGGGGCCGCCGGGCATGGACCGAGCCTCGTCCGCCCGTGGACCGGGGCGTCCGAGGATGGCGGGGACCGGTCAGGGAGGGCCCAGCCGGAACGGCGCGGCCCGGCGCCGTGCGGGGTGGGCCGCCAGAAGCGGCCCGCCCCCGGTGCCCTGCCGGGACGGACACCCCGACAGCGAAAGTGGAGACGAGGCGGGAATGGCGTTTCGAGCACTGATGGTCAGGAACATGCGGACCGCCGACGCCGATCAGGTGGCGGCCGCCTTCGCCGAGCACGACCGCTCCGGCTTCCCGGAGCGCCTCGGGCTGCGCGCGCGCACCCTGTTCCACTACCACGGCCTCTACGCGCACCTGCTGGAGGCCGACTCCGACATCCTTCCGGCCGTGCACGGGCTGCGCGAAGACCCGGCCTTCACCGAGGTCGACCGGCGGGTCGCCGAGTACCTGACCCCCTACGACCCGGAGCGCCCGTCGATGCTGGAGGCGCGGGCCGAGCCCTTCTACGTGTGGGAGCCGGGGCTCCGGTGATCCGGGACCCGCGGCGCGGGGGCCGGCGCCGTGCGGCCCCCCGCCCGTCCGGCCTCCGGCGGACGGCCCGGGCCGGCCGCCGGAGGCCGGACGCGTCAGGAGAAGGGCTCGGCGGCCCCGGAGGAGTCGGCGGGGGCCGTGATGATGTGCCCGGCGACCGCCTTGTTGACCGCGTCGATCCGCGAGACGGCCCCGAGCTTCTTGAAGATGTTGCGCAGGTGGCGCTTGACCGTGCCCTGGGTGATCCGCAGCCGGGTGGCGATCTGGGCGTTGCTCAGCGCCGCGGCCACCAGGCGCAGCACCTCCTTCTCCCGTTCCGAGAGCGGCTCGCCGCCGCTGTCGGGGAGCGCCGCCAGGCTCCCGCGGGCCACCGACACCACGATCCGCGCGCCGTCGGCGCGCACCGCCCCGATCGCCGAGAGCAGCTCCTCCCGGGAGGAGCTCTTGTGCAGGTAGGCGTTGACCCCCTCGTGCATCAGCTGGTGCACGATCCGGGGGTCGTCGTACATCGACAGCATGATCACCCGGGTCTCCGGGGAGGACGCGCGCAGGCGGCGCAGCGTCGTGCGGGCGTCGCCCCCCGGCATCCGCACGTCGAGCACGATGATGTCGGGCCGGTGCCGGGCGGCGCAGGACACCGCCTCCGGCGCGGTCCCGGCGGTGCCCACCACGTCCACGTCCGGGTGCGACCCCAGGGTGTGGCACAGCGCCTCGCGGAACATCGTGTGGTCGTCGGCGATGACCACGCGCGCGGGCGCGTCACCGGGTGCCATGGGCGGTCCCGGGGGTGAGGGGGAGGCGGATGAGGACGCGGGTGCCGTCCCCCGGGGCGGTGTCGACGACGGTGCGGCCGCCAAGCCGCCGTGCGCGCTCGCGCAGCGAGGCCAGGCCCAGCCCGTCCCCGCGCGCGGCCTCGGCGTGGCCGAAGCCCGTGCCGTCGTCGTCGACGAGGGCGTTCACGCGGCCGCCGCGGACCTCGACGACGACCCGTACGGTCCGCGCCCGGGCATGGCGCAGGGCGTTGCGGAGCGCCTCGCGGACCATGAGGTACAGCTCGCTGCGCAGTTCCAGGGGCAGGGCGGCCTCGCCCCGCACCCGCACGCTCACGGCGGTTCCCCGGGTGTCGACGGTCTCGGCGTACTCCTCCAGTTCCCGCGCCAGGTCCAGGGGCCGGGCCTCCGGCCGGCCGCAGCGCAGGATCCGCGCGATGTCGTCGAGGCAGCGGCCGACCGAGGCCTGCGCGCCCGTCAGGTGTGATTCGGCGCGGGAGGGCTCGGAGTGGCGGTAAAGGGCGAACAATTCCAGTCTCCGTGCGGCGACGGCGAGTTCGGGGCCGACACGGTCGTGCAATTCCTGTTCGGCGATGGGGGTGGGGGCGCAGCGCGGGTCCAGGGCGGGCGCCGAAGCGTCAGGGAGCGACAGGTTCCGGTCTTTTCGTACGGGAAGCGGAATCACGTGGATGCTCCAGGGGTTCGGCCTTCGGGCGCAGTCCGGTGCTCGGTCCGGGACGGTGTGCCCGGACCGGTGCGCGGTTCTGTCCGCCATGGTGGAGGCGGATCGAAAACCGTGTGAATTCCTCCGATTCTCCATCGGTAGTGCGCCTACATGTGGAAACGAGGAAAGGGGTCGCTGCCGTCCTTTTTCGGTTCCGGGGGCGATCCTACGACGAGGGTGACCGTGAGGCAAGCGATCCGTGCTCGGATTGGGGGCTGAATGGTTTCGTGATCTTGAAAATCGGATGTCTTGGGTGATCATCGCGGGGGGAAGCGGTGCGTGATTGTCGAGTGGCGGAATGCGGCCCCGCGAGGGAATGCCGCGGGCCGCTGTGGGTAGACCCGGTACCTCCTTCGGGGGCGGCGGCCCCTCCTAGGGGGAAGTCCCATTGATGGCGATTCACCGGGCGAATACCTTCGGCCATATCCCCCGGTAACAGCGGGGAGGTGTAGGAGCGGTACACGACGGCTGGAGGACGCGTGGAACTCGTCGCAGGCAGTCACGGGCTCGTATGCAGAATTCTGGGCGACTTCGAGGTGCGGTGCGACGGCCGCCCCCGCACGCCCGGCGCCCCCAAGGCGCGCCAGGTCCTGGCGCTGCTCCTGGTCCGCTCCGGCGAGGTGGTGGGGGTGCCCGCGCTCATCGAGGAGCTCTGGGACGGGCGTCCGCCGCGCAGCGCCGTGTCCACCGTGCAGAGCTACGTCCACCAGCTCCGCCGCCGGCTGGGCGACGGCGTCATCGAGACCCGGCCCGCCGGGTACGTGCTGCACCTGTCGCCGGACGCGCTGGACGCGTGCGTCTTCGACCGGGCCGTCGAGGAGGCCCAGACCGCGCTGGAGCAGGGCGACGCCCGGGCGGCGGCCCGCGCCGCGGGGGCGGCGCTGGACCTGTGGCGCGGCCGGATGCTGGGCGGTGTGCAGCCGGGGCGGCACCTGCGCGGCCACCTGGTCCGGCTGGAGGAGCGCCGCACCCGCGCACTGGAACTGCGCCTGCAGGCCGAGATGGAGCTGGGGCGCCACCGCGAGCTCGTCGCCGAGCTGCGCGAGGTGGTGGCCGCGCACCCGCTGAACGAGTGGTTCCACGGGCTGCTGATCGAGGCGCTGCGCCGCTCCGGCCGCCGCAAGGAGGCCCTCGACGCCTACCAGGACCTGCGCCGGGTGCTCCGCGACGAGCTGGGGCTGGACCCCGCACCCGAGCTCCAGCACCTGCAGCGCGAGGTGCTCTCCGGCGCGGTCCCGTCGGCCTGACCCGCGGGCCGGGCCCCGCGGGAGGGGCCGTGCGGAAAGGGGCGGCGGGGCATCCCGCCGCCCCTTCCGGCGCGCCTCAGGCGGTGCGCCTCACACGGCGCGGCGGCTGCGCACCCGGTAGACGAACGGGTTCGACACCGCGATCCGGCCGATCGCGCGCATGTGCTCCCGGGCGTCCTCGCGCTCCAGCATCGCGAGGAAGTCCGCCTCGCTCCGCCACTCCGAATAGTTGGTGACCCGGGTGCCGTCCAGGCTGGTGTGGACGGTGGCCGACACGATCCCGGGCACGGCGTGCATCACCTCGTCCCAGGCCGTCTCGATCATCTCCGCCAGGCGCTCCTGGTCCTCGGGGGCCACCACGAAGACGTTGATCATCACCACGCCGTCCGCGGCGCCTCCGCCGGCCGCCGCGGGGCCCGCCGCCGGAGCGGCGCCCGTGTCCGGACTCATCGCGCCCCTCCTTCCGCTCCCGCGTCCCCGGCGGCCCGGGGCCGGGCGACGACCAGGGTGTCCAGCGGTCCGGCCGGGCCGACCCGCTCGACCCGCAGCCCCGCCTCCTCCATCCACCCCCGGCACTCGTCCACCGTGTACTCCCGACCCCCGTCCGAGGAGAGCAGCATGTTCAGGCTGCCCAGCAGGCTCAGCGCCGGCCCGCGGCGGTCCCCGCCGATCATCCGGTCGTAGACCAGGACGGCGCCGCTGGGCCCCACGGCGCCGGCCGCCCGGCGCAGCAGCTCCGTCCGGTCCCCGTCGCCGAAGTAGTGCAGCATGTGCCCCAGGACCACGGCGTCGGCCCGCGGCAGCGGGTCGGCGAGCAGGTCGGCGGCGTGGAACGCCACCTGCCCCGTGGTGCCCAGGCGGTCCATGTGCCGCTCGAAGAGCGGGGCGGTCTCCGGCAGGTCCACGCACACGGCCTTCAGGTGCGGGTGCGCGCGCACCAGCCCGGCCGCCAGGTTCCCGCGGGCCCCGCCGAAGTCGGCGACGACCTCCACCCCGGACCAGTCCAGGCCGGCGGCGATCGCCCGCGCCGCCTCCGCGTTCACCGCGTCCATCGCGCCCATGAACCGGTCGGCGAGGTCGGGGTCGCGGTAGCCCTGGAGGAAGGCGGGGTCCTCGGGCACCTGCGGCCGCCCCGTGCGCAGGGCCTCGGTGAGGCGGCCCCACAGCGGGTACAGCGCGGCGTCCGCCAGCCGGGCGTAGCCGCCCACGTAGCCGGGGGCGGCGGCGTCCAGGTGGGCCGCCGACTCCGGGGTGCACCGGTACCGCCCGTCCTCGCGCTCCAGCAGGTCCAGGGCCACCAGCGCGTCGAGGAAGTCCTCCCCGCCCCGGGGGTGGATCCCCAGGTCGGCGCAGAGCTCGTCGGCGGTGGCGGGCCCACGGGCCACCCGGGTGAACAGGTCGAGCTCCACGGCGGCCATCCGCGCCCGGGACCCGTAGAAGGCCATGGCCAGCTCCAGGATCCGTCCCGGCCCGGCGCCCGCCTCCGACGCGGGCGCGCTCCGTTCATGCACGGCGTCTCCTCCCATCCGGTCCGTCCTCCGCCGCCGCTCAGACCGGGCGGCACTCGTGGGCCGCCCATCGGCCGGTGACCGGGGCGCCGTCGAGCGCGAACCCCGCCTCGGCGGCCAGCGCCGCCCACTGGTCGGCGTCGCGCATCCGGCCCCCGAAGATCAGCAGGAGGTCGATGTCGATGAAGCGCCCGAAGTCCCAGGAGTTCGGCGGCGCGGCGATCTGCTCCACCGCGAACAGCGGGGCGCCCGAGTCGCCGATCGCCTTGCGCACGGCGCGCAGGATCGTCAGCGCGTCCCCGTCGTCCCAGTTGTGCACGATCCCCTTCATCACGTAGGCGTCGCACCCCTCGGGCAGCGGGTCGGTGCGGAAGTCGCCGGGGACGAACGTGACGCGGTCGGCGCAGCCGTACTCCTCAAGGGCGCGGCGGGTCTCCTCCATCCGCGAGGGGAGCTCGAACAGCACCCCCTCGGCCTCGGGGCTGCGCCGCAGCAGCGCACTGAGAAAGGCCCCGTCGCCGCCGCCGATGTCGGCGATGCGGCGGAACCGCTCGGGCCGGACGGCGGCGACGTACTCCTCCTCCAGGCGCCGGTTCATCCCGTTGAGGACGCCGTACACCCGGGTCGCCGTCTCGGGGCGCTCCTCCAGGTACTCCCACAGGCCGGACCCCAGGGCCTCGGGCACCGCGGGCTCACCGGTGCGCACCGCGTGCATGATCGCGCCGTAGGTGCGCCACTGCAGTTCCATGCCGTTGTACAGGACCAGCGGAAGCACGCTCCCCGGCGCGTCCTCCCTCAGCCCCTCGGACAGCTCGGTGGGTCCGAACGACGGGCCCGGCAGCTCGCGGAACACGCCCACCGAGGCGGCGCAGCGCAGCAGCCGCAGCAGCGCGTCCGGGTGGGCCCCGGCGCGGCGGGCCAGCTCCTCCGCGGACACCGGCCCGTCCGCGACCATGTCGGCCACGCGCAGCTCGCCCAGGGCGCGCACCACGTGCGCCAGGCGCATCCCCCCGGCGAGCAGCAGGAGGCGCTGCGCCCGGGGGTCGTCCTGGAGCAGGGCGGGGGCGCCGCCCCGCCCGCGGTCGGCGACGGCCTCAGACACCGGCCTTCCCGCCCTTCACCGCGGCGACCCGCTCCACGGCGGCCTTGATGTGCCGCATCTGCTCGGGGCTGGTGCGGTTCAGGTGCGCCGTCATCCTCTCGTCGTCGAACGGCGCGTCCTCGCGCACCTCGAAGTCCTGCACCCAGCGCATCCGGGTGCCCTCCGGGACCTCGGTGAACTCCCAGAACAGGTGCATGAACTTGAACGGGCCGCGCTCGATGCGCTGCGCCCGCACCGTGTGCTCGGCGGGGTCCGGGATCCGCTCGGACACCCAGCTCCACTGCTGGCCGTCGTCGTTGGGGTGGGTGGTCAGGCGGAACCGGATCCTGCCCCCGGCCCGCTCCAGCACCGTGGCCTCGGCGTACTCGGTAAACAGGGTGGGCCAGGACTCGATGTCGTTGGTCATGGTCCACACCACGTGCAGCGGGGCGTCGATGACGACGGAGTTGTCGGTGTGTCCGGACATGGTCAGGCACCTGCCAATCGCTCGTTGACGTAATCGATGGTCAGCCGGGGGGTGGTCAGCTCGGCGATCTCCTCGTCGGGGATCGCCACCCCGAACTCCTGCTCGACCAGCACGGCGACCTCCAGCAGAGCCAGAGAGTCGTAGCCGATGTCGGTGAAGGGGGTGGACATGATGTCGCCGTCCAGGTCGACGCCGTCGTCGACGCCCACCCCCTCGCGGAGCAGCCGGGTCAGGTCGTCGAGGGTGAACACGGGCATGGAACTCCAATCCGTGCGGTGCCGGGGTCGGCCGGCCGCCGCGGGGCGGCCGGGGTCAGCGGGGCTCCTCCGGGGCGCGGACGACCAGGGCGGCGTTGAACCCGCCCTCGCCCCGGGCCAGGACCAGGGCGGCGCGCACCGGCGTCTCGCGCGGGGCGTCCAGCACCAGGTCGAGGCCGTCGTCGGGGCGGTCGGCGGGCACCCCCGCGGTCGGGGGGAGGACGCCGTGCCGGACCGCCAGGAGCGCGGCGGCGGTGTCCAGCGGCGCCCCTCCCGCGTAGATCCGGCCGGTCAGCGTCTTGGGCGCGGTCACCGGGACCCCGCGGGGCCCGAAAAGCCCCCGCAGCGCCTCGGCCTCCTCCCGGTCCCGCACCGGGTCCCCGGCGGCGTCGGCGAACACCGCGTCCACCTGCTCGGGGGCCAGGCGCGCCTCGGCCAGCGCCCGCTCGGCGGCCCGGCGCAGGCCGGGCGGCCGGGGGGACCCCGGCGGCGGGTCGAAGGTCGCGGCGTAGCCGCTGATCCGCCCGTAGGGGACCGCGCCCCGGGCGCGCGCCGCCTCCGGGCGCTCCATCACCAGGATCGCCCCGCCCTCGCCGGGCACGTGCCCCTCGGCGTCGGGGGAGAAGGGGCGGTAGGCCCGGCGCGGGTCGTCGCAGCGGCTCAGCCGGGCGCCCGCCAGCTGCGGCACGAACCCCCACGGGCACAGCGAGGCGTCGGTGCCCCCGGTCAGGGCGGCGTCGATGCGGTCCTCGCGCAGCAGCCGCCGCGCCCGGCCCAGGGCGTCCAGCCCGCCGGCCTGCTCGGTGGCCAGGACGCCGCAGGGGCCGCGCATCCCGTGGCGGATGGACAGCTGCCCGGTGGTGGCCGCGTAGAACCAGGCGATGGACTGGTACGCGCCCACGTGTCTGGGCCCCTTGCGCCAGAGGTTGTCCAGCTCCCGCTGGCCGAACTCGAAGCCGCCGGAGGAGTTCGCGGTGATCACCGAGGCCCGGTACTCCGGCAGCGACTCAGGGTCCAGCCCGGCCTCGTGCAGCGCCCACTCGGCCGCGGTGAAGGCCATGTGGGTCATCCGGTCGGTCTGCTTGATGAGCCGGCTCGGCAGGTGCTCCTCGGCGACGAACCCGGTGGCCTCCCCGGCCAGCCGCACCGGGTAGGACGATGCGTCGAACCGGGTCACCGCGTCGATGCCGCTCTTGCCGGAGAGCGCGGACTGCCAGTAGGCGTCGGTGCCCACGCCGTTGGGGGCGATCGCACCGATACCGGTGACCACGGGGTCGGCGGCCGGGGCCGCTCCGGGGGACGTCACGACGGCCTCCTCTCCGGCCGGGTCAGCACCACGGCCGTCTGGAACCCGCCGAAGCCGCTGCCCACGCTGAGCACGGTGTCGACGCGCTGGTCGCGGGCGGTCAGCGGGACGTAGTCCAGGTCGCACTCGGGGTCGGGCTCGGTCAGGTTGGCGGTGGGCGGCACGACGTCGTCGCGCATGGCCAGCACGCAGGCGGCGAGCTCGATGGAGCCGATCGCGCCCAGGGAGTGCCCGACCATCGACTTGATCGAGCTGACCGGCACCGCGTGGGCGTGGTGCCCCAGGCTCCGCTTGACCGCCGCGGTCTCGTGGCGGTCGTTCTGCTTGGTGCCCGAGCCGTGGGCGTTGACGTAGTCGATGTCCTCGGGGGCGGTGCGGGCCTGGGCCAAGGCGTCGTCGATGGCCGCCGACATCTCCCGGCCGTCCGGCCGCAGCCCCGTCATGTGGAAGGCGTTGCACCGGTTGGCCGCCCCGGACACGTGGGCGAGGACCCGGGCGCCGCGGCGGGCCGCGTGCGCGGTGCTCTCCAGCACCAGGACCGCCGCCCCCTCGGCCAGGACGAAGCCGTCCCGGGTGCGGTCGAAGGGGCGCGACGCGCGCGCGGGGTCGCCGTCGGAGGGGGTGGTCGCCCGGATCGCGTCGAAGCAGGCCGCGGTGATCGGGGAGATCGGGGCGTCGGTGGCCCCGGCGACCACGACGTCGGCCTCCCCCTCGCGGATCAGCGCCAGCCCGTGGGCCACCGCGTCCAGCCCGGAGGTGCAGCCGGTGGACACCACGGCCGCGGGCCCCTCGGCCCCGGCGGTCCAGGCGACCTCGCGGGCGAAGGTGCTGGGCACGTGGAAGTCGTACAGGTGGGGCACGGCGTAGGCGTGGTCCACCTCCCAGTGCCGGCCGCCCCCGCTGACCCGCACGTACTCGCGCTCCAGGCTCGTGGTGCAGCCGACCGCGCTGCCGATGCTCACCGCCGTGCGCTCCGGATCGGCCCCCGGGGCGATCCCGGCGTCCGCGAGCGCCTCGCGGGCCGCGGCCACCGCGAACTGGGCGGCCCGGTCCAGCCGGGCGGCGTCGGCCGGGGACAGGCCCGCCGCCGACGGGTCGAAGTCGCACTCGGCGGCGACCCGGGAGCGGAACGGCGCGGGGTCGAAGGCGGTGATGGTGCGGGTCGCGGTGCGCCCGGAGGTGAGCAGGTCCCAGAAGGCGGGGACGCCGACACCGCCCGGGGCGACCACGCCGAGACCGGTGACCGCGGCCGCGGCCGGGGCGGTCACGGCGCGTCCCCCACCCGGGGCGGGGCCTGGTCGGCGAAGGGGGCGGGCTCGGTCTCCTCGTGCCCCTCCTCAGGGGTGGGGGCGAGCGGCCCGTCGAACAGGACGCACACCGCCTCCCCGTCGCCGGTGTTCTCCAGGCGGTGGGGGCGGCCCCGGGGGATGAACGCCGCCTGCCCGCCCTCCAGGTCGGTGCGCCGCCCTCCGCCGGTCAGGGCGATGCCGCCGCGCACCACGTACAGGAACTCGTCGGAGTGCGGGTGGCGGTGTTCGGACATGGACTCGCGCGGGGCGAGGGTGAGCGTGGCGAGGAAGCCCGCCCGGCTCCGGGTCGCGGCCGGGCCGAGCAGGACCCGCAGCGCGCCTCCGTACCGGCCGCTGGGCCGGACGGAGGCGGGCGAGGCCACGGTCCACGGTTCGGGGGTGGGGATCGCGGGAGCCATTCCCGTCACTCCTTCGATCGGACGTGGGAGGGCGCGTGGGCCCGGTGTGGGCCCACGCGGCCCCGTCGGCGTCCATCGTCGGCGCGGGGGATCCAGCATCGCTTCAGCGCCGGTTCACCCCCGGTGGGGGCAAGGGGTCACAGGTGGCAGTTGTCGCTCTCGACCAGGGCCATCTCGGGGCGCCTGGGCGGCACGAACTCCCCGCCCAGCAGGTGCAGCGGGGCCATCCGGCCGAAGGCCCACTGCTCGAAGTGCAGGTGGGGCCCGGTCGGGTCGTCGGGGGTGAGCCCCACGCCGCCCACCGTGCCGACCTGCTCCCCCGCGTGCACCCGGGTGCCGCGGCGGGGCATGCTCTCGACGGGCATGTGGTAGTAGCGGCTCTCCCACCCGCGCCCGTGGTAGATCCGCAGCAGCGAGACACCGGCGTACTGGCTGTCCGGCGGCTGCACGGCCGCCTCGATCACGTAGCCGGCGGCCGCGGCCGCCACGGCCGCCCCCTCGCTCGGGGAGCCGTCGGCGCGGCGCCAGTCGACCTGGCGGTCCGGCTCCCAGTGCCAGTCGTGGGTGTAGGCGTGCCACTCCTCGCCGCAGGGGAAGGGGACGAAGAACCGCGGCCGGCAGCGCTCGGCCTTCGCGGAGACGCCCTCCGAGGCGGAGGCGGGTGCGGGGGACAGCAGTACGGGGGCGGCCGCCGCGGCGGCGGTGAGCCCCAGGGCGGCCCTTCGGGAGAACCCCGTCGCGGGAGGAGTGTCGGAACCGTTCACGGCGCATCCTTTCCTCGGCATACCCTGCTCATTCGCCAAGGAATTCATTCAGCGCGGCGCACCGCCTGTAAAGGAGATCCGGATGCTATGTATCCAAAGTGGCAGGCGCGCTCCCCCGCCCGGCGGCCCCGTCGAGGACGCGGGTCACCACCGACGCGATCCGGTGCCAGGCGTCCCGCTCCTCCTCCAGCACCGACCGCCCCGCCGGGGTGAGCCGGTAGACGCGGCGCCGCCGACCGCCCCCCGTCGACCACCGGCTGTCCAGCAGTCCGCCCCGCTCAAGGCGGTGCAGCGCCGGGTAGACGGTGCCGGAGGCCAGGTCGATCTCGCCGCCGCTGTGCCGCCGGAGGCGGTCGACGACGTCGTAGCCGTGCAGGGGGCCGTCGGCCAGGACCGCGAGCAACAGGCCGTCCAGGTGGCCGCGGAGGACTTCTGCTCGCATGAGGGGAACCTGCCCGAAAGTCGCATGGTCACGGGGTGCGGGCCGGGCCCCGTTCCTCCGCCATTACTCGGTGATACCGCGGCCTGGCCGTTTCACAAAGTGTAATACTCGCCGCGGTAGAAGAGCAAAGGGGGCTTTCCGTCATCGGGGTGTAGCGTGACGACACGACCGATTGACGCATCGTGGTCGCCCAGTTCGATCGTGCGCAGCACCGTGCATTCGATCACCCGGGCCGCGCCGGAGATGACCGGCGCCCCCGTGGTCCCCGGCCGCCAGCGGGTGGCGGCGAACCGGTCCCGCCCCGGCCGCGCGAAGCGGTCCGCGATCTCGGCCTGGTCCTCGGCCAGGATGTTCACCGCGAAACTCGTCGCCGCCGCGAACAGCGGGCGCAGCTGCGAGCGGTGGTCGGTGCAGAACTGCACCAGCGGCGGCGACAGCGACAGCGTCGAGAAGGAGTTCGCGGTCATCCCGACCGGCCCGCGGGGCGTCGGGGCGGTGATCACGGTGACACCGGTGGGGAAGGCGCCCAGGGCGGAGCGGAGCTCCCGGGCATCGGCGACGGGGGCGGGGGCCGGGTCGGTGTGGGCGGTCGAGGTCATGGGGTCACCTCACGGTGCTGGGGTCGGTCCGGGGGGAAGGGGGGCCGCCGCCTGCGCTCCAGGGCGTCCTGGAGCCGCAGCAGCGGACCGGTCATCGCCGTGGTGGCCAGGGCCACCACGACCAGGACGGTGAACAGGTCGGCGGAGATGATCCCGGCGCGCAGGCCGAGGTCGGCGACGATGAGCTCGGTCAGGCCGCGGCAGTTCATCAGCACGCCCAGGCGCGCGGCCTCGCCCCGGGGGAGCCCGGCCAGCCGGGCCCCGGCCGCCGTGCCCGCGAACTTGGAGCCCAGGGCGACGGCGAGCACGGCCGCGGGGACCGCCCACCCGTGTGCGCCCAGGGCGCCGAAGGAGGCGCTCATGCCCACGGTCGCGAAGTAGATCGGGAGCAGGGCGGCCGAGGCGAACGCGCGGATCGGCGCGGCGCCGCGCCCCGCGCCCGGGCCGCGGCGCGGAAGGACCGCCCCGAACAGGAACGCGCCGAACGCCGCGTGGACGCCGATCGCCTCGGTCGCCGCGCCCGCGGCCACGGCGCCGGCCACCGCGATCGCGGCGAACGACGCGTCCGGCGCGCCCGCCCGGTCCAGCGCCGTGAACACGGCGGACAGCAGCGGGCGCACGGCGCCCGCCATCAGCGCGGTGAACACCGCCGCCAGGACGGCCGGCCAGGCGGCGCCGAGCGCGGTGCCCGCGCCGGCCAGGGCCAGGACCAGGGCCAGCACCGCCCAGGACAGGGCGTCGATCACCACCGCGGACAGCAGCGCCAACCGCTCCGTGCGACCGCCGGCTCTCCCGGAGCCGGCCAGCATCCGGGCCAGTACCGGGACCGCCGTGACCGCCAGCGCGACCCCGAGGAAGAGGGAGAACACCGGCCGGGAGGCGTCTGGGCCCGCGAGGTCGGCGTACAGCGGCACGGCCAGCGCGGCCCCGCACACCAGCGGTACCAGGGCCGAGCCCGCCGCCACCGCGCCGACCCCCGAGGGGCGGCGCGTCCCCACCGGGTCCAGCTCCCAGCCCAGCAGCATCATGAAGCACACCAGCCCGAGCTGGGCGGCGAGCCCGAGGGGGCCGGCCGCCTCGCCGGAGACCGGCGCGGGCAGGCCCGCGGCCAGGGCCGCCGGACCCAGCAGCAGGCCCGCGGTGATCTCGCCGACCACGGCCGGCTGGCCCAGGCGCCGGGCCAGGGCGCCCAGGCCGTGCGCCGCGGCGAGCACCACGGCGACCGCCGCCAGCAGATGCGCCGCCGGGGACACCGGTACCGCCGGGGGCAGCGCCGCGAGCACTGCGGTCATGGGCCTCTCCTGTCCTCCGGGACAGGTGGATGCTAGGCGCCTACGCCCGCCGCGGTATTCCCGCATCCGGATGAGCTGCGGCCTGGCCCCGAGGCGGGCCGCTTCCTACCGCGGGAGGTGGAGGGGTGCGCCCGCCGCGGTAGGGCTACCACTTTCGGGGAACGCCGCTCACCCGTCGGCGGGAGCACGGCGCACCGGACGGGCGGGCGCCGGGAACTTCCGGGGAATTCCCCCTCCCCCCTTGAATCGGAAAGGGGGCCGAGGTGTGCATTGTGCGCCCCCGGCGCACTTTCTAGCATTTCCAGTGAATGGCGTACTCCCGATGGAGTACGCCGGACGGAGAGATCGCCCCGCCGCGGTATTCCGGAGACGGAGAGAATCGCTCGCGCGGCGGAGTCCACCCAGAGGGGGTTCGGAGTGTGGAGCATTCTTCTCGCGGCCGGGGGAGCCGCCGCGGCCGCGGCGGCAGCGGCGCGCGCCACCGGCGCCCGGCGCGTCGCCGCGGCGCTGGAGGAGGACCGCCGCAGGGACCGTGCGCGGCTGTCGCGCCAGCTCCATGACGCGGTCGGGCACGGACTCACCCTGATCAGCCTGCACGCCCGGCGGGCCGACGGGGACGCCGAGGCGCTGCGGGCGGTGGACGAGGAGGCCCGGCGCACCATGGAGGCCATGGCCGCCATCATGGCCTCGCTGCGCGACGGGGCCGCCTGCGGCTCCCCCGCCGCCGGAGGCGGCGGCGAGCACGGGCCGCCCCCCGAGGAGCGCATCCGCCGGTGCGTCGCCGACCTGCGCCGGGCCGGGGTGCGCGTGCGCCTGGACCTGGAACCGGGCGGACTGCCGCTGGCCCCGGGGCCCTCCCGGGTCGCCGAGCGGGTGGTCCGCGAGGCCGTGCTGAACGGCGCCAAGCACGCGCCGGGACGCCCGGTGCGGGTGCGCGTGGCCGTCGGCGGGCACGTGCAGATCTCGGTGTCGGTGCCGCAGGGGCGGCCCGGGGAGTCCGGACCGCCCGGAACCGGCACCGGCCTGTCCGGCCTGGCCGAGACGGTGGCCGACACCGGGGGCGTGCTGCTGCACGGGGCCGTCCCCCAGGGCGGCCACCTGCTGATCGCCCGCATCCCCGCCGCCGGTCCGGCGCGGCCCGTCGCCGCGGCCGCGCCCGCGGCCGCCCTGGCCTCCGGGGGGACGCGGTGAGCGCGGCGGTGCGGGTGGTGATCGCCGACGACCAGCCCCTCGTGCGCAGCGGCCTGGTCGCGACCCTGTCCGGGACGGGCGGCATCGAGGTCGTCGGCGAGGCCGAGGACGGACGGGACGCGGTCCGGGCCGCCCGGCTGCTCCAGCCCGACGTGGTGCTGATGGACCTGAGCATGCCCCGCATGGACGGCATCGAGGCCACCCGGCGGATCCGGGAGGACCCGCGGCTGTCCGCCACCCGGGTGCTGGTGCTGTCCGCCTACGGCGACGACGAGCGCGTCTTCGGCGCGCTGCGGGCCGGGGCCGGCGGGTTCGTGCTGAAGAACAGCGCGCCCGAACGCGTCGCCGAGGCGGTCGACGAGGTGCTGCGCGGCGGCTCCTACCTGTCGCCGGCCGTCGCCGGGAGCGTCGTCCGGGAGGTGCTGGAGCGGCCCGCGGCGCCCGCGATCGGGGCCCCCGAGATGGTCCGGCTCACCGACCGCGAACTGGAGGTCTTCCGCCACCTGGTCGGCGGGCTGCGCAACGACGAGATCGCCGACGCGCTGAACGTCGGCGAGAGCACCGTCAAATCGCACGTCCAGCACCTGTACCGCAAGCTCGGCGTGCGCGACCGCGTGCAGGTCGTCGTCTACGCCTACGAGCACGGCCTGGTGCACCCGGGCGTGGGCCCGGTCTCCCCCCAGGGGACGAGCCCGGCGCTGGACCGCCGTACCGGCGCCGTCCCCCCGCGGCCTGATGGAAGAACGGCCGCCGGACATTAGCGTCGTCATCCGGTCCCTCCCGGAATGCGAGGAGAGAATGGACAACAGAACGCTGATCGTCGCGCGCATCGACGCGGCCGACCGGCCGAGGATCGCCGAATGCTTCGCCGAATCCGACGCCACCCACCTGCCCGAGGCGCTGGGGGTGAGGCGGCGGATCCTGTTCGGATACCAGGACCTGTACTTCCACTACATCGAATTCTCCGGGGACGGCCGCGCCGCCATGGAGCGCGGGGCCCAGGACCCCGAATTCGCCCGGGTCAGCCAGAGGCTGCGCCCGTTCGTCGAGCCCTACGACCCGCAGATCTGGCGCAGCCCCGCCGATGCCGTGGCGACCCCCTTCTACCGGTGGACCGGTCCGGAGCCGGGCACCGCGCCGTGACCGCCCCCGCCTTCCCCCGGCGCCCCCGCAGGGGCGCCGGGTGAGGCCGCCCGAGGCGGCCGAGCACGCGCTGGCCGGTGCCGCCGAGGTCGTCGCCGTCCTGGACGGCCTCCCCGAATCGCTGGCCGTCGCCGACTGGGCGGCCCGGGCCGCCGCCCGGTCCCGGGCCCGTCTGCTGGCGGCGCTGGTCATGCCGGCCCGCTGGCCGCTGGACCTGAGCCTGCTCACCCTCGCCCCCATGGACGCCGCCGACCTGCAGACGCGCTGGGAGTACGCCGCGTCCGCCGGGGCCGAGCTGGAGGCGCTGACCGCCCCGCTGGCGGTGGACTGGGAGCTGCGCGAGGTCCTGCCCGCGGACCGGACGCGCCCCGGGGCGCTCCTGGCCGGGGCCGCCGCCCCCGTCGTCGTCCTGCCCCACCGCTCCGACCGCGCCCTGCTGCGCGCCCGGCGCCGCCTGGGCGTGCCCGTGCTGGGCGTCCACCCGGACCTTGGGTGCGTCGCCGTGCACGCCGGGCCGGTGGGCGCGGGGCGGACACCGCCCTTCCAAAGACGAGCCCCGTTCTCCCCCGTGCAGCGGACGACCCGCCGCCGCCCGCCCGGCTAGCGTCGCCCACGTCCCGCCGAGATCCCCTACGACGACCGCCCGGGGCCTACGACGAGCCCCCGGGGTCCACGACGACCGCCCGGGGTCCGCCCCCCAGCCGAATCGGAGGAACCATGCCTCCCGCAACACCACGTCCCGATTACGACGCCGTCATCATCGGCGCGGGCATCGCCGGGGCCGCCCTCGGCGCGATCCTCGCCCGCAACGGCGCCTCGGTGCTGATCGTCGACGCGTCCCGGCACCCCCGCTTCGCCGTCGGCGAGTCCACCACGCCGCACACGCTGGTCCTGTTCAAGCTCCTCGCTCGCCGCTACGGGGTTCCCGAGCTGGAGACCCTCACCTCCTACGACGGGTGCCTGGAGGAGGTCGGCCGCAGCTTCGGGATCAAGCGGCACTTCGGCTTCCTCATGCACAGCGAGGGCGAGGAGCCGGACCCGCGGCACGCCAACCAGTTCAACACCCCCGCCAAGCTCAACCAGTCCAGCCACCTCTTCCGGCAGGACAGCGACGCCTACCTGTTCCACGCCGCCGTCCGCTACGGGTGCGACGCGCGGCTGGACTACCGCATCACCGACCTCGACCTGGAGCGGGACCGCGTCACGGTGCACGGCGAGGACGGGTCCAGCTACACGGCCCGCTACCTGGTCGACGCCAGCGGGTTCCGCTCGGTCCTGGCCCGCAAGCTGGGCCTGCGCGAGGAGCCCACGCGGCTCAAGCACCACTCGCGGTCGATGTTCACCCACATGGTCAACGTCAAGACGACCGACGAGTGCCTGCGCATGCCGCCGGGGGAGATGCCGGACGTCCCCTGGTTCCAGGGCACCATGCACCACATGTTCCCCCGGGGCTGGTTCTGGGTCATCCCGTTCAACAACGAGCCGCGGTCCCGCAACACGCTGGTGAGCGTGGGCCTCACCCTGGACGAGCGGCGCCACCCCCGGGCGGCCGACATGTCCCCGGCCGAGGAGTTCGCCTCCTACGCCGAGCGCTTCCCCGCCGTCCAGCGCATCTTCGCCGACGCCCGGCCGGTGCGCGAATGGGTGTCCACCGACCGCCTGCAGTACTCCTCCTCGCGCACCATCGGCCACCGGTGGTGCCTGATGTCGCACGCGGCCGGGTTCGTCGACCCGCTGTTCTCCCGCGGCCTGTCCAACACCGCCGAGGTGATCAACGCACTGGCCTGGCGGCTGCTGGCGGCCTTCGACGACGACGACTTCGACGAGGAGCGGTTCGCCTTCGTCGAGCGGCTGGAACAGGGCCTCATCGACTACAACGACGCGATGGTCAACGCCTCGTTCATCGGCTTCGAGGACTACGAGCTGTGGAACGCGGTCTTCCGCGTCTGGGCCTACGGCGGCGTCCCGGGCAACATGCGCCTGGAGCGCATGATCGACCGCTTCGGCGAGAGCGGCGACCCCGCCGCCTTCGACGCCGTGGAGGACGTGCCCAACGTCGGCCTGTGGTGGCCCGACTCGCCCGGCTACCGCGCGCTCTTCGACGAGATGGTCCGCCTCTGCGACGAGGTCGACACCGGCGGCCTGTCCGCCCCCGCCGCCGGCAAGGCGCTGATGGACCGGATCGCCTCGGCCGACTTCGTCGCCCCGAGCTTCGGGTTCCGCGAGCGCGACGTGCGCTTCATCAACCCGACCCGGCAGATGCTGCGCGACATGGCGCGCTGGATGGCCGAGGAGGCCCCCGAGGACATGCGCCACCTGGCGCCCGGCATGCGTCCGGACGGCGGAAAGGCCGCCGCCGCCCGGTAGGGCCGCCCCGCCGACGCGTGGGCCCCCACCCCCCTGGCACCCGATCCGACCACATTGGGAGATGGCATGAGCACCGATGCACTCACCGACTCCGAGATCGCCGAGCTGATCGTCGCCGTGGGCGCCGAGCCGGACCTGGAGCCCGGGTTCATGGACACCTCGTTCGAGGACCTGGAACTGGACTCGCTCTCCCGCGCCGAGCTCGCCGCGCGGCTCAAGAAGTCGCACGGGGTCGACCTGGAGGCGGACCTGACCGCCGACACCACCCCCGGCGGCCTCCGCGAGCTCCTCCGGGCCGCACGGGCGGGGGCCGCGTGAGCGGCGGCGAGGCCGTGGTCGGCGCCCCGCTCGCCTTCACCCGCGCGGTGCTGTGCGAGCAGGGGGCCGAACCCGTCGAGGACACCCCCGACCGCGCGGTGCTGCGCCTGCCGGGCGGGGGCCCAGAATGCGAGCTGACCGCCGCGGCGGCCGACCGCACCCGCGTGCGGTGGGACCCGGCCGCGGACGGCGGCGCCGGAGAGAAGATCGCCGCGCTGGCCGCCGGCGCCGAGCAGCGGCGGCGGCGCCCCGTCTCCGCCGCCGCGGTCCCGGCCAACCGCCGCCGCGGCGGCGACGTGCGCACCATGCTCGCCCCGCCCGCCGTCGGCGCCACCTCCGGGTTCTCCGGAACGGCGCGGCTGGCCCCGGGCGAGCGCATCACCGAGCACTACCACCCCTTCTCCGAGGAGTTCGTGCACGTCGTCGCGGGACGGGTGGACGTGGAGATGGAGGAGGAGCGGGTCCGGGTGGACGCCGGGGAAGGGCTGCTGATCCCCCGGGAGGTGCGCCACCGGATGGTCAACGACGGCGACGAGGAGGCCGCCGTCGTCTTCTTCCTCAGTCCGCTGGCCCCGCGCCCGGACCTGGGGCACGTGGACACCGAGGGCCCCGAGGGGGCCGCGGAGCCGGACGGAGGACGAGGGTGAGGCGTATCGCGGTGACCGGGATCGGGGCGGTCGCGCCCGGGGAGCCCGGTCGCGAGCGGTTCTGGGACCGGATGGTGGAGGGGCGCCCGGCGACCCGCGGGGTGACGCTCTTCGACGCCTCGCAGATGCGGTCCCGGGTGGCCGCCGAGTGCGACTTCGACCCCATCGCCTGCGGGCTCACCCCGCAGGAGGTCCGGCGCAACGACCGGTTCGGCCAGTTCGCCCTGGTCGCCTCCGCCGAGGCGCTGGACGACGCGGGCCTGGGCCGCGACGACCTGGACGGCGAGCGGACCGGGGTGTGCCTGGGCAGCGCGGTGGGCGCCACCATGCGCCTGGAGGAGGAGTACGTCGCCGTCAGCGACGGCGGACGGCACTGGGAGGTGGACGGGTCCTACGCGGGCCCGTTCATGTACCCGGTGTTCGTGCCCTCCTCCATCGTCTCCGAGGTGGCGGTGAAGTTCGGCGCCAACGGCCCGGCCTCGCTGGTCTCCACCGGGTGCACCTCGGGCATCGACGCCGTGGGCCAGGGCGCCCGCATGATCGCCGACGGGGAGGCCGACGTGGTGATCGCGGGCGGGACCGAATCGCCCATCTCGCCGATCTCCTACGCCTGCTTCGACGCCATCCGCGCCACCACGCCGGCCAACGACCGGCCGGCCGAGGCGTCCCGCCCCTTCGACGCCGACCGGCAGGGGTTCGTCATGGGCGAGGGGTGCGCGGTGCTGGTCCTGGAGGACCTGGACCGCGCCCGCGCCCGCGGCGCCCACGTGTACTGCACCGTCGCCGGGTACGCCAGCAGGGCCAACGCCTACCACATGACCGGTCTGCACCCCGACGGCGTGGAGCTGGCCGAGGCGGTCGCCCGGGCGATGGACGAGGCCCGGGTCGACCCCGGGGACATCGGCTACGTCAACGCCCACGGCTCGGGCACGGTGCAGAACGACCGGCACGAGACCGGGGCCTACAAGCGGGCGCTCGGACCGGCCGCCTACGACGTCCCGGTGAGCTCGATCAAATCGATGATCGGCCACTCGCTCGGGGCGATCGGGGCGCTGGAGACGGCCGCCTGCGCGCTGGCCATCGACCGCGGGGTGCTGCCCCCGACGGCCAACCTCACCACCCCCGACCCCGAATGCGACCTGGACTACATCCCGGGCGAGGCCCGGGAGGCCCGGGTCGGCCACGTGCTGTCGGCGGGCAGCGGGTTCGGAGGCTTCCAGTCGGCGGTCGTGCTCTCCCGCACGTAGTCCGCCCGAGATCCCCCACACGTATCGACTCTCTGGCGAGGAGGTGCGGCGGTGCGCCTTGTCGCGGCGGGCCGCCGCGACGGACATGGAACGCAGAGCCATCATCACCGGCATCGGTGTCGTCGCCCCCACCGGGATCGGTGTGCGGGAGCACTGGGAGGCGACCCTCGAAGGGCGCACCCGCATCACCCCCTTCGACGCCGGCGGCGTCCCGCTGCGCGCCGCCGGCCGGGTCGACGGGTTCCGCCCGCGCGACCACGTGAAGAACCGCCTGATGATCCAGACCGACAAGTGGACCTGGTTCGCGCTGGCCGCGGGGCGCCTGGCGCTCGACGACTCCGGGTTCGACCCCGCCGGCCGCGACCCCTACGGCATCTCGGTGGTCACCGCGAGCGCCTCCGGCGGCAACGAGTTCGGCCAGCGCGAGATCCAGGCGCTGTGGGCGAAGGGGCCCGAGGAGGTCAGCGCCTACCAGTCCATCGGGTGGTTCTACGCGGCCAGCACCGGACAGCTGTCCATCCGGCACGCGTTCAAGGGCCACTGCGGGGTGGTGGTCGCCGACGGCGCGGGCGGCCTGGACGCGATGGGGCAGTCGCTGCGGCTGCTCCGGCGCGGCGGCGAGGCCGTGCTGGTCGGCGGCACCGAGGCGCCGCTCACCCCCTACGCCCTGGTGTGCCAGGCCGACCTGGGGCGGTTGAGCCCCGGAGCCGACCCCGAGCGCGCCTACCGCCCCTTCGCCCCCGACGCCGACGGGTACGTGCCCGGCGAGGGCGGCGCGATGATGCTGGTGGAGGAGGCGGCCTCGGCGCGCGGGCGCGGCGTGCGCGGATACGCCGAGATCCTCGGGCACGCCGCCACCCACGACGCCCACCACCACGAGCGGGCCGCGCCCGACGGGCGGCAGTACGCGCGGGCCGCGGAGCTGGCCCTGGAGCGCGCGGGGCTGGGCCCCGAGGACGTGGACGCGGTCTTCGCCGACGGCGCGGGGGACCCCGACTCCGACCGCGCCGAGGCGGCGGCGCTGGCCCGGCTGCTGGGGGAGCGGGCGTCCGCGGTCCCGGTGGCGCTGCCCAAGACCATGGTCGGCCGCCTGTACTCGGGCGCGGGCGCCCTGGACACCGCGTGGGCGGCGCTGGCGCTGCACCACGGGGTGCTGCCGCCCGCCGTGGGCACCGACCCGGACGCGGGCACCCGCGGCCTGCGCATCGTCACCGAGCCGACCGCCCCGGAGCGGCTGCGCACCGTGCTGGTCCTGGCGCGCGGCGCGGGCGGGTTCAACAGCGCCCTGGTGCTGGGCCGGGCGCCGGCGGACGAGGAGGGCGCGGAGGAGGGGGGCCGGTTCAACGTGTAGCCGCGCTACATGTAGGCTCGCTACGCAAACAATCCGGGGAATGCCCCTCGTGGCGGGGACGCCGCCTGGCGCGGGCGTCCCCGCCGTTGTGAACGGGAGGGGCGTGCCCCTTGTGGACAAGCTAGAATTAGCGCGCCTGCAGTTCGGCGCAACACTGACGATCCACTTTCTGTTCGTCGCGCTCACGCTCGGTCTGGTCCTGGTCGTCGCGGTCGCGCAGACCCGCTGGTACCGCACCGGCGACCCGCACCAGGAGCGCATGGTCCGGTTCTGGGGCCTCATCTACACCGTCAACTACGCCCTCGGCGTGGTCACCGGCATCATCAACGAATTCCAGATGGGCCTGAACTGGGGCGGGCTCGCGAAATTCACCGGGAACGTCTTCGGAACGGCCCTGGCGCTGGAGACGATGATGGCCTTCTTCCTGGAGGCCACCTTCCTGGGGATGTGGATCTTCGGCTGGGGGCGGCTGCCCCGCCGGATCCACCTCGCCCTGATCTGGGCGGTCGCGGCCACCGCCTACATCTCGGCGTTCTGGATCATCATGGCCAACGGCTTCCTCCAGCGGCCGGGCGGCTTCGAGGTCCGCGGCGACCAGGCCTACCTCACCGACTTCAGCGCACTGGTCACCAACATCAACCCCTGGAACGCGCTCACCCACGTCACCTCGGCCGCGCTCACCCTGGCCGGGTTCGCCATGGCCGCGATCGGCGCCTACCACCTGCTCAAGGGCGGGCGGCACACCGAGTTCTTCCGGCGCTCGGTGCGCACCGGCCTGGGCCTGGGCGGGGCCGGTGCGATCCTGCTGCTGATCACCGGCTCCCTGCAGTTCAACGACGTCATCGACGCCCAGCCGGTCAAGCGCGCCGTGCTCATCGGCGACACCGAGCGGCTGGCCGAGTACGAGGCGGAGATGGCCGGGCGGTTCGGCGAGGGGTCGTACGCCCCCGACAGCCTGCTCCCGCTGAAACTGCTCAGCGACACCATGCTCTACATCGGCGTCGTCCTGGTGGTCCTCGCGGTCATCGGGTTCGTCCTGCTCCGCCGGAACGCGTTCGTGCGCCGCCGCTGGTTCCTGCGCGTCCTGCTGGTGTCGCCGCTGCTGCCCGTGGTCGCGATGGCCTCGGGGTGGCTGTTCCGCGAGATCGGCCGCCAGCCCTGGGCGGTGTACGAGGTCCTGCCCACCGCCGACGCGGTCAGCCCGGGGGCCACCGCCGGTGGGCTGCTGGCCACCCTGGTCCTGTTCGGGGTGCTCTACATCGTGCTCGCGGCCGCCGACTACCTGGTCATCGCCCGGATCGCGCGCCGCGGTCCGGACCTGGACGGCTGGGCCTTCATCCAAGGCGACGTCCACGGCGAGGCGGACGGGGGCGGACGGAGCGCCCCGGCCGCGGAAGGGAGGCGGCCGTGACCCTGGAGACCCTGTGGGCACTGGTCCTGGTCTGGCTGGTCGCCGGGTACCTGGTCCTGGACGGCTACGACTACGGGATCGGCATGCTCCTGCCCGCCCTGGGCCGCGACGACCGGCGGCGGCGCCTCATGCTCAACGCCACCGGCCCCTTCCTGCTGGGCAACGAGGTGTGGCTGGTGGCCGTCGCCGGCGTGATGATCGCCGCCTTCCCGGGATTGGAAGGGGCCCTGTTCACCGCCTACTACCCGCTCATCGCGGCGCTGCTGGCCGGGCTCATGCTGCGCGGCACCGGGATCCAGCTCCGCCGCTTCGGCCGCGGGCCCGGCTGGCGCACCGCCATGGACGCGGCCACCGTGACCGGGAGCCTGGTGCCCGCGGCGGCGCTGGGCATGCTCGTCGGCGGGATGCTGCGGGGAGCGCCGCAGGGCCTGTCGGCCGGCGCGGCCGCCGCCGACCTGCTCCACCCCTTCACCCTGCTGTGCGGGCTCGCCGGGGTACTGCTGTTCTCCCTGCACGGGGCGGTGTACCTGGCGCTCCGCCTCGGCGGGCCGGCGGGCGACCAGGCCCGTGCGGCGGTCGGGCGCCTCGCCCCAGCGGCCCTGGCGGTGGTCGTGGCCGCCGCGGCCGCGGGCGCCCTCTCCGGCGACGTGCGCGCCGTGCTGACCGCCCCGGTGTCGGCGGCGGTCGGGGCCGCGATCGCGGTCGGCGCCTGCGCCGCCGCCTGGGCGCTGGCGCGCAGCGGCGCCGCCGCGGCCGCCTTCGCCTGCACCTCGGTGGCGGTGCTGGCCCCGTTCGCCGCCGTCCTCGCCGGGGCCCGCCCCCACGTGTTCACCGGAAGGGCGGGCGAGGGCGCGCTGACCCTGTCCGACGTCCTCGCCGACGAGGCCACCCTCGCGCTGCTGGCCTGGTTCATCGTTCCCCTGGCCGTGGTCGGCCTGGCCGCCCAGGCCTGGAACTGGTGGAGCTTCCGCGAGCGGCTGGACGAGCGCTCCCCGCTGTACTTCTGAGGACCCCCTGCGGGCCTCGGGGCCCTGCACCCGCCCCCGCTCCGCTTCCGCCTCCGGGTCGACCCGCTCGGAGGCGGAAGCGGGCGATGGAGCCCCCGGCCGCCCGCCGGTGCCGCCCCTGAGCGGGGTCCCGTCTTCGAGGACGCAGCCGATCGGCGTCGCCGCCGCACCCGGCAGGCACTCCGCCCACCGGCCGTACCGCCGTATCCCCGCTCGCCCGCCGCCGATCGGGGACGGTGTCCACCGGAGAGGGCGGCGACGGAGCGAGCGGGGCGGTTCCCCGGCGCTGCTTGCCGTCCGGCGGGTTGCTCTTGGTCCGGGTGGCGGCGCGGTGGGCAGGGTGCGTGGCTGAGCGCGTTCGTGGCGGC
>NZ_JAQFWQ010000065.1 GCF_027706725.1 Nocardiopsis endophytica
CCCCCTCCCCCGACCCCGCCCAGCGCAAGCGGGAGCAGCGGGGCTGGTACCTGTACGACTGGGCCAACCAGGTGTTCATCACCTCGGTGGTCACCGTGCTCATCGGCCCCTACCTGAGCGGCCTGGCCTGCGCCGCCGCCGGGGCGCCGGACACCGCCGTGTGCACCGGCGGCCCCTACTACGTGTATCCGCTGGGCATCAAGCTGCACGCGAACGCCCTGTACCCGGCGGTGACCACCACCGCGATCCTGCTGCAGATCCTGCTGCTGCCGGTGGTCGGCGCGATGGCCGACCGCTCCCGGCACAAGAAGCGGTGGCTGTTCTGGCTGGCCTTCACCGGCTCGGTGGCCGTGAGCCTCCTCTACCTCGCCGGGGACCGGTGGCTGCTCGCCGCCGCCCTGTTCCTGGTGGCCAACGTCGTCTACGGCGCCTCGCTGGCGGTCTTCAACTCCTTCCTGCCCGAGATCGCCACCCCCGACGAGCGCGACCGGGTCTCCAGCACCGGCTGGGCGCTGGCCTACCTGGGCGGGGCCACCATGCTCGCCGCCCACCTGGCCCTCGTGCTGATGGCCGACGACCTGGGGCTGGGCCAGGCCGACGCGGTGCGCATCGCCTTCGCTTCGGCCGGGGTGTGGTGGGCCGGGTTCACCGTGCTGGCGCTCAAGCCGCTGCGCAACCGCTACACCGACCTGGCCCTGTCCGGCCGCCGTCCCACGCCGAAGCTGACGGTGGTGCAGTTCGCCCAGACCATCAAGGGGATGCGCCGCTACCCGCAGACCCTGCTGTTCCTGCTGGCGTTCATCTTCTTCAACGACGGCATCCAGGCCGCCGTGCGCTACGCCGCCCCGTTCGCCACCCAGGACCTGCGCATCGGCCAAGAGGTCATGATGGGCACGATCCTGATGATCCAGTTCGTGGCGTTCGGCGGCGCGCTGGCGGTGGGCCGCCTGGCGCGGGTGATCGGGCCGAAGAACGCCGTGCTGTCCACCCTGGGCGTGTGGTGCGTGCTGGTCACCCTGGGGTACCTGCTGCCCGCGGGCGAACCGGTGCTGTTCATGGCGCTGGGCGTGGGCATCGCCCTGGTGCTCGGCGGTTCCCAGGCGCTGGCGCGGGCGCTGTTCTCCCAGCTCATCCCCGCCGGCCGGGAGGCCGAGTACTTCGCCGTCTACCAGATCAGCGACCGGGGATCGACGTTCCTGGGCTCGTTCGCGGTGACGATCGCGGTCACGCTGACCGGCGGCTACCGGGTCGCGATCTTCTCGCTGGTCGCCTTCTTCATCCTCGGCGGGTTCCTGCTGTGGAGGACCGACTTCCGCAAGGGCATCCGCGACGTGGGCAACGAGGAGCCCGAGCGGGTGTGAGGGCCCGGGGCGTGCGCCCCGGGCCCGGCTACCCCTTGACCGCGCCCCGGGTGATCCCGGCGACGAAGCTGCGCTGGAACACCACGTAGACCACCACGATGGGGGCGATCACGATCAGGCTCGCCGCCGCGAGCAGCGGGACGTCGGTGCCGTACCTGCCGACGAACAGCCCCAGCCCGGTGGGCGCCGTGCGCATGGACGGGTCCTGCAGCATCACCAGCACCAGCAGGAACTGGTTCCACGACCACATGAACACCAGCACCGTCAGGGTCGTCACCGCCGGCCAGGACACCGGCAGCAGCACCCGCCACAGCACGGTTCCGTCGCGCGCGCCGTCCATGCGCGCCGACTCCACCAGCTCGCGGGGCACTCCGGCGAAGTGGGACTGCATCCAGTACACGCCGAAGGGCAGGAACAGCGCCACCTCGGCCAGCACCACCCCGGTGTAGGCGTCGGTCAGGCCGACCTCGCGCAGGTTGTAGTAGAGCGCGATGACCAGCAGCTCGACCGGGACGGTCAGCCCGAGGACGAACCCCAGGGACAGGACCCGGCCGCCCCAGACCCCCAGCACCGACAGCGCGAACCCGGCCATCGTCGCCAGGAGCACGGTCAGGGGCACCACGGCCCCGCTGACGATGAGGCTGGAGCGCATCAGGTCGCCGAACCCGCCCGCCTCCCAGGCCAGGGCGAAGTTCTCCCAGGACCACCGGTCGGGCACGGACACCCCGTCCACCCGGCTCCCCGACGGGTGCAGCGCCGCCAGCACGATCCCGGCGAAGGGCAGCAGCACCACCAGGGCCATCAGGTTCAGCAACGCGTAGCGCAGGGCCTGCCCCGCGGCGCTCGGCCTCATGCGTCCTCCCTGGCCAGCAGCCGGATCCCGCCGACGAACACGACCACCAAGACGGTGAGCACCACGGCGAGCGCCCCGGCGGCGCCGATGTCGCCCTCGTTGAACGCCAGTCGGTACACCAGCAGGCCGGGCACGTCGGTCGCCCCGGCCGGCCCTCCGTTGGTGGTGACGAACACCAGGTCGAAGCTGGCCAGCGCGGCGATGGTGGTGATGACGCCCGCGATGCTCATCTCCCTGCGCAGCGCCGGCAGCGTCACGCTGAGGAACCGCCGGGCCGGGCCGGCCCCGTCGATGGCGGCCGCCTCGTGCAGCGCGGGGTCGACCCGCTGCGCGCCGCTCATGAACAGCATCATGCACAGCCCGCTCATGATCCAGGTGCCGACCGCCCCAAGGGCGGCCAGGGCGAAGCCCTCGTCCCCCAGCCACGCCCGGGTGAGGTGGTCGAGCCCCACCAGTCCGAGGGCCTGGTTGACCATCCCGTCCTCGCTGTACATCCACCGCCAGGTGGTGCCCACGACCACCAGCGGCAGGACCTGCGGCAGGAAGAACACGACCCGGTAGAAGGCGGTCCCGCGGCGCACCCCGCCCGCGAGCAGGGCCGTCATGAGCAGCCCCAGCAGGATGGGCAGGACGGTGAAGAAGACGATGAGCACGAGGGCGTTGAGGACCGCGCGTCCCAGCACCGGTTCGGCCGCCACCCGGACGAAGTTGTCGAACCCCGCCCAGGCGGGCGGCGCCACGCCGTCCCATTCGAGGAAGGCGAACTGCAGGGTGCTGACCGCGGGGTAGACGGTGAAGGCCAAGTAGACGGCCACGGCCGGGAGCAGGAAGAGCCACCCGCGCCCGCCCCTCCGGCCGCCCGGGCCGTTCCGGCGCGGTCCGCGCCGCCCGGCCCCGGGGGCGCGGGCGCCCGTCACGGCGGGGTCACCCATGGTCGCCCTCCCATTCCTCCTGGAGGGTACGCAGGAACTCCTCCTCGGTCGTGACCCCGGCCACCAGCCCCTGGACGCCGGGGGTGAGCTGGTCCAGCATTCCGGGGGTGGCGTAGTCGGGGAACGGGACCAGCCCCTCCTCCTCGATGACCCGGGCGAAGCCGGCGTTGATCTCGCCCATCACGCCGCCCTGCCCCTCGGCGGCCTCCGGATCGACCGGCATGAACCCGCTCTCGGCCTGGATCCGGGCGGCCTCGGGCGAGCCGAGGTAGTCGAGGAAGGCCGCGGCCACGTCGGGGTGCTCGCTCTGTGAGGAGACGGCGTAGGCGACGCTGGAGCCGGAGGCGACCGGCACCGTCCCCTCGGGGCCGGGCATGAGGAAGAACCCGACGTCCTCGCCCATCTCCTCGGCCAGCGGGGCGGCGGCCCAGTTCCCGGTGATCAGGAAGGCGCTGCCGCCCGCGGCGAAGTCGGCCTGGGCGTCGATGTCGGAGGTGGCGTTGGCCCCCTCGGACAGGTAGCCGCTCTCCACCCAGCGGGTCAGGGTGGCGGCGGACTCCTCGGCCGCGCCGGTCTCGATGGTCGCGCCCGGGGCGCCGTAGACCCAGTCCCGGTAGTCCTGCTCGTCTCCGGTCACATTGAGCAGGGCGTTCCAGATCTGGAAGCCCCCCACCTCCAGGGCGCCGTTGCCGACGGGCGTGGTGCCCTCGGCGTGCACCCGCTCCAGGGCGTCCTCGAACGCGCCGAGGGTCCGCGGCGGCTCCTCGACCCCGGCGTCGGCCAGGATGTCCTTGTTGTAGAAGACGCCCAGGACCGATAGCGACCCGGGCACGGCGTACAGGCTCCCGCTGCCGAACCGCTCGGCGTCCTGGTCGGTGCGCAGGGGGTCCGTGGCGCTGGAGGGGAACTTGTCCTCCCACCCGTAGGCCGCGGCGTGCTTGTCCAGGTTGAGGATGAGCCCGGCCGGGACCAGGGAGTTCATCGCGCCGGTGTTGTACTGGGCGATGTCGGGCGGGTCGTCGGAGGACATGGCGAGCTTGACGGTCTTGACGTAGTCGCTGAACTGCGTCCGCTCGAGGTCGACGGTGACGTTGGGGTGGCGGCGGGTGAATCCGTCCACCAGGGCCTGGGTGGGCGGGTCGTCGGTGTAGGCCAGCCTGAGGGTGACCGGTTCGCCGGTGATGGCGGTGGAGACGGTGTCGGGCACGTCGTCCTCGCGCACGCTCGTGGACAGCACGGCGCACGAGCCGGTGAGGACGAGGACCGCCGCTCCCGCTGCGGCGGAGGCCGCCGGGTGCCACCGGCGACGAGTGATGGGCATGCTCCCCCTCCCTGCGGATCCCCCCTTTACCCGCTTTACCCGTCGTTCGAATCGGTTACGTACCGTACGAAAACCATTGCTCCGCCGACAAGGGCGGGACCGTGGCCGGGAGCGGCGGCCTGGCGGGGGCGGCGCGCGGAGGCGTGCGGAGGCGTGCGGACGGACGGCGTGGGCGGTGGTTCCGACCGGGGCCCATGGGGTAACAGGAGGGCCAGGTGGCACTCGGCCACCGGGAGGACCGACGACAGGACCACCGGGGAAAGGGACGGCGAATGCTGTTCGGCAAAGAGCATGTGCAGCGGTACCAGGAGACCGACGGCGCCGAGGGTCACGACTGGAACGGCACCACGGTCCTCATCCTCACCACCACGGGGCGGTCGTCGGGGCGGCCCCGCAGCACCCCGCTGATCTACCGGCCCGACGGGGACTCCTATGTGGTGGTCGCCTCCAACGGGGGCGCGGCCGACCACCCGCAGTGGTACAAGAACATCCAGGCCGACCCCGAGGTCGGGGTGCAGGTGCTCGGCGACCGGTTCACGGCGCGCGCACGCACCGCCGGCCGGGAGGAGAAGGAGCGGCTCTGGCCGGTGATGGCGGCCGTGTGGCCCGACTACGACAACTACCAGGCCAAGACCGACCGGGACATCCCCGTGGTGGTCCTGGACCGCGTCTCCTGACGCCCGCGGGGCCGTGCCCGGAGGCACGTCCCGGCCGCGCCCGCCTCCACGGCCGCTCCGCCCCGAAGGGGACCCCGCTGCGCGGGCAGCCGATCAACCCATTATCATCGCACGGTTGGACCGCGGTAGTCCGGGGAATCTTTGAGACGGACCGGAGCGTTACATCCACGAAGACCGCTAGAGCGCCTGGAGGCATGTACACGATGGCCGAGCGAGCACTTCGCGGCACGCGGCTCGGAGCGACGAGCTACGAGAACGACCGCAACACCGACCTGGCGCCTCGCCAGGAGGTGACCTACGACTGCCCTCGGGGTCATCGCTTCTCCGTCACCTTCGCGACCGAGGCCGAGATTCCGTCCAACTGGGAGTGCCGCTTCTGCGGCGACACCGCCCTGATGGTCAACGGCGAGGAGCCGCAGGAGAAGAAGGCCAAGCCCGCCCGGACGCACTGGGACATGCTGCTGGAGCGCCGCAGCATGGAAGAGCTCGAAGAGGTCCTGGCCGAGCGCCTCGAGCTCCTGCGGGCGCGCCGGCGCGAGGAGCGGGAGCACATGGAGACGGTGGCGGCGCAGCGCAAGAGCGCCTGAGGAGGGGATGCCGAAAGGCGCGCGGCGGCGGATGTGCCGCTCGAATACGCAGAGGCGGCGCCCGGGTGTTCGGGGCCCCCGCCTCTTTGCGCGTCGCCGCTCCGGGGCGGGAGCGGGGCGCCCGGTCACTCGGGGGCGGCGCCCCCGGTGCCGAAGGGGTCGGCCGTGATGCCCACCAGGTCGGCCACCGAGTCCATCACCTTCGTGGGCCGGTAGGGGAACAGGTCGGCGGTGTCCCGGTCGGAGATGCCCGACAGGACCAGGACCGTCTTCAGGCCCGCCTCCAGCCCCGACCGCACGTCGGTGTCCATCCGGTCGCCGATCATCAGCGTGGACTCGGAGTGCGCCCCGATGGCGCGCAGCGCCGAGCGCATCATCAGCGGGTTGGGCTTGCCCACGTAGTAGGGGTCGCGCCCGGTGACCCGCTCGATCAGGGCGGCGATGGCGCCGGTGGCCGGAAGCGAGCCCTCCTGGCTGGGGCCCTTCTCGTCGGGGTTGGTGGCGATGAACCGCGCCCCGTTCTCCACCAGCCGGATGGCGCGGGTGATCGCCTCGAAGCTGTAGGTGCGGGTCTCGCCCAGCACCACGTAGTCGGGATCGCGGTCGGTCAGCACGTAGCCCACGTTGTGCAGGGCCGTGGTCAGCCCCGACTCCCCCACCACGTAGGCCGACCCGCCGGGGCGCTGCTCGTCCAGGAACCGGGCGGTGGCCAGCGCGGAGGTCCAGATCGACTCCTCGGGGATGTCCAGGCCGGTGCGCTTGAGCCGCGCCCGCAGGTCCCGGGGCGTGTAGATGGAGTTGTTGGTCAGCACCATGAATCCGATGCCGCTGTCGCGCAGCTCGGTGACGAAGGCGTCGGCGCCGGGGATGAGGTGCTCCTCGCGCACCAGCACCCCGTCCATGTCCATGAGGTAGTTCCACCGCGGTTCGTTGCTCACGCCTCAATTGTCCCCCGGGCCACGAGTGGATGCGCCGGGGACACCCCTGAAACGCCTGGTTCGCCCGTTCGGCGGGCGCGCGGGCCGCGGCCGGCTCAGCCCGCGGTGCCGGGCCTCAGCCCGCGGTGCCGGGCTCCTCGGTCGGGTCGACGACCCGGCCCTGGATGACCTTGCCGCTGCCGGGCGCACGCCCCGTCCCGTCGCCGGGGCCTCCGCGCGCACCCGCGCCGGAGGGGGCGAACGAGCCGGGGACCACGGTCACGCCCATCGCTCGGGCCCGGCGGTCGGCCCAGGCGGAGAAGGCCCAGCGCAGCGCCGGACGGGTGAACGGCAGGGCCAGCAGCCCGCCGACGGCGGCGGTGATGAACCCGGGGATGATCAGCAGGATGCCGCCGACCATGAGCATCAGGGCGCTCAGCATGCCGTCGCGGGAGCGGTCCGAGTCGCCCTCGCGCAGGGCCTTGGCCATGGCCTGCGGGTCGCCTCCGGCGTCCCGGTAGGCCTGGGCCTGCACGCGCAGCGACTCCTCGAACTCACGGAAGGCGCGGGTGCCGGCGCGGCGCAGCACCAGCACGCCGAGGGCGGTGAAGGCGAACAGCAGGGCGATGGTCCAGGGGACGCCGATCCAGCCGCCCACCGCGATCATCAGCCAGATCTCGGCGAACGGCAGCGCCATCAGCGCCAACACGATCAGCAGGGGCATGGGCACCATCCTCGGCGTCGCGGTCTTCGTCCGTGACAACGCATGCGGGCGGCGCGGCGTTCCCGCCCGGGACCGCCCCTACCCGGCTCACACCCGCGTCTCACCTTGAGGCGCGGCCGGCCGGTCGGCCGCGCGGCGGCGGCGCGCCGCCACGGCCGCGGCGGCCAGGGCCCCCAGTGCCAGGGCGGACAGGGCCGCCTCGGGCAGGGCGCCCAGCCGGGTGGCGGGGGTCAGCCCCTCCTTCGCGGGCAGCTCGGCGACCTGCCAGGCGCGTTCGGCCTCGGGCGAACGGTAGGCGACCGAACCGTCCGGGTCGACGAACGCGCTGACCCCGCTGGTGGCGGCGACCACGGCGGGGCGGCCGTGCTCGACGGCCCGCAGCTGGGTGATGGCGAGCTGCTGGTCGGACTGGCCGGTGAAGTTGTAGTTGGCGTTGTTGGTGGGCACGGCGATGATCTGCCCGCCTTCGGCGACCGCCTCGCGCAGCGGCAGGTCGAAGGCCACGTCGAAGCAGATGGCGGTGGCCAGCGTGGTGCCGCCGATGGGCAGGGCGCCCGGCTCGGTCCCGGGGACGCCGTCGCTGCCGACCTGTTCCAGACGGCTCACGAAGCGGGTGAAGAAGTCCCGGAAGGGGATGTACTCGCCGAAGGGCACCAGGTAGCGCTTGGTGTAGTGGTCGCCCGGCCCGTCCTCGGGGCTCCACACCACGCTGCGGATCTCCCGCTCGGTGCCGTCGTCGCTGTAGCGGGTGATCCCGAAGAGCAGGGGCGCGCCGATGCGCTCGGCGGCCCGGTCGATGAGCGCGGCCGCCTCGGGGTCGGAGTAGGCGTCGAGGTCGCTGGCGTTCTCGGGGAGGACGACCAGGTCGGGGCGCTCCACCTCGCCGGAGTCCACGGCCTCGGCGAGCTCCTCGACGGTGTCGACGTGGTTCTGCAGCACCTGCATGCGCTCGCCGAGGATGTCCATCTCGCCGACGTTGGGCACGTTGCCCTGGATGAGGGCGACGGTGACGGTGTCGTCGGTGGCCGGGGCGCCGATGCGGGGCGCGGCCATGCCGAACAGGGGGACGGCGACCGCTCCGGCCAGGAGGGCGGCGGGCACCGCCAGGGCGCGTGGGCCCAGCCCCCGGGCGCGGGCGCGGACGGCGCCGAGCACGGCGGCCAGCAGCAGCGTGCCGCTCAGGGCCACGGCGAAGGAGGCCAGCGGCGAGGACCCCAGGGCGGCGTAGCCGGAGAAGGGGGTGTCGGGCTGGGCGAAGGCGAGTTTGCCCCAGGGGAAGCCGCCGAGCGGGAAGCGGGCGCGCACCGCCTCCTGGAGGACCCACATGGCGGCGGTCCACACGGGCCATCCGGGCAGCCGCGAGACGGCGGCGATGCCCATGGCCATGGGGGCGAAGTAGACGGTCTCGGCGGCGGCGATGACCAGCCACACGTCGGCGCCGAACACGTTCTGCCACTGGATGAGCGGCACCATGAGCGCGGCGCCGGAGAGCAGGCCGAGCCAGGCGGCGCGGCGCAGGCGGACGCCGATCAGCGCCCATCCGAGCAGGGCGACGGCGATCGGGCCGAGCCACCACAGGCCGTAGGGCGGCAGGGAGAGGAGCTGGGCGAGCCCGGCCGCGGCGGCGGCCGCGGCGCGCAGCAGGGCGGTGCGGCCGGGGCGGGGGCCGTGCGCGGAGGGGGCGGGGGCCGGCGGGGCGGGCCCGGTGCCCTCGGCGTCGCAGGCGTCGGAGCGGGTGCCCTCGGCTACCACGTGCGGCTCGCTTTCCACCTGCGTCCCCGGGCCCGGCGTCGGGGCGGGGAGGGCGCGCGGCCGGTCGGCCGTCGGCGCCGGGACGTCTGCTCTGCTGCTCTGCGGGGAGGGGGATGGCGCACCGGGGCCTTGGGCCCGGTACGGCGCAACAGTACCACCCGGCTCTGCACCGCCCCCAGGGGCCGCCGAGCACCCCCGGGGGGGGGGCACGGAGGCGCGCCCCCGCTTCCCGGCTCGGCTCGGCCGGAGGGCCGCCAGGGTGTGCAGGATCGGGTGGCCACGACGCAGGTCGGCGGCACGCGCGGTAGCGCTGTCGGGCGTGCGGCGTGTGCGTGGCCGCGCTGAAGAAGCGGCGACGGCACAGCAGGTCCCCCGCTCACGGGCCCCGGCCGGGCGGTGGGCGCCTCGCACGCCCCGAGGTCATCGTGCGTGGAGTTGTGGGCTGTTCGGCCCGCACCCCGTTCCACCTGGGCTAACGGTCGGTCTCGCCGTTGTCGGGGCCGGTCTGGCCCGTGAATGGCCCGGCCTTGTCGAGCGCGGTCTTGACCTGACCGTTCGCCGTGTGGACCCCGGTGTCGAACCAGTGCGCGTAGGTGCGCATCAGCACGTCCATGGTGTGGCCCAGGCGCCGGGCGACCTCAGGGGCGGGAACCTTCGCGTACAGCAGCCAGGACGCGCACCCGTGCCGCAGATCGTACGGCCGCACCGCCAGCCCCAGCGAGAGTTCCGAGGGCGTGAGCGCCGTCTTGCGGGCCCGCTCCCAGGCCCGCCGGTAGACCGCGCCCGAGAGGACCGCGTACTCCCCGTGCGGGGCGGAGGTCTGCCACCACAGGCGCCCGTCCGGGGCCGTGCCGTGCCGGGCCAGGTGGCGCCGCAGCAGCGCCACCGCTTCCGGGTTCAGCGGCACCGGCCGCACTTCGTCCACCTCGCGGTGCTTGAGTTCCCGGGCCTCCCCGTGCTGGCCGGAGTCGGTGTAGCGCGCGGGCACCTCGGTGCGCGCCCCGGAGACCATGAGCACCCCGAACCCGGGCACCGCGTCAGGGTCGGTGACCTGTTCGGGCCAGATGATGTCCTGTTCGCGCACGGCCCGCGTCTCACTGGGCCGGGTGCCCGCCAGGTAGGCCAGGCCGAAGAAGCCCGCCAGGAAGTCATCGCGTGCCCGCCCGGTGTCCAGCAGGGCCCGCACCAGCCGGGATGCCTGTTCGTAGCTGGGCACGGTGCGGGGGTTGACCGCATCGGCCGCCCGCGACCGGGAGAACCGGGCCCCCGAGATCGGGTTGGAGGCGATCATCTTGTGCTCTGCCGCATGGTCAAGGGCCAGGCTCCACACCCCGCGCCGACGCCGCACCGAGCTGGCTGTCAGCGGGCCGCGTCCGTCCACGCGCATGGAGCAGCGCTCCAGCACCTTGGTTGCGGCCGTCTTGTCGCCCATCTGCGACACCGGCAGCGAGACCCGTTCCACCCAGGCCAGGCACGCCCGGTCCAGCTCCGAGAAGGCGCCTTCGTCCGGAGGCAGGATGCGGTCTTCAGGCCGGGCCGCGCCGGAGTGCACGCGGAATGCCAGCGCCGCGTTGAGGGCTTTGCGGACCCGAGCGGCCGGGGCCGGGGCCTTGTGGCGCTTTGCACGCGCGTCGTCGACGGAGGCCATGGCCAGGTGCACGGCGTGGCTAGCGACGAGTGAGCGGGTGTTGCCCGAAGTGGTGTGCGCCCAGGCGTGGCGCACATAGGAGCGCAGCAGCGACCACACCGACTCCCGAGAGGCGGCCCAGGATTCGGGCTCACCGGTGACGGTGGAGAACCGTTCGCCGTTGCGCGCCGCGCGGTGGAGGTCGGTCTTGTGGGTGGTCGCGAGTTCCTTGGTCAGGAACGAGCGCGACTTCTCCACGGTGTCGATGCGCCACCGCAGTTCCCAGGGCTTGCGCCGGTTGGCCCGCTTGCGGATTTCCCAGAACTGGATGTCTTGCGCGCCTGCACTCATCCGCGGTTCCTTCCGTCTAGCTGATTGGTTCGCACCCATTCTATGAAATCCGAACGGTTAATCCGAATGCTGCCGCCGGGGGACTTGAACGTTCTCGGTCCTTTTCCGCGCTCTATCCACCGGTACACCGTCCGGCGGCTGAAACCCAGCTCACGCGCCATACCGGCCACGGTCAGCACCCCATCCCCGCTCAACTCCCCACCTCCGCAGAAACCGACTCACGGCCATTCGCCACGGGCCAGCCACGGGCCACGAAAAACGACCGGAAAAGGCCAAACAAAAACCAGGAATTCCATTCCATTAGGTTGACGGGCGCGCGGCGGGCGGCCCACAGGCCAAACCCCCGACCACCCACCCCTTCGCCCGGCGGGCGCCGAGGCGCATAGGACGCGCTACGCGCGCAGTTCTCCTGCTCTGTGGCCGGGGCCGCCGGAGAAGCACCAGGAAGGTGGAAGGAGTGGACGCGCTTCGCGCGCAGACTTGCCCCGTAAGCGCCGCCGGGGTCCGGGGGCGCCTCACAGCTCACGGGCCAGCGCCGCTTCACGTGCCAGCAGCTCGCGGTACTCCCGCCGTGCGTGTTCCAGGTCGGCCGTGATCCCCGCCGCCAGGTCCGCATCGGCCAGGCCGGTGAACCCGGTCCCCGCGTAAGCCCACTGGCCCAGCAGCACCGCGTCCCCGGACGCGGCTTGCGCCCACGGATCCGGCGACCCCTCTTCCACGCGTTGGCGGGCCCGCCACGTGCGCCGCACCGCCCGCAGCGCGGCCATCGTCGTACTGAACCGCCGGGACTTGGTCGCCAGGTGGCCCCGGTACCCCAGCGCATGCGCCCACCGACGCAGCCCCAGGTGCTCCAGGTCGCGGCGCCCGCCCAGGGCCCACGCCGTGGCCGCCATCCGCGCCAGATGCGGCCCCACCTTCGCCACCAGACCCGCAAGGTCCAGACGCCGCAGACGATGCGCCAGCGCCCCCGGAGCACTGTCGGCCGCCGTCTTGGTGGCGTACTTCGCCAGGTAGGCCGCCAACCTGGCCGGATCGTCCTCACCCGTGGCGGTCACGTCCCGCACGTCCAGTTGCGGCCCCCACTCACACGAGCGCAGCGCCCCGTCCGGGGAGGGCAGCGCGAACGACACCGAGGAAGCGGCCGAGCGGACCGCACCGGCCAGCAGGGCGGGCGTCGCCCAGGACGGAGGCGCCACCACCGCCGAGGCGTCATCCGGGTCCACCCCGTCCAGGCGCACCACCGCGTGCAGGTGCACCAGCCCCCGCCGCTGGTACTCAGCGACCTTGACGTAGGACACCCGCAGCAGCCGGTCAACCTCGCGGACGGTCACGCGACGGCCGAGCGCGGCCGAGGCCGCCGGGGCCAGCGCCCGCCCCACCGCGATCCGGGTGCGCCGCCACAACTCACCCACATGCGCGTTCCACAGCACCGCACCCGTGTAGTCCCAGCACTCCGGACACACCGGCGTGCCCACCACCCGGTGGTCCGCCTCATGCACCAGATCGCACCCCAGAGGCCGACCATGCACACACCTGGCACCCGACCGGCGCGGACGGCACCCCCCGCCCCGCGCAGTGTGCACCGGACCGAAGGACGGAGCCGTCAGCGTCACGAACAACCTCGGATGCGCCCCGACCGTCCCGGGCACCGCGTCGTCGGCCGAAGCGCCGTCGCGCCCCCGCATCCCCGAGGCCACCAGATGCCACAGATCCCGCCTGTACCGCTCCGAGCAGGCCGGACACACCGAAGCCCGCCGGTCCCCGCACGCCACCAACACCACACCATCAGGCGCATCCCGCGAGGAGAACGCCGCCAGCACCTCGCCCGAGCCCGAATCCGCCGCAGCAGCCGACCCCGCCACCCGCACCGGCCGAACACACCCCGAGACCCTTTCCACCTGCGAACGCCAGGAGGGGAAATCCTCCCGGACCATCCGCCTGTGGGCCGCCTCCGCCCACCTACCGTTTATCCCGTTCGATTCCCCAGAAAACACCGCGCCCCCACGGTCCGGCTAGAACAAGCGTTCGCCTTCTGCGTTCAATGCTCACCGACACCCACAGGAATGTCCACCCCCATAGAAATCGCAGGTCACAGCACCAACTCCGGTTCTACGAACAACGCGTTTCCCTGCCCGCACTTCCATTATCAAACGAAAGTGCCGGGGTGGATCGCCTATCGGTGTCGGTGCGGATCCATGCAGGTCAGGGGTAGACCGGAAGTCCGTGACCCACTAGAAGAGCCCTCTCCCCGGGGGATGAGGGAGAGGGCTTGCCCATAGACAGGCTCAGTGGGGGCGGGGCCTTAAGCGGCGCTCCGTTGAAGCAGGTCCCGAACCACGATGGTGCGGTCCGAGACCGCGTGCCACCACGGCCCCGCGAGGCTCTTGGGGTCGGCGGTGGCGTACTGGTGGAGCGCGGCCAGCGCCAGCGCGTTCAGCACCGGCACCGCACCCGCATCAGCGGGCACCAGCAGACGCGTTCCCGCACCGTCCAGCGCCAGGGCGAACCCGCCGCCGGGCCGGGTCCGTGTCCGCACCGTGGCCGGATCAAGGCATGAGGGGCACATGCTTCTCCCATCAGGGGCAGGGAAGGCGGGGGCGGGGGTCAGACGGTGAAGGAGTAGGACAGCACGTGGCGGTGCCCGGCCAGCACCAGCCGCGCCACCTCCACCGGCTCCTCATCCGCGCTGTAGGCGGTGCGCGTGATGGCCGCCACCGGGCCGGGCGAGCCGAACGCGGCTTCCTCCTTTTCGCTGGGCAGCCGCGTGCGCAACTCCTCCCGGAAGCGCACCGGCTCCAACCCCATGTCCGCCAGCCGCGCATACACCCCGCCCGGACCGGTATCGGTTCGCCAGGCCCACTGCCCGATCGCCTCCAACGGAAGGAACGAGGTGGCGAGCTGGACGGTCTCCCCTGCGGCGTCGGTGTAGCGGCGGGACCGCTGGAGCATCGGCACCCCGCAGGCCAGCCCGAAGACCCGCCGCACATCATCGGGGGGAACCGTCTTGTCCACCGCGACCCCGCGCGCGGTGAGCGGGTTGACCGGGTGGCCCAGCGCCCAATTGGTGAGCGCGTGCGGCATGTCTCTGCGAATGTCGTGCAACGTCGGCCTTTCCTGTCTCTGCACGGGTCGGACGGCCCGGCGCCCGGCAAGGGGGCCCGCATCCCCCGCAGGACAAAACACCCCGATGCGCAGGCCACCGGGCCGCCGCCCCACCCCGAGGGCCCGGGGCAGGGCCGTACCGGGCAGGTGCCCCCGGACACCCGCACGGCACGATGGGTGCCCGCCCACCCGCCAGGAGCACGCTCGAACCGGCGGGCGGGGGGCGGCTTTCAGGAGTCCACGCCCTTTCGGCGCAGCACCGTTTGAATCCCGGCCAGGTAGCAGCGCTTGGCCACCACCGAGCCGTCCGCCTCCGAGAGCGTGTAGAGCTGCCCGCCGGGAACGGGCTCACGGGTCAGCCGGTAGCCGTGGCAGGCCGCCAGCCGCATGATGCGGGCGACCGCGCTCCGGTACTCGGGCAGGTCGGGAAGGCAGGCGCTCACGCCGCATCACCGCCCCACGGCTGCCCCGCCACCGGGGGGTGGGGGTGCCCGCCCGCGTGCCGGGCCTGGTGCTCCATCTCAGCGCCGACCACCTCCGAGAGCCCGTCCAGGGTGGGGGCGTACAGGGTGGGGTTCAGGCCGCGCTGTACCTCAGCGGGGGTGGGCTGCCGGGTCAGGTCGGCCACCCACCGCCAGTCGGCAGGAGCGTTGGGAAGGTAGGAGGCCACCCAGCCGGGGTGGGCCCGGTTCCACTGCCGCCGGGCCGACTCGATCCCGGGCGGGAGGTCGGGCGCGTCCGCGCCTGGGCGGGGGGTATCGTCCATGTCGTCTCACCTCGCAGGTAGGTGGGGCCACGCCCCCGGACGCCAGCCCGCGTCGCGGGGGTTTGCTGTGCGGAGGACGGGAGAAGCGAACCCCCGTCGTCCATGGCGTCAGCCTTGTGGATGGAATGACCCAGGTGAAGGGGCTTGTCAGTTCCCTGGAGGAGTTCCAGTGCCACTGGAATTCTGTGGAATGGGTCCAGACGGTGCGCCACCGTTCGTGATGTGATAGACGCATGCCCCCCGACAAGCGAGTACTTCAGGCATACGGTGCAGAGCTGCGGCGCTTGAGGAACGAGGCCGGACTTGTACAGACGGCCTTAGCCAACAAGGTGCGCTGCAGTAAGTCCCAGATCTCCGAGGTTGAGCGCGGCAACACCGAACCTTCGCGGGACCTCCGGATGCGCTTGGACCAGGCGATCGGGTTCGGGCGCCTGGAACGCGTCTGGGAGGGACTGACCGGTTCAGGGCGGGACGCGTGGCGCGTCGAAGTCGCCGAGCTGATCCAGAGCGCGAGCGCGATCTATGACTACCAAGTCCTTGTGTTCCCGGCCTATCTGCAGACCAGGGAGTACGCCGCGACCCTCATGCGGTACGGAGCGCAGTGGCTTTCCGAGGACGACGTCCAAGCCCGAGCCGAAGGCAGGGCCGAGCGTTCACGACGGCTGACGACAACGCCGCGGCCCAGGGTCTGGCTCGCACTGGATGAGACGATCCTGCAGCGGCGGTACGGATCGCCGGAGGTCATGCGGGACCAGTTCGCTTATGTGTACGAGCTGGCCCAGGCCGAGAGGATCACTCTGCAGCTCATACCTGCGGATACGCCCCGCCATCCGGGCAACTCGGGGGCGTTTAAGCTGATCACGACTGACAACGAACCAGACGTGATGTTCGCCGAAACCCCCCATGAAGGGCAGATCGTCACCAATGCGGTAGATGTAGCCCGGTACCGGATGCAGTTCGCCGCGCTCCAAGGGGCGGCCACCAGCCCGGAAGCGGCCTTGACCAGGCTCCGGGATGAGATGAAGAGGTTGGACGATGAAGTGGCGTAAGAGCAGCTACAGCGATGGGGGCTCTAACTGCGTCGAAGTAGCTGACGGAGCCAGCACCGCTGTGAGGGACACCCAGAACCGGGAGCTTGGGCACCTTGAGTTCCCGGTCGCCGAGTGGAGCGCCTTCCTTAGGGCGCTTGAGCAGCCCGAACTCTGAGGCACCCCGGTCCTGCAGCAGGATGGGCGGCCCGGCTGACGGCGCGGTTCAGGCAGGGGCATCGGCTGTGTGAGGAGTTTCCCTACAGGATCAAGGCCCGCCCGCGCTTCGCGCGGGCGGGCTTCGCCACGTCGCGGGCAGTCGGCCGTGGGTCGCTCCGCTCACGCGGGCATCCGTGCTGCGCGCGCTCCTCCGTCGCGTGCTCGCACGGCGCCCGCGCCGCGTCGCTCCCCGGCCTCCCACCGCTCCCAGCGCTCACCGCCCCCGCACCTCGCCCCAGGCGCGCCCGCCCGCGCAGGGACAACCCCGGAACACCACATTTCCGCAGGTCACAGCGCGCCGGCCTCCGCTCCGCTCCGGCAGGCGCAGCCCCGGGGCACCACACCACCCCCTCCCGCCCGCCGTTCGGCTGTGCGCCGGGTGACGGCAGGTGCCCCGGTACCAGGACCGCGCCAGCGCTTCGACCGTGGCACCGGACGGCCCGAACGGGGCCGCCCCGCCCTGACTCACGTGCCTACCAGGTCCCGCCCGGCGGTGGCCAAGGTCGTTCAGTCGTGGAGTGCTCCACCTTGTCCACCGCCGGGCGGGACCCGGTCGGAGACGGCCCTACGTCAGGACGGACCGACCCCCCGGAGGCCGACATGACCGCCACCACGACCGGCAACCCCCGCGCGATCCTCGCCGCGCGCCGCGCCGCCTACCTCATCACCTCCGACGAGCCCGCCGAAGTACAGGCCGGGCTCCGGCTCGCCTTCGCCCTTCCCCGGGAGCTTCGCACCGAGGTACTGGCCGCCGTCGAGTGGGAGATGGCCGAGGACGACGCCCAGGAGGACGCCGAGAGCTAGAGGCCGCACCCGGCCCGGCCCCGCACGGGGTCGGGCCTTTTCGCGCGTTCACCGGCCCCGCGACGCGGCGGGGACAGGCCGCATCCCCCGGTCGGCCGGGTCCGTCCACGCTCCCGCGTCGGGGCGGGCCCCCAAGGCCGGGCGGCCCAGGCGGGGAGCAGCGGTGGAGCCCGAGGGGCCCCGCCGCACGGCGCGAGCTTACGGCCGCCCGGCCTCCCGCCCCGACGCTCCCGCCGTGTCCGGACCCGTCCGCCCTCAGGTACGCGGCCGGGAACGGGGTGAATCCGGGGACGGGCCACGCCCCGCCGGGGCATCGAGCCCCGCCCGGGCGTCGGAGCAGCGCCCGCGCCGCTACCGCCCACCGTCCGGGCGCGAGGACGGATTCCCCACCGGCCCGAGACACGCGGCCCGGGGTCGGGGTAGCGTCGCCCCTATGACCGACAAGGCCCCCGTGGTCCGCATCGACGCCGCCCCCACGGCCCGCCGCGCCCACGCACGGCAGCAGGCACACCAGGCCGAGGCCAGGGCCGAGCGCACCGCTTATGCCCACCGGATCGCCGAGGGGCTAAAGCGCAGCGGGGCCGTGGTCATCGACTGCCAGGACGACGCCCAGCGCGAGGAGGCCCGCGCCGCCGGGAGACTCGCCGGGCGCATCCGGGGCGTGCGCGTGCGCACCACGGTCGTGGAGGGCCGGGTAGCGGTGTTCGAGCCCGACCGGTCCGCCAACCCGCTACAGCGGCGTTTGGACGAGCGCCGGGGCATGAAGGCCGAAGCCCGAGCGCTACGGGCCCACGGGCCGTTCGTGCCACCGCCCCCGGACCAAACCCCCTGACCAGCGCCGACACTGGCCCGTTGGCCCGTCTCTGGCCCGGGAAGCACGACATAGCCTGTCGCACGGTGTCACACGATGGCACACCGCCGACCGCCCAGCCGCGACACCGCAGGTCAGGCGCCCCCGCTCTGACGTGCGAAAGGGCGACGCCCCTGAAGGAACGCCGCCCTAACATGCGTGGTGGAACCGACACGCGATCGCCCTGAAACCGTCGGTTTCACCACGCAGGATCACCGAATGCTCGGCAACCCTTCTCCTTATGTCCGGTATGCCGGAAATGTGGCGCCTAGTGGGGCCACACCGACCTGACTGCCGCCACGGATGAGCCGACCGCTCGTCTCCCGTGCGCCGCCGCCCTCCTGGACCGCGAGGAGCCCGACGGTCGACAGGCGGGGCCAGGGAACCGCCCCCGCTGTCTCCGTCGCCGCCCTTCGCGGTGAGCACGCACACGCGCTTCGGCCGACGGCGCTGCCGGATGGGCCCACCTACCGAGGGGCAGGCCGCCGATCACGGGATTGACGGCGCGTCGGGCCGTCCCCGGACAGGGCGGTGAGCGCGTGAGGCGTGTGGGGGCGCGGAGGGCCAGGGGATCGCCGGTGCCGGCCCGGAGGGACGCCCGGCGCGGGGGTGCCGCGGCCCGGAGTCCCCTGGCCTCCCCGCGCCTTCCGCCGTGCGGCGGGCGTCCTCCCGGACGGCCGCCCCGTCGGGGCGGGGTATGGGGGGACGCGGAAAAGGCCCGAAAGCACCCTTCGGACCGGATCCGTCTCGTCGGCGGCGAGCGCGGAGACCGTTGTCTACTGGATGTTCGGGCCTTTTCCGGGTCCAACCCCCCGCCCGGTCGCGGAACCCCGGCGCCTACCCGACCTCCGAGCGCACCTGGTGCGTGGTGCGGCGGCCGGTGGGGCACGCGCCGGACCGCTCGACCGGTCCGTCCAGTGCTGGACTGGTCAGTAGATTACCCAGACTCCGGTCCCTCCGCTGCAACCACCGCCGCCCGTGTCGGGACCGCGGCCCCGGAGTGGATCCGGCGCGGGCGCGCGAAGCGTCCGGAAAGGGATAACCGCCGACAGGCTAACGCACCCTGACGATTCGGCGCCACTTCGCCCACGGGCCGTCACCCGCCCGCCACCGCGCGCTCCCCCCACCCGCGCCCCTCCCGCCCCGTTGTGACCGAAATCGGATCGAAATCGATTCCGCTATCGACAAGAACCGCCCGATCGTGTTCGATGTGATCGAAACGTCAGGTCGGATCGATCACGGGATCGGTCACTCACGGACACGGGAGCCCGAGCATGGCGAAAATCGTCCTCGACGGGGTCGACAAGGTCTACGCGGGCGGCGTCAAGGCCGTCGACGACCTCAACCTGGAGATCGCCGACGGCGAGTTCATGGTGCTGGTCGGCCCGTCGGGCTGCGGCAAGTCCACCGCCCTGCGGATGATCGCCGGCCTGGAGGAGATCACCGCCGGCGACCTGGTCATCGGCGAAGAGGTGGTCAACGACCGCCCGCCCAAGGACCGGGACATCGCCATGGTGTTCCAGAACTACGCCCTGTACCCGCACATGACGGTCGAGCAGAACCTGGCCTTCGGCCTGAAGCTGCGCAAGGTGGCCAAGCCCGAGATCCAGCGCCGGGTGCAGGAGGCCGCCGAGATGCTCGGCCTGGAGACCTACCTCAAGCGCAAGCCCGCCGCGCTCTCCGGCGGCCAGCGCCAGCGTGTGGCGATGGGGCGGGCCATCGTCCGCGAGCCCCAGGCCTTCCTCATGGACGAGCCGCTGTCCAACCTGGACGCCAAGCTGCGCGTGCAGATGCGCGCCTCCCTCAACCAGCTGCACGAGCGCCTGGGCGTCACCACCGTCTACGTCACCCACGACCAGGTCGAGGCGATGACCCTGGGCGACCGGGTCGCGGTGCTGCGCGAGGGCCGCCTGCAGCAGGTCGACACCCCCAAGAACCTGTTCAACAACCCGGTCAACCTGTTCGTCGCCGGGTTCATCGGCTCGCCCGCGATGAACTTCGTCGGCGCCGAGCTGCAGCGCGACGGCGACGGCGCGGTGCTCAAGTTCGCCGACCACACCGTCAGCGTCCCCGCCGGCGTGGTGGCCTCCCGCGACGGCCTCAAGGACTACTTCGGGCGCCAGCTGATCCTGGGCATCCGCCCCTCCGACTTCGACGACGCGGCGCTCGCCCCGCACGAGGGCGCGGACATGCGGGTGACCGCCGACGTCACCGAGGAGCTGGGCACCGAGATCAACGTGATCTTCAGCGTCGACGCCCCGCCGGTGCAGCACGAGGAGGCCGCCGCGCTGGCCGCCGACGCCGCCGGGGACGGCGAGGAGGACGCCGCCGCGGCCACGCTCCCCCTGGCGGGCGACAAGTCGGTGTTCACCGCGCGCGTCAACCCGCGCAGCGAGGTGCGGCCCGGGCAGCCCATCACCCTGTCGGTGGACGTCACCCAGCTCCACTTCTTCGACAAGGACAGCGGGCTGGCCATCGGCCACCCCGACAACCGCTGAGGCCCGCACAGGGCACGGCCTGAGCGAGGGCGGGGGCGGGGCGCAAGCGCCCCGCCCCCGCCTGCTGGTCCGTGCACCCCGGACGGCGGCTACTTGACCGCGCCCGCCATGACGCCCTGCACGAAGTAGCGCTGGAAGGCGAAGAACACCACCAGCGGCACCACCATGGAGATGAAGGCGCCCGAGGAGATCACGTCGATGTTCGCCCCGAACTGGCGCATCTCGGCCTGCAGCGCCTTGGTCATGGGCTGGTTGGCGGCGTCGGCGAACACCAGCGCCACCAGCAGGTCGTTCCACACCCACAGGAACTGGAAGATCGTCAGCGACGCGATCGCCGGTCCGCCGAGCGGCAGGATCACCCGCCGGAAGATCGTCAGCTCCCGGCCGCCGTCCATCCGCGCCGCCTCCAGCAGGTCCCGGGGGATCGCCGCGAAGAAGTTGCGCAGCAGGAAGATCGCGAACGGCAGCCCGAACCCCACGTGGAACAGCACCACCCCCACGATCGAGCCGTAGATCCCGGCCCCGCCGTAGAGCTGGGCGATCGGCACCAGCGCCACCTGGATGGGCACCACCAGCAGCCCCACCACGCCCAGGAAGAGCCAGTCCCGGCCGGGGAACTCCATCCACGCGAACGCGTACCCCGCCAGCGCGGCGATCGCCACGATCAGCAGGGTGGAGGGGACGGTGATCAGGACCGTGTTCCAGAACGACCCCACGAAGGTCGGGTTGTCCAGCAGCCCGGCGTAGTTCTCCAGGGTCAGCTCGGCCGGGCGGGCCAGCACGGTCCACCAGCCCGAGGAGGCGTTGTCGGCCGGGGCCCGCAGGCTGGACACGAACAGGCCCAGCGTGGGCACCAGCCAGAACAGCGCGATCAGCACCAGGAGGAGCTGGACCGCGCCCGAGCCCAGCCGGGCGGCCGCGCGGGCGGCCGCCGACCGCCGGGGCGCCCCCTCGGCGCCGTCGGGCCCCGCCAGCGGGTCCGGCCCCGCGCCCGCGGGCGCCGTGGTCGCAGCGTCGTCGCTCATGAGTTCTCCCGGCGGAACCGTCGGATCTGGAACACCATCGCGGGCACGACCAGCACCAGCAGGAACACCGCGAGCGCGCTGCCCAGCCCCTGGTCGTTGGCGCCGAAGGCCACCCGCCACATCTCCACCGCCAGCACGTTGGCGTCGGCCTGCACCGACCCCGGTGCGATGACGAAGACCAGGTCGAAGATCTTCAGCACGTAGATCATCAGGGTCACGAACACCACCATCAGCACCGGGGACAGCAGCGGCACGGTGACCCGGCGGAAGACCTGCCACTCGGTGGCGCCGTCCACCCGCGCCGCCTCCAGGGCGTCGCGGGGGATCGCCGACAGCCCCGCGGCGATGAGCACCATGGCGAAGCCCGCCCACACCCACAGGTAGGCGCCGATGATCGCCGGGGTGACGACCGTCGGCCCGAGCCAGGTCACGCCCGCGTAGGGCTCGGAGAAGTCGCGCGGGTCCAGCTCCACGGTGTAGGCGCCGCCGGCCACGCCCTCGAAGGCGAAGGTGCCGTCGTCGGCGGTCTCGGTGGTGGCGGCGGTCGCTCCGTCGGCGTCGACGAGGCGCACCCCGACGCCGGGCAGCCCGCGCTCCTCGGGGTCGACGGCGCCCTCCGTCCCTCCCCCGCCCGGGGTGAAGTCCAGCCAGACGGTGCCCGCCACCGCGTCGCCGGCGGGGGCCTCGGGCGCCCGGGCGGGCTCGGCCGCGCCGGGCAGGTCGTCGGCGGCGATCCCGACCAGGGGCACCATCGCGGGCTCGTCCCCCGGGGTCACCTCCGCGCCGAGCCGGAAGCCGCCGCCGTCCGCGGGCTCCACGCCCGAGCCGTCGCGGGGGCTCGCGTCCGGGTAGTCCCCGGCCGGGGCGACGGTGTCCTGCACGGTGGTGATGACGGCGTTGGCCAGCCCGCGCTCGGGGTCCTGCTCGTAGACGAGGCGGAAGATGACGCCGGAGGCCAGGAAGGAGACCGCCATCGGCATGAAGACCACGAGCTTGAACGCGGTGGCCCAGCGGATGCGCTCGGTGAGCACCGCGAAGATCAGCCCGGCGACGGTGACCACGATGGGCGCGACCACCACCCACACCACGTTGTTGCGCAGCGCCACGAACGTGGGCGGGTTGGTGAACATCCGGATGTAGTTGTCGATCCCCACGAACGTGGTGCCGGGGGCGTCCCACAGGCTCCGGTACACGGAGAACCCGATGGGGTAGAGCATGTAGGCGCCGAGGAACAGCAGGGCGGGCAGCAGGAAGGCCAGCGCCAGCCAGCTCGGCGGGCCCAGGGCTCCCGCGCGTCCGGGCTCCTGCTCGTCGGTGCGTGTCCCGTCGGGCCCGGGCGGGCCGGGGTCCGCGGGGCCGGGTACGGTGCCGGCGCCGCCGTCCGCGTCCGGCGGCTGGGGGGTGTGGGCCATCGCGGTGCGGCGCGGCCCGCCGGTGGGCGCGCCGCGCGCCCTCCTCTCCGGTTGTCGGGGGGTGCCGAAGGGGCGGCGGGCCCGGCGGCCCCGGGGTGCGGGGGCCGCCGGACCGGCCGGGTCAGTACGCCTCTTGCGCGGCGTCCTCCAGTTCTTGGGCGGTCGCCTCGGGGTCGCCCGGGTCGCGCAGGAAGTCCTGCAGCACGGCCCACATCCCGCGGCCCTCGGTGGCGCCGAACTGGCTGGGCACCTGGTCGGACATGTCGTAGCGGACGTCCTCACCGGCGTCCAGCACGGTCTGCGAGAGCTGCTGGGTGAACTCGTCGGTGTAGGCGTCGGGCTGCACCTGGGAGTTGGCCGACAGGTAGCCGCCCAGCCCGGCCCAGGTGGTCTGGGCCTCGGGCGAGGCCAGGTAGGCCAGCAGCTCCTGGGTGCCCTCGTTCTCGCTCATGGCCACCGCGATGTCGCCGCCGACCACCACCGGGGCGGCGTCGCCGACCGCGGGGAAGGGGAAGGCCTGGGCGGTGTCGCCGACGGTGGCCCCGGCCTCGGCGGCACTGGCGGCCACGAAGTCGGCCTCGTAGACCATGGCGGCGTCCTGCTGCCCGTAGACCTGGGTGACGCAGGTGGGGAAATCGGTCTGCACGGCGCCGTCGGTGCCGCCGGCCATGTAGTCGCCCTCGCCCCAGACCTCGGCCATGGTCTCCAGCGCGTCGACCACCGAGTCGTCGGTCCAGGGGATCTCGTGCGCGGTGAGCTGGTCGTACTTGTCGGGGCCGGCCTGGGACAGGTAGACGTTCTCGAACCAGTCGGTGAGCGTCCAGCCCGAGGCGCCGCACATCGCGAACGGCGTCTCCCCGGCGTCGGAGAGCGTGGAGGCGGTGGTGCCCACCATGTCGTCCCAGGTCTGCGGGGGCTGGACCCCGGCGGCGTCGAAGGCCTCGGGGCGGTACCAGACGATCGACTTGTGGGCGGCCTTGAGCAGGATGCCGTAGGGCTCGCCGTCGACCGACCCCAGGTCGCTCCAGTAGTCGGTGTAGTTCTCCTCCAGGGCGGCCGCGGCGTCGCCGGACAGCGGCACCAGGGCGTCCTGGGCGGCGTACTCCTCGAGGAGGCCGGGCTGGGGCAGCAGCGCCACGTCCGGCGGTTCGCCCGCCTCGATCTTGGGTCCAAGGTAGGCCCCGGTGTCCTCGCCGGTGGGCTCGTACTCGACGGTGGCGCCCGTCTCCTCCTCGAAGGCGCTGAGCACCTCGACGAAGTTGTCCTGCTCCACGCCGGTCCACTTGGCGGCGACCTTGAGTTGCACGCCCTGCAGGTCGCCGCCGCCCGGGGCGCCGCCGTCGCCGGGCGCGCACCCGGCCGCCAGCAGCGCTCCCGCCGCGGCGACGGCGACACCGCCGCGCAGCCTCCATGCGTGTTCAGTCATCGCGCACCTCTCTGGAGTCCGATTCCCCGGGTTCCCCCCAGATCCCGGCACCGCTGTCAGGGTCGAAGAAGTACAGGCGCCCGGTGTCGACCCGGATCCGCACCGGGCGGCCCTCCGCCACCTGTGAGCGGGGGCTGAACTTGGCGATCATCGCGCCGCCGCCGGGGGCGGCCGCGTCGTCGGCCCCGGCGTCCCGGGCGAGTTCGCGGGTGTCCTCGGTGACCACGGGCGGGGCGTCGGCGGCGAAGTGCACCAGCAGCTCCGCGCCCAGGGCCTCCACCAGGTCGGCGGTGGAGGAGAGCACGGCCGCGCCGTCGGTCCCGGCGCCGTCCAGGTCGGCGTCCTCCATGTCCTCGGGGCGGATGCCCACGGCGATCCCACGGCCGAGGTAGCCGCGCAGCGCCGGGCGCTCGGCCAGCAGCGCGCGGGGCACGCCCAGGGCCTGGTCGCCCAGATGGAGGAGGGCTCCGTCGCCGTCGCCCTCCAGGCGGCCCTGGAGCAGGTTCATGGCGGGCGAGCCGATGAAGCCGGCGACGAAGAGGTTCACGGGGCGCTCGTAGAGCTCCTGGGGCGGGGCGACCTGCTGCAGCACGCCCTTCTTCATCACCGCGACCCGGTCGCCCAGGGTCATCGCCTCGACCTGGTCGTGGGTGACGTAGACGGTGGTGACGCCCAGGTCGCGCTGGATGCGGGAGATCTCGGCGCGCATCTGCACGCGCAGCTTGGCGTCCAGGTTGGACAGCGGCTCGTCCATCAGGAAGGCCTGGGGGTTGCGCACGATCGCCCGGCCCATGGCCACGCGCTGGCGCTGGCCGCCGGACAGGTTGCGGGGCTTGCGGTCCAGGTGGTCGGTGAGGCCGAGGGTGGCGGCCGCCTTGGCGACCCGCTCGGCGATCTCGGCCTTGGGCATGCGCCGCAGCTGGAGGCCGAAGGCGATGTTGTCGCGGACGGTCAGGTGGGGGTACAGGGCGTAGCTCTGGAAGACCATGGCCACGTCGCGGTCGCGTGCGGGCACCCGGTTGACGGTGCGCTCGCCGATGGCGACGGTGCCGCGGCTGATGTCCTCCAGTCCGGCCACCATGCGCAGTGCGGTGGTCTTCCCGCACCCGGAGGGGCCGACGAGCACCAGGAACTCGCCGTCGGCGATGTCCAGGTGCAGGTCGTCGACCGCGCGCGTACCGTCGGGATAGATCTTGTACACGCCGTCCAAGCGGACTCTCGCCACGTTGCGCCTCCACCCGCCCCGATCCGTACGGCGCGCGCCGCCTCCTCCTCAGGGACGGGCGGGCCCATCGGGGGTGGGGACACGCTGTGCCGTGGGCCACATCGGCTCACGCCATTGTGGTATCAGGCAATGTCCCGCCTTAATAGTGATCGGCGGGCGCCTGTTACGAATCTGTTTTCCTTGCGTCAAACCGGATGCCGCGCCCGTGGCCGGTTGCGGTCGCGCGGGCGCGGTCCGGAGGCGCGCCGGGCCTCAGCGCGCGCCGGTCAGGGCGCGCCCGATCACCATCCGCTGGATCTGGTTGGTGCCCTCGACGATCTGCAGGACCTTGGCCTCGCGCATGTAGCGCTCGACGGGGAAGTCGCGGGTGTAGCCGTAGCCGCCGTGCACCTGGACGGCGTCGGTGGCGACCTGCATGGCGGTGTCGGTGGCGAAGAGCTTGGCCATGGCCGCCTGGGTCCCGAAGGGGCGGCCGGCGTCGCGGCGGCGGGCGGCCGCCAGGTAGAGCTCGCGTGCGGCCTCCACCTTCGTGGCCATGTCGGCGAGCATGAAGGACAGGCCCTGGTGCTCGGCGATGGGGCGGCCGAACTGGCGGCGCTCCTTGGCGTAGTCCACGGCGGCGTCCAGGGCGGCCTGGGCCACGCCCACCGCGCAGGCGGCGATGCCCAGCCGCCCGGAGTCCAGGGCGGACAGGGCGATGGCGAACCCGGCACCCTCCTCCCCCACCAGGGCGTCGGTGCCCACGCGGGCGCCGTCGAAGCGCACCACCGCGGTGGGCGAGGCGGACATGCCCATCTTGCGCTCGGGGGCGTCGGCGGCCACCCCTTCGGTGGAGGCCGGGACGTACAGGCAGCTGATGCCGGAGGCGCCGGGGCCGCCGGTGCGGGCGAAGAGGGTGTAGAAGTCGGCGCGGCCGCCGTGGGTGATCCAGGACTTGGAGCCGTCGACGGTGTACCCGGAGGCGTCCCGCCGCGCCCGGGTGGACAGGGCGGAGGCGTCGGAGCCGGAGTGGGCCTCGGACAGGCAGTAGGCGCCGAGGAGGTCGCCGCCGAGCATGCCGGGGAGCAGGTGGGCCTTCTGCTCGTCGGAGCCGAAGGCCGCCACGGGGTAGGAGGACAGGGTGTGCACGCTGAGCCCGAGGCCGACGGCGAGCCAGGCCCCGGCCAGCTCCTCGACCGCCTGGAGGTAGACCTCGTAGGGCTGGTCGCCGCCGCCGTACTCGGAGGGGTAGGGCAGCCCGAGCAGCCCGGAGCGGCCCAGCAGGGCGAACAGGTCGCGGGGGAACTCGGCGTTCTCCTCCCCCTCCGCCGCACGCGGGGCGACCTCCTTGACCGCCAGCTCACGGACGAGTTCGAGGAGGTCCCGGCCCTCAGAGGTGGGCAGCGTGCGCTCAACGGCCATATCGTTCCCTACCAGCTCACACGGGGACGCCCATTTATTCGGTCGTCCTACTACATGGTGACATGCCGCACTGTAGCCCATACCCCAACGACCCGGGAGGTCCGGGGCGGAAAGGCCCCACCGGGCAGCGCGCCGCCGGCCTCATGCGCCGGGCAGGGGGCACCCACCGCCTACCCGGCCGCGATCACCGCCACATCCGGCGCCTCGTACCCGGAGAGCTGGACCACGGCGAACTCCGTCCCCTTCGGGACGTCGAAGACGACCTCGTAGCGGGTCGAGGTGCCAGGGTTGATCTCATCGGCGAACGAACAGACGTCCCAGGACGTTTCAAAGGCCCTGCCGTCCTCGGTCCAGCCGGTCACCTCTCCCGGGTCCACGGCCGGCATCGACGCTCCGTCTCCGATGTTCGTCGCCGTGATCTCCAGGACGATGAACCGCTCCCCCGACGGCTGGTGCGTCTCCCCGCAGAATTCGTCCTTGTACGCATCGACCGTGTCGGTGCCGTCGATCTCGTACTCGAACAGGCCGTCCGAGGGGCCGGTCGCCTCCGGCGCCACGGCGCCGACGCCGTCTCCCGACTCCTCCGCGACCGGCTCCTCCTCGACCGGCTCGCCCTGGTCCCCTGCCTCCGGTGCGTCCTCTTCGATGCCCGCCGCGATATCGGACAATGAGGCGGAGAGATAAGCCTGATAGGAGAACCATCCCCCGAGAAAACCGACGGCGAGCGCCACGATCGCGGAAATAAGCGCCGTAAGGACGAGCCTCGTCTCCATGACGGCTCCCTTGCCCGAGGCGGGGGTACCAGGCACGCACCCCCAGGGATCAAGGCTACATCGCGCGGGATGAAAAGGGCAGACGCGAAGGAATCCAGGTCAGCGTCCGTCTTTGTCACCACATTCCGCCCTGGCGAGCGCCTTGCCGCTATTCCGCCAGCAGGCTCTCCAGGCGCTCGGCGGCGCCGTCCCACGTCCATGCGCGTTCCACGCGCTTGCGGCCCGCCTCGCCCATCGCCTTGGCCGACGACTCGGCGCCCACCACCTGGGCGATCCGTTCGGCGACCTCCTTGGCGTCGCCGCCGTCGACCACGTAGCCCGTCCTGCCGTGGGCCACCGTCTCCGGGGCGCCGCCGGACGACCCCGCGAGCACCGGCAGGCCGCTCGACGCCGCCTCCAGGAAGACGATGCCCAGCCCCTCGGCCTCGAAGCCCAGCCTGCGCGTCCGGCACGGCATCGCGAACACGTCGGCCGCCGCGTAGTAGGGCGGCATGGAGTCGTGCGCCACCGGGCCGGCGAACACCACCGCCTCCTCGACGCCGGTCCACTCCGCCAGCCGCCGCAGCCGGTCGCGGTCCGGCCCGTCGCCGACGACCAGCAGCCGCGCGTCGGGGAAGCGCGCCCGTACCCACGGCATCGACTGGATCAGCCTGTCGACGCCTTTACGGGGCACCAGCCGGGAGGCGCTCAGCACCACCGGCCCCTCCCCCAGGCCGTGGCGCTCACGCACCTGGGAGGGGTCGCCGCCCGGCCGGAACAGCCCCGTGTCCACGCCCGGCGCCAGGCGCACCATGCGGTCGCGCGCGGCGGGCGAGAGTGCAGGGGCGATCGCGTCCCGGGTGTAGCCGCCGATGTAGGTCAGGTGGTCGGCGCCGTCCCCGATGCGCCGCAGCGCCTGGCGGGTCCCCGGCAGGCGCGCCCACCACGCCTCGTGCCCGTGGGTGAGGCCGACGATGCGCCGCACCCCGCCGTCACGGCGCAGGCGCCCCGCCATGAGCCCCAGGGGCGCGGCGGCGCCGAACACCACCCGCGTGCACCCCCGCTCGGCGGCCAGCGCGGCGGCCCGGCGGGCCACCTTGGGCGTGGGCAGGAGCATGCCGGTGTCGACCCGCACCACCTCGAAGGGCTGGCGGCGGTCGAAGCGCTCGGGGCTCTCACCGGCCGTGCCGCCGCGCCGCCCGGAGGCCAGGACGGTCACCCCGGCGCCGTCGGGCCCGGCCAGCCGCCGCGCCATCTCGTAGGCGAACACCTCGATCCCGCCCTCGCGGGGAGGAAAGTCGTTGGTGACCATCAGGGTCCGCTCAGGCATCGGCGACGTCCGCTCCTCTCATGGGCGCTCCCACGGCCCCCACCGCATGATCGGAGACCCTGCCCGCCGCTCCCCCGCGCCACACCGGGCGCGCCCCGGTTCGGGCCGTTGGTCCCCTCACCGCCCGGGCGACATCGGACTCCTCCGCACCGGGCCGGGCATCCAGAGTGGCGATTCAACCACCAAGCGGCCGGACGAGTGGCGGAATCACCGCCCTCGCCCCATCGAACGACCCGCACCCGTGCCCGGGATACGCCGCCCGGTCGGCTTCCCCTCAGCCCACGGACGAATAGGCCACCACGCCGCGCTTGACCAGGTCGACGGCCCTTCGGGCGGTGCGGCGGACGCCGCCCTCCTCCGGGGCGGCCGCGGCGATCTGGCCCAGCAGGTCGATCAGCTGCTTGGCCGTCCGCACGAAGTCGCCCGCGGGCATCTCCGCCTCGCCGAGGATCCGGTCCAACCGGTCCCCCCGCGCCCAGCGGTGGGCGACCCACACGAACCCCATGTCGGGCCGCCGCAGGAACGACACCCGGTGCTCGCGCTCGGTCTCGTGCAGCTCCCCCCAGAGGCGCTCCATCTCCTCCAGCGCCTCCCCCGCCGGGCCGTCCGGCACCCGGGGGAACGGGTCGTCGTTGCGCCGCGACTCGTACACCAGGGAGGCCACGCACGCCGCCAGCTCCTGCGGGTCCAGCTCGTTCCACACGCCGCGGCGCAGGCACTCGGCCACCAGCAGGTCCAGCTCCGAGTACAGCCGCGCCAGCACCCGCCCGTCGTCGGTGACCTCGTCCCCGCTCTCCTGGTCCAGGTAGCCGAGCGACTGGAGCACCCCGCACACCCGGTCGAAGGTGCGCGCGATGACGTGCGACCGCCCCTCGACACGGCGCCGCAGCCCGTCGGTCTCCTTCTGCAGCCGGAAGTAGCGCTCGGCCCAGCGCGCGTGGTCCTCCCGGTCGGCGCACCCGTGGCAGGGGTGCTGCCGCATCTCGGCGCGCAGCCGCGCGATCTCCGGGTCCTCCTCCTTGGGGCCGCGCACCGGCGCCGCCCCCCGGGTGTCGATGGACCCGTCGTTGAGCTTGTTGCGCAGCGTCGCCGCCAGGTCCGCCCGCGACTTGGGCGAGCGCCCCGAGAACGACTTGGGCACCCGCACCCGCCCGACCGCCTCCACCGGCGTCGGGAAGTCGGCCGCGTTGACCCGCCGCACCTGCTTGTCGACGGTGAGCACCAGCGGCGCGGGCATGTCGCCGCGCAGTCCCGGGTCGAGCACGACCGCGTAGCCGCGGCTGCGCCCTGCCGGGATCCTGATCACGTCGCCCGGGCGCAGCCGCCCCAGCGCCTCGACCGCCTCGTCCCGCCGCCGCGCGTTGCGGCTGCGCGACCCCTCGGCCTCGACGTCGCTGAGCCGCCGCCGCAGGGCCGCGTACTCCATGAAGTCGCCCAGGTGGCACTCGGCCGCCTCGGCGTACCCGGCCAGCGCCTCCTCCTGCTTGCGCAGCCGCTTGACCAGCCCGACCACCGCCCGGTCGGCCTGGAACTGGGCGAAGGAGGCCTCCAGCATGTTCCGGCTGCGCTCCCGGCCCACCTGGCCCACCAGGTTGACCGCCATGTTGTAGGACGGCTGGAAGCTGGAGTCCAGCGGGTAGGTGCGGGTGCTGGCCAGGCCCGCCACCGCCTCGGGGTCGGTCCCGGCCTGCCAGACCACCACCGCGTGGCCCTCGACGTCGATACCGCGCCGCCCCGCGCGCCCGGTGAGCTGGGTGTACTCGCCCGGCGTCAGCGGCGCGTGGGTCTCACCGTTCCACTTGTCGAGCTTTTCCATCACCACCGTGCGGGCGGGCATGTTGATGCCCAGCGCCAGCGTCTCGGTGGCGAACACCGCGCGGATCAGGCCGCGGGAGAACAGGGCCTCCACCACCTCCTTGAAGGTGGGCAGCATCCCGGCGTGGTGGGCGGCCACGCCGCACTCCAAGGCGCGCAGCCAGTCGTGGTAGCCCAGCACCGCCAGGTCCGCCGGAGGGATGTCGGCGCACTGCCGCTCCGCGTAGTCGCGGATCTCGGCCGCCTCCTCCTCGGTGGTCAGCACCAGTCCGGAGCCGACGACCTCACGCACCGCGGCGTCGCACCCGGCGCGGCTGAAGATGAAGGTGATCGCCGGGAGCAGGCCGTCGCGGTCGAGCTCGTCGATGATCTGGACCCGGCTGGGCGGGGCGTGCTTGGCGCGCGGGCGCGGCCCGCCCTTGGCCCGGCTCTGCGGGTGGCGCCGCCGGTGCGCCAGCTGGGTGATGCGGTCGTCCTCCAGCGCGAAGCGGATCAGGCGCGGGTTGATCCGCATCTTCTCGCCGTTGACCTCCACGTGCACGGCCGGGTCGGCGCCACCGCCGCCGCGCCGGTCGCGGTCGCGCCTGCGGGTGCGCCTGCGCCCGGAGCCGCCGTCCCCGTCACCGTCGTCCCCGCCGGAGGCGTCCTCGGCCGGGACGAACAGGTCGTGCAGCCTGCGGCCGACCATGACGTGCTGCCACAGCGGCACCGGGCGCTTCTCGTCCACGATGACCGTGGTGTCGCCGCGCACCTGCTGCAGCCACTCGCCGAACTCCTCGGCGTTGCTGACGGTGGCCGACAGCGCCACCATGCGCACCGACTCGGGGAGGTGGATGATCACCTCCTCCCACACCGCGCCGCGGAAGCGGTCGGCGAGGTAGTGCACCTCGTCCATGACCACGAACGCCAGCCCGGACAGGGTGTGCGAGCCGGCGTAGAGCATGTTGCGCAGCACCTCGGTGGTCATGACCACGATCGGCGCCTCGCCGTTGACGCTGTTGTCCCCCGTCAGCAGCCCGACCCGGTCGGCCCCGTAGCGGGCCACCAGGTCGTTGTACTTCTGGTTGGACAGCGCCTTGATCGGCGTGGTGTAGAAGCACTTGGACCCGTCGCGCAGCGCCGTGTGCACGGCGTACTCGCCGACGATGGTCTTGCCCGACCCGGTCGGGGCGGCGACCAGCACTCCGTGGCCCTGTTCGAGCGCCCGGCACGCCCGCACCTGGAAGGGATCGAACTCGAATCCGTAGAGCCCTTGGAAGTCCTCGATGTCGGGACTGCTCTGGGCCTGTCGGCGGCGGAACGCGGCGTACCGCTCGGCGTGCGTACTCATCGCCCCCAGCCTATGGCGTTCCGGACACGGGCGGCGACGACCGGACACACCGGGGCCGCCGGTCACTGCAGGAGCCGCACCGCGCCCGGCACCGCCTCGCACACCAGCGGCAGGGCGCCCACCCGCTCGCCGTCGGCGTACCCGGACACCGGGCGCCCGTCGGCGCCCGGCTCGGCCTCGACGGCCACCCGGCGCCCGGTCAGCACCTCGACCTCGTCCAGCTCCACGTGGGACCCGCTCAGCGCCCGGGGGAAGAAGCGCAGGAAGTCCCGGACCCCGACCGCGTGCACGAACACCGCCTCCAGCAGCCCGTCGTCGGAGCGGGCCCCCGGGCACACCCGCACACCGCCCCCGTAGCTGCGGGTGTTGCCCACCGCCGCCAGCATGCCCTCGGCCTCCAGCACGCGCCCGTCCACCTCCAGGCGGAAGGGCACCGGGCGGAACGCGCGCAGCTCGGCGGCGATGCCCACCAGGTAGTTGGCCGACCCCAGGGAGAGGCGGAAACCGTTGACGCGCTCGTTGACGCGGGCATCGAACCCGCAGGCCAGAACGCTCAGGTAGTGGAAGCCGGGGCCGCGCTCGCCCCCGGCGCAGGAGACCGCGTCCACCTCCACCGCGTACCCGCGCAACGCGCGGCGGGCGGCCTCGGCCGGGGAGGGGCCGATGCCGAACTCCCGGGCGATGTCGTTGCCGGTCCCGGCGGGCAGAACGCCCAGCGGCACGCCGGTCCCCACCAGGCCCTGCAGGGCGGTGTTGACCAGCCCGTCGCCGCCGACCGCGACCAGCGCGTCCGGCCCCTTCTCCGCGGCCTCCCGGGCCAGCCGGGCGCTGTCGGCGGCCGAGCGCCCGGCCAGCACGGTGGTGTGCGCACCGGCGGAGCGGAGCTCGTCCAGCAGGCGGCGGGCGGCCACGGCGGCCCGGCCGCCGCGGGAGGACGGGTTGACGAGGACGGCGATGCTGCGCGACATGGGGGGCTTTCCTGTCAGGCCGGATCCGGGGGGCTGCACCCGGGCGAGCCCGGGTGCAGCGAGGATACCGACCGGTAGCCCGCCGCGCCCCCTCGGCCTCCTCCTCGTCCTACCCCTGGCCCTCGTCCTCGGGGCGGCGCTTGTTCAGGGGCGAGGGCACCGCGTGCACCTCGACCTCGCCGCGCTGGATGCGGCGCTCCTCCTCGGTCAGGTACTCCTCGGGGATGTCGAACTCCCCGTCCTTCGCGCCGAGCACGAAGGCCTCCCACTCCTGCGGGGTGAAGAACAGGATCCCCTTGTCGGGGTTCTTGCCGTCGCGCACGGCGCGGAAGCCGTCATCGAACTTGGCGACCTCCACGATCGCCTCGGAGTCCTCCCGCGACAGCGACGAGCGGTACCAGACCGCGTCCGTCGTGTCGTGCCACTTCTCGTTGCCCATGGCCTCGGGCGGGAGTTCGCGCTTGTTCTCTTCGCTCATGGCCGAGTCCTTTCCGGCGAGGGGAGGCCCGGCCCCGGGGTCCGCCACCCGGGGCGCACAGGCCGCTACGGGGCGACCTTAGCGCCTCGCGTCGTCCCCGGCGGCGTCCTCGGCGTCATCCAGCGGGGAGAGCTCGTCGTCGGCGAGCCCGTCGTCCTCCCCCGCGGCCCGGCGCCGGTCGTGCAGGAGGCAGAACAGCTCGGCGATCTCGAAGAGCACGATCAGCGGCACCGCCAGCGCCAGCATGGAGATCGGCTCGGCCGGGGTGACCATGGCCGACAGCACGAAGATGGCGAAGATGATCAGCCGGCGCCACTTGGCGAGCCCGGCGTGCGTGACCACCCCGAGCAGGTTCAGCAGGATCACCAGGAGCGGCGTCACGAACGCGAACCCGAACACCAGGATCATCAGGATCATGTAGTTCAGGTAGTTCGTGATGGTGATCATCGCCACCATGTCCTCGGTGGCGAACCCGAAGAGGACCTGCAGCGCCAGCCCGGTGATGTAGTAGGCCAGCCCGGACCCGGTGAGGAAGAGCGGCACGGCGGCGGCGACGAAGAAGTAGGTGTAGCGCTTCTCCTTGCCGCGCAGCGCCGGGGCCACGAACGCCCAGAGCTGGTAGAGCCAGAAGGGGCTGGCCACCAGCAGCCCGATGACGATGGCGACCTTGAAGCGCAGGAAGAAGGGGTCGAAGATGCCGGTGAAGATGAGCTCGCAGCCCTGGCCGCCGTCGCGGACCTCGGCCGGCAGCCGGCAGTAGGGCGCCTGCAGCGCCCTCCACACCGGGTCGAACACGGCGAACCCGGCCGCGACGCCCACGGCGATGAACAGGGCCGCCTTGACGACCCGGCTGCGCAGTTCGCGCAGGTGGTCCATCAGCGGCATGCGCCCTTCCGGGTCCTTGGGGGGCCTACGCCGCTGTCGCCCGTACTGCATCGCCCGCAAACGCTCCTCGAAGCGGGCCGCTCGGGCCCGCGATCCTGTCCGTCCCTAACCGCGGGCGCACCGCCCGCCCGCGCCGGTCAGTCCTCGTACCGCCGGACCGGCTCGCCCTTCTCGTTCACGATCCGCTGGCCCGCGGGGAGCTCGGGGTACTGGCGCTCCTGCTGCTGGGCCTGCGCGCCCTGCGCCTGCGCGGACGGGGCCTGGCCCTCCTGGGCGGCCTCCTGGCCCTCCTTGCGCTCGCCGTTCTCCTCGTCCACCAGGCCCTTGGCCTCGGTCTTCAGGATGCGGGCGCTCTTGCCGAGCGAACGCGCGAGCGTGGGCAGCTTGGACGCGCCGAACAGCAGGAGTGCGATCAGCAGCAGGATCAGCAGCGTCCGAAAGTCCATACCCATGACTTCAACCTCTTTCCCAGGCGCTACCTGCACCTTTGATCGTACGCGCTCTCCGGCGGCGCCCGATTCGGGGGCTCATCGGACCCCCTGGCCCGCGCCGCGGGTCCGCGCACGGTAGGCGCGGTAGTGCGGTTCGAGCTCGCCCCGGGTCCGCTCGACCTGCGCGCGCAGGCGGCGGAGCTCGGCCAGCATGCGGGCGGTCAGCACCGCCACGAGGAGCAGGCCGACGAGGGTCACAGCGGCGAGGCCGAGGATCGCGAGCACGACCACCACCATACTCGGTCGAACGTGAAACCCGCCCGGCCCACAAGTGTCGCGCACCGGACGAATACATCACGATCCGGCCGGACCCGGGGCCTTCCGGCCGAAACCGCGCCGCCCCCTCACCCCCTGGGCCGGTCGCCGTACCCCTGCAGGGCGCGGGCGGCGTCCTCGCGCACCCGCTCGGCCAGCTCGGCCGGGGCCACCACGCGCGCCTGCGGCCCCAGGCGCAGGACGAGCCGCCGCACCCACCGCGGCGCCGGGCTGCGCAGGGTGGCGCGCAGGCGGCCGCCGCCCAGCTCCTCCAGGCCGCTGCACACGTAGTCCTCGGCCACCCAGCGGGCCTCGGGCTCCAGCTCCAGGGTGACCCGCGCGTCGTCCTCGGAGAGCTGCAGGACCCCGCCGCTGAGGTCCCGCCGCCGGGCCGACTCGGGCACCCGCGCCGCCTCCGGCAGCACGGTCAGGTCCAGGACCCTGTCCATCCGGAAGAGCCGCACACCGCCGCGCAGGCGGCACCAGCCCTCCAGGAAGGCGTGCCCGTCCTGGACGACCAGCCCCATCGGCTCGACGTCGCGCTCGGTGACCTCGTCCTCGTAGCCGGACAGGTAGCGCAGGTGCAGCCGCTGCCCGGCGCGCAGCGCCTCGCCGCAGCGGCGCTGCTTCTCCCGCTCGTCCTCGTCCAGGTCCACCCGGACGGCGACCGAGTCGGCGAACTCCTCGGCCGCCGCGCCCGCGGCGGCCCGCAGCTTCTCGCCGACCCGCTTGAGGGCGTCGCCGCCGGCCGCGCCGGGCAGCTCGCCCAGCAGCTCCAGGCCGACGATCAGGCTGGCCGCCTCGTCGGCGGTGAGCCGCAGCGGGGCCGCCAGCGCCTCGGCGTTGCCGATGATGATCTCGCCGGTCTCCTCGGCCGCCTCCAGGTCGACCTCGATCAGGTCGCCGGGGGTGTACCCGGGCAGGCCGCACATCCACAGCAGCGACAGGTCCTTGAGCACCTGCCGCTCGGACAGGCCGAAGGAGGCCGCCACGTCCGGCACCCGCACGTCGTGGCTCAGCGCGTAGGGCACCAGCATCAGCAGGCGGCGCAGCTGCTCGGCCGAGGCGCTGACCCGCCGGTCCCCCGCGCCGTCCCCGGCGGCGCCGTCCCCGGCGCCCTCCCCCTCCGGGGCGCGGTCGGCGACGGCGCGCAGGTGGGCCACGACGGCCTCGCGCGCGTCGGCGGGCTCGGTGACCACGACCCGGTCGCCGAACCGCGCCACCGCGCCAACCAGGTGCCGCAGGTCGGCGTAGGGAAGCTCCAGGAGGTCCCAGGTCCGCCCGGGACGGCCGTCGCGGCCCTCGTCCAGCCGCGCCCCGGCCTCGACGCGCCGGGCGGCGCGGCGCAGCTCGTGCGCGGAGCCCTCGGCCACCAGCAGGCGGGCGGTGTACTCGGGCTCGGAGCGGTGCGCGCGCACCACCGACCGCACGTCCACCCCGTCGGGGACGCGCACCGGCGGGCCCGAGGAGAGCACCTCCACCTCGCCCGCCACGCGCCCGAGGCGGAACACGCGCCGCTCCCCGCGGTCGCGGTCGCGCCCGGCCACGTACCAGCGACCGCGCACGTTGACCACGCCCCAGGGCTCCAGCACCCGCCGCTCGGGGGCGTGCGCTCCCGGCTTGCGGTAGTCGAAGGCGACCGGGCGGCGGTCGCGCACCGCCTGCCACATGGGCAGGAAGGCGGGCTCGTCGGTGGCGAGCACGGGGGTGACCGCGGGTGCGGCGTCGGAGTCGGTGGGCACCCCGGCGGCGCGCAGCTTCATCATCGCCCCGGCGGCGGCCTCGCCCAGCGCGGCGTGCCGCCAGGCGCGGGCGGCCAGGCCGAGCACGGCGGCCTCGTCGGGGAGCAGCTCGATCTCGGGGAGGGTGTAGGCCGCGCGCGAGATGCGGTAGCCCTCCTCGCCGCTCCACATGTCCCCGCCGCCGGTCTCGACGGGGATGCCGCTCTGGCGCAGCTCCTTCTTGTCCCGCTCGAACATGCGCTTGAACGCGCCGTCGCTGTCGGCCTCCTCGTATCCGGCCACGGTCGCACGGATCTCCCGGGCCGTGAGGTACCGCCGGGTCGACAGCAGGCAGATCACCAGGTTGAGCTGGCGCTCCGTCTTCTTTCTGGACATCGGCGGATCCGTTCCTCCCCGCATCGCCGCGCGCCGCCGAGGCGGCCTTCAGCCCCGAAGGTACCGTCATTTCCGTGATTCGATGGCGTGAAGGACGGGTACTGGGGACGGGCCGGGAATGGCCCGGCGCGGTCGAGCTGGAGGTCCGGCTGGGGCCCGGCCTGGGGGACGGCTCCGGGGACCCCCCGGCGGGCGCTCCCGCGCACGGCGGTGCCGGCCCCTCTGCGGACGCCTCCCCGGGCGCCGGCGGCACAGCGGCCACATGCCGCGCCCTCGCCTACACCGACCTGGTCGGCAGCCCCGAGGAGGGCGACCGCGTGCTGCTCAACACCACCGCCCTGGACCTGGGGCTGGGCACCGGCGGGTACGCCATGGTGGTGGCCCTGCCGGACCGGCTGCCGCCGGACGCGCCCGCCCCCGGCCACCTGGTCAAGGCGCGCTACACCCCGGTGCAGACCGCGGTCCTGGGCGCCGACGGGCAGGACGCCCCCACCCATGAGCTGCTGCGCGACGCCGAGAGCGTGGACGGCATGCCGGTGGTCACCGCCGACCTGCACTCGGCCCTGCCCGCCGTGCTGGCCGGGGCCCACCTGGAGCGGCCGGGGCTGCGCGCGGTGTACGTGATGCTCGACGGCGGAGCGCTCCCGGCGGCGTTCTCCCGGACGGCGGCGGCCCTGCGGGAGGCGGGGCTGCTGACGGCCACGGTGACCACCGGGCAGGCCTTCGGCGGCGACCTGGAGGCGGTGACGGTGCACAGCGGGCTGCTGGCCGCCCGGCACGTGCTGGGCGCCGACCTCGCGGTGGTCGCGCAGGGGCCGGGGAACCTGGGCACGGGCACGCCGTGGGGGTTCTCGGGGGTGGCCGCGGGCGAGGCGGTCAACGCGGCGTCGGTGCTGGGCGGGCGCCCGGTGGCCGCGCTGCGGGTGAGCGGGGCCGACGCGCGCGAGCGCCACCGGGGGGTGTCGCACCACAGCCTGACCGCCTACGGGAAGGTCGCCGCGGCGCGGGCGGACGTGCCGGTTCCGGTGCTGCCGGGCGCGTTCGGCGAGCGCGTGGCGGCGGAGGCCGCCCCGCTGGGCGGCCGGCACCGGCTGGTGGAGGTCTCCGTGGACGGCCTGGAGGAGGCGCTGCGGGAACTGCCGCTGCGTCTGTCGACCATGGGCCGGACGCTGGACGAGGACAAGGCGTGCTTCCTTGCGTCGGCCGCCGCGGGCCGCCACGCGGCCCGGCTGCTCGGGCGGACCCCGCGTTGATCCCGGGAGAGGCGACGCTTCCGGGCCGCCTCAGGTTCTGGTTCATGGGGTGCCGGTGTCCTCCCCGGTCGGGGCGGTGGCCGCCGAGCTCCGTGGTCGCG
>NZ_JAQFWQ010000066.1 GCF_027706725.1 Nocardiopsis endophytica
TGTGCGTGGTCGGCGTGGTTGGCAGCGACGGAGCAAGCGGGGCGGTTCCCGGGCCCTGCCTGCCGTCCGGCAGCCCCCGGGCGGTCTGGGCGGCGGCTCGGCAGGTCCCCCGCTCACGGGCCCCAGCCGGGCGGCGGGTCGTCGGGGTGTGAGGTGGAGGGCGGCGACGAGGTCAGGTCGGCGGCCCATGCGGCAGCGCTGTCGGCCGCGGCGCGTGTGCGTGGTCGGCGTGGTTGGCAGCGACGGAGCAAGCGGGGCGGTTCCCGGGCCTCGCCAGCCGTCCGGCAGCCCCCGGGCGGTGCGGGGGTGCGCTGTCGTTGATCTCGGGGAAGTCGGGCTTATCGTGTCCGGTTTAACCCCGAGTTCCCCGAGATCATCGCGGAGCAGGCCTCCCGGGCGGCGGATACCGGGCATAACGGGCAGCAGGGGAGGGGGCCGGGCATCCTGTGTCGTGGAATCGACGCTTTTTGGCTGATCAGGCGTCGGTTTTACGACGCTGGATGCCCCCGCACCCCTTCGCTCGCCCCCTTCGGCGATGATCTCGACAAGAGTGCTGTCAAAACCGCCGGAATGACAGCACCTTTGTCGAGATCATCGCCGGGCAGGGGCGCACTGGGTCGACGGGCGCCACGAACGCGGGCGACCATCCGCCCTCCTTGTCGCATTGCCGCCTGGACCGCGAGCGACCGGACGGACGGCAGGTGGGGCCGGGGAACCGCCCTGCTGTCGCCGTCGCCGCCCATCACGGTGACCATGTACACGCGCCGCGGCCGACAGCGCTACCGGATGGGCTGCTGGCCTTCGTCGTCGCCGCCCTTCACGCCGCACTCCGGCGGCCCGCCGCCCGGCCGGGGTCCGTGAGCGGGGTACCTGCTGGGCCGCCCACCGCCCGCACCGCCCGGGGGCTGCCGGACGGCTGGCGAGGCCAGGGAACCGCCCCGCTTGCTCCGTCGCCGCCCACCACGCCGACCACGTGCACGCCTTGCAGTCGACAGCGCTACCGGATGGGCTGCTGGCCTTCGTCGTCGCCGCCCTCCACGCCGCGCCCCGGCGGCCCGCCGCCCGGCTGGGGCCCATGAGCGGGGGACCTGCTGAGCCGCCCGGCCACCTTGACCGCTCCGAGGGCTGCCGGACGGCTGGCGATGTCAGGGAACCGCCAGGCTGTCTCCGTCGCCGCCCATCACGGGGACCATGCACACGCCTGCCGCCCGGCGGCGCTGGCTTGAGTGTCGCCGACGGCTCCTCAGGGGCGACCTTCCCTCGGCCTCTCTCCCGGCGCCTGGTGAGGGCGATCCGGCAGGGCCCCAGGGCACGCGACCACGCTCCGTCGTCGTGGCGCTTGGTCCGCTTCCGGTGGAAAGCCCCGACTCTCCAGGGCATCCCGGCGCTGAATGTATTCGTTTCCGCTCGCGTCAGCACAATCGGCGATTAGGGTGTCACTGGCTGTAATACACGGGCGAGGACTTCCGTCCTCGGCGTGACTGTGGGTGCGATCGGGGGAGGTCGAGGTGGCGGTGGCCGAGCGGTGCGTCACGCCCTGCGCGCGGTCCCTGGTGAAGAAGGTGCGCGGATGGCCCGTCTTCCGCCAGGCGCCCCCGATGCTCGCCTTCATGGGGGTCGTGCTCCTGACGGCGCTCGTCGCACTCGTCCCCGCCGCGGTGTCCGCGCCGCTCCGCCTCCGCGACACCCTCCTCTTCTCGGCCCTGGTCCTGTGCGCGGCCCTGTGCGTGGAGGCGATGCGCCGCCTCGGCACCCCCTCGGGCCTCACCCGGGACCTCTTCGGCGCCTGGTGGATACCGACCCTCCTGCTCCTGCCACCCGTCTACTCGCTGCTCATCCCCATCCCCGTCTACCTCCTCCTCCAGTTCCGCATACGGCGCACCATGGTGCACCGCAGGGTGTTCAACGCCGCCTCGGTCGCGATCGCCGGGGCGGCGTCGTCGTGGCTCTTCCACACGGTGGCCGACATCCCCGCCGGGGAGGCCGAGCGGGCCGTCCCCGAGGTGCTGTTCACCCCCTCCGGGGCGCTGCTGGCGTTCGTGTGCTGCGCCCTGTTCACCGTCTTCAACACCGCGGTCATCACCGTCGCCGTCCGGCTCAGCGCGCCCGACGCCCCCTGGCGCCGCCTGCTGTGGGACCGGGAGGCGGTCACCGTCGACAGCGTGGAGCTGTGCGTGGGCATCACGGTGGCCATCCTGTCCGGCCTGTCGGTGCTGCTGCTGGCCATCGCCCTGCCGCCGGTGCTGCTCCTCCAGCGCAGCCTGATGTACCAGCAGCTCCAGGCGGCGGCCCGCAACGACCCCAAGACGGGGCTGCTCAACGCCGCCACCTGGGAGCGGGAGGCGGGGACCGTCATCGAGCAGGCGCTCCGGGACCGGCAGCGGGCGGCCGTGCTCATCGTCGACATCGACCACTTCAAGCGGGTCAACGACACCTACGGCCACCTGGTCGGCGACCAGATCCTGCACGCGGTGGCCACGACCCTGGACGGGCAGCTGCGCCCGCGCGACGTCATCGGGCGGTTCGGCGGGGAGGAGTTCGTCGTCCTGCTGCCCGAGACCGACCTGGCCGACGCGTGCAAGGTGGCCGAGCGCCTGCGCCGGCGCGTGAGCGCGCTGCGGCCGTTGGTGGAAGGGGTGCCGATCGACGTGACGGTGTCGATCGGAGTGGCGCTGCTCCACGTGCACGGGGACGACCTGGTCGACCTGATGGCCCTGGCCGACCTCGCCCTGTACCGGGCCAAGGACGCGGGCCGGGACCGCGTGCGCCTGCCGATGACCGGTGAGGGGCTGGTCCCCGGCCAGCAGCGGGCGGACCAGGCCCCGGCCCGCCGCACCGCCCGCGGTTCCTGAGCGGGGCGCGCCCGCTTTTCCACAGGCGGAGAACGCACCCCCGCCGTGCGTGACGGCGCCTGCACAGTGGGCGCATGACCTCAGATGACCGCATGCCCCCGGGCGGCGCGGCCCCCATGGTCGCGCTGCGCCGCCCCGAAGACGTCATCCGTGCCGTCCCCGCCCTCCTCGGGCGCCCGCCCGACGACTCCGTCGTCGTGCTCGGCCTCCGGGGTCCGACCGGCCGGGTCCGCATCGCCCTGTCGGCCCCCGCCGACGAGCCGCCCGACGAATTCGCCCGGGCCACCGCCGAGGCGCTCGCGGCCGAAGGGTGCGGCTCGGCGCTCGCCGTCGGCTACGGCCCCGCCGCACAAATCACCCCGCGCATGGACGCGCTGCGCCGGGCCGTCCCGCTCCACGGCATCGAGCTGCGCGACGCCCTCCGCGTCACCGACGGGCGGTACTGGTCCTACCTGTGCCCCTCGCCCGACTGCTGCCCGGCCGAAGGGGTCCCGGTGCCCCGGGGCGGTCCCCCGGTCGTGCCGCCCGCCGCCCTGCGTGGCGGGCCGACGGATGCGGGCGGGGCGGTGGGGGAGGTGGCCCCCGTGGACGGGCCCGAGCGCGACCGGATGGACCGCGCCACCGCCGCCGCCGAGGCCCGCTGCGCCCGCATGTGGAGCAGCCGGGACGGCGGCGGCCACTCGGCCTTCGGCACCGCCTTCCGCGCCGAAGGCCTGCGCGAGGTCCGGGCCGCCGTGGCCGGGGCGCTCGCCGGACGCGCGCCGGGCGGGGCCGACCGGGTGGCCTGGCTCGCGCTGCTGCTGGTGTCGGTGCGGGTCCGGGACGAGGCCTGGGTGTACATCCGCGCCGAGAACGCCGCCCTCCACGCCGACCTGTGGCGCCGGGTGTTCCGTATGGCCGACCCCGCCTATGCCGCCGCCCCGGGGTCGCTGCTGGCCTTCGCGGCCTGGCTGGGCGGCGACGCCCCGCTCGCCGAGGCGGCGCTCGACCGGGTCGCCCGCCTGGCCCCGCGCTACTCGATGGCGGCACTGATCCGCCAGGCCGTGGACCACCGGCTCTCCCCGGACCGGTGGCGTCCGGTGACCCCGGAGTGGCTGGAGCGCAACTCCCCGGAGGGGCGCTCGGGGGGACACCCGGCGGGACGCCCGGTGGGCCCTCCGGCGGGCGGGCCGGGGGAGGGGGTGCCGGAGCACCCGCGAGAGCGCCCGGCCGACCGTGCGGAACCCCCGGACGCGGAGGGTCCGACGCCCTGATCGTGTGCCGGGCACATGCGCGAACGCCCTAGGCTGGAGGCATGCCGGAGTACATCTTTACCATGCAGAACGTGCGCAAGGCGCACGGCGACAAAGTCGTCCTGGACAACGTGTCGGGCTCCTTCCTGCCCGGAGCCAAGATCGGTGTCGTGGGGCCGAACGGCGCGGGCAAGTCCACCCTGCTGAAGGTGATGGCCGGCCTGGAGCAGCCGTCCAACGGCGAGGCGCGCCTGATGCCCGGGTTCACCGTCGGCCTGCTGGCCCAGGAGCCCGAGCTCGACGCCGACAAGTCGGTCCTGGAGAACGTCGAGGAAGGCGTCGCCGAGACCAAGGCGATGATGAGCCGCTTCAACGAGATCGCCGAGAAGATGGCGACCGACTACTCCGACGAGCTCCTCGAAGAGATGGGCAAGCTTCAGGAGCAGCTCGACCACCGCAACGCCTGGGACCTGGACAGCCAGCTCGCCCAGGCCATGGACGCCCTGCGCTGCCCCCCGGGCGACGCCTCCATCTCCCAGCTCTCCGGCGGCGAGAAGCGCCGTGTGGCGCTGTGCAAGCTCCTGCTGGAGCAGCCCGACCTGCTCCTGCTCGACGAGCCCACCAACCACCTGGACGCCGAGAGCGTGCAGTGGCTGGAGCAGCACCTGGCGAACTACCCCGGCACCATCGTCGCCATCACCCACGACCGGTACTTCCTCGACCACGTCGCCGGGTGGATCCTGGAGCTGGACCGCGGGCACTTCTACCCCTACGAGGGCAACTACACCACCTACCTCGACAACAAGGCCTCCCGCCTCAAGGTCGAGGGCCAGAAGGACGCCAAGCAGGCCAAGCGCATCGCCGACGAGCTGGAGTGGGTGCGCTCCAACGCCAAGGCCCGCCAGAGCAAGAGCAAGGCCCGCCTGCAGCGCTACGAGGAGATGGCCACCGAGGCCGCCAAGACGCGCAAGCTCGACTTCGAGGAGATCCAGATCCCGCCGGGCCCGCGCCTGGGCACCAGCGTGGTCGAGGTCAAGAACCTCACCAAGGGCTTCGAGGACCGGATCCTCATCGAGGACCTGAGCTTCTCCCTGCCGCCCAACGGCATCGTCGGTGTCATCGGCCCCAACGGCGTCGGCAAGACCACGCTGTTCAAGATGATCGTCGGCGAGGAGGAGCCGGACAGCGGCAGCATCGCCGTCGGTGACACGGTCAAGATCTCCTACGTCGACCAGTACCGCGCCCGCATCGACGACAAGAAGAACGTCTGGGAGGCCATCTCCGACGGGGAGAGCTTCATCCAGGTCGGTAACGTCGAGATCCCCAGCCGCGCCTACACGGCCGCGTTCGGGTTCAAGGGGTCGGACCAGCAGAAGCCCTCCGGGGTGCTCTCCGGCGGCGAGCGCAACCGGGTGAACCTGGCGCTCACCCTCAAGCAGGGCGGCAACCTGCTGCTGCTGGACGAGCCCACCAACGACCTGGACGTGGAGACCCTGGGGTCGCTGGAGAAGGCGCTGCTGGACTTCCCCGGCTGCGCCGTGATCACCTCCCACGACCGCTGGTTCCTCGACCGCGTCGCCACCCACATCCTGGCCTGGGAGGGCGGCTCGGACTGGTTCTGGTTCGAGGGCAACTTCGAGGCCTACGAGAAGAACAAGATCGAGCGCCTGGGCCCGGACGCGGCCCGGCCGCACGCCGTCACCCACCGCAAGCTCACCCGCGACTGACGGAGGACGCGGACGGTCCGGCATCGGCGCGCGGCGGGCACCCGGAAGGGCCCCGCCCCGCGCCGCGTCACGGCGGCTCAGCGCGCCGCCGCGGCCCGTCGTATTCCCGCGCCCGTGATCTCCGTCCGCGGACTCGCCCTCGGCGGCGGGGGCGCATAAGCTGGCAGCCGATTATGACTTCCGCGCGCGATGACCAAGTGACGTTCTACGACGCCGTCGGCGGCGAGGAGGCGTTCACCCGCCTCGTCCGCCGCTTCTACGAAGGGGTCGCCGGGGACCCGGTCCTCCGGGCGATGTACCCGGAGGAGGACCTGGGCCCGGCCGAGGAGCGCCTGCGCCTGTTCCTGATGCAGTACTGGGGCGGGCCGCGCACCTACTCCGAGCGGCGCGGCCACCCGCGCCTGCGCATGCGGCACTTCCCCTTCCGCATCGGCGCCGCCGAGCGCGACCGGTGGCTGGAGCACATGCGCGCCGCCGTGGACTCCCTGGAGCTGCCCCGGGAGCTGGACGCCCGGCTCTGGGAGTACCTCGTCTACGCCGCGCACAGCATGGTGAACGTGCCCGAGGAGGAGGCCCTGCCGCAGGTCGGGAACCCGACCGGGATCACCGTCGCCTCCGGCACGGAGTCCGCCTCCCGCGAGGACGGGGACGACGACGGCGGCGAGACGGTCACGATCTCCTTGAAGTGACGGGGACGGCGGCGGCCGCGGCCGCCGCGAACACCGCGCAGGCGGCGAACACGGCGGGCAGCCCCGCGCCGTCGATCACCGGGGCCATCATCACCGGGGTGAGGGTGGTGCTGACGGCCTGGAGCCAGTTCTGCGCCGCCAGCGCCCGCCCGGCCCACGCGGTCCCGGCGATCTCGGCGACCGAGGTGAAAGTGAGCCCGTTGTGGCTCATCGACAGCACCAGGCAGACCAGCAGCAGCGGCACCGCCGTCCACGGTGCGGGACCGGGCACGGCGGCCAGGAGCAGCAGGCAGCACGTGGAGACCGAGGCGAGGACGCGCACCGGGCGCATCCGGTCGCCGATCCGGTCGGAGGCCAGGCCGAGCAGGAGCCGTCCGGCGGCCCCCGGGACCTGGGCTGCGGCCACGACGGCGCCGGCGGCGGGGGCCGACCAGCCGTGCTCCTGCACCAGGTAGACGAGGGCGTAGGCCATGAGGGAGATCTGGGGGACGCCCAGGAGCATGCTGACGCCGTGGACCCGCCAGATGGTCCAGGCGCGGTAGGGGGAGCCGGACGCACCGCGCGCGGAGTGGCCGCTCCCCTCCGGTCCCGCCTCCTCTCCTGGCCGCGTGCCCCGACCGCCGCCCGTGCCGGTCGCCTCCCGCTGCGGAGGGGGCGACAGCAGTAGCACGGTGGGCGCGGCGGCCGCGGCCAGGGCCGCGGGAAGCAGCATCGCGCCGATGAACCCCCAGCGCTCGGCGGCCACGGGGAGCACGACGGCGGCGATCCCCATGCCGAGGGGGAGGGCGGACTGCCGGATGCCCATCGCCAGGCCGCGCTCGCGGGCGGAGAACCAGGAGAGGATGAGGCGTCCGCTCGCCGCGTTGACCGGGCCGCCCGCGGCCCCGGCGAGGAAGAGGACCCCGCCGACCGTCCAGGGGCCGGCCGCCAGGGGGAGCAGGGCGAGCGCCCCGGCGGTCAGGAGGAGGCTGAGCGCCATGGTGGGGCGCTCGCCGACCCGGTCGATGACGACGCCCCAGGCGAGCAGGGTGACCAGGAGCCCGAAGGCGGGGAGGCCGACGAGCATCCCGGCCTGCGCGGTGGAGAGCCCGTACGCGTCCCGGAGCTGGGGGAGGACGTAGGGGACCCCGTACATGGCGGCGACGCTGGCGATCTGCGCGGCCATGCTGACGGAGAGGATCACCCAACGATTCCGAACCCGCACCGGGCCAGCCTAGGAGGTGCCCCGAGACCCGTCGGCCACCGGGTTCCGTATGCGGACAGCGCTGGAACCCCCTCGGAGGGCGGTCCGACGGCCGCCGAGGCCGTTACCAGCCGTCCTGGCCTGGGCCGCCCTCTAGGTCGACGCCTCCGTGCAGCAAGGTGTGCAACCGCAGTGCCGTCTGGATCTCCAGGGCCCGCTGCGGGGACTGCCAGTCGCGGCCCAGCAGCCGTCCCACCCGTTCCAGCCTCTGCGTCACCGTGTTCACGTGGACGTGCAGCGCGTCCTTCGCCTTCGCCGGGCTCGCGCCGTGCGCGAAGTACGCCCGCAACGTCTCCGTCAGCGCCGTCCCCTTCTCCGCGTCGTAGGCGAGGACCGGCCCCAGCGTCGCCTCCACGAACCCGCGCACGTCCCGATCGCCGCCCAGCAGCAGGCCCAGGAACCCCAGGTCCTCCGGGCGGGCCACCTCGCCCGCGCGCCCCAGCGCCGTCAGTGCCCGCAGGCACCTCCGGGCCTCCGCGAACGCCTCCCGCACACCCGCCGGTCCCGGACGCGTCCCCGCCACACCCGCCGTCACCTGCGCGTTCACCGCGGCCGACAGTGCCTTTGCCGCGGCCGCGCCCTCACCGTGCGGCAGCACCAGCACGGTCACCGGCCCCCGCGCCCCCGCCAGCCCGCCGCCGGTCTCCGCCAGGTGCAGCGCCGCCGACGCCAGCCGCCCCGCGTGCGCCCCCGGCGCCTCGGCCGCCACCGCCTCGTACGGGGCGTCCAGGTCCACTCCCAACCGGGCCGCCCGGTGGCGCAGCGTGTCCGCCCACGCCCCGTCGGCCCCGTCCGTCCCCGGGCCGTCCAGCAGGGCGTCCAGCAGCGCCGTGCGCACCCGGTGCTCGGCCTCGCTCGCCGACCGCCGCACCACCAGCAGCAGCGCGATCACCATCGCCGCGCGCTCCAGGATCCGCAGGTCGGCCGCGTCCAGCCGGACCCCCTCCAGGACGAGCGTGCCCAGCGGCTCGCCGCCCGCCATCACCGGAGCCGCGCACACCCTCTCGCCCTGCACCACACGGCCGCCGGCCCGCGCCGCGCGGACGGCCTCCTCGACCGCCCGGAGGTCCGTTCCGCTCTCGTCACCGCCCCCGTCCGCGGCGTCCTCGGCCCCTGCCCCGGCGCCTTCGATGGCCGCCCGGCCCGCCCCGGCGACCGGCGGGGGTTCGCCCACCAGGTGCGCCCGGCCGCCCAGGACCTCGCTGACGGCCGCCTCCACGTCCTCCACGCCGCCGCCGCGCAGCACCAGGTCGGTGAAGCGCTCGTGGGCGGCGGCGGCCCGCTCCACCCCGGCGCTGTGCTCGGTGAGCCGCTGGTTGACCTCGCCCAGCTCCTCCAGCGCCGCCCGGGTGTCCTCCAGCAGCCCCGCGTTGTCGATGGCGATGGAGGCGTGCGCGGCCAGCGACCCCAGCAGCGCCACCTCCTCGTGCGAGAACGGCCGCTCGCGCCGGTTGGCCGCGAACAGCACCCCGATCACCCGCCCGTTGAGCTGCAGCGGCACCCCGAGGATCGCGACCAGGCCCTCCTCCCGCACACCGGCGTCGATGTCGTCGGTGTGCAGGAACCGGGCGTCGTTGAGGTAGTTGGCGGTGACGTAGGGCAGCGCCGTCTGGGCCACCAGCCCGCCCAGGCCGTCGCCGGGGCTGAGCCGCAGCCGCTGGAACCGGGCCGAGACCGATCCGGAGGTGACCCGCATGCTGGTGCCGCCGTCGTCGCGCTCCTGGTCGCGCAGGGTCAGGTAGGCGGTGTCGGTCCCCAGCAGGTTGCGGGCGCGGTCGACGATGGCGTGCAGCACCCGGTCCAGGTCGCGCATGCCCGCCAGGTCGCTCGCGGTCTCGTAGAGCGCCGCCAGCTCCGATTCGCGCCGCCGCCGGTCGGCCAGCACCGACCGCACCTCCAGCGCCAGCACCTTGGTGGTCTCCAGCTCGGCGAGGCGTTCGGGGTCCCACCCGGCCGCCCGCGCGTCCATCAGGGGGCGCTCGTACTCCACGGCCGGGGCGTCGCGCAGCAGCAGGCGCAGGAACCAGGTCTGCGGCCCCTCGCCGCCGACCGGGCCGGGCAGCGGGGCCGCGGGCCGGTTCAGGTCGCGCTCCAACCGCCGTCGAGCACGAGCGAGGAGCCGGTGACGAACGCCGCCCCCGGGCCGCACAGGTAGGCGACCGCCTCGGCCACCTCCTCGGGCTCCAGCAGCCGCTTGAGCGGTGAGCGGGCCAGCAGGACGCGCTCGGCGACCTCCTCGGCCGGGATGGCGTGCGCGGCCGCCTGCTCGGCGATCTGCCCCTCGACCAGCGGGGTGCGCACGTATCCCGGGCAGACGCAGTTGGAGGTGACGCCGTGCGGCGCGGCCTCGGCCGCCACCGCCTTGGAGAAGCCCTCCAGGGCGTGCTTGGCCGTGGTGTAGGCGGACTTGTAGGGGGAGGCGCGCAGTCCGTGCACCGAGGAGATGTTCACGATCCGGCCCCATCCCCGGGCGTACATGTGCGGGAGCGCGGCGCGCACGATGCGGAAGGGCGACTCGACCATCACCCTCATCATCAGGGCGAAGCGCTCGGGAGGGAAGTCCTCGACGGGCGCGACCGTCTGCATGCCGGCGTTGTTGACGACGATGTCGGCGCCCTCGCCGAGGGCCGCCGCCGTCGCCGGGTCGTCGAGGTCGACCACGCGGGGCCGTCCCGCGCCGCCGGCGGCGAGCTCTTCGACCCCGTCGGCGTCGCGGTCGACCAGGAGCACGTCGGCCCCGGCGGCGGACAGGCGCAGCGCGCAGGCGCGGCCGATGCCGGAGGCCGCCCCGGTCACCACGGCCGTCCGCCCCTCCAGGTCGAGCGGTCCGGCCAGGGGCCCGGGGCGCTGCTCGGTGGTGGTCATGGCGTCCTCACCTCGTCTCGTCGCACGCACCGGCGGGCCGGCGCTCCGACCGCCCGAAGGGCGGGGGAGCGGGAGCGCAGGGGATCGACGGCCCCGCTCGGCGCTCGTCAGGCGCCGTCGCGGCGGCCCGGGATCAATGTAGGCGGGCTCCGTCGAATCGGTCATGTCGGCACAGACCACACAGGTGACGGTATCCATGTGCGCCAAAGCCATGCGGCTGTGCCGCTCTCCGGAACGGCGGGTCCCCCGCTCCCTGCCGCGCCCGGCTGCCGGGCCGCCGGGCGGAGGGCGGTGACGAAACCGCTGGAGCCGGGCGGTTCCTTAGAGCTCGCGCGGATAGGCGGGCGCGCCGCAGGGGCCGAGCCTCGCGCCCCGCCGCCGACCGCCGCCCCCGTGTCGTTGATCTCGGGGAAGCCGGGGTAAAAACGGACAGCATAAGCCCGACTTCCCCGAGATCAACGCCGAGCACGCCCGCCCATCCGCGCGGGCTCTTAGCCCTGCCTGCCGTCTGCCGGGCCTCTCTCGGTCCGGGTGGGCGGCGCATACCGGGCACACCGGGCGCGACATGCGGGGTCGGGCATCCGCTGCGGTGAAATGGCCGTCCCAGGGGTGATCGGGTGGCGGAACCGCCGCCTTCGTCGCCTCGGGGCCACCGCCGGAGCTCGGGAGGGAGCCCCGCACCCCCGCCCTTCCAGGCATGCCGAACGCGCTTCAGGTGTGTCCGGTGTGAAGTGCGGTCTCCGGCGATCCTGTGCGGCGAAACAGGTGTTTTGAGCATGATCAGGCGGCGATCCCCCGTCGCCGCGGCATGTGGCCCACCGACACCGCGCGGCCCTCATCCCCGTGTGCGCCCCCTATGGTTCCCGCCACACCCGGGGCCTACCTTGCTCGTGCCGGGCCTGTGACCTCGTGTCCCGGGCCGGAGAAACGGCCGGCCGTCCGATCACCAGATCCCCCGACACTGCACCCCGAAAAGGTGGACGCCCATGGCATCGACGCGCGCCCCCGCCTCCCGCGGATCGTTCGCGAAGGTGGTGACCTCCAGCCTCATCGGCACCACCATCGAGTGGTACGACTTCTTCCTCTACGGATCGGCGGCCGCCCTCGTCTTCGGCACCGTCTTCTTCCCCGACGCCGACCCCCTCACCGGGGTCCTCCTCTCCTTCGGCACCTACGCCGTCGGCTTCGTCGCCCGCCCCCTCGGCGGCCTCGTCTTCGGGCACTTCGGCGACCGAACCGGCCGCAAGCGCCTGCTCGTCATCAGCCTGTTGATGATGGGCGCCGCCACCTTCGCCATCGGGCTGCTCCCGGGGTACGCCACCATCGGCATCGCCGCGCCGCTCCTGCTCATCCTCCTCCGCGTCATCCAGGGCTTCGCCCTCGGCGGCGAGTGGGGCGGCGCCGTCCTGCTCGTCTCCGAGCACGGAAGCGCCCGGCACCGCGGCTTCTGGGCCTCCTGGCCGCAGGCCGGGGTGCCCTGCGGCAACCTGCTGGCGACCGCCGTGCTGGCGGTGCTGGCCGCCGTCCAGCCTGCCGAGGCCTTCGACGCCTGGGGCTGGCGCATCCCGTTCCTGCTGTCCGGGCTGCTGGTCCTCATCGGCCTGTACATCCGCCTGGCCGTCTCGGAGTCCCCGGTGTTCCTGGAGGCCGCCCGCAAGGCCGAGGCCTCCGCGCAGGCGTCCGGCCCCGCCGAGCGCGCGCCCCTCGTCGGCGTCCTGCGCGACCACTGGCGCGAGCTGCTGGTGGCGATGGGCGTCCGCGTCGCCGAGAACATCTCCTACTACGTGATCACCGCGTTCATCCTGGTCTACGCGGTGCAGGAGGCCGGGGTCGAGCGCGGAACGGTGCTCAACGCCCTGCTCGTGGCGGCGGTGGTCCAGCTCGCGGCGATCCCGCTGTGGGGCGCCCTGTCCGACAGGGTGGGCCGCCGCCCCGTGGTCGCCTTCGGCGCCGCCGGGGTCGGCGTGTGGATGTTCGTCTTCTTCCCGCTGGTCGACCGGGCGGGCTTCGGGGCGATCCTCGCCGCCGCCGGGGTGGGGCTGGTCCTGCACGCCGCCATGTACGGCCCACAGGCCGCCTACTTCTCCGAGCTGTTCGGCACCCGCACGCGCTACTCGGGCGCGTCCATCGGCTACCAGCTCGCCTCGATCGTCGCCGGGGGACTGGCCCCGCTGATCGCCACCTCCCTGCTTGCGGCGTTCGCCTCGGCGGTGCCGGTGGCCGTGTACGTGGCCGGGGCGGCGGTGCTCACCCTGGTGGCGGTGGCCGCCTCCCCGGAGACCCGCGCCCGCGACCTGGGAGACGGCGGCGGGTCGGGCGCGGAGCCGGCCGGGGACGCGGGCGCGGCCCCGGCGGAGGGTCAGGCCGGGTCCCGGTAGCCCTCCAGGTACTCCAGCTCGGCGGGGGTGAGCCGGCGCGACCGCTGCCGCTCCAGGTCGTAGCCGACGATGACGGACTCGGCGCGCAGGTAGACCCGCTCGTCGTCGAGGATCTCGTAGGCCAGCCGGAAGCTGGCCCCGCGGACCTCGGTGACGCGGGTCTCCACCCGCACGGGGTCCCGCCGCAGCAGCAGCGGGGCCACGTAGTCCACCTCGTGGCGGGCCACCACCATGGCGCCGAGAGGGCCGTCGCCATCGCCGTCGCCGCCCGGGGCGTCCCACCTCAGGAACGCGATGCGGGCGTCCTCCAGGTAGGTCAGCATCCGCACGTTGTTCACGTGGTTCAGCGGGTCCAGGTCGGCGAAGCGCACGTGGGCGAGGTGCACGTGGCGCCGTCCGCGCTCCGGCGCGGCGGCGCCGTCCCCGGCCGTGTTCCCGGCCGCCTCCGCGGCCTGCGTGCTCTGCGGTTCCGTCCCGGTGTCCAGCACGTTGTTCCCCGTCCCCCTGGTCCGACTCATGGCCCTTCCGGGCACGGCATACCAGGGTATCGGGGGTCCCGACCGGCGTCCGGGGCGGGGCGGACGCGCCGCCCCGGACGGGACGCCCCGGCCCGCCCCGGTCACTCCTCGGTCGACGCGTCGCCGCCCAAGCCCGTGTACCGGGCCAGGAACGCCAACTGGTGCGCGCTGAGCGCCACGCTCCGGCTCACCGACCGCGCGCTGTGCCCCACCTGGGCCTCCCGGCGGATCAGCACCGGCCGCTCCTCCGGCGGCGCCGCCGTGGCGTGCTGAAGCGCCGCGCACATCTTCCGCGCGTGCAGGGGGTCCACCCGGGTGTCGTTGTCGAAGACGGTGAACAGCGTCGCCGGGTACCGCACCCCCTCACGCACCCTGTGGTACGGCGAGTAGGCCAGCAGCCACTCCAGCTCCTCCGGCACGTCGGCGCTGCCGTACTCCACGCTCCACAGCCGGCCGAGCCCGAACCGCTCGTAGCGCACCATGTCCAGCAGCGGCGCCGATGAGACGGCGGCGGCGAACAGGTCCGGGCGCTGCGTGAGGGCCGCGCCCACCAGCAGCCCGCCGTTGCTGCCGCCCATCACCGCCAGCCCGTCGGCGCGGGCCGTGCCCGAGGACACCAGGTGCTCGGCGGCGGCGACGCAGTCGTCGAAGACGTTCTGCTTGGACCCGAGCATCCCCGCCCGGTGCCACTCCTCGCCCTCCTCCAGGCCGCCGCGCAGGTTGGCCACGGCGTAGGCGCCCCCGGCCCGCACCCACGCCAGGATGGTGGCCGAGTACCCGGGCGTCATGGAGATGGAGAAGCCGCCGTAGCCGTACAGCACCGTGGGCCGCGGCCGGTCGCCCCCGCCTGCCGCCCCGTCCCCGCCGGCCCCCTCGTCCCCGTCGTCGGGGCGGATCACCAGCATCCGTACCGGGGTGCCGTCCCGGGAGACCGCCACCTGCTGCTCGGTGCGGACCGGGGGCAGGTCGAGCCCGTCGGCGCCCGGCGCCGACGCCCACCGCTCCAGCCGCCCGGTGCGCGCGTCAAGGCGGTGCACCTCCACGGGCGTGGTGTGGTCGGTGTAGGTGAACCACACCTCGTGCCCGCCCTCGGGGCGGTCCATCAGGCCGCCGACGCTTCCCAGGCCGGGCAGGCGCACCGTCTCCAGCAGCTCCCCCGTGGCCAGGTCGTGCCGCGTGACCTCGCTGATCGCGTGCCGCCGCCAGGAGGCCACCACCTGGGGGCGCTCCAGCTCCGGCCCGTCGAGCAGCGCGTAGTCGTCCAGCACCGCCTCCGGGTCGGGCCCGATGAGGGTGCGCCAGTTCTCCGCCCCGGGGTCGGCGGGGTCGCCCACGCACAGGCGGCCGCGCGGGGAGTCCCGGTCGGTGAACAGGTACAGCCGCCCGTCCCGCCCCACGTGCGGGGAGGCCTCGGCGTCCACGCCCACCTGCACGGGGCGCAGCCGCGGCTCCTCCAGGGGGCCGTCACGCAGGTCGGCGATCCAGGCGTCGTTGCTGGCCGAGGTGCCCTCCGAGGCGGTCAGCACCAGGTGGTGCCCGTCGCGCCCGACCGCCACCCCGAAGTACTCGGTCATGCCGCGCCCCTCGCCGAAGACCGCGGTGTCCGACTCGGCCGGGGCGCCCACCCGGTGCAGGTACACCCGCCGGTGGTACTGGCGCTCGTCCTCGGGGACCTGCTCGGGCGGCAGCCGCCGCACGTAGTAGAAGGCCTCCCCGCCGGGCAGCCACGCCACGGGGGAGTACCGGCAGCGGTCGATGGGCCCGTCCACGACCGCCCCGGTGGCCACGTCCATCACCCGCAGCAGCGGCTCCTCGTCGCCGCCCTCGGAGACCTGGTAGGCCAGCAGGCGGCCCTCCCGGTCCGGCCGCCAGTAGTCCAGCGTGGTGGTCCCGGCCGGGTCGAGCGCGTTCGGGTCGACCAGCACCCGCTCCCCCTCGCCGGGGGCCGCGGTCACCAGCACGCCGTGCTCGGCGTCGGGGGCGCGCCGCACGAAGAACGACCGCTCGCCGCGCCACACCGGCGGGCCGGTGTACCCGGCGGACAGCAGCGCACGGATGTCGGCGGCGAACCGCTCCTGCCCGGTGAAGCCGCGCGCCGCGGCGGCGAAGAGCGCGTCCTGGGCCGCGGACCACTCCTTGGTCCGCGCCGCCCCGGCGTCCTCCAGCCACCGGTAGGGGTCGGCGACGCGCCTCCCGTGCAGCTCGTCCACCAGGTCCTGGCGCTCGGCGAGGGGGTAGCGGAGATCAGGCATGCCTGAACTCTACTTAAACGGCCGACAAGGGCGGCGCCGGGCCGGGAGAAGGGCGGCCGGACCGCGGGGAAAGCGCCCCCGGTCGGCGCGCTTCCCCGATTCCGGGAGAGGTCTGCGCGATTATCGGAGCCCAGTGGTCCAGCGCCGCCGCGGGAAAACGGGGTGGCGGGGGAGCGGTCGGACAAAGCAAACTTGATTGCGGGACGTCACTCGGCGGGAAACCACCCACGGGAGGTCCGTGTGGAAGAGTCGACAGCGCCGGCCGTCAGGCCGGCCCACAGGGAGGTCTCCTGGCTGGCCGACCGGCTGGCCGGGGTCGAGACACGCAGTCCGGGGGCGGCCGCATGAGCACCGCCACCGGAACGGAGGGCGGTCCGGTAAGCCGCCATGTACTGCTGCTCAACGCCAGCTACGAGCCGCTGACCACGCTCCCGCTGCGCCGCGCGGTGCTCCTGGTGCTGCGGGACAAGGCCGAAGTGGTGCACGGGGACGCCGCGGGCACGGTGCTCCACTCGGCGTCGATGGTGCTGTCGGTGCCGTCGGTCATCCGGCTGCACCGCTACATCAGGGTCCCCTACCGCAGGCGGATCCCCCTCACCAGGGTCGCGCTGATGCGCCGGGACGGGCACCACTGCGCGTACTGCGGCAAGCGGGCCGAGACCATCGACCACGTGGTCCCGCGCTCCAGGGGAGGCGCGCACGTGTGGGAGAACGTGGTGGCCTCGTGCAAGCCGTGCAACCACCGCAAGGCCGACCGGCTCCTGGACGAGCTGGGGTGGAGGCTGAACGTCACCCCGACGGTGCCGCGCGGCCTGCACTGGCGGCTGATCAACGGCGAGCAGCACGGCGATCCCCAGTGGGCGCCGTACATGACACGCCAGGCGGCCTGACCGTAGGGGCGGCCCGAGTCGGACGTTCCGACGTCCCGTCCGACCCGGGCCTCCCACCCCCCGGCGGGCGCCGCGTGGGCCGTCGCCGAGCGCCGCCCCTGTGTCGTTGATCTCGGGGAAGCCGGGGTAAAAACGGACAGCATAAGCCCGACTTCCCCGAGATCAACACAGGGTGCGCCCGCCTGTCCGCGGGCTCTTAGGATGCCTCCATGCCCCGATACGAGTACGCCTGCCGCGAGTGCGGCACCACCTTCGAGCTGAGCCGCCCGATGGCCGAGTCGGACGCCCCGGCGCCCTGTCCCGGCGGCCACGGCGACACCGTCAAGCTGCTGTCCCGCGTCGCTGTCGCCGGGATGGCCCAGGCCCCCGCACCGGCCGGCGGCTGCTGCGGTGGCGGGTGCTGCGGCGGAGGCTGAGGGTCAGTCCTCGACCTGGGACACGTCGCGGGCGGCGCCGGTGGAGGCGGACGTGGCCATCGCCGCGTACGCCCGCAGCGCCGGGGTCACCTTCCGCTCACGCGCGCGCGGCCGGTAGCCGCCCTGCTCCTTGAGCAGGCGCTCGCGGCGGGCGGCCAGCTCGTCCTCGGGCACCTCCAGCACCAGCCCCCGGGAGGGGATGTCGATGCTGATGATGTCCCCGTCCTCGACCAGGGCGATGTCGCCCCCGGCCGCCGCCTCGGGGGAGGCGTGGCCGATGGACAGCCCCGAGGTGCCGCCGGAGAAGCGCCCGTCGGTCACCAGCGCGCACGCCTTGCCCAGGCCGCGCCCCTTCAGGAAGCTGGTCGGGTAGAGCATCTCCTGCATGCCCGGGCCGCCCTTGGGGCCCTCGTAGCGGATGACCACCACGTCGCCCGGCTCGACCCGCTTGTTGAGGATGCCGTCGACGGCCTCCTCCTGGCTCTCGAAGACCTTCGCCGGGCCGCTGAAGGTCAGCAGCTCCTCGTCGACGCCGGCCGTCTTGACCACGGCCCCGTCGGCGGCCATGTTGCCGAAGAGCACCGCCAGCCCGCCGTCGGCGCTGTAGGCGCTGCCGACCGACCGGATGCAGCCGCCGTCGCGGTCGGTGTCCAGGCCGTCCCAGCGCACGTCCTGGGAGTAGGCCTTGGTGGTGCGCTTGCCGCCCGGTGCGGCGTGGAACAGCTCCACCGCCTCGGGGGAGGCGGTCGGCTCCATGATGTCCCACTCGGCCAGGCACTCGCCGACGGTCTTGCCATGGACCGTGGGCAGGGAGGTGTCGATCAGCCCCCCGCGCGCCAGCTCGCCCATGATGGCGGGGATGCCGCCCGCCCGGTGGACGTCCTCGATGTGGTACTTCTCGGTGTTCGGCGCCACCTTGCACAGGCACGGCACCCGGCGGGAGAGCTCGTCGATCTCGGGCAGGCCGAAGCCCACGCCGCCCTCGGTGGCCGCCGCCAGCAGGTGCAGGATGGTGTTGGTGGACCCGCCCATGGCGATGTCCAGCGCCATGGCGTTGGCGAAGGCCTGCGGGGTGGCGATAGACAACGGCAGCACCGAGGAGTCGTCGTCCTGGTAGTAGCGCCGCGCCGCGTCCACGACCAGCCGCCCGGCGTCCTCGTAGAGCCGCTTGCGGGCCACGTGCGTGGCCAGCACGGTGCCGTTGCCCGGCAGCGCCAGCCCGATCGCCTCGGTCAGGCAGTTCATCGAGTTGGCGGTGAACATGCCCGAGCAGGAGCCGCAGGTGGGGCAGGCGGCCTCCTCCAGGGTGGCCAGCTCCTCGTCGGAGACGCTCTCGTCGGCGGCGGCGACCATCGGGTTGATCAGGTCGAGCTTGCGCTCCTTGGTGGCGGTGCCGTCGACCACCGTGACCCGCCCGGCCTCCATCGGGCCGCCGGAGACGAACACCGTGGGGATGTTCAGCCGCATCGCGGCCAGCAGCATGCCCGGGGTGATCTTGTCGCAGTTGGACACGCACACCAGGGCGTCCGCGCAGTGCGCGTTGACCATGTACTCGACCGCGTCGGCGATGAGCTCGCGGCTGGGCAGCGAGTAGAGCATGCCGCCGTGGCCCATGGCGATGCCGTCGTCCACGGCGATGGTGTTGAACTCGCGGGGGACGCCGCCCGCCTCGCGGACGGCGCCGGAGACGACGTCGGCGACCTCGCGCAGGTGCACGTGGCCGGGGACGAACTGGGTGAAGCTGTTGGCCACGGCCACGATCGGCTTGCCGAAGTCCTCGCGCTCTACCCCGGAGGCGCGCATGAGGGCGCGCGCGCCGACCATGTTCCTGCCGTGGGTGACCGTGCGTGAGCGGAGTTCTGGCATGGGGTGCTCCCGATCGAGACGTTCTCTTCCGTGAATCCTAGCCCCGCCGGAGGCGTGCTCGCGTCTCGAACCTGAAGATAGGACGTCCGAATATTGAGACGAGCGGTGGTCGCGGGCGACCGTGGGCAGTGGTCGTGGACGACCGTGCAGGGCCGCGGGCGCCCGGGACGGCCCAGAACGTCCCCGGGCGGCGGACGTGCGTCGGGGGCGGGACATGCGTCCCGCCCCCGACGCGGCCCGGTCGCGACCGGTGCCGCCCGTACCGTTTGCGTCCGTCCGCTCCCCGCGCGGTCAGTACCGCGCCGGAAGCACCTTCTCCGCCGCCTTGTGGATCTCCTCGATCTCCTTCTCGGTGAGCCTGCTCTTGCCCGAGCGCAGCCACTTGCGGACCTTCTGGCCCTGGATGACGTCCACACCGCGCAGGTTGTGGCTGTCCCAGGGCATGCCGGGGCCGTAGATCGCCAGCGCCGCGCGGACCGTGATCTCGCGGCCGAGCTCCTCGCTGATCAGCCGCTGGGCCTCGCGCGCCTCGGACAGGGCCTCGTCGATCCGCTCGTTCTTGGAGAACCGCCCGTGGTAGAGCTTCTCCAGCTTGTTGCGGAGGGGGAGGCGCTTGTCCCACGACTCGGAGTCGATGGCGAACGCGCCGCGCCGCCCCACGATGAAGTGGTCGATCTGCCCGTTGCCGCCGGGCACGCCGCGCGCGTGCAGGACCCGGTAGCCCACCTTCTTCATCACCCGCAGCTGGGCCTCGGTGCGCCGCTGGGCCATCGAGGGCTTGCGCCACCGCGGCACCTCGGACTGGCGCCGGGCGGCGTGCACCGCGAGGGCGATCAGCGTGCCCGCGGCGAAGGTGGCGCCGATGCGCCAGTCGCCGGTGAGGAGTCCGGCCGCCAGGCCGGCCAGGAGCGCGGCGGCTCCGCGAACGGCCCAGCGGCGTGCGTCCTTGGAATTGAGCAGGTCGCCATAGGTCGTCCGGGCCTCATCGTCGGGGCCCGCCGAATTCCGGGAGCGGGAGTCCGCTCCGGCCGACACGAAAAAGGGCGACAGGGAAGCCGCCTCCTGGCGCTGGGCGCCGTCCTTCTCACTGGTTGCCGATTCCACGATGGAAAGAGTAGTTCGATCCATATACGAGTCCTAGTCCATCGAAACTCACACTTTTCTTCCCCGGGCACTTCCGGCCGCACGCGTGTCCCCGGGGTAAGAGCAGGGAAGGCTTACCTTTCGGCCATCCTCTCTAGAGAGGTGGCCCGGCCGCATGCCGGCGCGGCCCCGGCACGGCCTCGGCGCGGTCCCGGCGGCGCCGGTCGGCCCTGTCCGGGCGCGGGGGTCTAGGCTTCGTCCATGGGTCAGATTCACGATTTGACGGCGTTGGAGCAGGCAGCGGCGGTGCGCCGCCGGGAGCTGTCCCCGGTGGAGATCGCCGACCACTACCTGGACCGGATCGAGCGGATCGGCCCCCGGGTGGGGGCGTTCATTACGGTCACCGCGGAAATCGCGCGCGAACAGGCCCGCAACGCGGAGAAACGGGTCGTCCGCGACACGCCGGAGGAGCTGCCGCCGCTGCTCGGCGTCCCGGTGCCGGTCAAGGACCTCACCCCGGTGGCGGGGGTGCGCTGGACCTCCGGGTCGGCCGCCTTCGCCGACCGCACCGCCGAGGTGGACGCCGACGTGGCCGCGCGGCTGCGCGCCGCCGGGACGGTGCTCACCGGCAAGACCAACACCCCCGAGTTCGGGGTGCCCTGCTACACCGAGAACGACATCGCCCCGCCCGCCCGCACCCCCTGGGACCCCACCCGCTCGGCCGGGGGCTCCAGCGGCGGCGCCGCGGCCGCCGTCGCCGCGGGCCTGGCCCCGGCCGCGCACGCCAGCGACGGCGGCGGGTCGATCCGCATCCCCGCCTCGGTGTGCGGGCTGTTCGGCATCAAGCCCTCCCGGGGGCGCATCACCAACGCCCCGCTGCAGCCCGACTTCATCGGGCTGTCCACCAGCGGCCCGCTGGCGCGGACCGTCGCCGACGCCGCCGCGCTGCTCGACGCCATGGCCGGGGGCGCCCCGGGGGACTACTACGCCCCGCCGCACAGCGGTGACGCGCGCACCTTCCTCGACCACGCCCGCGCCGAGCCCGGACGGCTGCGCATCGGCCGCTTCTCCGCCTCCCCGGTGCCCGGCGCCGAGCTCCACCCCGAGGTGGCCGCGGGCTACGAGGAGGCCTCCCGGCTGCTGGCCTCCCTCGGCCACGAGGTCGAGGAGGTCGACCCGCCGTTCGACGCCTCGCTGATGCGGATGTTCGAGGTGGTCTGGGCGGCCATGGCGGTGGCCACCCCGGTGCCCGAGGAGGACGAGGCGCGGCTGCGGCCCATCACCCGGGGCATGCGCGCCCGCGCCCGCGCCGCCTCGGTCGAGGACTACATCCGCGCCACCGGCGGCATCCAGATGGCGCTGCGCCGGGCCGTGCCGCGGCTGGACGCCTACGACGTGCTGCTGTCCCCGACGCTGGCGCAGCTCCCGGCGCCGGTGGGGCACTTCGCCTCCGACGACCCGCGCGAGGAGTTCGCCAAGATGTCGGCGTTCACGCCCTTCACCTCCATGTTCAACGTGACGGGCCAGCCGTCGGCGAGCGTGCCGCTGCACTGGACCGGTGAAGGGCTGCCGGTCGGCGTCATGCTGACGGGGCGGCTGGGGGAGGAGGGGACGCTGCTGTCCCTGTCGGCCCAGCTGGAGCGGGCCCGGCCGTGGGCGGGCCGCCGTCCGGACCTGTCCGGCCTGGAGTCCTGATCCCCAGGCTGAGCAGCGCGGCGAGGGTGGCCAGGGCGGCGGCGCCGCCGAGGCCCAGGGCCACCCCGCCGTGGTCGATCAGCCAGCCGGTCAGCGGCGAGGCGATGGCGATGCCGCCGGTGGTCGCGGTGGTCATCCAGCCGTAGGCCTCGCCGCGCCGCTCCGGCGGGGCCAGGTCGCCCAGGCGCTCGGTGACCGCGGCCACCGTGGGGGCGATCGCCAGGCCGGCGATGAACAGCACCGGGGTGATCAGCCAGGGGCTGGGCAGGTGCAGCACCGGCGGCACCAGCGGCACGATCAGCACCGCACCCGCCGCGGTGCCGAAGGCCCGCAGGGAGATGCGCGGCGGCCCGGCCAGCGCGCCCGCGGCCAGCCCGCCGACCAGCGAGCCGAAGGCGTAGACCGCCATCAGGCCCCCGGCGTACCCGGGGGTGCCCAGCTCCCGCGCCCAGGCCACCATCGCCAGGTCGACCGAGCCGAGACCGGCGACCAGCGCCATCACCACCCCGATGACCAGCAGCAGGCGGGGGTCGGCCAGCAGCGACCGGCGCCGGCCGCCCGAGGCCTCGGGCGCGCCGTCGGCGCCGGCGGCCTCGTGCGGGAGGGTGTGCCCGGCCCGGCGCAGCGCCAGCGCGAAACCGGTGGCCCCGGTGCAGGCGATGGCCCCGAGGACGAGCAGCCCGATCCGGCCGCCGCCGACCCCGACCACCGCGGCGGCCAGAAGTGGGCCCACGATGAACAGCAGTTCCTGGAGGGTCGCCTCGGCGGCGAACACGGCCTGCCGGGTGGGGCCGGAGGTGATGCGCGGCCACAGGGACCGGCCGATCTGCGTGGCCGGGGGCTGGAAGACGCCGGTGGCCACCGCCAGCGGCAGCGCCGCCCACCACAGCCAGGCGGGCAGGAACGCCATCGCGGTCAGCCCGAGGCCGTAGACCAGGGCGGAGAACAGCAGGAGCCGGTCGTTGGGGCGGCGGTCGGCCATGCGCCCCCGGATGGGCCCACCGAGCGCGGTGCCCACGGTCAGGCCCCCGGCGACCAGTCCCGCCAGCGCATAGGAGCCGGTCCACCCCGCGACCAGGAAGGTGACCGCGATCGGCATGCCCCCGATGTGCAGCCGGGCCGCCAGCGACCAGAAGAGCAGCGCCCCGAGCCGGGGCACGGCGAACAGCCGTCGGTAGGACTGGAGCATTGTCCTACTCAATCACAGGATTCGTCCTATTGTTAAAGGGTCCCATGTGTGGGTACACAGGGACGTCCGCAACCCGGTGAACAGGCACCCGGCGCGGAGTCGAGTGAAGGGCGCCGACGAGGAGAGGTCGGGGCCCGTGCGGCAGCGCTGTCGGGCGCGGCGCGTGTGCGTGGTCTCCGTTGTTGGCGGCGACGGAGCGAGCGGGGCGGTTCCCGGGCCCTGCCTGCCGGGCGCAAGCCCCCTCGCGGTCCGGGTGGGTGGGCCGGCTGGGCTGGTACCCCGCTCACGGACACCAGCCGGGCGGCCGGCCGCCGGAGTGTGAGCGGGATGGCAGCGGCGACGAAGATCCGCGGCCCGTACCGCAGCGCCGTCGGCCGTCCGGCGTGTGCGTGGTCACCGTGAATGGCAGCGACGGAGCGAGCGGGGCGGTTCCCGGGCCCTGCCTGCCGGGCGCAAGCCCCCTCGCGGTCCGGGCAGGCGGTGCGGCGGGCAGGGTTCGCGCTCTTCGTTGCCCGGCACGCTCTCCGGGCCAGCCCGGTGAACCCCGGCAGGTTCGTGACCTGGTCGAACACTCCGCGTTAAGGGCAGGGAGGGGTGGGAAGCGCGCTTGGCGACACCCGCCAAGACCCCGGGGCGACGAACACGGCGGTACCAGAACGGGATTCGGGAACAGGGCGCCCGGTTCCTGCCTGTTTGGGTGGCCCGGGTTGCCGCTCGGGGTGCCGGTACGGCCGCCCGCCCGCTCCGGCCGCGCACCCACGGGCTGCGATGGGCCGATATCGACTACACCCGGTGACACCGGGACCGGCGAACGGCCCCAGTGTGCCGTTTAGGGGCCTTCTGGAACCGAATCCCGTTCTGGTATCGCGATGACCGCGCATCCGCACCGCCCGCGAGGCCGGTCCGGGTATCGAACAGGGCGCCGGAGGGGGCCCGGCGCCCTCGGAACCGGGCAAATCGGGTGCCGTGTCGGTATCGGCTCGGCCGGAACCCGCCTTCCGGGCGCCTCGGGTGGCCGGGGCCATCTTGAGTGGTGAAATCGACGCCTGATCCGCCTAAAAGCGTCGATTTCACGACGCTGGATGCCCAACCCCCTCTCCCGGTGCCCGTTATGCCCGGTATGCACCGCCCGGACGGCCCTCTCCGCGATGATCTCGACGGAAGTGCTGTCAAAACCGCCGGAATGACAGCACTCTTGTCGAGATCATCGCCGGGCAGGGGCGCACCGCGGGGGTGCGGCCGCCACGAGCGCGGACGACCACGCACCCGCCCGGCCACGCCGCCGCCCGGACCGCGATGGGCCCGCCGCCCGGCAGGCGGGGCCGGGGAACCGCCCTGCTCTGGCCGTCGCCGCCGACCACGCCGGCCACGCACACGCCGGACGGCCGACAGTGCTACAGCCAGGGCCACCGACCTTCCTCGTCGCCGCCCTCCACCCCACACCCCGCTGGCCCGCCGCCCGGCCGGGGCCAGGAAGCGGGGTACCTGCTCAGTCGCCCGACCAACCGGACTACCAGCGACCGGACAGACGGCAGGCAGCGTCCGGGAATCGCTCGGCTGTCGCCGTCGCTGCCGAGAACGGTGACCACGCACACGCGCTGCGCCCGACAGCGCTACAGCACGGGCCGCCGACCTTTCCTCGTCGCCGCCCTCTACCCCACACTCCGCTGGCCCGCCGCTCGGCCGGAACTCGCAAGCGGGGTACCTGCTGGTCCGCCGCCTCCGGTATTGCGAGGGGGGCACCTCCCGAACGGGGCCGGGCGCGGGGTGTACCGAGGGCGTGTGTACTCCGGGCGCTCGGCGACGTCGCAGTTCGGGGCGCTCATCCAAGGCCCGCGCAGGCCCTACCCCGGCCCCGCCCAGACCCCACCCCGGCCCCGCGCATGCCCCGCACATGCCCCGCGCGCAGTGAACCGGACCCCTCTGCGGCTGGTTCCGGTCCCGAACGGTGCATGGCGTTCAAGGCCCGAACGGCCCTCCATGCGGCATCATCGTGTGCTGTGAGCGATGCGGACCTGGCCCGGCTGGCCGAAGAGCACGGCGTAGCGACCACCTACGAGGACTGGCGGGGCCGCCGCGTGCGCGTCGGTGCCGACACCCTCCGCCACGTCCTGGCCGCACTGGGGGTCGACGCCTCCGACCCGCGCGCCTCCCTGGAGGCCCACTGGGCCGACCAGGCCCGCCGCCTGCTGCCCCCCGCGGTCGTCGCCCGCGCCGGGCGCTCGCCCCGGACACCCCTGCCCGACGGCGCCCGCTCCTGGGTCGAGCTGGCCGACGGCGGCTGGGCCCGCCCCGGGCCCGACCTGCCCACCGGCGTGCACTCCCTGCACGCCGAGTGCCACGGCGTCGCGCAGAGCGCCCCGCTCCTCGTCGTCCCCGAGAGGCTGGAACCCCCGCGCGCGCTGGGCGACCGCCGCGCCTGGGGACTGACCGCGCAGCTGTACTCCATCCGCTCCCGCGCCTCTTGGGGCCTGGGCGACCTGCGCGACCTGGCCGAACTCGCCGACTGGAGCGCGCGCGACCTGGGCGCCGCCTTCACCGCCGTCAACCCGGTCCACGCCGCCGAACCCGAGATCCCCCTCGAACCCTCCCCCTACCTGCCGGTCAGCCGCCGCTACGCCAACCCCCTCTACCTCCGCGTCGAGGACGTGCCCGAGTACGCCCGCCTCGACCCCACCCAGCGCGAGGCCGTCCAGCGCCTCGCCCGCCCCCTGCGCGAACGCGGCCGCACCGCCGACCTCCTCGACCGCGACTCGGTGTGGGGCGCCAAGCGCGCCGCCCTGGAAGCCCTGTACCAGGTGCCGCGCTCACCCGCCCGCGAGGCCGCCTTCCAGGCCTACCTGGAGCGCGAGGGCGCCCCGCTGGTCGAGTACGCCACCTGGTGCGCCCTGGCCGAGGAACACGGCCCCGACTACCGCTCCTGGCCGCCGGAGCTGCGCGACGTCTCCGCCCAGGAGGTGGGCGCGCGGGCCCTGCGCCGCTGGCCCGAGGTCGACTTCCACCGCTGGCTGCAGTGGGTGCTCGACGACCAGCTCGCCGCCGCCCAGGCCAGCGCGCGCGCCGCCGGGATGCCGATCGGCATCGTGCACGACATGGCGGTGGGCGTGCGCACCGGCGGCGCCGACGCCTGGATGTACCGCGGCACCCTGGTGGAGGGGGTGAGCGTCGGCGCCCCGCCGGACGCCTTCAACCAGCAGGGCCAGGACTGGTCGCAGCCGCCCTGGCACCCGGTCCGGCTGGCTGAGGAGGGCTACGCGCCCTTCCGCCAGACCCTTCGCCAGACCATGCGGCACGCGGGAGGCGTGCGCGCCGACCACGTCGCCGGGCTGTTCCGGCTGTGGTGGATCCCCGAGGGCGCCGACCCCTCCGAAGGCGTCTACGTCCGCTACGACCACGAGGGCATGGTGGGCTCCCTCCTGCTCACCGCGCAGGAGAGCGGCGCCCTGGTGGTCGGCGAGGACCTGGGCACGATCGAGCCGTGGGTCCGCGACCACCTGGCCGAGCGCGGCGTCCTGGGCACCTCGGTGCTCTGGTTCGAGCGGGACGAGGACGGCGCCCCCAAGCGCCCCGAGGACTGGCGCCGCGCCTGCATGGCCACCGTCGCCACGCACGACCTGCCGCCGGTGGCGTCCTTCCTCACCGCCGAGCACGTGGAGCTGCGCGACCGGCTCGGACTGCTCGACCGCCCCGTGGCCGAGGAGCGGGCCGATGCCGAGGCGCAGGTGGAGGCCTGGCGCCGCCGCCTGGTGGAGCTGGGCCTGCTGGACGAGGGGGTGGACCCGGTCTCCTCGCCGTCCACGGTGGTGGCCGCGCTCCACGCCTACCTGGCGCGCACCCCGGCGCAGCTGGTCGGACTGGCCCTGACCGACCTGGTGGGCGACCGGCGGATGCAGAACCAGCCCGGCACGTCCACCGAGTACCCCAACTGGCGGATGCCGCTCACCAGCGCCGAGGGCGAACCGGTGCTGCTGGACGAGCTCTTCGCCGACCCGCATCTGTCGGCGGCGGTGCGCCGCGCCCTGCAGCCGGTCACCGCCGGCCTGTGCCGGGGGCGGTGAGCCCGCGGCCCTTCTGTCGTTGATCTCGGGAAATCCGACGCTACAAGCGCGGTTTTAGCGTCGGTTTTCCCGAGATCAACGGGGAATCGGGCGGGGCCGGGGGATAAGACCCCCGGCCCCGCCGTATCGCTTGCGCGCTTACCGGCTACGCGCCCGCCGGCTACGCCTCCGGTCCGCTACTTCTCGGCCGCACCGGCCTCGGCGTCGCGGCGGCGGGCGCGCAGCGCGCGCTCGACCGTGGCCCGGCCCTCGATCAGCAGGCGGTGCAGCGCCGGAGCCGGGGACTGCGCCTCGATGTAGGCGTCCGTCCGGCGCAGCGTCTGCTCCTCGACCAGGTGGGAGGGGTAGGCGATCTCGGCGAAGGACTGGGCGAACTCCTTCGTCCAGCCCTCCCAGACCTCGCCCAGCCGCGCGAAGTACGGCTCCACGTACGGACGGCACAGCTCGGCGTGGGAGGGCTCGGTGAAGCCCAGCAGCGTCGCCCGGAACTCGGCGTTGGCCATGTCCCCGGCGGTGATGCGGTCCCAGGCCGCCGCCTTCGCCTCGGCCGTGGGGATCGCGGCCCGGCAGGCCGCAGCGAACCGCTCGCCGGTGGCCGTGGGGTCGGACTCCAGCTCCGCCGCGATCTCCTTCTCCCCGGCCCTGCCGCGCGCCACCAGGCGGCGCAGCAGTGTCCAGCGCAGGTCCGTGTCGACGGTCAGCCCCTCGACCTCCAGCGCGCCGTCCAGCAGCCCCTGCAGCAGCGACAGGTGCTCGTCGGACACGGCCGCGTCGGCGAACCCGTGCGCGTAGACCAGCTGCAGGTCGCTGCCGGGCTCGGCGGCCGTCAGCAGGTCGCGCAGCTTGGCGGCCAGCAGGTCGAACCCGGCCGGCGCCCACTCCGGGTCGGCGTAGTTCACCAGCGCCGACACCGCCTGGCGCAGCAGCATCTGGGCCACCGACACGTCGTGCACCCCGCCGATGCCCGACTCCACCAGCCGCACGTAGTCGCGCGCGGCCATCTCCGCGTCCCGGGTCATGTCCCAGGCGGCCGAGAAGCACAGCGCGCGCGGCAGCGACTCGGCGATCTCGCCGACGCCCTCCACCACGGTGCGCAGCGACCGCTCGTCCAGGCGGACCTTGGTGAAGGTCAGGTCGTCGTCGTTGATGAGCACCAGGTCCGGGCGCTCCTCGCCGACCAGCTCGGGCACCTCGGTGCGCGCCCCGCGCACGTCCAGCTCGACCCGGCGGCGCCGCACGATCCCCTTGTCGGTGCGGTCGTACAGCCCCACCGCCAGGCGGTGGTCGCGCAGCGTCGGGTAGTCCTCGGCCGCCTCCTGCAGCACCGCGAAGGAGGTGAAGCGGCCCTGGTCGTCGGTGGCGAACTCGGGGCGCATGGTGTTGACCCCGGCCGTCTCCAGCCACTGCCGCGACCAGTCCGACAGGTCGCGCCCGGAGGCCCGCTCCAGCTGCCGCAGCAGGTCCGACAGCTCGGTGTTGCCGTAGGCGTGCTCCTTGAAATACTCGCGCACGCCCTCGAAGAACGCGTCCACGCCCACGTAGGCCACCAGCTGCTTGAGCACCGAGGCGCCCTTGGCGTAGGTGATGCCGTCGAAGTTGACCTCCACCGCCTGCATGTCGGGGATGTCGGCGGCGATGGGGTGGGTGGAGGGCAGCTGGTCCTGTCGCAGCGCCCAGGCCTTCTCCACGTTGGCGAAGGTCGTCCAGGCGTCGGTCCACTTGGTGGCCTCGGCCTGGCAGTGCACGCTGGAGTAGGTCGCGAACGACTCGTTCAGCCACAGGTCGTCCCACCAGCGCATGGTGACCAGGTCGCCGAACCACATGTGCGCCATCTCGTGGAGGATCGTCTCGGCGCGCCGCTCGTAGCGCGCGTCGGTCACCCGGGAGCGGAAGACGTAGTCCTCCAGGAAGGTGACCGCCCCGGCGTTCTCCATCGCCCCGGCGTTGAACTCGGGCACGAAGAGCTGGTCGTACTTGCCGAAGGGGTACCGCATCCCGAAGACGCGGTGGTAGAAGTCGAAGCCCTGCTTGGTGACCTCGAAGATGGCGTCGGCGTCCAGGTGCTCGGCCAGCGAGGCGCGGCAGAAGACGCCCAGCGGGATGCCGTCGTGGGAGTCGCGCTCCACGTGGTAGGGCCCGGCGATGAGCGCGGTGATGTAGGTGGAGACCGGGTCGGTGGCCGGGAAGTGCCAGCGCACCGCGTCCTCACGGCCCTCGACCGGCGCGCGCTCGGTGTCCGGCGCGCTGTTGGAGACCACCTCGAAGTCGGTCGGCGCGGTCACCGCGAGCTCGAAGCGGGCCTTGAGGTCCGGCTGGTCGAAGCAGGTGTACATGCGGTGCGCGTCGGAGGTCTCGAACTGCGTGTACAGGTAGACCTTGCCGTCGACCGGGTCGACGAACCGGTGCAGGCCCTCGCCGGTGCGCATGTAGGCGGCCTTGGCGACCACGGTCAGCTCGTTGGAGGCCTCCAGGCCGTCCAGAGCGATCCGCCCGCCGTCGAAGACCTGCGCCGGGTCGAGGGCGCGCCCGTTGAGCACGACGGACTCCACCTCGGGGGCCACCAGGTCCACGAACGTGGACGCCCCGGGCTCGCTGCAGTCGAAGCGGATCTTCGTGGTGGACGCGAACGTCGTGTCCCCGGTGGTCAGGTCGAGCTCGACGCCGTAGGAGGCGACGTCGAGGAGCCTCGCGCGCTCACGTGCCTCGTCGCGTGTCAGGTTGCCCGCCACGTACCGCTCCCTTCACGGCCGCCGTCATCGCCGGCCGGACTCGACGAACGGCCCCCGTGCGCCGTGCGCGCCCGGCGGCCCCTGTGATTCGGTTTCCTCCGTTGATCCTGCCACTTCCCGACCGCCGATGCGGAACCGGAATGCCGGGCGCGGCGGCGGGGTTGTGGAGTTGGGGCGGCCCCGGGGCCGCCCGGGCGACCCCCCACTGACGACCCGGAGAACGAGGGCGGAGCGATGAGCGAGACGAAGACGGTGGACTTCTGGTTCGACCCGGCGTGCCCGTGGGCCTGGCTGGCGTCTCGGTGGCTGCTGGAGGTCGAGAAGGTCCGGCCGGTGAAGGCCCGCTGGCACGTGATGAGCCTGGCCGTCCTCAACGAGGGGCGTGAGGACCTGCCCGAGCGCTACCGCGAGATGCTCACGACGGCCTGGGGGCCGGTGCGGGTGGCGATCGCGGCCGAGCAGCGGTTCGGCCAGGACGTCCTGGGCCCGCTGTACACGGCCATGGGCAATCGCATCCACGTGCAGGGGCAGGAGCTGGGCCCGGAGCCGGTGCGCGGGGCGCTCAAGGAGCTGGACCTGCCGGCCGACCTGGCCGACGCGGCCGAGTCCACCGACTACGATGAGGCCCTGCGCGCCTCCCACAAGGACGGGATCGACCGCGTCGGCGAAGAGGTCGGCACGCCGGTGATCTCCGTGGAGGGGGTGTCCTTCTTCGGTCCGGTGGTGACCCCCGCCCCCAAGGGCGAGGCGGCCGGGCGGCTGTGGGACGGCGTGCTGCTGGTCGCCGGGACCGACGGCTTCTTCGAGCTGAAGCGCAGCCGCACCCGCGACCCGATCTTCGACTGAGAACGCGCACCGGAACGGCACACGAGGCGATGCGGCCGCGCGGCTCCGGCGCCGGGGGCGCCGGAGCGGCCGGGCGCACGGAGAACAGCACCGGGAGGACCGGCGATGAGCGGACCTGACGACGAGCGGCGGGTCGACCTGTCGGACGACGAGCCGCCCGTCCTGCCCGACATCACCGACGACGAGCGCGGCTCGTCGTGGGGCGAGCGCGAGGAGGACGACATCGCGCGCCTGCTGGAGGACCGCCCGCCGCACTGGGGCTGATCCGGGCTCGGAGCCCGCGCGGACAGGCGGGGGTGCTCCGCGTTGATCTCGGGAGAAACGACGCTACCGGGCCGCTTTTTGGGGCGGTTCTCCCGAGATCAACGGCGCAGGGGCGGCGATCGGCGGCGGGTTTCGGAGGAGCTCTCCGGGCCCCTGGATCGCTTCCGCGCGGCCCGCGAACACCTGGAGGGGCCCACCGGCCGGTGGGCCCCTCCAGGTGCTCCGGCGGAGGCGCGGAACATGCTCCCGTGCAGGGCGTCGCGGCCGCGGTCGGCCGGGCGCGGCTCCGGGGCGCTGACCGGATCCCGCGACTGGCTCCCCGCCCGCCGACGGGCGGTCACGGGCGCCGAGGGCTCCCCGGACGCGATCCCGGTGCGCGCACCTGCTCCGGGCCCCGGAACGGGCCCCGGGCGGATTAACCTAACAGTGTTCTGGGAAGGTGGGCGGCATGCGATCCCTCTACATCGAGGGCGCCTGGACGCCCTCCGCCTCCGACGCCTCCATCGACGTCGTCGACCCGTCGACCGAGGAGGTCATCGACGCCGTCCCCGCGGGGGACGCGTCCGACGCCGACCGCGCCGTCGGCGCCGCCCGGGCCGCCTTCCCCGGCTGGTCGGCCCTGCCCGTCGCCGAGCGCCGCGCCGCCCTGGGCAAGGCCCTGGACCTGCTGCGCGAGCGCGCCGACGGTATGGCCCGCACCATGGCCGCCGACATGGGCGCCCCGCTGCGCTTCGCCGCCAAGGTCCAGGTCGGCCTGCCGCTGCTGATGTTCTCCACCTTCCTGGACCTGGCCGAGGAGGTCGGGGAGCGCTACTTCACCGGCGAGGAGGTCGGCAGCTCGCTGGTGGTGCGCGAGCCCTACGGGGTCGTCGGCGCCATCACCCCGTGGAACTACCCCCTGCACCAGGTCGTGCTCAAGGTCGTCCCGGCCATGCTCGCCGGGAACACCGTGGTGCTCAAGCCAAGCGAGGTCGCCCCGCTCAGCGCCTACGACCTGGCCGAGGCGCTGCACGACGCGGGCCTGCCGCCGGGCGTGTTCAACCTCGTCATGGGCACCGGCCCCGAGGTCGGCGAGGCGATCGCCGCGCACCCGGATGTCGACATGGTCTCCTTCACCGGTTCCGGCCGCGCCGGGACCCGGGTGAGCGAGGTCGCCGCCGCCACCGTCAAGAAGGTCGCCCTGGAGCTGGGCGGCAAGTCCCCGAACGTGCTGCTGGACGACGCCGACCTTCCCGCCGCCGTCAAGGCCGGGGTCGCCGACGTCATGCGCAACACCGGGCAGAGCTGCAACGCCCTGACCCGCATGCTGGTCCCGCGCTCCCGCTACGACGAGGCGGTCGCCCTGGCCGCCGAGGCCGCCGCCAAGTACGCCCCGGGCGACCCCAGGGAGGAGGGCACCCGGATGGGGCCGGTCGTCTCCGCCGCCCAGCTCGAGCGGGTGCGGGGCTACATCGAGGCGGGCGTCGCCGAGGGCGCCCGGCTGGTGGCCGGGGGAGCGGAGGCGCCCGAGGGGGCCGGGCGCGGCTACTTCGTGCGCCCCACGGTCTTCGCCGACGTCACCAACGACATGCGCATCGCCCGGGAGGAGATCTTCGGGCCGGTCCTCACCGTCATCGCCTACGACGACGAGGAGGACGCGGTGCGCATCGCCAACGACACCGAGTACGGCCTGGCGGCGGGGGTGTGGTCCGGCGACGCCGACCGCGCCATGCGGGTGGCGCGCCGCCTGCGCGCCGGCCAGGTGCAGGTCAACGGCGGCGGCGTGAACCCGCTCGCACCGTTCGGCGGGTACAAGCGCTCGGGTGTGGGGCGCGAGTGGGGCCTGCACGGGCTGGACGAGTTCTGCGAGGTCAAGGCCATCCAGCGGTGACGGGTGGGGCCGGACGGGGCACCCGGGACCGCCGCATAGGATGATCTGAGGCGTTTCGCCCCGGTTGTTATGTCCCGGTTCCCGTCTGTCGAGGTGTGACGTGAGCAGCAAGCCCGCAGTGTCCAAGGCCGGTCCGCTGAGCAAGGACGTCAAGGCCATGGTCGTCACGAACGTGGTGGCGATCCTGTCCATGGCCCTGTTCGCGGCCCTGGGCCTGGGCGTCGCCTACGCCGCCAACGGCACCCTGGTGTTCTGAGGCAGGCCGACGGCCCACCGCGGCCCGCTCCGCCCCGCGACCCGGGGCAGGGGCGGGCCGCGGCGCTTTGTGCGCCGCTGACCTGCCACACTAGGGGCGTGCGAGTTTATCTTGGTTCCGATCACGCGGGCTACGAACTGAAGGAGCACCTGGTGTCCTGGCTCAAGGAGCACGGGCACGAGGTCGCCGACGCGGGCCCGGCCGTCTACGACGCCGTCGACGACTACCCGCCGTTCGTGCTGCGCGCCGCCGAAGGCGTCGCCGCCGACCCGGGCGCCCTGGGGATCGTCATCGGCGGCTCCGGCAACGGCGAGCAGATCGCCGCGAACAAGGTGAAGGGCGTGCGCGCCGCGCTGGCCTGGAGCGAGGACACGGCGGTGCTGGCCCGCGAGCACAACGACGCGAACGTGGTCGCGATCGGGGCGCGCATGCACAGCCTGGAGGAGGCGACCCGCCTGGTGGAGCGCTTCCTGGAGACGCCCTACAGCGGGGAGGAGCGGCACACGCGCCGCATCGACATGCTGTCCCGCTACGAGGAGACCGGCGAGCTGCCGCCGCTGCCGTAGGCCGTGCGGAGTTCCCCCCTCACTCGGCCTCTCAGGCGTTGATCTCGACGAGAGTGCTGCCGAATCCGCCGGAATGACAGCACTTTTGTCGAGATCATCGGCGAGGGGGCCGGTGAGCCGGGGCGAGGACGGCCACGGGCCCGCCGACGCCTGCCGAAGGCGATCGGCGGGCCCGCTGCGCTGCCGGTGAGCGGACCCGCCGGGCGGGACGTCCCCGGAGCCCGTCCGGGGGACGACGTCCTGCAGCGACCGTAATACGGTTCGCGCCCCCTGAAAAGTGCCGGATCCCCGCAGGCACAGGAGGGCCGCGGCGCAACAGCGGCGGGCGGCCGGAAGCCGATGCGGACGGCGGCCGCGGCCGCCGGAGGCCACGGCATTCGGCGGGACACCGGCAGGGCAGGGCGCCGAGGCGGGAGGATGCGCCGCCACCCGGCATCGCCGCCGACCGCGGCCGGGAACGGCGCCCGGGTCCGCTAGAAGACCACCGAGCAGAACGGCTCGTGGTCGATCGTCAGGGCCAGGTCCAGCTCCGCGGCCGCGCGCGGGGCCGTCTCCGTGGCCATGCCCGCAGCGGTGTACGAGCCCAGCCTCGTCGAGCCGAGGTAGGCCGCGCCCAGCTGGGACACGTCCACCACCAGGTCCGGTTCGGCCTCCGTACGGACGCACTGGACCGACCCGGCGCCGTCGGCCCGCAGCCGCCACCGCCCGGCGTTCCACGGGCAGTCGCGGTCGGCCACCTCCAGCACGGTGTCCACCGGCGCGGCGTACGAGCGCTCCTCCAGCGCCCGGGGCAGGTCCACCAGCCGGATCCACAGCGGCTCGCCGACCGCCGCGCGCAGCCGGCCCCGGTCGGCGAGCAGGTGGGGCAGGGGCGTGTCGTCGGGCAGCATGTCCACCGAGACCTCGCTCACCAGGTCCCGCCCGAGCAGGTGCTCCCACAGCAGCGCCTCGGCGGCCGGGGTGGTGGAGAAGACCTGGGCGACCTCCATCCGCCCGTCCGGGACCTCGTCGTCCCACCCGCCCTTGGTCCGGTACACCGCGTACCCCTGGGGGCCGGAGGCGTTCGCGGCCACCACGCACAGCTTGGCCGCGTAGCCGCCGCGCTCGTCCGGCTCGTCGCGGAGCAGCAGGTCCCACCAGGCCCCGTCGCGCTGGAACTCGCCGACCCGCCGGGCGGCCACCGTCTCGTGCACCTGCTCCATCTCCTTGCGCATGTCCGCGAGGAGGCCCAGGCTCAGCGACAGCGACGCGTCGCGCGGAACGTCGGGGCGAAGCGCCGTCTCCCGGGTGAGCATCCGGGCGCGGATGGTCCGGGACGCCGGGCCGTACCCGAACCGCCCGTAGATGGCGCCCTCGGTGGCGAAGAGGGCGGCCACGCTCTCCCCGGCCTCGTGGACGTCGGCGAGCTGGCGGCGCATCAGCGCGCTCAGCACGCCCCGGCGCCGGTGCGTGGGCCACACGCCCACCGCCGAGACCCCGGCCACCGGCCGCGGCCCGCCGGGCAGTGTCATGGTGAACGGGTGCACCACGGTGGTGCCGACCATCCGGTCGCCGTCGAAGGCGGCCAGGGTGCGGTCCAGACGGGTGAGGGGGCGCCGGAACTCCTCGTCCTCGGGGGCGCGGGCGGACAGAAGGGCGGTCCCGCACACGCGGGCGAAGGCGGTGAACTCGTCGGACTCGATGGGCCGGACCGGCCACCGCGGGCCGGAGACTGCGTTGTCGTCCATGCTGATGTCCTACTACCGGCGCCGCGCGCGGGCGAATGGTTTTTCCGCCGAATCGGGTGTGAGATCGCCGGATGCCTGACGCGAGCCCGCTCGTCCGGCCATACTTGACCATGAGGAGTTCTGCGCGATTTCCGGGCTGCACGCTGGGGCGATATCGGATGGTCCCTTTTCGGGGTTGCTGTCGCATTTGCCGCCGGGGCGGCGTGCTCGACCGGTTTTCCCGCGCTAAGGTGCGGGAACGATGAACTCCACGCCTGCCGCGAAGCTCAGCCGCCGAGCGCGGTCCCTCTGGCAGCGCGCGGCGGCCTTCCTCAGGCGCAAGGTGCTCTTCCGCTACCGGCTGGTGCTCATCACCCTGGTGCTGCTGGCCGTCGGCATCTGCGCCGGGGCCGTGTGGGGGCCGCCCGGGTGGTTCCCGCCCAGCGCCGTCATCCTCACCGTGCTCGCCGGGGGCCTACTCCTCAAACGCAAGAGCCTGGCATTCCTGCTGGGCGTGGTCGCCGTCGCGCTGGTGGCCACCGCCCTGGCCCTGGACTTCGGCCAGGTCGGCCCCGGCCTGGCGGTCACCATCGGCGTCGCCGGAGTGCTCGCCTACCTGCTGTCGGGGGTGCGCGAGCGCCTGGGCGTGCAGGGGTTCGGCGGCGAGAAGATGCTGCTGGAGCTGCGCGACCGGCTGCGCGCCCAGGGCCGCCTGCCCGACCTCCCGCAGGGGTGGGGCGCCGGTGCGGTGCTGCGCCAGGCGGGAGGCTCCTCCTTCGGCGGCGACTTCCTGCTGTCCCGCCTGCACGAGGGGCGCCTGGACCTGGCCCTGGTCGACGTCTCCGGCAAGGGCGTGGACGCCGGAACCCGCGCCCTGCTGCTCTCAGGCGCCTTCAGCGGCATGCTCGGCGCCGTCCCCTCCGAGCGCTTCCTCGCCTACTGCAACGACCACCTCGTCCGCACGGCCGAGGGTGAGGGATTCGTCACGGCCGCGCACCTGAGCATCGACCTCGAAACCGGCGACTACCTCATCACTTCGGCCGGCCATCCCCCGGCGGTCCAGTTCGACAACGGGGCCGGACAGTGGTCGACTACCGATGCCAAGGGCGTCGTGCTCGGAGTGATCCCCGAGATGACCTACACGCCGGTGGAGGGCCGTCTGCGCCCCGGCGACGCGATCATGCTCTACACCGACGGGCTGATCGAGACCCCCGGCGAGGACCTCGACGCCGGCGTCGACCGCCTCCTCGGCGCCGCCGAGGGAATGGTCGCCCAGGGGTCGCTCCAGGGCTTCCGCAAGGGCATCGAGCGCATCGTGGACACCCTCGGCAAGGGCGGCAACGACGACACCGCGCTCGTGGTCATCTGGCGTTCCTGACGCCGTTCCCGGGTGGGCCCCCGGGCGGGGGTAGTGTCGCACGGTGCCCGCCCCGGGCCCGCGCGTGCCCGGAACGCGCCGACGGACGAGGGAGCGAAGGGGGTGCCCGGTATGGCCGACGAGGACAACGGCGAAGAGCTCATCCGGCTGATCGAAGAGAACGACCTCACCGGTATCCGCCTATGGCTGGCCAGCCATGCCCCCTATGAGATCGCCGACGAGCTGGAACGCATGGACAGCAGTCGGGCGATCGTGCCCTTCCGGCTCCTGGACAAGGACCGCGAGCTGGAGGTCTTCGAGGAGCTCGACCCCGTCCACCAGCAGGAGATCCTGGTCGGCCTGCGCGACGCGGCCTTCCACGACCTGCTGGAGGAGATGGACCCCGACGACCGCGCCCGGCTGATCGGGGAGGCGCCCGCCAAGATCGCCACCCGCGCGCTGGCCGGGCTCAGCCCCGCCGAGCGCAAGATGACCGCCGCGCTGCTCGGCTACCCCGAGGGCTCGGTCGGCCGGTACATGACGCCGGAGACGGTGATCCTGCACCGGGACCTGTCGGTGGGGCGCGCCCTGGAGGTGGTGCGGGCCAAGAGCGCCGAGGCCGAGACCGTCTACACCCTGCCGGTGGTCGCCGACGGCCGCCGCTTCGACGGCACCGTTCAGCTCGCCGACCTGGTGCGCGCCGACGACGACACCCCGCTCAAGGACGTCGTGGACGTCCTGGTGCCCAGGGTGCAGGCCGCCGAGCCCGCCGAGGACGCCGCCCGCCTGATGCAGGAGGCCAACCTGGTCGCGCTGCCGGTGGTCGACTCCGAGGAGCGCTTCGTCGGGCTGCTCACCTTCGACGACGCCCTGGAGCTGATCGAGGCCGCCGACTCCGAGGACATCGCCCGCCAGTCCGGCGCCAGCCCGGTCGCCGGGCACTACGTGGCCGCGAGCGTGGTGCGGCTGGCCCGGGCCCGGGCCACCTGGCTGCTGCTGCTCATCGTCGCCGCCACCCTGACCGTCAACGTCATGCAGGCCTATGAGGCGACGCTGGAGCAGGTCACCGCCCTGGCCCTGTTCGTGCCGATGCTCACCGGCACCGGCGGGAACGTCGGCTCGCAGTCGGCCACCGCCATCGTGCGCGCGCTGGCCGTGGGCGAGGTGCGGGTGCGCGACCTGCCCCGGGTGGCGGGCAAGGAGGCGCGGGTCGGCCTGCTGCTGGGGCTGATGCTGGCCGCCGTGGCGATGGTGATCGGATCGGCCCTGGTGGGCACGCTGATCGCCGGGGTGGTGGCGGCCTCGGTGATCGCCATCTGCACCTGGGCGGCGGTGATCGGGAGCTGTATGCCGCTGCTGGCGCGCCGCGTGGGCGTGGACCCGGCCGTGGTGTCGGCGCCGCTGGTGGCCACCCTGGTCGACGCGACCGGCCTGCTCATCTACTTCAACATCGCGCGGCTGGTGCTGCACATCTGAGGACCCCGGGGGCGCGGTGCGCCCCCGGCCCCGCCCCCGCTGGCCCGCCCGTGCCCGCCTCCGGGCATGATCGCCGGGGACGCCGGGTATCGGTTACGGAGAGACACTGGCCGGACGCGCCGAAGGGGGACGGAATGTCCGGAATCGGAGACGCTTTCGACAAGGCCAAGAAGGCCGCGGCGGACCACGGTGAGAAGCTCGCCGAAGGGGTCGAGAAGGCGGCCGGCTTCGCCAAGGAGAAGACCGGCGGCGCGCACGACGACAAGATCGACAAGGCCGGCGGTGCGGCGACCGAGTACCTCCGCAAGCAGGCGGCCAAGCAGCGCGGCGAGGACGGCGGCAAGGAGGCCTGACGGGGAGCCGCCGCGCGCACGCGCGCGAACGCCGGAAAGGTGCGGCGCCCCGGGCGGCGGGCCGTCCGGGTGTGGCGTGGAGGGCAGCGACGAGAAGAGGCCAG
>NZ_JAQFWQ010000067.1 GCF_027706725.1 Nocardiopsis endophytica
AGGCCGGCCTGGATGCGCTGGGCGCGCGATCCGGGCGGGGGCCCGCTGGTGTGCTGCTGGCTTGCCATACCACCAACGTTAGAACAGGGGTACGACAGAACGGGGGGTGTTTTCGAGCCTGTGGGAAAACCTCGTTACCCCAGGTCAAAGGCATCGAGGTCAAACTCGAGGTCCGAAGGTGACCAACATGGCGGCACCACCTGGAGGCAGTGCCTCCAGGGCGAGCCGGAAGCCGAGAGCCATGTCGGCGTCACGACAGGCCGACAAGGCTCTCCAGCTCACCGTTCTTGATGCGGCCAACGACGAGAGCGCCCTGGGTCCTGAGGAACATGCTCTCATCAGCTAGCGTCGGTTGGTCCTCCGCCGCGACCTCGGAGAGACCGGTTTCCTCTGCGACGGTGATGGTTTCGTTCTCACCATCCTTGCCAGCAACGACGACATTCTGGGATTCTGAAGTCGCGGTGACCCCGACAAACGCGCGTTTCAATTCAATCACTGACTGTGGTGATTGTTGTGGATCGTTGCCTGGTAGGTCAATCTGAGATTCCTTTCCCTGTTCGTCAATTCGAAGTGTGATTGCTTCCGGGTTGGACTCTGAAGGATTTTGGGATAGCCCCGAAGTGTAGCCGAGAATAATGTGGTCAGATGTGATGTTTCGGATTGCAAGTATCTCGCGCCCGTGCAATGCTTTGTCGAACATCTGACTTCCGGTGTTCGAGGAAAGTGCTATCGGGCCATCGGGTGCATCGACAAGTGTGAGACCCGACTCCACTTCGGTCTTTATAATCTTCGAAGTGTTGTCGCCTCGGATCCAATGATCGGCGTTATTGGCCTGGATCCGTATTGGTGACGTCACCTGATGTTGCATGTCTGGGAAATTATATTCCCATTTAATTTCTCCGGAAGTCGCGTCGTATGCGCGGATTAGTGGACGACCCCCGTTCTCACCTGAACAGGTTAGGGAAACAATAGCTGAATCCTTGGTCGTTGTCATGATATCGCCCGGTGTGGCTTCATAGCCTTTGAAGCCGCATGAGCCAGTAAAATCCTCTGACCAAAGGCGCTCATAGGTAACAGGGTCTCTCGCATCGATGAACGTGCGACCATCGTTTGAATCTGAAAGTCTGATGAGAGACGAATCGGTTAGCTGAGTGGCGTCTGGCTGGTAGCTCAGAACCTCGTCCATTGAGACGTTTAATTTCGACGTCGCAAGAACTTCTCCTGTTGCTGTGGCAACGGTCGATGCTTCAACGGAGCTGTCCCACGGCCAAAAACCACTCCTCTCATGCCAAATCAACATGAAATCGCGATCAGGACTCATCCATATCTTTCCATCTCCAGGGAAACGAAAGTGCCAAGTTTGCTCCCCCGTGGAGGTATTGAGTCCGATCACGCCGTCATCAACATTCTCTCCTGAGATCTGGAGAACAGCACCTGAAGGAGTAGACCATGCCTCCCTGAGGGACGGGATAAGATCTGAAGCCCATTCCCAGGAAATTGAATTCACGTCCTCGGGGATGTCGCTCTTGTCTGGTTCCGGAGCGGCTTCCCTGTCAATGCGAGAAACGTTATTGGCGCGTGCTGTAATAAAGACTGCTGTCGCAGACAGTAGCAAAAGCGCTAATACGCTGGCGAGAATCTTTGTAGTTCGGTTCATACTAGTTGTCATCCTTGCTCTGAATCTTCTTGTATGCCGTTAGCGGATCCGTGTCGTTGCCGACGATCCCGGCCGCCACGTCGTACTGTGCATCATAAGTAGTGTTATAGGCGGTGAACCTACTTGCCATGTTCAGACCATTTCCTCCGTCGAGATCTTCGACCCAGTTATTATAAATGCGACCATAGGAATCGCGAAGGCCTTCATCGACCTCCATTCTATGGGCGAAGCGTCCTTCTGGGAAGAATTCGCCCCGCACAGCTTCCTGGACGTCTGGGTCTTCAGATTCAATCGCTGACTCGGGAAACGGGACACCATTCTCAACGAGTGCGTTACCGAACATGTATTGGTTATCGAGGTAGATCTGTCCATCGTTCTTGAGGTTAGTATTATTCACCTCTTTCTCGATGGACGCGATCTCATCCTTCAAATCCTTATTCATGATATCGATAATCCCCTGTTGGCTGTAGCCCTTAATAGTAGAGTGGGCCAATGTAGCAACGTCTCCTTCTGGGCTTCCGCCTAGCAATCCAACGAGTTCGACACCAAGATTGAGCGCCTTTTCTCGAACTTTCAGGGTTTCCTCAAGTGCTTTCTTCTCTTCAAGCCCCGAGTTTTCGAAAGATCCGACAAGCGCCGAGTCCACGAGTGCTTGCACACGAGCGGACGGACCGACCCATTCATCAGGCTGCGCGCCATCCCCTTCTAGTATCGCGCCAACATACGAATTGGCGTATTCTTGGGACTGTTGGTTGGTTGCGTCAACGACTCCGATAGCAGCATCTGGATTAGCGACAAGAAGTTCAAGGAATTGTTCGCGGGCCTGCAAGGGGACGACCAGCTCATAGTCCCCCTCTTCTTTCAGCGGATTAAGTGCTGTCTCTGTCTCGTCGAGCTCAGAATATTCGTAATGTCCAGGGCCAGGGTCTTCTCTGCCAAAATCTTCGAGGTAGGTCGCGTAGACCTTGAACATGGAATCTGCGATCTCAGAATTATAGACAGTGAATGCAGGATTCTTGTGGCCTTCAATACTGGTATTTGTGTTTTGAAGGTTCTCGAATGCTTCACTGTCCTGGCCGATCAGCTGGAGAAAGGCGGCAGTTGACTCTCCTGCCATCTCCTCCTGTTTGGCGTCCCCGCTCTGCGCGAATTCAGGAATCCAGTCCATCAGTCCGCTTGCAGCCTCGCCGTCGTCTTCCCACTCGTAGGTGAAGAGCCCTTGAATCGCCTTCGAAGTGTCAACCTCGCCGACTGACGCGCTTTCATACTGATCTGTTAGGATCAGGTAGTTGGCATTTTCGTTGAGAGTTGCTCGGTCGATAAGAGTTTCGAATGATTTTCCAGTCACCTTGGGGTGCATCTGTGACACATTGTCGCTATTTGCTATTTCTACGCCAATGGTGTTGATCAGGCCAGCTGAGAACCCGGTTCCTCCTTCCAGTCCGGGAGCGGCTCCATCGATGAGCTGCGCGAGGTCGTTGACGTCGTTCACCCAGTGGGCGGTTCCCCCGTCGCCGGGGTAGTTCTGAGTTCCCTCGACAACACTCTTAACGCTGTCGGGGACATCTGCATAACCATTGCCGCCAAGATTGCTGTCCGAGGCGATCAGGATTGCGTTCCCGACGCCTCCGCTCAGGGCTTTGACCTGCTCGTCATTGAACCCGAGGGCACGGAGATGATCGGGGAGGGCGAGTACTCCACCGCTGCGCGGCGGTATCTGCTCATCTTTAAGGCCCGCAGGGGCCGGCGGTGGCGGAAGCTCCTCGAGCTCGGCAAGGAGATTGTCAACGAACTCGCGTTCGTCCTTGCTCAGCTTCTTCCCGTCCGCTTGCGATTGAGCGGCTGTCACGCCCAAGGCGTTGAGAATGAGGACGGCTTCCTCGTATTCGGCCTGATTCAGATCGCCGTCCTCGACGCCCTCGACGATGTTCTGACCGATTTCTCTGCCTTTCGCGCCGTTGAGATCGACGGGGATCGAGTGAGTCCACTGCATGATGTTGAAGGGAGCCCAGTTCAAGTAGCCCTTGCTCACCATGTACTCGACGTCTTTGGCGCTCAAGTCGTTCTTTGGATCCTTCTTGAGATCCTCGCCCCGGTCGTCAGCCAGTTCCTTGAATCTCTTCCAAAGGTCGTGTGCTTCATCCGAGAGTTCATTGTGCTTCGCAACGAGATCGTCGTACCAATCAGCCTCCTTGCCCTCGAACTCCTTGGTCTCTCCCTGGCGTGGGGGAATCAGGCCTGACTCTTCAACCGCCGTCTGGTGCTGATCGATCAGGTCTTGGCGTCGCTTCTTGAACCATGCCACGTTTGTTGCCCAACGCTCCATCACGCCCATGATGTAGCTCAGGTTCCACGCGACCTCCCGCCAAAGGTCGTCCTGGTATTCGCTTGAATCGGTGATATTGCTCGATATTTGTTGAGTGAAGCTCTTCGCGCCACCGTCCAGTGTTGATGTCAGAGATTCAGAGTCTCCCGTGAGCCGGTCACCAAAGTTAGCCACCGTGTCGGCCCAGGAGCGGATGGTGTCGGGATCGGCTGTGGTGTCTTTGGGGTTGAAGTGGAACGGGTCTGCCATCGCTAAGCCTCACGTGAGTTCAACGTTGTCGGGTTTGTTGACCGGGCGAGTAAGGCCGGGCATGTCGCCTACTTCGTAGCCCGTGGTGTTCTCGTAATCGGTTTCAGCCAGCTCGCGGGCTCCAGCTTGCATGTTCTCGGCGAGGCGCAGGCCTCGTTCTTCGATTTCAGAGATCTTATCGAGTATCCCACTCGCGATATGTTTTCTGAATCCGTCCTCGACTTCCTCCTCTCCTGCGGCGCCCTTGCACCCCTTGATCAGACCCTCGTAGTCGTCGCTGAGGCCCACCATATTCTCGGCGAGTGATTCCGCCTCTGTTCCTGAGCTGTTCGCCTCGTTGGGGTTTCCGCCAGCCTCGTTCGACATCTGAAATCCTTGATCTGTTCTGAGTGGTCGTGATGTTCAATCACGTCCATCTGACGGCCAGGGGGGAGCCGGTCATCGATGCGTCTTTCGGCACTTCGAATAGTTCCTGTTCCTCAGCGGCGGGCGCTCCGTCGTCGTCCAGCTCAAGGCGGTACCAGGCATCATTCGTCTGGAGCAGAGTCGCGTTTCTGCTTTCAGAAGGCATGTACTGGCGCACCGGGCCTTCCCCTATCAGCAAGGGTGTGTCCTTGAAGCTCGTACCGGAGTCGTCCAGGGCGATGAGGTGGGCTCCTGAACCAGAGGTCGGGGAAGCCTCCTGTATGCCTGTCTGAGGCGCGGGGGCCCGCTCCTCGGCTGGGGCGACGATTACTGTGCCTCCTCCCCACACCGGTGCGCCACTGATGTGCTGCCATTGACCGCCATCGGCCATCAGCGTCGCGTTCATGACGTTGTCGCCGCTCTTGCGGATGGTGAGGCTCTCTCCTGCTGGGCCCGCCACCGACTGGACGGGGGCCTGCTCTCTTACGTGCAGGTCTCCATCCGGGGACACCGCCCACTCCGACGGGACCCCGTTCTCATCGAAGGGGACCGTCCCCTCCTGGGACGGGCTGCTCGTCGGGTCGTCCATGGGGACCGACATCACCTGGAACGAGCTCGCCTGGCCCTCGGCGGCCCTGGATGCGAACCACAGGCGGTCGCCCTGGATGCGCGGGTCCGTCCACACTTCGGCGGGGGGCGTCTCCAACGAGGCCGCGGGCTCGTAGACGTACTCGCCCTCCTCGTTCTCCACAAGCTGTGCGATCTGCACGGTCTGGTCGCCTGGCGGGGAATACACGAAGTAGTTCCAGTCCTCCGAGAACTGCGCCCACACGGGGATCCCCGGCGCCATCGGGTCCACCGCGCCCTCGGGGAGCATGAAGGCCTCTTCCTCCTCGCCGCTCTCCGGGTCCAGGAACACCAATGCCTGGTCCTGCTCCGGGTCGCCGCCGTCGTACCCCCGGTACAGCAGCGCCAGCCCGGTCGGCGGCCCGGACGCACCCTCGTCGCCGCCCGAACCGCCCCCGCCGCCGGTGGTGTCCGCCGCCGTGCTGCACGCGGCCGCCACCATGACGGCGAGGCCGGCGGCGGCGAGAAGGCGCGCGTGGTGGAGCACTTGTCGCATGGGTGTTCGCTCTCCTGGCTCTACTCGGGCGGCTCGCTCCAGGCCACCTGCACCTGCTCGGCCGGCCGCCCCCTGCGGGCCAGCAGCGCCCGCCCCTGGGGCAGCTGCCTCGACACCACGCCGTTGGCCAGCCGGCCCTCGGCCCGGTCGCCGGAGAACAGCATGCCCGGGGTCGACATGTCGCCCAGTGCCTGGAGGACGGGCTCGAACATCGCCCGCGACGTTCCGCCGGTCCTGCGCGCGGTGATCATGTGGAACCCGATGTCCCTGCCCTGCGGCAGGAACTCGGCCAGCGCCGCCAGCGGGCTGTTGCGCCCCGCCACCAGGTCCATGTCGTCCACGACCACGAACAGCTCCAGCCCCTTCCACCAGCTCCGCTCCCGGAGCTGCTTGGGGGTGACGTCCGCCCCGGGCAGCCGTTCGCGCAGCGACCCCGCCAGGTCGGCGGCGACCGCCTTGGTCTGGTCCGGCGACGTGCAGTACGCCAGCAGGTGCTCCTCGCCGACCAGCCCCAGGTGGGCGCGCCGGTAGTCCACCAGCACGATCCCCACCTCGCTCGCCGGGCGCGCGGCCACCTGCCGCAGCAGCGCCCGCAGCAGGGCCGACTTGCCGGTCTGCGGGTCCCCGAACACCACCAGGTGCGGGTCCTCGTCGAACATCATCCGGGCCGGCTCCAGGTCCCGCTCGGCCACGCCCATGACCAGGCTCTTGTCGTGGGCCTGTGCCCGGCCGCGGCGCTTGCGCGGCGTGGGCAGCAGCTCGTCGAGGGCGACCCGGTCGGGCAGCGTGCGCACCTGCTGCACGGCCCCCTGCGACTTCCACCGCGCGGACACGCGGGCCACCAGGTCGCGCACCCCCTCGGCGAGGTCCGCGTCGTCGGCGGTCCCGTCGATGCGGGGCAGCGCGATGTGCGCGGCGTTCTCGTCGGCCAGCAGCGCCCGGCCCGGCACGTCCTTCGGCAACTCCTCGGCCAGCTTCCGGTCGATGCCCGAATCGAACGGGTCGGTGAGGCGCAGCTCGACCCGGCCGCCGAACAGGGCCTGCAGGCGGCTGCGCACCTGGGAGCTCGCCGCCCCCGTGACCAGGGTGTGCACGCCCAGGGCGGGCCCACGCGAGGCGATGTCCATGAGCATGTCGTCCGCGTCGTCGAACGTCTCGCGCACCGAGGCCCAGCCGTCGATGAGCAGGAACACGTCGCCGACGAACCCTCCCGGCAGCCTCCCCTCCGCGCGGGCCTGCCGCATGGCCGCGGGGGAGTCGAGCCCCGCCTGCTGGAACACGCGCTCGCGCCGCTCCAGCTGTCCGCGCACGTCGGTGAGGATGCGCCGCACCCGCTCGGGGTCGGCCCGGCCTGCGACCCCGGCCACGTGCGGCAGGTCCCCGAACGCGGCCAGCCCGCCGCCGCCGAAGTCGATGGCGTACACCCCCACACGCCCCGGCGGGTACCGCCAGGCCAGCGACGCGATGAGGGTGCGCAGCAGGGTCGATTTGCCGCTCTGCGGCCCGCCGAGCACGATCATGTTCCCCTCGCCGCCGGTGAAGTCCAGCTCGGTGGGGATCTGCCGCTGCTCGCGGGGGATGTCGGTGAGCCCGACGACCGCCTTCACCTCGGCCGGGTCCGGTTCGTGCGGGTCGGCGCCGGGGTCCCCGATGACCCGGTCGAGGGGGAGCGCCCCGGGCAGCGGCGGCAGCCACACCGGGCGCACCGGCGGTGCGCCGACCCCGGCGATCCTCTCGACGGCGACCTGGAGGGTGGTGCGGGTCCGCTCGTCGGAGGGCGACTCCTGGTCCGCCCCGGCGAACGGGTCGGCCAGCACCGGCCCCAGCCCGTTGTAGGAGATGAGGGGCAGGACCGGGTCCTCCTCGGTCTTCACCTCGGCGGGCGGCGTGTAGGGCTGGGACACCATCGCCGCCTTGAAGCGCTCGAAGACCGAGGTGTCCACCTTGAGGTAGCCCGAACCGGGCTCCGGCGGCAGGTGGTAGGCGTCGCCCACCCCGATGGCCTCGCGGCTCTCGGCCTCGGAGAAGGTGCGCAGCCCGATCCGGTAGGACAGGTGCGACTCCAGCCCCTTGATCTTGCCCGACTCCAGCCGCTGGGTGGCCAGCAGCAGGTGCACCCCGATCGACCGCCCGATGCGCCCGATCGCCACGAACAGCTCGGCGAAGTCGGGGTGGGCGGTCAGCAGCTCGGAGAACTCGTCGATGATGACGAGCAGGTGGGGAAGGGGTTCGAGGTCTTCGCGCCCCGACGCGCGCGCCTGGTCGTAGGCGTGCACGTTGGGCAGCGCGCCCGCGTCCTTGAGGAGCTGCTGGCGGCGGGTCAGCTCGCCGTACATCGCCTCGCGGAAGCGCATCACCAGCCCGTCGTCGTCGGCGAGGTTGGTGATCAGCCCGGCGCTGTGCGGCAGCCGGTCGGTGTCGGCGAAGGTCGCCCCGCCCTTGAAGTCGACCAGCAGCAGCGCCAGCTTGTCCGGCGGGTGGTTGATCGCCAGCGACGCCACCAGGGTGCGCAGCATCTCCGACTTGCCGGAGCCGGTGGCGCCCACCACCAGGCCGTGCGGCCCCATGCCGCCGAACGCCGACTCCTTCAGGTCCAGCAGCACCGTCGACCCGGTCGGCCCCGACCCGATGGGCACCCGAAGGAAGTCGCCGTGGCTCCGCGGCCGCCAGGTGCGGCGCGGGTCGAGCCGCGCGACGTCGGGCACCCCCAGGATCTCCGGCAGCCCCACGGTCCCGTGCAGGGCGTCGGCGCTGTCGGCGGCGTCCAGCCGCAGCGGCGCCAGCTGGTGCGCCAGGGTGGTCAGCAGCGCCGCCCCGGCCCGGTCGGCGGTGCCGTGCAGAGGCGCGGCCGGATCCGGCCGCGGCGTGTCCTCGTCCTGGGCGAGGGCGCCGTCGGCGTCGACGGTCAGCCGCACGTCGACGTGCTCGGGCTCCTCGCGCCGGTCGCCCAGCAGCAGGACGAGGTGGATCCCCAGCTGCGCCAGGTCGGTCACGGGCGGCTCGGCGGACAGCCCGGACAGCACCGTCTGGAACTCGCCGTCGACGATGAGCACCAGGCGGCGGGTGCCCGGTCCGGGGCGCGCGCCGCGGCGGCGCTGCAGGTCGACGGTGCGCTGCTCGATCTCGGCGGAGAGCAGTTCGGCCATCTCCAGGGTGGTCCCCGTGACCAGGCGGGTGGTGAAGGCGGGGCCGCCGGCGCCCTCCAGGTCCTCGGCGGCGTTGTGCGGCAGCCACTTGAGCCAGTCCCACTCGGCGAGCAGGCGCTCGTGGCGGACGACGCCCAGGCGCACGTCCTCGGGCGCGGACGAGGCGATGAGCTGGGCGGCGAGCGCGCGGGCGGCGTCCCGCCCGGCGGAGCGGTCGCCGACGATCGACACCACGCCGAGCTCTTCGAGGGGCAGGACCAGGGGCTCCTCGGGCACCTGCGCGTACAGCTCGACGAGCTGGTCGGCCAGGCCCTGGCAGACGGGGTCGTAGACGATGAGCGGGCTGGAGGTGTCCACCTTCAGGCTCAGCGGGCGGGCGAGCGGCCGGGTGCCGGTGCCCACGCGCAGCCGCAGGAAGTCGGGGTCGCCGGAGCGGCGCTCCCACCTGCGGGCGGGCAGCCGCACCGTCCCGGTGAGCAGGTCCGGCGCCGGGTGCAGGAAGGCGCCGCCCGCACGCTGGGTCGCGGCGACCTCCCGGACGGTCTCCCGCAGCCGGTCCAGGTACTCCAGGTACCGCTCGCGCTGCTCGCGGATGCGCTTGCGGGGCCCATTGTGCTGGAAGGTGAACATGACGATGCCCACGACCACGCTGGCGACCATGACCAGGGCGGCGGCCGCCGCGTAGAGCGGGCGGTTGCCCATGGTGATGGCCATCAGCAGTGATCCCGACCCGCTGATCACCGGCATGATGATCATCGCGAACGAGCTGTTGGAGGGCGGGTTGTCCGGCAGCTGCGGCGGGGGCGCGATGACCAGCGGGTCGGTGCCCGGGTCGGGAACGGAGTGGCGCGCGGGACGGTGGACCGGTGTTGTCGCCACGGCGAACTCTTTCGTGCACCTGGGAACGGAGAGGAGCGGGATTGCTACGGTGATGATCCCGCAATTCGTCGTTTTCACCTAATTCGCTGCGCACGGTCGGCGCAGGCCCGGCCACGGTGCGCACCCGCTCGTGTGCAAAGGATCGGACGGACGTGAGTGGTTACTGTCGGGTGAAGGTCGCCGGGCCGCAGCGCTGGGCGGACCTCGCGCTGCCCGGGACCGTCCCGGTGGCGAGCCTGCTCCCGCAGGTCATCGAGGTGTGCTCGCCGGAGGCCGACGGCACCCGGCCGGCCGGGTGGGCGCTGGTCGACGGCGCCGGGGCCCAGGTCCCGCCCGAGGGCACCCTGGAGTCGGCCGGGGTGGTGGACGGCGCGGTGCTGACCCTGCGCCCGGTGACCGCGCCCGAGCGGCCCGCGCACGTGGACGACGTGCGCGGGGCCGTGGAGGACCGGGTCGACGCGAGCGGCGGCATCTGGGACTCCTCGGCCACATTCGCCTTCGGCCTGCTCGTGGCCGGAACCGGCCCCTTGGCGATGCTCGCGGTGATGGAGTACCTGCGCCCCGCGCCGGGCAACATCGGCGTGGCCGCCGCCGGGGCGCTGTTCACCCTGGTGCTGGCGGTCCTCGCGGGCAGGCGGGGCATGCGCGCGGTGGCCTCGGTGCTGCTGGGCGCGGCGTGCCTGTGGGGCGCGGCGGTGGGGGCCCAGTCCGTGCTGCTGCTCTCCGGGGCGCAGCCGCTGGCGCTGGCCGCATTCGGCCTCGCCGGGGCGCTGCTGGTGGCGGCCATCGGGTGGGCCCTGGACGAGTCGGGGCTGGCGTACCTGTCGGCGCTGGGGGTGCTGACCGCCGCGGGCGGGGTGCTGGCCGGTGTCGGCACGTTCACCGACCCCGCGCAGGGCGTGCGGGCCGCGGCGGTGGCGCTGGTGCTGGCGGTGGGCACGCTGCCGCGCGTCGCGCTGGCGATGGGCGGCCTGTCCGCGCTCGACTACGAGGTGCGCCACTCCGGCCAGGTGGAGACCGGCCGGTTCGAGGAGACCCTGACCTCCAGCGACCGGCTGCTGCACGGGCTGGTGCTGGGCACCGCTGTGGCCGGGGCGCTGACCGTGCCGCTGCTGGCGGCGGTCGGCGGCGGGGTCCCGGACGTGCTGCTGGCGGCGCTGGTGGCGGTGCTGCTGGTGTTCCGGTCCCGGCTGTTCGACCGGATCCGGCACGCGCTGCCGCTGCGGCTGGGCGGCGCGCTGGGGGTGGGCGCGGCGGCGGTCGGCGCCTACGCGCTGCTGCCGGCGCTGGCCCCATGGCTTCCGGCGCTGGCCCTGGCGGCGGGGGCGGTGCTGGCGCTGCTGAGCCGGATCCGCCTGGCGGAGGTGCCGCGGGCCTCGCTGCGCCGCACGCTGAACGGGATCGAGATCGTGCTGGTCATCGCGGTGTGCGCGGTGCTGGCCTGGTCGATGGGGCTGTTCGCGCTGGTGGCGCGGCTGACCGGGTCGATCTGACCCGGCCGGCCGCGCCACCGGTGCGCGCCGGTCAGCGGCGCCGGGCGACCAGCAGCGGCACCAGGGTCAGGGCCGCGCCCGCCAGTGCCACGGCGGTGACGAACCACAGGCCGGGCCGGAACGCCTCCAGCATCGCGGCGGCGCCCCCGTCGGCCCCCGCGCCGGCGCCGGTGGCGTGGTCCACCGCGACGATCGCCGTGGTGACCGCGAGCACGACCGCCCCGCCGAGCTGGCCGGAGGTCTGCACCAGCCCGGCGGCCAGCCCCTGCTCGTCGTCGTGCACCCCGGCGGTGGCCTGCACGTTGATGGCGGGGAAGCCGAGGGCGAAGCCGCCGCCGAGCAGCAGCGCGGTGGGCAGGATCATGGTGGCGTAGAGGGGGTCGGTGTCCACCCGCAGGAAGAGCAGGTACCCGGCGGACAGCGACACCAGGCCCGCGACGATGAGGCGGGGCGTGCCCACCCGGTCGATCAGCCGGTCGGAGAAGAACGCGCTGAGGGCGACCAGCAGGCCGGTGGGCAGCAGCGCCAGCGCCATCTCCAGGGGGGTGCGGCCCAGGGCCTGCTGCAGGAACAGGGTCAGCAGGAACTGGAAGCTGGCGAAGGAGCCGAACAGCGCCATCATCGCCAGGTTGGCCCGCACCAGGGTGCCGCTGCGCAGGATGCCCAGCCGGACCAGCGGGTGGGCCACCCGCCGCTCGATGACGACGAAGGCGGCGGCGAGCGCGGCGGCCGCGGCGAACAGGCCCAGGGTCAGCGGGTGGGACCAGCCGCGCTCGGGCGCGGTGACCACGGTGTAGACGAGCACCAGCAGGGCGCCGGTGGAGGCGGCGGCGCCGGGCAGGTCGTACCCGCCGGTGGCGGCGGGGCGGTCGCGGGGGATGAGGAAGTACCCGGTGACCAGCGCGGCGGCGGCGAAGGGGACGGGGAAGAAGAAGGTCCACTCCCAGCCCAGGCGGGTCATCACGCCGCCGAAGATCAGTCCGGAGGAGAAGCCGCTGGCGCCGAAGACGGTGTACACGCTCATGGCGCGGTTGCGCTCGGGCCCCTCGGCGAAGTTCGTGGTGATGATGGACAGCCCGGTGGGGGCGGTGAAGGCGGCGGCCACGCCCTTGGCGAAGCGCAGGGCGATGAGCAGCCCGGGGCTGTCGGTCAGCCCGCCGAGCAGCGAGGCCAGCGCGAAGGCGGCCAGCGCGGCGAGGAACACCCTGCGGCGGCCGAGCAGGTCGGCGGTGCGCCCGCCGAGCAGCAGCAGGCCGCCGAACCCGAGCACGTAGCCGGAGACGACCCACTGCAGTCCGGCGGTGCCCATTCCCAGGTCGGCGCCGATGGAGGGGAGCGCGACGTTGATCATCGACACGTCGAGCGCGTCGAGGAAGAGCGCCAGGCACAGCACGATGAGCAGGCCCCAGGTGCGGGCGTTCCAGCCCTGGGGCCGCGGGGACGGCGGGGACGTACGGGAGGGCGGCGTCGCGGTGGACGCCGGTGCGGCCGGTGTGGTCATGACCGGAGACCATACATGCGCGCGCATCAAATGTCGACGCATTAAATGCTTGGACATTAAATGTCCGAGCATGTTAAGATCCCCGCCATGAGCCCGACACGCGAGGCCGCCCTCGTCGCCCGCTGGCGCGAGGTGCTCTCCTGCTACAGCGATCTCTCGTGCGCGCTTGAGCGGGACCTCCAGGAGCGCCACGGCATCGGAATGAGCGACTTCGAGGTGCTGGACCTGCTCATGTCCGCCGACCACGGCAAGGTCCGGATGCAGGAGCTGGGCGAGCGCGTGTACCTGAGCCAGAGCGCGCTGTCCCGCTCGGTGGCCCGCCTGGAGAAGCGGGACCTGGTCACCCGGCAGATGTGCGACCAGGACCGCCGCGCCCTGTTCGTCCGCGTCACCGACGAGGGGCGTGCGCTGCACGCCCGGGCGTGCCCGACCCACCGGGAGCTGCTGGAGCGCCGGCTGGGCGGGTGAGCAGGCGCGGCCGCCCGGTCACCGGGTCGGCCAGCAGCGTGCCCTCCAGCCCGAACACCGCGCGCAGCGGCTCGGGCGCGAACACCTCCGCGGGCGTCCCGGCCGCCGCCACCCGGCCCGCCCGCAGCGCCACCACCCGGTCGGCGTAGGCCGCCGCCAGGTCCAGGGTGTGCAGGGCGGCGAGCACGGTGGTGCCCAGCCCGGCCACCAGCTCCAGCACCGCGAACTGGTGGCGGGGGTCCAGGTGGTTGGTGGGCTCGTCGAGCACCAGCAGGCGGGGCCGCTGGGCGAGCGCGCGGGCCAGCAGCACCCGCTGGCGCTCCCCGCCGGACAGCCGGGACAGCGGCCGGTCCGCGAACGCGGCGCACCCGGTGCGCTCCAACGCCTCGGCCACGGCCTCCCGGTCCGCGGCCCCGAGCCCGCCGAAGGGGCCGGTGTGCGGCACGCGGCCCAGGGCCACGGCCTCCTCGGCGGTGAAGTCGAACCCGCCGCCCTGGTCCTGGCCGAGCACGCCCACCCGGCGCGCGGCCTCCCGCCGGTCCAGGCCGAGCAGGTCCTCCTCGCCCAGCAGCCGGCGCCCGGCACGCGGGCGCAGCGCCCGGTAGACGGTCTTGAGCAGGGTGGACTTGCCGCTGCCGTTGGGCCCGACCAGGGCGGTGAGGCCGCCCTCGGGCACGTCGGCGTCGACGCCGTCGACGGTGGGGACGCGGGTCCAGCCGGCGGTCAGTCCCCGGATGCGCAGCCTCACCGGCCCACCCCCGCCCGGGCGCCGCGCAGCGCCGCGACCAGGAACGGCACCCCCACCACGGCGGTCAGGATGCCGATCGGCAGCTCGGTTGGGCGCAGCGCGGTGCGCGCGGCAAGGTCGGCCGCCACCAGCATCAGCGCGCCCAGCAGGGCGGCGGCCGGCAGCACCCGGCGGTGCCCGGCCCCCACCAGCAGCCGCGCGAGGTTGGGCACGACCAGCCCGACGAACCCGATCGCCCCGGCCACCGCCACCACGGTCCCGGTGAGCAGCGCGGCCGCCGCGAACAGGACGGCCCGGGCGCGGTCGGCGCGCACGCCCAGGGCCGCGGCGCCCTCGGCGCCCAGGGCGAGCGCGTCCAGCGTCCGGGCGCGGGCGGTCAGCAGGGCCAGCAGCGCCGTGACCGCGGCCGCGCAGCCCAGCGCCAGCGGCCAGCGGGCCCCGGCCAGGCTGCCCAGGAGCCAGAACAGCACCTGCTGCTGGGCGTCGCCGGAGGCCTGGCGCAGGACCAGGAAGGACGTCGCCCCGCCGAGCAGTTGGCCCACGGCCACGCCCACCAGCACCAGCCGCAGCGGCTCCAGCGTGCCGCGCGTCCGGGCCAGCAGGAACACCGCGGCACCGGCGGCCGCCGCCCCGGCGAAGGCGGCCCCGGGAAGGACGAGCGGCCCGGCGGCGGCGCCCGCGGCGGCCATCGCCAGCACGGCGCCGGTGCTCGCCCCCGAGGAGAGCCCGAGCAGGTGCGGGTCGGCCACGGGGTTGCGCACCAGCGCCTGGACCACCGCCCCGGCGACGGCCAGGCCCGCGCCGGTGAACACGGCCTGGACGGCCCGGGGCCCACGCAGCTCCCAGACGATGTAGGCCTCGGGCGAGGCGGCGGGCGCGGGGGAGGACAAGCGGTCGGCGACGATGCGCACGACCTCCTGCGGCGGCACCGGGACGGCGCCGACGCCGATCGACAGCGGGACCGCGGCGGCCACCGCCGCCGCCAGCGCCCCGAGCAGCAGCGGGAAGGGGATGCGGGGGGTCACCGGCGGCCCTCCGGTCCGTGCAGGGCCTCGGACAGGTCGGCCACGGCCTCGGCGTTGAGCACGCTGGGCGAGGTGACGGTGGACTGGGGGAGCACGGCGAACCGCTCCTCCTTCGCGGCGGTGGTCCGGGAGAGCACCGGGTGCTCCAGGACCGCGTCGACCAGCTCCTGTCCTCCCAGGTCGCTGAACCCGGTGAGGACCAGGATCGCCTCCGGGTCGCGGCGCACCACCTCCTCGGGGGCCAGGTCGGCGATGCGCAGGGGGACGTCCCCGGCGATGTTCTCGCCGCCCGCCAGGGTGATCACGCCGTTGGCCGTCCCCCGGCCCCCGACCGTGGAGACGCCCTGGCCGCTGCCGGGGACGACGGAGACCGCCAGCACCCGGACCGGCTCCGTCCCCGGCCCGGGCGCGGCCTCCTCCAGCCGTTCGCGCATCCGGCCGGTGAGCGCGGCGCCGCGCTCGGGGACGCCGAACAGCCCGGCGGTGTCCTCGATGAAGGCGAAGGTGGCGGACAGGTCCTCGGTGGTCCCCGGCGGGTCGCAGGCCGCGTGCGCGGCGATGCCGGCGGCCGCCAGCTCCTCGGCGGTCGGCGTGCCGTCGAAGGCGCCGAACTGGTAGGTGGAGATCCCCATCACCAGGTCGGGTGAGGCCGCGATGACCGCCTCCCGGTTGCCGGTTCCCTCGTCGATCACGGGGATGCGGCCGAACGCGGCCCGGTCCTCGGCGGGGAAGGCGTCGAAGAAGTCGGGTGCGGCGGTGCCCACGACGGTGTCCCCGACGCCGAGCTCGGTGAGCAGGGCGGCGGAACCGCCGTCCATCGTGACCACCCGTTCGGGAGGAGCGCCCAGGTCGGCGCGGGGAGGGCAGCCGTCGCCGCCCGCGCCGCCACCCGGCGCGGCACACGCGCCCAGAAGGAGGACCGCCGCGGCGGCGGCCGGTCGCAGGTGTCGAAGAGTCATGCACCGGCGGTCGGAAGGGACCCCGGAAGAGTTCCGCCCCATGCACCCTTAGGCACGATCAGTGGGAAGCACGTCCGGATCCGGCCGGTGGTGCGCGAGGATGCCGTGTCACCGCCAGGGGCGGGCGGTATCGCTGCGGAGTGTGAGGAACACGGCCGGTTGTGTCCGGATCCGGCCGGGGGGAGGGGCTTCTGTGTCGGCAAGGGCCGTTAGCCTCTGAGTGAGCTCCCGAGTGTGCGGAGTGACCCCCGAATCCCCAGGAGGACACCTGTGGCCAACCATGTCGGTCTGACGGAGGCGGACGCCCTCGGCAAGGGCGGTGAAGAGCTCGGTATCTCCTCCGAAGGGCTCTACCAGCGGCTCAACAACCTCATCCAGGACATGGAGCGGGACGGCGAGTCCCTGCAGGGCAACGCCCTGGCCAAGTTCCGCGAGGCGCGCAACGAGCTCACCCAGCGCTTCGACGAGCTGATGACCTGGTGCTCCAACAACGGCATCAAGCTCAACGAGGGCCAGCGCGAGTTCACCGCCACCGACCAGGACTCCGGCGACACCTTCGCCTCGGCGGGCAAGGAGGCCGGCGGCCTCTCCCGGCCGATCAACGTCTGAGCCCCCTCACCCATCCCCGACAGGAGCGAGAAGCCACCGTGAGCAACTTCGAGGTCTACGGCAACGTCTCCGGTCTGCAGGACCTGAGCGGCGCCCAGCAGGAGCACCTGACCCGGTTCAAGGCCATCATGGAGGAGATCCGGTCCCAGTCCGAGACCACCGTGAACAAGTGGGAGGGCTCGGGCAACGACCAGTTCAAGGCCAAGGCCGAAGAGTTCGACACCCAGTTCGCCGCCGTCAACGACGCCTTCGCCAAGGTCATCCAGGCCACCGACGACGCCGCGGGCAACTACGGCCGGCTGAGCAGCCGCCTGAACAACCTCTTCTGATCCCGCAGGACCCGTGACCGCGCCCTCCAGCACGCCGACCGCGCCCGCCCCGCCGCAAGAGCCGGCGCCGCGGGTGCCCGAGGCCTTCCACTACACCCCCAACGCCGAGCAGTACGTGCTGCAGGCGGACGCCCTGCGCCGCCGCCAGCTCCGCGCCGCGATCCTGTACGGGTCCAGCCGGTACTGGCGCCGCCGCCAGGCGGTCTGGCCCGCCGTCATCGGCGGGCTCGTCCTCGTCGCCCTGATCTGCGGGGGGATCGCGGTGCACGCGGCCTTCCAGAAGCAGCAGCAGATCAACCAGGAGCGCAGGGACGGCGGCCAGCAGAGCGGGCCGGTGTTCGGAGGCCAGGCGGAGAGGTGAGCGCGCAGATGTCCGGGGACGCCCCGCAGGCGGTCCGTGTGCCCGGGTTCCGGGAGCCGGTCCTGGCCTACCGGGGGCGGCAGGCCCAGGTGTTCAAGGCGGTCAGCGAGCGCACCGGCGCCGCCGTCGCCCTGAAGGCGATGCACGGCGCCGGGGGCTACGAGGAGATCACCCGCCTGCGCGACCTGGGCGGCGCGCGGGGCGTGGTCCCGCTGCTGGACGTCGCCCGCGCGCAGACCGGCGAGCCCGTCCTGGTCATGCCGTTCCAGCCGGACGGCTCCTACGCCGACATCCTCGCCCGCAGCGGCCCGGTCGACCTGCCCGAGGCGGTCCGCGCCGGGCGCGCCGCGGCGGGCGCCCTGGCCGCGCTGCACGGGGCCGGGATGCTGCACAACGACGTCGTCCCCAGCAACCTCCTGCGCTCGGGCACCTCGGCGGTGCTGACCGACTTCGGGTCGGCCGCCCCGTTCGGCTCCCCCGCGCCGCGCCTGCGCACCAGCTCCGAGCTGGTGTTCCACGCCCCGCCGGAGGTCCTCCGGGGGCAGCGGACGGGTCCGGCCTCGGACGTGTACCAGCTCGCCTCGTCGCTGTGGACGGTCATCGCCGGGCGGGTCCCCTTCGCCGACTGGGACGGGGGCCGCCCCGACCCGAAGGAGTACGCCCGCACCGCGCTGCGCGAGCCTCCGCCGGACCTGCCGCTGCCCGGCGTGCCGGGTCCGGTGAACGCGCTGCTGGTGGGGGCGATGGCCAAGGACCCCGCGGCCCGCCCGGCCACCCCTGCCGAGTTCGAGGAGGAGCTGGGGCGCCTGTGGGCGGCGGTGGGCACCTCCTACGGTTCCGTGACCCCGTCGGGCGGGACGCCCCCGCCCCCGCCTGCGTCGGCGCCCCCGCCGGAGGCCTCGGTGACGCGCGAGCCGCTGTGGCCGTCGGGGCCGCAGGCTGAGCCTTCCCCGGCGCCTTCTCGGGTTGAGCCTCCTGCGCCGACGCCTGCGCCCCGACCGGAGGCGCAGTCTTCTGAGCCGCAGGCGGCGCCATTCGCGGCGCCTTCTCGGGCTGAGTCCTCTGCTCCGGCTTCGCCTCGACCGGAGGCGCGGCCTTCTGAGTCGCAGGTGCCGTCCTCCGCGGCGCCTTCTCGGGCCGAGCCCCCCGCGCCGACGCCTTTGCCCCGCCCCGAGGCACGACCCTCTGAGCCGCAGTCGAGTCCTTCTGCGGAGACGCCGCCCCGTCCATCCAAGGATGAGAGTGACGCGGCCACTCCTCCGAAGGGGAAGGCGGCCGCCTCCGACGTCGCCGCTCCTTCCGGACCGGCCGTCATCGACATCGGGCTCACCGGTGAGTTCCGTCGCAAGGGGCCCACCCGGCCCACGCGCAAGGTCGGGCGCCGTCCCAAGTCCAAGCCCATCCCCGGGCTGGACGCCCCGGCGGTGAACGAAGCGGCTCCGCAGCCGCCTGCTCCGGAGGGGCCGGCCGCGGTCCCGGCCGCGCCGAGCGTCCCGCCTGCTCCGAGCGCACCGCCTGCGCCCACTGCGCCGCCTGCCCCGGCCGTGCCGTTCGACAAGGCCCGTGACCTCTACTCCCGTCAGGCCTGGCAGCGGCTCAAGGGGTGGACCGGCGGTCCCGACACCGCTCCGCTTCCCGGGGCCGGAGGCCGGGACGCGGGCGCGGTGCACGCGTCCACGGACCCCGACGACTTCGAGGGCTACGAGCATCCCACCGGCCCCGTGCGGGCGCCCCGGTGGCGGCGGCACATGCACATCGGCGCGGCGGCGGCCTCCGTCGTCGTCCTCGCCTCCCTCCTGGGGGCCGGGAGCGTCGCCCGTCCCGGTCCCGGCTTCACCGCCGTCGGCGCGGAGACCGCGCGGGCCGCTGCGGGCTCAGGCGGGGGAGAGCCGCAGGACGGGAAGGACGAGAAGAAGGACACCGAGGCGGACGGGGGCACGAACGGGAAGGACGCGCCCGGCGCCCCCGAACCCCCCACAGGCGTCTCCCTGGAGGACGGCCTCACCACGGTCGAGGTCACCTGGCAGGACGCCTCGGGCGGGACCGCGCGCTACTTCGTCGTCGGCGGAGCCGAGGGGAGCCCACCCGCCACCCTCGCCCGGACCGGGCCCGGCGTGACGAGCGCCCAGGTCCCCACCGAGAGCGGGACCGCCGAGTACTGCTTCACCGTCGTCGCCGTCGACGGCGGGTCCGCCGCCGCGGACGAGGCCTGCACCGACCGGGCCGGTGCCCGCGCCCAGGCCGAGGCCGAGCAGCAGCGGCAGGAGGAGGAAGAGGCGGCGAAGGAGGAAGAGGAGAAGAAGGAAGCGGAGGAGCAGGAGCGCGAGCAGAAGGAGGCGGGCTCCCAAGGGGGGACCTCCTCCGGTATCGGATCCGGCGGCACCGGCTCCGACTCCTCTTCCGACGGCTCCTGACCCGCCCCGACACACGGGGACGGCCCCGGCGGGTGCCGGGGCCGTCCTTGATCAACCGCGGTGCGGGACTGGCAGGAGAGCGGGGTCCCTACAGGCCCTCGACGTTCAGCAGCAGGTTCGGGGTGCCCGAGGGCGCGCCCGAGATCTTGTCCTGGCCGGCGTTGTCCGTCAGCCACCCCTGGACGGTGTCCTGGTCGGCCTGGCCGTTGGCGTCCTTGTACAGCGCCGCCGCGCCGGCCACGTGCGGGCTGGCCATCGAGGTGCCGCTGAAGCTCTCGTAGCCGCCTCCGGGGACGGAGGACTCCACGTCCACGCCGGGCGCGTAGATGTCCACGGCGTCGCCGTAGTTGGAGAACGACGCGTGGCCGTCACTGCTGTCCGAAGCGGCCACCGTGGTGACGCCGGACGCGCGCGCCGGCGACACGTTGTTGGCGTCCTGGGACTCGTTGCCCGCCGCCACCGCGACGAACACCCCGGAGGACGCCAGGTTGTTCACCGCGTCGTCGACCGCCTGGGAGGCGGGGCCGCCGAGCGACAGGTTGGCCACCGAGCCCTCGGGCGCGTTCTCGGCCACCCAGTCGATGCCCGCGATGACGTCGTCGTAGGAGCCGCTGCCGTCGTCGCCCAGGACCTTGACCCCGTGCAGGTTCGCCTCCGGCGCGACGCCGACCGTCTCGCCGCCGATGGTCCCGGCGACGTGCGTGCCGTGGCCCTGGCCGTCCGAGCCGTCGCCGCCGGTGGCGTCGAAGGCCGCGTCGGCTCGCCCGCCGAACTCCGTGTGGCCCGCGTCGATGCCGGTGTCGATGATGTAGGCGTCCACGCCCGCACCGGTCGCCGTGGTCGTGTAGGAGTCGTCCAGCGGCAGGTCCGCCTGGTCGATCCGGTCGAGGCCCCAGGGGATGAAGGCCTCGGCCCGACCGACCTCCTCGACGTAGGCGACGTCGGGGTCGGAGCGGACCTCCTCCAGCTCGGACGAGCTGAGCTCGGCGGAGTAGCCGGAGAACACCTCGGAGTAGGTGTGCTCGACGTCGTTCGAGGCGATGCCGAAGCGCTCACTGTTGCGCTCGGTGGCCTGCGAGCCGTCCTTGAGGACGACGATCCACTCGCCGGAGACGGCGTCGGAGCTGGAGTAGAGGGGGGCGAGCTCGTCGGCGGAGGCCGAGGCCCCGCCCAGAAGCGCCGTGGGGATCGCGAGCAGGCTCGCCGTGGCGACGCCGATCGCGGTGCGCTTCGCAGACACGTGCTTCACGTACTCCTCCTTGTGGGAGCTTTCCGTGCATGTCGGGTTTCGGCATGCGGTCGGGGACATTAGTCCCGGTCGTGCCGCGCCGAACAGGGTCTTCACGATCAGTGACATCGTTCGGAAAGCGGGGTGAACGGTGAACGCCGTGTGCAGCCTGCGAGGCCTTTCGGTGTCAAGGTGCTCAATGTGGCAGGATGCGGCCACGTGTCCGGGTAAACCCGGGTGTGAATATCGCGTCCTGTGATCACCCTGGTGGGGACGGTGCCCGAGGGGCCTGTGGGGCCTGCGGGGACCGTGGGACGCGAGAGGCGCCGCCCCCGGGGACGGGGACGGCGCCGTGAGCGGGCCGCGGGCTACAGGCCCGAGACGTTGAGCAGCAGGTTCGGCGTGGACCACCGGACGCCGGTGAGCGTGCCCGAGCTCCCGTCGTTCAGCAGCCGGTCCTGCACGGCCTGCGGGCTCGACCCCGGGGAGGCCTCCAGCACCAGGGCCCCGGCGCCCGCGACGTGCGGGCTGGCCATCGACGTTCCGCTGTAGGTGTCGTAGCCGCCGCCGGGCACGGAGGACTCCACGTCGACGCCGGGCGCGTAGATCTCCACGGCGCTGCCCCAGTTGGTGAACGAGGCCGACCGGTCGTTCCGGTCCGACGCCGCCACGGTCGTCACCTTCGCCGCGCGCGCGGGCGAATACCACGAGGCGAGCCACCCGTCGTTGCCGGCCGCGACCGCGGTGAAGACGCCGGAGTCGACCAGGTTGTTCACCGCGTCGTCCACGGCCTGGGAGCCGGGACCGCCCAGGGACATGTTGGCGACCGACCCGTCGGGGGCGTTCTGCGCGACCCAGTCGATCCCGGCGATGACGTCGTCGTAGGAGCCGCTGCCGTCGTCGCCGAGCACCTTGACCCCGTGCAGGTTCGCCCCGGGCGCCACGCCGACCGTCTCGCCGCCGATGGTCCCGGCGACGTGGGTGCCGTGGCCCTGGCGGTCGATGCCGTCGCCGCCGGTGGCGTCGAAGGCGGCGTCCGCGCGCCCGCCGAACTCGGGGTGGTCCGGGTCGATGCCGGTGTCGATGATGTAGGCGTCCACGCCCGCGCCGGTGGCGTCGGTGGAGTAGGAGCCGTCCAGCGGCAGGTCGTCCTGGTCGATGCGGTCCAGGCCCCACGTGACCTCGGTGGTGGACGCGCGGCCCACCTGCTCGACGTAGGCGACGTCGGGGTCGGAGCGGACCTCGTCCAGCTCGGCCGCGGTCAGGTCGGCCGAGTAGCCGTCGAGCACCTCGGTGAAGACGTGCTCGACGTCCTCGGCGCCGGTGGCTCGGGCGGTGGAGACGCTGGCGGAGACGCCGTCCTCGAAGACGACGATCCACTGGCCGTCCACCGGGTCCTCGGCGGTGTGCAGCGGCGCGGGGTCGGCGTGCGCGGCCGGGCCTCCGGCCAGGACGAGCGGGACGGCCAGGGCGCCGGCGGCGGCGAACCCGAGCGAGGAACGCAGGGCTTTGGAACGGATGGGGGATGGAGCCACGTTCTCCTCCTCGTGGGAGCAGTGGGGGACTGGTGGCCTGCGGCGCCGCCGGGTGCGGCGGCGCTGCCGGGACGATAGGCACGCCGGAGGAGAGGGGGCCAGGGCCGCCCAGGGGAGGGTGTGAGCGCGCACACACCACGGGGGCACACCGCCGCCAGCGACGCACCGGCCTGTCAAGGCGGGTGCGGTGGCAGGATCCGGCCAGGGCGGACGGGGAACCGTCCGGGCGCCGCACGGGTCGGATCAGGCGTGGGTGCACACGAGAACGCCGCCCTCCCGAGGGGGGAGGGCGGCGCCGGAGAGTCGGGGGCCGCTGCTCAGGCGGCGGTGAGGCTGTGCGCGTGGTGCCGGCCGCGCTCGAAGGGGCGGCGGGCCGACGTCGGCGACGAGGAGGGGTAGAGCATCGCCGCGGCCCCGGCAGGGTCGCAGGCGGGGTGGGTGACGGTGTCGCCGAGGTAGTCGTTCCAGATGAACTTGCCGTCGCGGCACCAGACGTTGATGCCGCGCATCACCGAGATCACGGCCATCTCACTGGTCCCGGCCCGGTACATCGGGCGGACGGCGGAGGACACCAGCTCGTCCCAGAGCGCCTTTACGGCCGACTCCGCGCAGAAGGCGTGGCGCGGTCTGTGCTTGACCCGCTTGGCCAGGGCCGCCTTGGCCTTGTTGGCCCGGGGGTTGTTCAACCGCCAGTGACTCAACGACGTCTCCCGGTGTCTCGGCTGCCGCGGTGGAGGGTGCCGCTCCTCATTCGATGCGGCCACGGTTCCGCGGCCCCGGAGACCGCGGGCCTTGACCCGTGATCTCCGCAAAGGTCGGCGAGGCACGGTGCGCTCGTTACCTCGCAGTTATTCTTTGCGATCCGGATAGTAGCAGGATCGCACCCCTAGGGGTCGAGACCCCAGAATGTGGTCCACGTCACATTCAGTCGATCGGGGAATGAGGAGACACTTCCGCATCCGTGCAGGTGGAGACGGGTGTATCGAACGGGCGTCCGTCAAACCGGAGGTGCGCTCCGACCCCTGAGGGGTGGGCGGGGAAACCGCTCCGGCGGCGGCGGTATCGCCGGGGGTGCGCGCTGTGTGACCCTTGGTGGTGTGATGGGGGTCTCTCGACCGTTTCGAGGGTCACGCTTGACCCCCGGGCCGTTCACCCGGCGGCCACCGGGCGGCCGACCGCCCGTACAAGGGAGAAGAGCCAGACGATCCCCAGCACCGCCACCACGGCCATGCCGGTGATGTCCATGACGAGGATCAGCGACGCCTGGTAGGGCAGGATCTCGGGGACCCGCCCCATCTCCAGCATCTGGACCTGCCACGGCTGCCCGGTGAGCACCAGCGCGAACAGCGCCGACAGCGAGTGCACCGAGTCCCACAGGCCGTGCAGCAGGGACACCCCGAGGTAGGTCAGCAGCACCCGCACGGTGATCCGCCAGTGGCCGCCGGAGACCGCCGCGAAGAGCACGCCGCCCAGCACCGCGGTCCACAGCCCGTGCCCGACCGGGGTGAGCAGCCCGCGCATCACCTCGGTCTGCACCAGCGCCGCCAGGTCCAGGCCCCGCTCGGTGAGCATCGCGTTCATCGCGTACCCGGCGCTCTCGAAGGCGGCGAAGCCGAACCCGACGGTCGCGCCCAGCACCATGCCGTCGCGCATCGTCGCCCGTGTCATGTGCCGGGCCACGAACACCAGGGCGGCGAGCTTGACCGCCTCCTCGATCAGCCCTACGCCGATGTAGGTGAAGGGGGTCTGCCGCAGCAGGTAGGACTCCAGCAGCGAGGCGCCCAGCACGCCGAGCACCCCGCCGACGATGAACGCGCGGAACAGCAGCTCGGTGGTGACGTTCTCGCCCTGGCGGTGCTCATAGGCCCAGGTGACGAAGGTGACCGGGATGAGGAAGCTGCCCAGCAGGATGACCGTGGGAACCAGCGTGGCGTTGCCGGTGAGCAGGGTCACTGCGACCGTGGCCGCCCACAGGGCCAGACCCGTCCCGAACAGGGCGGGCCAGGCGCGCCTGCGCCGGGCGGGGCGGGTCTGCGGGCGGGTGTACGGGCTGGCCGGCGGCTGCATGGGCTCCCCCTCTGCCGGAGGTGTGGACAAGGGGATCGTCCCAGGGCAGAGCGGGTGCGGAGTCCGTAATGCACGGGTTCTGTAGGACTTTTACCGGATCCCAGTGCGGTCTTTTCCGGCTTTGGCGGCGCTTAGCATAGATACAACATGGATACGACGGAATCGGCCACCGAACGGGCCTACGCGTTCGCCAAGGACGCCATCCTGACCCGCCGCTACGCCGGCGGGGAGATCGTCAGCGAGGGCGACATCGCCGCCGGGGTGGGCGTCTCCCGCACCCCCGTCCGGGAGGCGCTGCTGCGCCTGCAGGGCGAGGGGCTGGTCCGGCTCTACCCCAAGCGGGGCGCGCTCATCGTCCCGGTCTCCCAGGAGGAGGTCGACGACGTGGTGGAGACGCGCCGCCTGGTGGAGGGGCACACCGCCGAGCGCGCCGCCGCCGCGGACGCCGGCGTGCGCGGGCCGCTCGCCGAGCGCCTGGCCGGGCTGCTCGCCGCCATGCGCGCCGAGCTGGAGGGGGACCGGCGGGCGTTCATCGCCGCCGACCGCGGCTTCCACAAGGAGATCGTCGCCGCCAGCGGGAACGCGATCCTGGCCGGGCTCTACGACGCGCTGCGCGACCGGCAGCTGCGGATGATGGAGGAGGGCACCCGGACCGCGGAGCGGATGCGGCGCAGCGTCGAGGAGCACCAGGCGATCCTGGAGGCCGTCCGGGCCGGGGACCCCGAGGCGGCCCGCGAGGCCGTCAGCGTCCATCTGGGGACCGCCGCGCAGTGGCTGGGGGCGCGCCGGTGAGCGCCGAGGCCTCGCGCGCGCCCGCGCGCCCACAGACATCCGGTGACCGGGCCGATGCGCCGCCGGAGCCCGCCGGGGGCGCCCGCGCCTGGCTGGTGTGGGGGATCGGCGTCGGCGTCTACTTCCTGGCCATGTTCCACCGCAACGGCCTGGGCGTGGCCGCCCTGCAGGCCCAGGAGCGGTTCGACGCCGGACCCGCGCTGCTGTCCCTGCTGCCGATGCTGCAGCTGCTGGTGTACGTGGTGCTGCAGGTGCCGGCCGGGATCATGGCCGACCGGGTGGGGCCGCGCCGCTCCCTGCTGGCCGGGCTGGCCGCGATGGCGGCCGGCGCGGTGCTGTTCGCCGCGGCCTCCGACGTCGCCACGGCCGTCGCCGGGCGGGTGCTGATCGGCCTCGGCGACGCCGTCACCTTCCTCAACGTCATCCGGCTGGGCGCGCTGTGGTTCCCGCGCCGCCGCTACGCCCTGGTGAGCGCCCTGACCGGGGTGGTCGGCGGCCTGGGCCAGGTCGCCAGCGTGGCGCCGCTGTCCTTCCTGCTGGGCGGGCTGGGGTGGACCGGCGGGTTCCTGGCGACCGCCGGGATCACCGGCGCCATGCTGCTGGGGGTGGCGCTGCTGGTGCGGGACCGTCCCGCCGGGGCCCAGAGGCCGGAGCGGCACGCCGCGGTGCCGGTGATCGCGTCCGTCCGGGAGGCGCTGCGCGCCCGCGGCCCGCGGGTGGGCATGGCGCACCACGCCGCCGTGATGGCGCCCTACACGATGCTGGGGGTGCTCTGGGGCTACCCGTTCCTGGTGGAGGGGGTCGGCCTGAGCCCCTCGGCGGCGCGCACGCTGCTGACCGTGCTCGGGGTCGGGGTGCTGTGGCTCTCGCCGGTGCTGGGCGCGGTGGTCGGGCGGCACCCGGGGGTGCGGCGGCCGTTCGCGCTGTGCCTGGCGCCGCTGCTGGGGCTGGGGTGGCTGGCCCTGGTGGCCTGGCCGTCCGGTCCGCCGGTGCCGCTGGTGGTGGCCGTGGTGGCGGTCAGTGCCGCCGGGGCGGTGATGGCCCCGGCGCTGTCGTTCGACTTCGCCCGCGACGGGCTGTCCCCGGAGCGCACCGGGGTGGCGTCGGGGCTGGTGAACATGAGCGGCTTCGCGACCACGGTGCTGGCGACCGTGCTGGCCGGGGTGGTCCTGGAGGCCGGGCACGGCTTCCAGGCCGCCTTCGTCCCGGTCACCGTGACCACGCTGGGCGCCTCGGCGGTGCTGGCGGTCCTGCTGCGCCGGTAGCGGGCGGCGCTAGACGACGTCGGGGTCGTTGCGGATCTCGTCCCGGCCGCGGTCCCGGCGGGCCATCATCAGCAGGACGGAGATGATGACGACCGCGAGCCCGGCCGCCATGAGGATGTAGCCGATCGCGTTCAGGTCCAGGCCCGGCACGTCGGCGGTGATGCCGAACGTCAGCACGGCGCCGATGATCATGAGGAAGATTCCGAGGCCGATGCCCATGCGTCTCCCGTCCTTCCGCCGTCGCTCCTCGCCCCTACCCCCGGGAGCATAGGGCCAATCGGGCCCGGAGTGCGGATCGGGCGGGGCGCCGAAGCGCCCCGCCCGATGCCGTCCGGGCCGCGCCGCAGGTGGGCGCGGTCCGCTCGGACTAGAAGGCCGATTCCGGCACGTCCATCAGGTCCAGGCCGGTGTTCTGCGCGATGGCCCGCTCGGCGGCGGTCTTCGGCAGCACCTGGGAGGCGAAGAACCGCGCGGCGGCGATCTTGCCGGTGTAGAAGTCGGTGTCGGCGGCGTCGGCGCCGTCCAGCCTCTCCAGGGCCACCTCGGCCTGGCGCAGCAGCAGCCAGCCCAGCACCACGTCGCCCACGGTCATCAGCAGGCGGGTGGCGTTCAGGCCGACCTTGTACAGCTCGCGCGGCTCCTCGGCGGAGCGCATCGCGTCGCCGACCATGACCTCGACGATCTTCTCGACGTCGGCGGCGGCGTCGGCGAGCAGGGCCCGCTCCTCCTTGAGGCGGCCGTTGCCCGCCTCGCTCTCCGCGAAGCCCTTGATCTCGCCCATGAGGCGGCCGAACGCCTGGCCGTTGTTCTTGACGATCTTCCGGAAGAAGAAGTCCTGGGCCTGGATGGCGGTGGTGCCCTCGTAGAGGGTGTCGATCTTGGCGTCGCGGATGTACTGCTCGATCGGGTACTCCTGCAGGTACCCGGAGCCTCCGAGGGTCTGCAGCGACTCGGCCAGCAGCGCGTAGGAGCGCTCCGAGCCCACGCCCTTGACGATGGGCAGCAGCAGGTCGTTGAGGGCGATGACGTCCTCGTGCTCCTCCCCGGCGTGCTCGGCGATCTGCACCGCGTCCTGCTGGGTGGCGGTGTAGACGACGAGCGCGCGCAGCGCCTCGGCGTAGGCCTTCTGCGTCATCAGGCTGCGGCGCACGTCGGGGTGGTGGGTGATGGCGACCCGCGGGGCCGACTTGTCGGCCATCTGTGTGAGGTCGGCGCCCTGCTTGCGCTCCTTGGCGTACTCCAGGGCGTTCAGGTAGCCGGTGGACAGCGTGGCGATGGCCTTGGTGCCGACCATCATCCGGGCGTACTCGATGATGAGGAACATCTGCCGGATGCCGTCGTGCTTGTCGCCCACCAGGTAGCCCACGGCCGGGTGCTTGGCGCCGAAGGTCAGCTCACAGGTGGTGGAGGCCTTCAGGCCCATCTTGTGCTCGACGTTGGTGACGTAGGCGCCGTTGCGCTCGCCGAGCTCTCCGGTCTCCACATCGACCAGGTACTTGGGCACCAGGAACAGCGACAGGCCCTTGGTCCCGGGCTTGGCGCCCTCGGGGCGCGCCAGCACCAGGTGGAAGATGTTCTCCGTCATGTCCTGCTCGGCGGAGGTGATGAAGCGCTTGACGCCCTCGATGTGCCAGGTGCCGTCGCCCTGGTCGACCGCCTTGGTGCGGCCGGCGCCGACGTCGGACCCGGCGTCGGGCTCGGTGAGCACCATGGTGGCGCCCCAGCCGCGCTCGATGGCCAGCTCGGCGAAGCGCTTCTGCTCGGCGGTGCCCTCCTGGTACAGGACGTTCGCGAAGCCCGGGCCGGCCGAGTACATGTGGACCGAGGGGTTGGCGCCCAGGATCAGCTCGGCCGCGGCCCAGACCAGGGAGCGGGGCGCGCCCAGGCCTCCGAGCTCCTGGGGCAGGTCGAGGTTGTACCAGCCGGCGTCCATGTAGGCCCGGTAGGACTTCTTCAGGCTCTCGGGGATGGCGACGGTGCCGTCGGCGGGGTCGAAGACGGGCGGGTTGCGGTCGGCGTCCTCGAAGGACTCGGCGACCACGCCGGTCGCGAGCCGGTTCACCTCGTCGAGGATGGTCCGGGCCGTGTCCTCGTCCAGCTCCGGGAACGGGCCGTCGCCCAGCACGTCCTGGCGCTTGAAGACCTCGAAGAGGTTGAACTCGAGGTCACGGAGGTTGCTCTTGTAGTGCGTCATTGGCGCGCTCCGCTGCTGTCGGTGCCCGCGGTGACCGCAGACGGGGTGTCTGCGCACGCAAGGCGACTACCGGTGGGTAACAAGTCAATGTTACTACCCGGTAGTCGCACTTGGCCACGGTGCCCCGGACCGGATCAGGGAACGGGGAGCGGGCGCGCCATCGCGATCCCGTCGGCGTCCATCTCGCTCTTGATCCGCGCCCGCAGCGCGCGGCCGACGCCCCACTGCTCGCCGGGGCGGGTGCGGACGGTCACGCGCAGCGTCATCGCGCCGTTGGCGATGTCCTGGACGCCGACCACGGTCGGGTCCTCCAGCAGGGCCCCGGCGACCTCGGGGTCGGCGGCGAAGCCCTCGGCCGCGCGGAGGGCCGCCGCCTCGGCCGCGGCGGGGGAGGCCTCGGCCGACACCGGGACGTCCACCACGGCGTTGGCCCAGCCCTGGCTCATGTTGCAGACCCGCAGGATCTCGCCGTTGCGGACGTACCAGAGGCCGCCGTTGATGTCGCGCACCTTGGTGATGCGCAGGCCCACCTCCTCGATGGTGCCCACGGCCTCGCCCACGTCCACGGTGTCGCCGACGCCGTACTGGTCCTCCAGCATCATGGCCATGCCCGAGACGAAGTCGCGGACCAGGCCCTGGGCGCCGAAGCCGATCGCCAGCCCGAGCACGCCGGCGCTGGCCAGCAGCGGGCCCAGATTGATGCCGAGCTCGCCCAGCACCATGAACAGCGCGACGCCGAACACGGTGAAGGAGGCGATGCTGCGCAGCACCGAGCCGATGGTCTCGGCGCGGGCGCGCTGCCGCTCGGCCGCCGCCCCGTTCCCGCCGCCCAGCCGCTCGCGGGAGTCGGCGATGCGCTTGACCATCGCCGTGACCAGCCGCCCGAGCAGGACCCGCGCGACGGCGGCCAGCACGATGATGATGACGATGTTGAGCGCCCCGGAGAGCAGGGCTCCGGCGTGCTCGGTGAACCAGGCGGTGACCGCCTCGGCCGTGGGCATGGTGCTTCCCCCGGTGGTCGGTGGTGTGGATGGGTGCGCCATCGTCCCATAACGCTCGAAAGCGCACGGATCTATTCACCGGCCACCGGGGCGGGGGTCACATCCTGGGCGGCAGCCCGAACAGCGGGAACAGCGACTGGGTGTCCAGGAAGCAGTGCAGCCCGGTGATGCGGCCGTCCTCGATGTCGAGCACCTGCAGCGCCCACGGCACGTGCCCGTCGCCGTCCTCGGCCGGGTGGTAGTGGCCGAACGCGGGGGCGCCGTTGGCCGAGACCGGCACCAGGCGCGAGTCCCGGCACTTCTCCCCGGGGCCGAGCATGAACGCGGCGATGTCGTCGTGGCCGCGCAGCCAGAGGGCGAAGGGGGGCATCGTCATGGCGGCGTCGTCGCGCAGCAGCGTGACCAGCGCGGCGATGTCGTAGCGCTCGAAGGTGTCGACGTACTTGGTGAGCAGCTCCTTGTGCTCGTCGTCCATCTCGGGGGAGCCGGGGTCGGCCGCGGCGCCGTGCGCGGCCAGGGTGGCCCGGGCGCGCTGCAGCGCGCTGTTGACCGAGGCGACCGAGGTGTCGAGCAGGTCGGCCACCTCGGCGGCGCGCCAGCGCAGCACCTCGCGCAGGATGAGCACGGCGCGCTGGCGCGGCGGCAGGTGCTGCAGCGCGGCGACGAAGGCGAGCCGGACGGTCTCCCGGGAGACCACCGCGTCGGCGGGGTCCCCGGTGTCGGGCGGGGCGATGCGCTGGTCGGGGATGGGCATCACCCAGGCCGACTCGGGCAGCGGCGCCCCCAGCGGGGTGGACGCGTTCCCGGCCGGGGCCATGTCCACCGGGCGGGCGCGCTTCTGCCGCCCCTGGAGCATGTCCAGGCACACGTTGGTGGCGATGCGGTAGAGCCAGGAGCGCAGGGCCGAGCGGCCCTCGAACCGCTCGTGCGCGCGCCAGGCCCGCACCATGGTCTCCTGCACCGCGTCGTCGGCCTCGAACGCCGACCCGAGCATCCGGTAGCAGTGCCCGGTGAGCTCGCCGCGGTGGGCCTCCAGCGTCTCGTCCAGCCCTTGCTCCGTCATCGCGGATGCCCTTTCCGTCGGGGGGCGTCCATCGTACGGCGCGCCCCCGACGTTTCGGGGGCGGTTCAGAACGTGAGGCCGGAGAACTCCCGTGTGCGCGCGGTGAGGGCCTGCTCCACGGGCAGGCGCTCCATGGACGAGGCGCCGTAGAAGCCGTGCACGTCCCGGCAGGAGCGCAGGATGTGGGCGGCGTCCTGCGGCTCGGCGATCGGGCCGCCGTGGCACAGGACCGTCACCTCCGGGCGCACCTCCAGCGCGGCGCGCGACCACTCGTCGATCAGCGGCACGCACTCCTCCAGGGACAGGGCGGTCTCCGCGCCGATGGTGCCGCCGGTGGTCAGGCCCATGTGGCACACCACCACGTCGGCCCCGGCGCCGGCCATGGCGGCCGCGTCCTCGGCGGAGAAGACGTAGGGGGAGGTGAACAGGTCCAGCGCGCGGGCGCGGCGGACCAGCTCCACCTCGTGGACGTAGCCCATCCCGGTCTCCTCCAGGTTGGCCCGGAACACCCCGTCGATCAGGCCGACCGTGGGGAAGTTCTGCACCCCCGAATAGCCGAGCGACGCGAGCCTGGGGAGGAACACGTCGAAGTCGCAGAACGGGTCGGTGCCGTTGACGCCCGCCAGTACGGGGGTGTCCCGCACGGCGGTCAGCACCTCGCGCGCCATGTCCTCGACGATCTCGTTGGCGTTGCCGTAGGCCAGCAGCCCCGCCAGGGAGCCGCGCCCCGCCATCCGGTAGCGGCCCGAGTTGTAGACCACCAGGATGTCGGCGCCGCCCTCCTCCTGGCACTTGGCCGACAGCCCGATGCCCGCGCCGCCGCCGATGATCGGGGTGCGCGCCTCCCGCTTGGCCTTGAGCCGCCGGAGGATCTCCGCCCTGGGAATCGGGGCCATGCGTTCACTTCTCCTCGCTCGTTCCGCCGAGTTCGCCGAGCACCGCGACGGCGGCCTCGGCGAACGCCGGGTCGTTGATGTCGGTGTCCAGCTCCTCGACCCGGACACCGGTTCCGGACAGTCCCGCGCGCACCGCGCCGAACAGGGCGGCATCGGCGTCCGGGTCGTGGAAGGGGCCGCCCGGCCCGGCGACCGCGGAGACGCCGCCCAGCGGCAGCAGCACCGCGGTGGGCCCCTCCCGGGCGGCGGCGCGGGCGGCCAGCCTGGCGCCGAGCTCGGCGCACTCGTCCGGGGTGGTGCGCATCAGCGTCACCGTGGGGTTGTGCACCAGCAGGCGGCGGTCGGCGAACCGCTCGGGGACGGTCTCCCTGGGGCCGAAGTTCACCATGTCCAGGGCGCCGAGAGAGATGACGCGGGGGACGGCCGGACCGCCGGACAGCCGCCCGGGACCGGCCGACATGACCCCGCCGACCAGCTCGTCGGCGAGTTCGGTCGTGGTCAGGTCGAGGACGCCGTCCAGGGCGCCCCCGTCGGCCAGCGCCTCCAGCGCGCGCCCGCCGGTGCCGGTCATATGGAATACGAGTACCTCGTCGCCGCGCCCTTCCATCAGCTCCCGCGCGCGGGTGACCGCGGGCGTGGTGACGCCGAACATGCTGGCGGCGATGGTCGCCCCGGCGGCGGGCCGCTCCACCGGGGCGCCGCGCACCATCCCCGCGACCGCGTCGCAGGCGTTGGCCAGCACGCGGGTGGAGACGCTGTTCAGCCCGGCCACGTCCACCACGCTGGGCATGAGGATGAGGTCGGTCTCGCCGATGTAGGGGCGGGTGTCGCCGGAGGCGGCGGTGGAGACGACGGCCTTGGGCACCCCCAGCGGCAGGGCGCGCAGCGCGCGGGCGGCGATGGAGGTGCCGCCGGTCCCCCCGACCCCCAGGGCGCCGTCCAGGCGGCCGTCGGCGCGCAGGGCCAGGACGGCCTCGCGCGCGCCCTCGGCCAGGGCGGCCACGGCGGCGCCGCGGTCCCCGTCGCCGGGGAGGGCGACGGCGTCCCGGACGGCGACGTCGGCCCGGGGGCCGCCCTCGGGGGCGTAGGTCCCGGTGTCGACCACGACCGTGCGCAGCCCGGAGGCGGTGAGCCGCTCCACGGCGAATCCGACCTCGGCGCCCTTGGTGTCGAGGGTTCCCAGGACGGCGACGGCGGGTGCGCTCATCCGTTCACCGCCGGCGGGTGCTCACCGGGCGCGGCCTCGCGGAAATCGGGCGCGGCGCGCAGCGCCTCCTCGGCCCCGGCGGGGGAGTAGACGACGACCAGCTCCAGGGTGGACCAGCCGGTGTTGAAGGTGGAGTGCAGGACGTCGCGGGGGACGTGCACCACGTCCCCCGCGACGACGGGGAAGGCGGGGCCGTCGCCGACGGTCTGCTCCCCGGTGCCGGACAGCACGTAGATGATCTCGTCGGACTCGGGGTGGCGGTGGCGGTCGTGGCCCTTGCCGGGGTGGACGTGCACGTCGCCGACGGTGAGCGCGGTGCCGGGGGCGGTCCGCGGCGTCACGCGCCACTTGATCCGCCCCCAGTCGAACAGCCACGTCGGTACCGCGTCGGCGCGGTGGGGGGTCTCATCCATGGGGTGTGGCCTACCCGGCGCGCAGGGTAGGGGAACGCACGGACGGTGAACATGAGAATCCGGCGCCGAAACTAATTTTCCGTGAAATGTGGACATGGGCGGGGGCGGTGGGGCTAGATTGGCACCAGTGGACGCGGAGCGTGTCCATTTGTGTACGGATAGTCGATATTGCGGTGTCCCGTGGACGGCGGGAGCCGCGAGACGAGGTAGCACATGATGAAGAAGATGTTCGCCGCCGGTGCCGTCGTCGCCGCCTCCGCGGGCGTCCTGCTGGCCGGTGCCCCCGCCTTCGCGCACGACGGCCCGATCACCTCGGGCAACGGCTCCATCCTCGGGGGCAACCAGGTCGTGGCCGACGCGAACGTTCCGGTGAACGTGTGCGGCAACGGGATCGGCATCCTGGGCATCGGCAACGGCGCCTGCGTCGACTCCGGTGCCTTCGTGAAGGACCACCACTAGGCGCCCTGCGCGAGGGGGCGGCGCCGGACTCAGCGGTCGGCGCCGTCCCCTCCGCCGTGTCTAGGCCGCCGCCCGGGCGAAGGCGCGCAGCGAGAAGCCCGGGGCCGCCGCCTGCTCGGGGGACGGCCCCCGGCCCGCGGCGAGCAGGTGCCGGGCCGCCATGTGCTCGGCCGGGCGGTTCACCGACTCCACCGCGGCCAGCGCCCCGTTCCGGTACAGCAGCACGGAGAACGCCTCGTCCCCGTCGCCGACCAGCACCGCGCGGTCGTGGCCCGCGGCCAGCCCGGCGATCTGCAGCGACGAGCCGTACTGGTCGCTCCAGAACCAGGGGAGGCGCTCATAGGGCGGGAGGTCCTCCCCCGCGTCCGGGCGGGCCAGCCGCTCGGCCGCGTACTCCGCCTGGTCGAGCGCGTTCTGCACCGACTCCAGGCGGACCCGCGGTCCCCCGCCCGAAGCGGGGGCCACCGCGGCGCAGTCGCCCACCGCCAGCACGCGCGGGTCGCGGGTGCCCAGCCGCGCGTCCACCGCCACCCCGTCGTCCACGGGCAGTCCCGCCCCCTCGGCCAGCCGGGTGTCCGGCGCCGCCCCGACCGCGGCCAGCACCAGGTCGGCGGGCAGGCGGGTGCCGTCGGTCAGCTCGGCCTCCCGCACCCGCCCGGCCCGGTCCCCGTGCAGGGCCCTGACCTCCTCGCCGAACACGAAGCCCGCGCCGTGCCGCTCGTGCAGGGAGGTGAAGTGCGCCGCCGTGTGCGCCGAGACCGCCCGGCCCAGCGGGCGCGCACGGCTCTCCACGATCGTCGCCTTGTGCCCGTAGGCGGACGCCGAGGCGGCGAACTCCAGCCCGATGAACCCGGCACCGGCCACCACGATGCTCCCGGCCTCCTCCAGCGCCTCCCGCAGGGCGTCCGCCTCCCGGCGGGTGCGCAGCGAGAACACGCCCTCCAGGTCGCTCCCGGGCGCGCGCAGCGGCCGGTTGCGCGCCCCGGTGGCCAGGACCAGGCGGTCGTAGGGCAGGCGGCGGCCGTCGTCGAGCACCACCGCGCGCCCGGCCCGGTCGATCCGCTCGGCGCGCGCCCGGACCAGGTCGATGCGCTCCCTGCCGTACAGCTCGGCCGGGCGCGGCTCCAGCTCGCCGGGGCCGATGTCGCCGCGCAGGTAGGCCTTGGTGAGCGGGGGGCGCTCATAGGGCGCCCCCGGCTCCTCGCCGACCAGCGCCACCGCGCCGTCGAACCCCTTCTCCCGCAGGCCGAGCGCGACCTGTTGCCCGGCGATGCCCGCGCCCACGATCACGACGGGGCCCTTCGCCCGCTGGGTCATCGCTGCCGCTCCGGCGTGGTCACGGTCAGGCCCTCGAAGTCCGCGTCGGCCTTGAGCTGGCAGCTCAGCCGGCTCGTCTCACGGCGCGGGCAGGCGGTGGTGTCGAGCATCGCGTCCTCGTGCTCGCTCATCGGCGGCAGGCCGCCATAGCGCTCGGGGTCGACGTAGACGTGGCAGGTGGCGCACTGGGCGTTGCCGCCGCACTGGGCGACGATGCCCGGGACGCCGTTGGACACGGCGCCCCGCATCACGCTGGTGCCCACGGGGACGTCGACCGTCCGCTCTCCGGCGTCGGCGGCCACGTAGGTGATCTTCGGCATGCCTCTCCTCGGTCCGTTCGCTTCGTTCGGGTCGGTGTTTCAGGGGGCCGTCCGGCCCCGGGCCGGACGGAGTTCGATGCAGGCGTTGCCCATGGGCAGCGGGATGAGCCGCTCCACGCGCAGCCCGGCCGCGTCGGCCAGGCCGCGGAACTGGTCGAGGGTCCGCTGGCCGCCGCCGTTCATCATCAGCAGGTGCAGGTCCCACAGGGAGGCGAGCTCGGGGTCCTCGCCCTTGCCGACCACCCGCTCCAGGACGAGGATCCGCCCGTCGGCGGGGGCCGCTCGGCGGCAGTTGTCCAGCAGGCGCACGCACGCGGCGTCGTCCCAGTCGCCGAGCAGGCGGGAGAGCAGGTAGACGTCGCCGCCGGAGGGGACGGACTCGAAGACGTCCCCGGCGATGGCCTCGGCGCGCCCGGCGCCGATCGCCTCCTCCAGGGTGGCCTGGGCGATGGGGACCATGTGGTCCAGGTCGATGAGCAGCCCGCGGGCGCCGGGGTGGCGGTCGAGCACCGCGGCGAGCAGGCCGCCGCTGCCCCCGGCGACGTCGACGACGCAGGCGCCGGAGAAGTCCACCGCCTCGGCCAGGCGGTCGAAGAAGAAGTGGCCGGCCTGCATGGCCCGCTGGAACCGGGCGGCGGCCTCCTCGTCCTGGCTCAGGTAGGTGATCAGCGGTCTGCCGTAGGCGCGCTCGAAGCCGGGCGCGCCGGATCCGGCCACGACGTCGGCGGCGTGCTCCCAGGCCTTGTAGAACTCGTCGCCGTAGAGCAGGCACATGTCGCGCAGCGATCCGGGCCGGTCCCTGAGCAGCTCGGACACGGGGGTGTTGCGGTAGCCGCCCCGGCCGTCGTGCTCCAGCACGCCCAGGTCGGCCAGCAGGCGCAGCAGGCGGCGGACGCCCGCGGGGTCGGCGCCGGCCTGCTCGGCGATGGCGTCGGGCGCGGTGGTCCCGGCCGCGATGCGGTCGGGCACCTCCAGGCGGACCGCGGTGTGCAGGGCCTGGGTGCGCCAGGCGCCGGTGATCATGTCGAGGACGGTGCGGGAGGGGGAGGGGGAGTCGGTGGTGGCGGTCAAGGAGGGCCTCCTCAGTCGGCGGGGATCCAGCCGCGTTCGATGCGGGGGGTGGCGATTCCGAGCGCGCGCATGTGCTCGACGGGGTTGGTGTACTCGCGGCTCTCGGCGATGCGCCCCTCGGAGAGCCGGAAGGAGAAGAGGAAGTGGTTGGCGTAGCGGCCCTCGGGATATCCGGGGAACCGGATGGTGCCCTCGCCGCCGCATTCGGCCCAGAACCGTCCGGGGTCCTGGGTGGAGAAGACCTCCAGTCCGATCCAGCGCCAGTCGGGGAGCACCTTCAGGGAGATCAGGCCGTGCTCGGCCAGGTTCGTCTGCCCCCGCACCGTGATGGGGCGGCCGATGTCGGTGAAGAACAGGGAGGTGGAGCCGTCGTCGGTGTAGAGCAGGTGCCGGCGGGCGCGGTCCTCGGTGAAGAACCTCTCGACCGTCGCCCTGTTGCGTTCGCGGAGTTCGTCGTCGGAATGGGCGTGTGACACGGGGCCTCCTCGTCTTTCTCCGGTTCGTCCGGGCGGATCGGGCCGCGGCCAGAATGCGTGCCGCCGCGATATTTCCGGTCCGCCGTGCGATAGCGCCGCTATACCTCCGCCGGGCGGGCACCTCCTTCGGCGATGGAGTGGACCTCGTCGGCGGCGGCGAGCGCCGCGGGGTGGTGGGACACCAGCAGCACGGTCCGCCCGCGGGCGGCGCGGAGCACGTCCGCGAGCACCGCTTCGGCGGTCGCCGCGTCCAGGCCCTCGGTGGGCTCGTCCAGCACGAGCACCTGCGGGTCGGCCAACAGCGCGCGGGCGAGCAGCAGGCGGAGCCGCTGGCCCCCGGACATCGCCGCGCCGTCCTCGCCGGGGACCGTGTCCCACCCCTGAGGCAGCGACTCGATCCAGGCGAGCAGCCGCACCCGGGAGGCGGCCCGGCGCAGCTCCCCGTCGGTGGCCTCCGGGCGGGCCAGCAGCAGGTTGTCCCGGACCGAGGCGTGCAGGACGCGGTCGTGCCGGGTCAGTCCGGCCACGCTGCGGCGCACCCGGTCGCCGGGGACGTCGCGCAGCTCGGCCCCGCCGAGGCGGACACTGCCGCCCTCGTAGTCCAGGAAGCGCAGCAGGACGTCGACCAGGGTGGACTTGCCCGACCCGCTGGCGCCGGCCAGAGCGGTGGTCGTCCCCGGGGCCAGATTCAGGTCCAGGCCGTCCAGCGCCCACGGGCGGCCCGGCCCGTACCGGGCGCGCAGGCCGCGCACCTCGACGCCGGAGCCGCGCGGTTCGGGGCCGGGGCCGGGCGGTTCGGCGACCGGTGCGGGGGCGTCCAGCACGGCGGCCAGCCGGGCGGCGCCTTCGGAGAGCCCGCCGTAGCGGCGGGCCGCGGCCGGGAGCGCGGCGACCGGTTCGAAGGCCGCCAGCGCGGTGACCGCCAGCACGGCGGGAAGCACCGGGTCCAGGCCGCCGTCCTGCCGCGCCGTGAGGGCGAGCCAGGCCACGGCGACCGCGGTCAGGCCCTGCAGGAGCAGCACGGCGGTGGAGGCGGCGCCCATGGCGCGGTCGGCGCGCAGCTCCAGGCGGGCCGCCTCGCGCTCGGCCCGCTCGGCACGGTGGACGGCGGCGTCCGCGGCCCCCAGCACCTCCAGGTCGGCGGCGCCGCGGACCAGGTCGGCGGCCGCAGCGGCGAAGGCGCCGCGGGCCGCGGCCCGCCGGGGGCCACGCCGCCCGGCCAGGGCGAGCGGCGCGCACGCCGCTGCGGCGGCGAGGAGGCCGGCGGTCAGTACGGCGCCGGCCGGAGGGAGCAGCGCCGCGGTCGCGGGCGG
>NZ_JAQFWQ010000068.1 GCF_027706725.1 Nocardiopsis endophytica
GCCGGGGAACCGCCCGGCTCACTCCGTCGCTGCCTGCTCCGGTGACCGCGCACACACCGGACGGACGACAGCGCTGCCGAAAGGGCCACCGCCCCCTGCCGTCGCCGCCGTCCTCGCTGCGCTCTGGCGGCCCGCCGCCCGGGCGGGGCCCTTGAGCGGGGTACCAGCTCAGCCGCACGGCTGAGGCCCGGGAGCGGGGTACCCCGTGCGGGTCCTCAGCCCTCCAGGTGGTGGGTGTCGTTGAACGACCTCAGCAGCATCGGGCCGTCGCTGAACACGTCCACCCTGGTCACGCTCGCCACGTCCACGTGCATCCGGTACAGCGCCTCCACCGGCGCCCCCAGTGCCTGGGCCACCAGCGCCTTGATCGGCGTCACGTGCGTCACCACCAGCACCTTCCGGCCCCTGTGGCGGGCCGCCACCTTGTCGCGGCCCTCGCCCGCGCGGCGAACCGCCGCCGCCAGGCTCTCCCCGCCCGGCGGCGCCTCCTCCGGGTCGGCCAGCCACCGCGCCAGGTCCTCGGGGCGCCGCTCCCGCACCTCGCCGAAGGTCATGCCCTCCCACTCGCCGAAGTCGGTCTCGCGCAGCCCCTCCTCGGGCTCGACCTCCAACCCCAGCGCCTCGGCGACGATGCGCGCGGTGTCCATCGTGCGCCGCAGCGGCGACGCCACCACGGCCTCGAACCCCTCCCCGGCCAGAGCCCGGGCGGCCCGGCGGGCCTGGTCGCGGCCGGTCTCGGTCAGCTCGATGTCGCCCGTCCCGGCGAAGCGCCGCTCCACCGACATGGGCGTCTCCCCGTGCCGCAGCAGCACCAGCCGCGTCGGCGCCGTGTCCGGCTCGGCCGACCATCCGCTTCCCGCCGACGAAGCCGTCCCAGCGCGCGCGGCGGGGGGCGCCGTGTCACCGGCCGAAGAGGTGGGGGCGGCCTCCCCGCCGACCCCGTCCCCGCCGACGCCGCCAGCCCCGCCCAGGCGCACCGGCCGGCCCTCGGCCGCCGCGTCCATGGCCTCGTTCGCCAGCGCGTCCGCATGCGCGTTGTCCGCCCGCGGCACCCACTCGTAGACCACCGACCCCAGGCCGGCCGCCGCCTCCTTGGCCCGCTCGGCCAGCGGCCGCATCGCCGGGTGCTTGACCTTCCAGCGCCCCGACATCTGCTCCACCACGAGCTTGGAGTCCATCCGCGCCACCACCGACGCCTGCGCGTCGATCCGCGCCGCCGCCTCCAGGCCCGCGATCAGCCCCCGGTACTCGGCCACGTTGTTGGTGGCCGTGCCCAGCGCCTCGGCCGCCTCGGCCAGCACCTCGCCCGTCCCGGCGTCGCGCACCAGCGCACCGAACCCGGCCGGGCCCGGGTTGCCGCGCGACCCGCCGTCGGCCTCGACGATGAGCGCGCGCCCCATCACAGCCCCGACTCGGTGGTGCGCACCAGGATCCGGCGGCACTCCTCGCACCGCAGCACCTCGTCCGGCTCGGCCTGGCGGATCTGCCCCAGCTCGGCCGTGCTCAGCGCCAGCTTGCACCCCTCGCACCGGCCGTAGCGCAGCGCCGCCGCTCCCACCCCGTACTGGTCGCGCAGCTTGGTGTACAGCGCCAGCAGGTCCTCGGGCACATCCGCGGCCACCCGCTCGCGCCGCTGGGCCTGCGACCCGCGCTCGCTCTCGATGTCGACCATGGCCGCCGACCGCCGGTCCTCGGCCGCCTCGCGCTCGCCCTGGGCCTCCTCCAGCTCCTTGCGCAGCCGCGCCAGCTCCGCCTCGGCCGCCTCCCGGCGCTCCATCACGCCCAGCACGACCTCCTCCAGCTCCTCCTGGCGGCGCTGGAGCGAGGCGATCTCCGACTGCAGCGACTCCAGCTCCTTGGGAGAGGACACCTGCCCGGCGTCCAGGCGCTTGCGGTCCCTCTCGGAGCGGGTGCGCACCTGGTCCACGTCCGACTCGGCCTTGCGCTGCTCCCGGTCCAGGTCCGACAGCGCCGTCTCGGCGGCCAGCACCCGGTCCCCCAGCTCGGTGATGCGCCCGTCGAGCGCCTTCACCTCCTCGATCTCGGGCAGGGTGCGGGCCCGGTGCGCCAGCTGCGCCAGCGCGCTGTCGATCTCCTGCACGTCGAGCAGGCGCATCTGGTGTTCGGGTTCGGCTTTCACGTGTGCTCAGGACTCCCTCGGAACGCCTGGGACCAGGCGTCGGTGACGGTGGCGGATACGCGGGTCTCCACGGTAGCCCCCCGGGCGCTCAGTACGCCCCGCAACCGCTCGGCGCCGTCGGCCAGCCAGGGCCACTCCCCGGCCCAGTGCGCGACGTCGAGCAGCGCCGGCCCGCCGTGCTCGGCGAACTCCGAGGCGGGGTGGTGGCGCAGGTCGGAGGTCAGGTAGGCGTCCACCCCGGCGGCGCGGGCCGCGTCCAGCAGCGAGTCGCCCGACCCGCCGGAGACCGCGACCTCGTGCACGGTCCGCTGCGGGTCCCCCGCCACCCGCACGCCCCCCGCCGTGCGCGGCAGCCCCGCCGCCGCCAGCTCGGCGAACTCGTGCAGGGCCATGGGCCGCTCCAGGCGGCCGATCCGGCCGATGCCCCGCAGCCCCTCCGGGTCCGAGGGGTCGGGGTCCAGCGGGCGCAGCTCCCCGGTCAACCCGACGGCCGCCGCCAGCGCGTCCGACACCCCCGGCCGCGCCGTGTCGGCGTTGGTGTGCGCGGTGTACAGCCCGATCCCCGACTCGATCAGCCGGTGCACCAGCCGCCCCTTGGGGGTGGTGGCGGCCACGCTGGTCACCCCGCGCAGCAGCAGCGGGTGGTGGGTCACCACCAGCTCGGCGCCCCACGCGGCCGCCTCGTCCACGACCCGGGCCACCGGGTCCACGGCGAACAGCACCCGCCGCACCGGGCGCTCCGGGTCGCCGGCCACCAGGCCCACCGCGTCCCAGGAGGCCGCCCAGGCGGGCGGGTACAGCTCCTCCAGCGCGGACGTCACATCGTGCAGGGTCACCTGGGCGCTCGGAGTACTCACGGACCGCAGATTAGCGCCTCCGCGCAGCGGCCGGAGGCGCGCCGCCGCCGCCCGGCCTAGGCTCGGGGCATGAAACTCCTCGTACGCGAACGCGTCTTCGACATCGGCGACGACTTCTGGGTGACCGACGAGAACGGCGACCGCGCCTTCTGGGTCGACGGCAAGGCCCTGCGCCTGCGCACCACCTTCGAGCTCAAGGACCCCGAGGGCCGCCTCCTGCTGACCATCCGGGAGAAGAAGCTCGCCATCCGCGACACCATGCGCATCGAACGCGGCGGCGAGACGGTGGCCACCGTCCGCCGCCACCTGATCAGCCCCTTCCGCGACCGCCTGTCCGTCGACTTCGAGGACGGCGCCGAGTGGCAGGTCACCGGCGACCTGCTGGACAAGGAGTACACCATCGGCGACGACGGCGGCCCGGTCGCCGCCATCTCCCGCAAGTGGTTCTCCCTGCGCGACACCTACGCCGTGGACGTCAACACCTACCGCACCGACGCCGGAGGCGACCCCGCCCTGGTCGTCGCCGTAGCCGTGGCCGTCGACGCGATCAGCGAGGAGCAGAAGACGGGGAAAGAGGGGGAGGGCTGAGCGCCCCCGGGCCCGCCCGCCCCGCCGCGGGCGCAGCGGCCGCCGCCGGCGAGGCGGCGCGCGCCGCCGCCCGGGCCGCCGCCCGCCGCCTCGCCTGGCTGTTCCGCTTCGGCCTGCTCCAGGCCTCCTCGTGCGCCTTCGCGGGCTGCCTGCTCGCCGGGCTGGCCCTGTCCACCCTGCTGCCCGAGGCCGTCCCCCGCTACGACGCGCTCCTGGCCTACGGCATCGCCCTGACCACCGTCTTCTGGGCGCTGCGCCTGGAGACCGGCCGCGAGGTGCTGGCCATCCTCGGCTTCCACGCCGTCGGCCTGGTCTTCGAGCTGTTCAAGGTGCACATGGGGTCCTGGGCCTACCCCGAGCCCGCCCTCACCAAGATCGGCGGCGTCCCGCTGTACAGCGGGTTCATGTACGCCGCCGTCGGCAGCTACGTCGTGCGCTCCTGGCGCCTGTTCGACCTGCGCCTGACCGGCTACCGCCCGCTGGCCACCGCCGTCGTCGCCGCCCTCATCTACGCCAACTTCCTCACCCACCACTGGCTGCCCGACATCCGCCTGCCCCTGGCCGCCGCCATGGTCGCCGCCACCTGGGGCGTGTGGGTGCACTACACCGTCGGCGCCACCCGACACCGCATGCCGCTGGCCGTGTCGTTCGTGCTCATCGGGTTCTTCCTGTGGGTCGCCGAGAACGCCTCCACCCTCATGGGCGCCTGGCAGTACCCGCACCAGGCCGACGCCTGGGCCATGGTGCACCCGGCCAAGTTCGGCGCCTGGGCGCTGCTGGTCACCGTCGCCTTCACCCTGGTCGCCACGTGGAAGGTCCGCCGCTCGCCCCCGGCCCCCGCCACGCCTTAGGCTGGTGACCAGCCATGACCGAGAAAAAGCAATCACCGATCGGGGCGCACGTCCCCGTGTCCGGCGGCCTGGCCACCAAGGGCCTGGCCTACGCGGCCGAGATCGGGGCCGAGACGGTCCAGGTCTTCGTCGGCAACCCCCGCGGGTGGGCGGTCACCGACGGCGACCCCGACGAGGACGCCGCCCTGCGCGAGCGCACGGACATCCCGAACTTCATCCACGCGCCCTACCTGATCAACCTGGGCACACCCGACGACGCCGTCGGCGGCAAGTCGCTGTCCGCCCTGGAGCACGCGCTGCGGCGCGGCGCCGACATCGGCGCCGGGGGCGTTGTCGTGCACACCGGGTCGGCGGTGCGCGGCGGCCGCGACGAGGGCCTGGCACGTATGCGCGACCGCCTGCTGCCGCTGCTGGAGCGCCTCGGCGACAGCGTGCCCCCGGTCCTGCTGGAGCCCATGGCGGGGCAGGGCCAGGTGCTCTGCGCCACCGTGGACGACCTGGCCGGGTACCTCGACGCGCTGGACTGGCACCCGCGCGCGCAGGTGTGCCTGGACACGTGCCACGTGTTCGCCGCGGGCCACGACGTCTCCAGCCGGGAGGGCATGCGCACCATGCTCGACCGGTTCGGCGAGGTGGTCGGCGCCGACCGGCTGAAGCTCATCCACGCCAACGACTCCAAGGCGGAGTGCGGCAGCCACAAGGACCGCCACGAGAACATCGGCGCGGGCAAGATCGGGGCCGACCCGTTCGCCGAGCTGTTCGTCCACCCGGTCACCGCCGGGGTCCCGCTGACCCTGGAGACGCCCGGCCCGGCCGACCCGCACGCCAAGGACGTGCAGAGGCTCAAGGAGCTCCGCACCGAGGTGACGGGCTCTTAAGGGCACGAGGGGGCGGGCATCCTGCGTCGTGGAATCGACGCTTTCATGCCGTTCAGGTGGTGATTCCGCCACCCAGGACGCCGCCTGCACCACCCGCCCGCCCCCTCGGCGATGATCTCGACAAAGGTGCTGTCATTCCGGCGGTTTTGACAGCACCTCCGTCGAGATCATCGCGAAAGAGGACGAGACCCCTCACGCGTGGCCCAGGGCCGCCTCGTCGCCCTGGGCCGCCGCTTCGGCATCGGCCCTCGGCTCGCTCACCCTCGCCTCGGCCGAGCCGCCCCGGCGGACCGTGATCGCCAGCCCGGCATCCCCGTCACCGACGTCCACCACCATGGTGTCCCCCTCGGTCGCGTCGCCGTCCAGCAGCATCCGCGACAGCCGGTTGCCCAGCTCCCGCTGGACCGTGCGGCGCAGCGGCCGCGCACCGAACTCGGGCTTGTACCCCAGCTCCCCCAGCCGGTCCTTGGCCGCGTCGCTCACCTCCAGCGCGATGCCCTGGCCCCGCAGCCGCTCCCGCGTCCTCTCCAGCATCAGGTCCACGATCCGCCGCAGCTGCACCCGGTCCAGCCGGTGGAACACGATCGTCTCGTCGATCCGGTTGACCAGCTCCGGGCGCATCGACCGCAGCAGCAGATCCATGACCGCGTCCCGCAGCTCCTCCTCACCGCCCGACCAGTCCAGGATCATCTCCGCGCCCACGTTGCTGGTCATGATGACCACCGTGTTGCTGAAGTCGACCGTGTGCCCCTGGCCGTCGGTCAGCCGCCCGTCGTCCAGCAGCTGCAGCAGGATGTTGACGACGTCCGGGTGCGCCTTCTCGATCTCGTCCAACAGCACCACCGAGTGCGGCCGCCGCCGCACCGGCTCCGTCAGCTGGCCCGCCTCCTCATGGCCCACATAGCCGGGAGGCGCCCCGATCAGACGGCTCACCGTGTGCTTCTCGCCGTACTCGCTCATGTCGATGCGGACCATGTGGTCCTCACCGCCGAACAGCACCTCCGCCAGCGCGCGCGCCAGCTCGGTCTTGCCCACGCCCGTGGGGCCGAGGAACAGGAAGCTCCCCTCGGGCCGGTCCGGGTCGGACAACCCCGCCCGCGCGCGCCGCACCGCCTCGGAGACCGCCGACACGGCCTCGTCCTGGCCGACCACGCGCTCGTGCATATGCTCTTCGAGGCGCACCAGCCGGTCCCGCTCCTCCTCGGTGAGCTGCGCCACCGGGATCCCCGTGCGCCGCGACACCACCTCGGCCACGTCCGTCGCCGTCACCAAAGGGACCTCGTCCCGGCCGCCGCGCGCCGCCTCCAGTTCCGGGCGCAGCCGCTCGATCTCCTCGCGCAGCTCCTTGGCCCGGTCGAAGTCCTCGGCCGCGACCGCCTGGTCCTTGTCCCGGTGCAGCGCCTCCAAGCGCTCTTCCATCTCCTTGGCGTCGTCGGCCGGGGTGAGCGACCGCAGCCGCACCCGCGCCGCCGCCTGGTCCATCAGGTCGATCGCCTTGTCGGGGAGGAACCGATCGGAGATGTAGCGGTCCGACAGCCGCGCCGCCGCGTCCAACGCGTCGTCCCCGATGCGCACCTGGTGGTGCGCCTCATAGGTGTCCCGCAGCCCCGACAGGATGCCGATCGTGTCCTCCACGCTCGGCTCGGCCACGAACACCGGCTGGAACCGCCGCTCAAGGGCCGCGTCCTTCTCGATGTTCTTGCGGTACTCGTCGACCGTCGTCGCCGAGATCACGTGCAGCTCGCCCCGCGCCAGCGCGGGCTTGAGGATGTTCGCCGCGTCCATCCCGCCCTCGGACGAGCCCGCGCCGATGAGCGTGTGCACCTCGTCGATGAAGACGATGACCTCTTCGGAGTGCTCGCGGATCTCGTCGATGACCTTCTTGATGCGCTCCTCGAACTCGCCCCGGTACTTCGACCCGGCGACCATGCCCGTCAGGTCCAGCGCCACCACCCGGCGGCCCTTGAGGGTCTCCGGGACGCTGCCGTTGACGATGCGCTGGGCGATGCCCTCCACGATCGCGGTCTTGCCCACGCCGGGCTCCCCGATCAGGCACGGGTTGTTCTTGGTCCGCCGCGACAGGACCTCGATCGCCTGCTCGATCTCCTCCTCGCGGCCCACCACCGGGTCCAGCGAACCCTCCGACGCCTCGTCGGTCAGGTCGCGCCCGTACTCGTCGAGCGTCGGCGTCGACGACGCACCGCGCGCCTGGCCGCCCGGCCCTCCGGACGCCGACAGCCCGGCCCCCGAACGCGCGGCCCGCGCACCGGTGGTCATGGCCTCCTGGAGCGTGTTGGCGTCCACGCCCTGCTCCTGCAGGAGGCGGGAGGCCTGCGACTGCGGGTTGGCGGCCAGCGCCAGCAGCAGGTGTTCGACGCCGACGTAGCTGGACTCCAGCGCGCGGGAGATGCGCAGCGCGTCCTGCAGGGTGCGCTTGGCGGCCGGGGAAAGGGTCTCGGGCGCCTCCCCCGGCGTCCCGTCCCCCGTCAGGTCGGCGATGCGCACGGCCAGCGCCGGCGTGTCGGCCCCGGCGGCGGCGAGGATCTGTCTGGCGGGGTCGGTGTCGGCCGCGGCCGCCAGGAGGTCGATCACGTCCAGGTCCGGGGAGCCGCGCCCGCCCGCCCGCTCCAGCGCCTCGCCCACCAGCTCGCGCGCGGGCTCGCTGAGCAGCCGGCCGATGTCGACGCGCTGCACCCCGCCCGCGCGCGGCGGCCACACGTCGGCCCCGGGGCCGCCCATCAGCCGACCGCTCAGGTAGTCGAAACGGCGGAACGCGTCATCGAACATGGAGCCGAAGGGCGATTCGCTCACGGCTTCCTCCCCAGTGTCTCGGGTTCACTCAGGCCGGTGGCGCCTGGCCAGGGGGGAGGTCGGCACCGCTGCCCACTGTTGCGAACGCCCTGGTGGGGGACAACAATCGACGGCCAAAAGTTCCCCCATCGCGGGCGCAAGGCCCGCCATTCGGGCGGTGCGGTTCACTCCCGGTCGGCGCCGACGGGCCGGGCCCGCTCCCCGTCCGCGTCCGAAGCGGTGACCGGTGCGGCCGGGTCCGCCTCCGCCGGCTCCACCTGCTCGATCTCCACCTCCAGCGGCCGCTCCTGCACGGGCGGCGCGGGCCGGCCGCGCCGCCACGCCCACACACCGGCGGCGACGGCCGCCGCGGCCGCGCCTCCCCCGGCGATCCAGCCCAGCGGCGGCGACGGGGCGATGGGCATGGTGTGCGAAGCGCAGTCCACCAGGCCCGCGCCGGGGCGGGGCCGGACGCACGCGATGGTGGTCAGCCGCTCGAACCCCTCGTCGGGCTCGCCGACGTGCCCGGAGACGCCGACGAAGGTCTCCGAGTCGGCGGGCAGGCCGCGCTTCCAGGTGGCCTGCATCGGCCCGATCTCGCCCTCGTCGGAGGCGCGCGGCTCCTCCAGGTCGGGCGGGAGCAGCTGGACGATGACCGCGTCCGGGTGGTCCTCACCGCCGCGGTTCTCCACCTCGACGGTGTACTCCAGCGCGTCGCCGGGCCGCAGGTCCTGCTCGACGGGGGTGATGCGGACGGCGAAGCCGCCCTCGGCGGGCGCCTCGGCCCGGCCGCCCGGGGCCCCGCCCGGGCCGGAGGCCTCGGGCGCGGCGTCCGCCGCGGCCGGAGCCGCGGGGACCAGGGCGGCCGCCAGGACGGCTCCGGCCGCCGCGATGCGCGGATGCTGCACGGGAAACGCCCCCTGATCACTTTTCGCGTTCAAATGATTACTCACCGTTGGTGACGTTGATAACACGGGGCCGCACCCCCGGGGGCGCGCCATGCCGAGGACCGCCGCCTTGACGACGTAGATCACCAAATACCGGACATGTCCGTTCCGCACCTCCATGTGCCCGGACGGCCCGATCCGGCACCGTCCCCACGCGGCCGTTTCCGGGTGCGGCCCCGGTGGCAGGAACAGAGCGTGGCGCACGGCCCGGGACCGGGAAATCCCCCGTCTCCCCGGCGCCCCCGCGCCGCCCGTCTGGGCGACAATGAGAGGGACGGTGCGGGCTCTCCCCCACCGGGACGGAAAGGTGGTGCGCAAACGTGGACCCGGTGACACTCGTGGTCGGTGCCGCGGTCGCCCTCGCCGGGGTGTTCGTCGGGCGGATGCTCCCCCGCCGCGACCGCACCCCGCAGCGGACGCTCCCCGAGCACGCCCCGCCCCAGCAGGCCCGGACCCCCCAGCCCATCTGCGGTTGCGGGCACCACCTGGTCTTCCACGACAAGCAGAGCAGGCTCTGCCAGGCCCAGGTGATCATCCCGGGCCGGTGGACCGGCCAGCACGGCGGCACCTACGCCCAGTGCAAGTGCCAGGGCTACCGCGGCCCGGTCCCGGTCGACGAGTTCTACGCCCCCGACCTGCTGGAGGACAACGGCCCCTGAGGGCTCACGCCCGCTCCCTCACGCCCATGCCATGCGCCGGGCCGTGGTCACGTCCGCCGGGTCGGTGCCGTGGTGGACGTCCAGGACCTCTCTCCCCTGGCCGCTCGCGGCGTAGATCGGCGACCCTGCCGACACCCACGTGTTCCACGCCCCCTGGAACGCGGCGGCGTCCTCCTTGTTGCGGGCGAAGACGGAGGGGACCGCGTGGTACACCGCCCTGTTCGCCGCCGGTTCGCCCCGCAGGAGGGCCCTGGCGGCGGCCTCGGCGCCCTCGGTGTCCTCCGGGACCTCCACCACATAGCGCGGGATGATGTAGCGCGGGCTGCCCACCAGCGGCGCCAGCAGCTCGTCGAGCGCCTCGGTGAACTCCTCCGCCGCCTCAGGGCCCGCCTCGGTGAGCGTGTAGCGGTACACCCCGTCCGCGTCGACGGATACGCGCACGTTCTGCGCTCCGGCACCGGGACGGCCCAGCGCCTTGAGGGCGTCGGCCACCGCGCACGCGTACCGGGCCGTGTCGACGGGGCGCGCCGCCGCCCGCAGGCGTCCGAGTGCCGCGCGCAGACGCCGCCGGGCGGTGCTCCTCTGCACGGCGACGGCGGCGAGCACCGAGCACGCACCGGCCGCGACCGCCACGGGCCACCCCGGTACGCCCGCGACCGCGAGGACGAGGAGGACAAGCCCCACCGCCCCCAGGCCGACCGTGGGGAAGGAGACCGCCCGCCGCTTCTGCCGCCAGGCGTCGGGCGCCTGTCCCGCGTCGATCGCGCCGCGCTCGGCGGGCAGTGTTCGCGGCGGTGGCACGGCGTGCTCCGCCGCCGGGGTGGGAACGGGAGGTGCACCGGCCGCGGGCTCCGCGTTCGGCCGCACGCGCAGGGTCGGCAGCAGGTCGTCGCGGTACGGGCGGCCGATGTTCCACCGCTCGCGCGTCTCACCGCGCCGTTCCGCGCGCGCGAGCATGCGTGCATTGAGCGCGTCCAGCCCCTCCTCGGCGGGCGGCTCGAACGGGGAGAACGACGGGTCCACGTGCGCAACGCCGCTCATCACCTCGCCGTCGGCGTCCACGCCCAGGTACCCCTCGTGCTTGCGGACGAACCGCTCCCAGTCCGCCGCGCCCCTGGGGTGCCCCTCGGCCACGCACACCACCGTCCACGTGTGCGCGGTCTTCTCCGGCCATGCGGGGTCGAGCCGCAGCGCGCGCCGCCTGCTCTGCACGACCGACGTCGGGGTGGTGGCGGTGGTCGCGTCCACGACGGTGTTCACCCCTCGAGCGTCCCATCCCTCCCCCAGCAGCGCGCGCGTGCCGACCAGCGCCCGGCAGCGCCCCTCCTCGAAGAAGCGGGTGACCAGGCCCACCCACACCCGCGAGCTCCACGGCCCCTCGATGCGGCAGAGCCGTCCGTCGGGTTCGGCGGGTTCAGCCCGCAGGTCCAGGCCGGGGCGGTGCTCACCGGCGAACGCGATGAACTCCTCCGCCGTCTCCGGCGCCGCCGCGACCGTCCGCCCGGTGACCAGCATCGGGTGCAGGCCGGCGGTGCGCTCGTCCCCGACGAGCAGGTCGAGCTGGAGCCACGCCGACCCGGCGTCGTCGTCGAGCACTCCACGCAGCCGGGCCGGAGCGCGCGCTGTGGCGCGCTCGTGGTCGCACAGGACCAGCGCGCGCAGACGCTCCCCCGTCGCCGCGCTCTCCGCCGCGACGATCTCGACGGTCGCGTACGACTTCGAGGCGCTGCGCGCCACGACCCGGTCGACCGGCGAGGCGCCCCGTCGCACACCGCGCTTGGTGAGGTGGTAGCCGACCGCCGGGAGCGCGGAGCGCAGGCGCTCACGGGCCGCCCGGTCGCGCTCGGCGTCCGAGCCGGTGAGGCAATGGCGCGCGTAGTCGCCGATCAGGGCGGTCCAGTCCTCCGCGCGCGGGGGGTGGCGGTGGCGTTCCAGCAGGCGCGCCCCGTCGGGCAGGTCGCACAGCCCTCCGTAGTGCAGCCGGAGCACCGCGTCGGCCAGGTCGGGCTCCTGGCCCGCGATGCGCGACCACGGCAGCCGCGCGCCGTCCTCGGTCTCCCGGTCGTGGAAGCGGGCCCGGACCCAGGCCAGGAAGTCGGTCTCGGCGAACCCGGGCTCCAGCAGGTCGGTGCACATCTCGGTGAAGCGCGCCCCCTGCTCGGACAGGTGGTCGCGCTCGACGGGCGTGCACCGGGTGACGTAGGCCAGCTCGGCGAACGGCGCCAGGTAGCCCTCGCACACCAGGGCGGGGATGGAGGCGCCGGTGATGGGAGGCCCGAAGAGCCGGTCCACCAGTTCGCTCTCGGAGGCCGTGAGGCTGGCGGCGGGGGTGCCGGTGAGGCCGATGACGTAGGCGTCGTCGAGTTCGGCAAGGACCTCGTCGAGCAGGCGCCCCCAGGCCTGCAGGAGGTGGTGGCACTCGTCGAGGAGCACCGTCAGGGGCCCAGCGGCGTGCAGGGCGTCGACGAGCGCCGCGCCGTTGGCGTGCAGCCTCTCCTTGAGGGAGGACGCCGCGCGGCCCTCTTCGCGGCCTTCCTCGTCGGTCTCGGCGTCCGGGTCGAAGACCGCGAGGGACTGGTAGGTGAGGACGGAGACGTCGTCCTGGAGGGCGCGGTCGGTCCCGGCCCCGCAGCCGTCGGGCCGTTCGAACGCGTGCCAGTGCGCGGCCCACTGCCCCTGGATGGCGGTGTTGGGTGAGAAGACGACGGTGCGGCGCCCCAGGCGCCGCGCGGCTTCCAGCCCGACGAGGGTCTTGCCCGCGCCGGGCGGCAGGACGATCCAGGTGCGCCGCCGCCCCTCGGCCCACAGCTCGTCCACCTGTTTGAGGACCGAGCGCTGGTAGGGCCGCAACTCACCGGGCCAGCGCGCGCCGGCGAGGGCGGGCGAAGGCGAGTGTGGGGCCATCCGCCCAGCATAGGTCGCCGGGCGGACGGCCCCTCGGCCGCGACGGTGTCCGTTCGCGGTCAGTACAGGGCCGGTCGGTACAGGGCCGGGGTCAGGCGATGCGGTCCTTGATCCACTGCCCGGCCGGCTTGAGGCTGTCGCCGCTCCAGGGGCCGCCCGCGTCGCAGGTCCCCTCCTCGAACACCGCGCCCGAGCGGTGGTCGTCGGAGTAGTTCCAGTTGGTCCAGCTGATGCCGCGCTCCTCCATCAGGTCGATGTAGCGCTGCGAGCTCTCGAAGTCGTTCGGGCCGTCGCCCGTGTACTCCTGGGTGCCGAACTCGGTGACGAACATCGGGATCCGCTGGGAGGCCCGGTCCAGCGCGGACAGGTACGCGTCGTGGTGGGAGGCGGCGTAGAAGTGGAAGGTGTACATGACCTGCTCGGCGTCGACCGGGTCGTCGATGACCTCCTGCTCGTCGGAGCCCTCCGAGACGCCCAGGGACGACCAGCCCCGGGTGCCCACCAGCACGACCGAGTCGGGGTCGTGCTCGCGGATGACCGGGATGACCTCTTCGGCGTAGGACTTGATGGAGCCCCAGGAGACGCCGTTCGGCTCATTGGCGATCTCGTAGAGGACGTTGCCGTTGCCGCCGTGCCGGGAGGCGATCTCGGAGAAGAACTCCTTGGCGGCGGGGGTGTTGGCGTTGGGGTCGCCGGGGGTGAGCGTGTGCCAGTCGACGACGACGTACATGCCGCGGGCGGTGACCTCGTCGATGAGCGTGCTGACCAGCTCGGTGAAGCCTTCGGGGTCGGTCTCGTATCCGCCCTCCTGGACGTACATGGACAGGCGGACGACGTCGGCGCCCCAGTCCTGGGCGAGGGCGTCGAGCGAGCCGCCGGTCATGCACTGCTCGAACCACTGCAGCCCGTGGCTGCTCATGCCCTTGAGCTGGACCGGCTGCCCGTCCTCGCCGCACAGGGTGGTGCCGCAGACGCTCAGGGCGCCGTAGTCGTCGACGGGCCCGGCGGCGGCGGGGGCGGAGCCGGCCGCGGGCACCGCATCGGCGGCGGGGGCGCAGGCCGCCAGGGCGGCGAGCGAGGCTGCGGCCGCGACGGCGGGCAGGAGCCGCGCGGGGCGCGGTCGGGCGGTGGAGTGGCCGTAGGGCGTGCGGGGACTGAAGGGGGACCTCATTGGGCTCTCCATCATTAGCGGGGATGGGGTGCCCGCAGGGCCGGCGGTTCCCCGTCCGCCCCCCTCATCGGACGGAACGCGGCCCCGCGGTTCCACCGGTGGCGCGGCGACGCCGGTGTCGCCGTCGGTGCACGATCACCACCGGTTCGTGCGTCGGAAACATAGCTCAACGGTCACCCCACGGCAATACTCGGATGCGCAGCGTTCCCACCGCCGCACCGCACGACAGGACCGCCGCCGCGGCGGCTCGAGAAGGGCAGTGCGGTTTCCCACACCCCGCGTACAGGGGTTCGCGCAGGGGCGGCGGGAGGGGTGCCTCATGGCGGTGCCCTCCCGTCACCGCCTAACGTTTCCAGGCGTGCCCGAGGCGCTGCGCCCGGCCGCACGACCACCGGCCACCACACCGACCACCTCAGGGAGGTACCCCGATGGAGGGCCTGAAGTGGACGCGGCTCCCGGTCGCCGTCGTACTCGGCACGGCGACCGCGCTGGCGGGCCTGCTGGTCCTCGCCGCCGCCGTTCCGGCCCTGGCGGTCGCCTCCCCCTTCCCTTCCGCGCGGCACAGGGTCGCCGCTTGGGTCCGGCGGAGCGCGGGGCGCCTGGTCGGCCTGGAGCGGCGCCGCTTCTCCGCGTTCGGCCTCCCGTCCCCCGCCGGGCCCGCGCCCGACTCCACCCCGCGCGCGTTCGGGTACCTGGCCTCCCGCGCGCTGCCGGGGGCGCTCGGGGCACTGACCGTGGGGCTGCTGGCGATCGGCACGGTGCTGGCCCTCATCGTGCTGGTGGCGGTGCTCCACGGACGGGTCGACCTGCCCGAACCGGTCGTGCGCGCGCTGAGCCACGATGCCGCGTCCGGCTCGTCGGACACCGGGATGGGGCTGTTGGAGTTCCTCGGGCAGGTGGTCATCGGCGCGGCGCTGCTCATGCTGAACCTGCAGGCGATGGCGAGCGTGACGGCGCTGGACCGGCGCATGTCCGCGGCCTATCTGGCGCCCAGCGAGCGCGAGCGGCTGGAGCGCCGCGTCAGCGAGCTGGCGGAGAGCCGCGCCGGGGTGATCACCGCCGTCGACGCCGAGCGCCGCCGCATCGAACGCGACCTGCACGACGGGTTGCAGCAAAGGTTGGTCGCCCTCGGGATGCTGCTCGGGCGGGCGCTGCGCAGCGACGACCCGGAACGCGCGGCCGAGCTGGTGGCGCAGGCGCGGGAGTCGACGGGGCTAGCCGTGGAGGAGCTGCGGGAGGTGGCCTGGCGGGTGTACCCCTCGGAGCTGGACTCGGCGGGCCTGGAGAAGGTCCTGGCCCTGCTCGCGGAGCGCTCCAGCCTGCCGGTGGAGGTCGACTGCGACCTGCCGGTGCGGCCCGCCCCGGAGGTGGAGACCGTGCTTTACTTCGTCGTGTCCGAGGCGGTCACCAACGCGGCCAAGCACGCGGGGGCGGGCCTCGTGACGGTCAGGATCAGCGAGGAGGACGGGATGGTCACCGCGCGCGTGCGCGACGACGGTGCCGGGGGCGCCGACCCGGAGGGGGCGGGGCTGTCCGGCCTGGCCCGGCGGGTGGCGGCGCTGGACGGGACCTTCGCCGTGGACAGCCCGGCCGGGGGGCCGACGGAGCTGCGGGCGGTGCTGCCGTGCGGGTGATCCTGGCCGAGGACTCGGCGCTGTTCCGGGACGGGCTGGCGCGCCTGCTGGCCGACGAGGGGCATGAGGTGGCCGCCGCCGTCGCGCACGCCGACGAGCTGGTCGAGGCCGCGCGGCGCGAGCGGCCCGACGTCGTCATCGCCGACGTGCGGATGCCACCCACGCACACCGACGACGGCCTTCGGGCCGCACTGGAAGTGCGCAAGGGCCTGCCGGAGCTGGGCATCCTCGTGCTGTCGCAGTACGTGGAGACGCGGTACGCCGCCGAGCTGCTGGCCGAGCGCTCCGAGGGCGTGGGGTACGTCCTCAAGGACCGGGTGATGCACGTGGAGGAGTTCCTCGACGTGCTGGACCGGGTGGCGGCCGGGGCGACCGCCCTGGACCCCGAGGTGGTGCGCCGCCTGATGGACGGGCGGGGCCGCACGGAGCCGCTGGGGCGGCTGACCGAGCGGGAGCGCGAGGTGCTGCACAACATGGCCCAGGGGCACACCAACGCGGCGATCTCGGAGAAGCTGCACCTGTCGCTCAGCGCGATCGAGAAGCACATCAATGCGATCTTCGACAAGCTGGACCTGTCCGGCAGGACGGGGTACAGCCGCAGGGTGCTGGCGATCCTGCGCTACCTCGACGTCTGAGTCTCTGCTCTAGAGCCCGAACAGCACCGCGCTGTAGGCGACGATCCACGCGGCCCACCCGAGCCAGCCGACCAGGCCGACCCCGCCGAGCCGGTCGATGCCGTCGCTCCTGTAAGGGGCGGCGAGCGAGGAGGCGAACAGCAGGGCGGCGCTCGCGTAGCCGAGGACCGCGTGCCACACCGGTACGAGGCCGGCGCCGACTCCCGCCGCTGTGAACCCGAGCACCGCCATCGCCAGGAACACCTGGTTGAACCCGAACAGCACGTTGCTCGTGCCCCAGAGGCCCGAGACCGGGCCCCGGCCGTGGCGGGCGGCTTCGGCCATGCCGAAGCGGAGCGCCTCGACGCAGGCGAAGGCGGCGTTCTGGAGGAGGACGCCCGAGAATCCGACCAGCGCCCAGGTCCCCTGGTCGGTCCCCGGGCGCCAGAGGGCGGACAGCAGGCCGGCGGCGAAGAGCGTGGTGCACAGCCACAGCAGCGGCGCGACCACCGAGGGGAGCCGCATCGCCGCGCCGGTGGCGGCGAAGCCCGCGGTGGCCTGGTCGGGGTCCTTGCCGGAGGTGGGCAGGGGGACGCCGATGCGCATGTAGGCGGCGTTGACGCCGATCGCCGCGGCCACGAACGCGATCCCGGCCGCCCCTGCGAGCACGGTGAGTTCCATGATGCCCCCGTCCTTTAGCTTTACACATCTTATAATCAATATAGAGCGCGGCAACCTAAGGGACAATGGCGCCATGAGCGACCCGACCGACCTCCCCGCCGACGCCCGCGCCCCGCGGAGGTACACGTCGATCCGCAGGGACCAGCAGGCACGGCGGACCCGCGCGGAGATCGCCGAGGCGGCCCGCCGGCTGTTCCTCGCCCAGGGATGGGCGGCGACGACCGTCCGGGAGGTGGCCCGGGAGGCGGGGGTGTCGGCGCCGACGGTGTACGCGGCCTACCGGAACAAGACGGGGCTGCTGTGGGCGCTGGCCGACAGCGCGGACCTGTCGGCGGACGCGCCCCGGATGCTCGACGAGCTGGAGGCGTCCCGGGGGCCGGAGGACGACCTGGCCGCGATGGTGGGGTACGACCGGAGGCTGTTCGAGCGGTCGGGCGACCTGATCCGGCTCCTGCGCGACGCGGGCCGCACCGAGCCGGAGGCGGAGGAGTTCTACCGCAGAGCGCGCGGGAAGGGGGATGAGACACGCATTCAGGTGTTCACGGCATGGCCGAGCGGAACCCTGCGCACGGGCGTGGACGTGCCGACGGCGGTCGACGTCTTCGCGGCACTGTGCAACGTGGACGTGTACACGACGCTGACGGTGGAACGCGGATGGTCCCCTGACAGGGTCGAGCAGTGGTGGAACAAGGCGCTGCGCAGGGAACTGCTGGCGGACCGGCCCTAGCGGTCCCGCCCTGGCGCGGTCAGCGCTTGCTCCACACCAGAGGAAGTAGGCCGCCGAGCACCGCGGCCACGGCGCACCCAACTGTCCCGGCGGCCCGCCGCGATGGCCTCAATCGGCCTCTTCGGCAAGGCGTACAGAGCCGGTGATCGCCCGGTGGAAGACAACGGTCACGGCCGCGATGATCAGGCCTCCGACGACGATGGGGATCGCCAGGTCGATCCTGCCCAGGACACCGCCGAGCAGGGCCCCGACGGGGGCCAGACCCCAGCCGAGGGCCTTGCGGACCCCCTCCACGCGTCCGAAGAGGCCGTTGGGCGTGATGGCCTGCAGAACGGCGTACCCCAGCGCGTTGGCCATCAGAAGGACCGCCCCCACCAGCCCCCAGATCAGCGCCGCCGCCCACGGCGACGCCATCGCCCCCATGGCGGCCAGGAAGAGGCCCGCGAGCACGAACCCGCCCACGATGAGCACCCGCTTGGAGACGCGGCGCGCGAGCGGGGACGCGACGGCCGCCCCCACCAGTGCCCCCACCGCGGACGCCGATACGAAGACCCCGAACAGGTGCGCCGGCACCCCCAGCTCGTGCTGGACGAAGAGGACGAGCACAGAGGACGCCATCTGGAAGCCGAAGCCGAGTCCGAGGGTGAGCCCCACCAGCCCCGCCTGCACGCGGTTGCGGGCCAGGTAGCGGAAGCCGTCGCGGGTGTCGGCGGCGACGGCGCGGAGCACCGCACGCCGAGGGGGCCGCTCCTCCCCTGCTCCCTCCGCCTGCTCGTCCTCGGGGACACGGCGCGCGGTCGCCGGGACCGCGATGAGCACGACCGCGCTCAAGAGGTAGGCGAGGCCGCCCGTGGCCACGGGAAGAGCGGCGGCGACACCGAACAGGAGCCCGGCGACGGGGGCGCCGCCGAAGTCCTCGGTGACGACGCGGCCTCCCTCCATCCGGCTGTTCGCCGCGTCGAGCCGGTCGCGCGCGACGATCGTCGGGACGTGGGCGCGGGCGGCGCCGTCGTAGACGGTCTCGCACACCATGACGGCGAACATGACGGCGTAGAGGGCCCAGATCGTGGCGTTCCCGGTCGCCAGGAGCACGGCGAGGCACCCCATGGCCGAGGCCCGCACGAGAGCGACGGTGCGCATGGCGCGGACGCGGTCGACCCGGTCGACGATGGCCCCGGAGACGATCCCGAAGAGCAGCCACGGGAGGAAGCGGACAGCCGTGAGCCCGCCGACGAGCAGCGGGTCGGAGGTGAGCAGCGCGGCGACGAGGGGGAATGCGGTGAGCATCATCCCGTCCGCGAGGTTCCCCGCTGTGTACGCACCCCAGAACCGCCCGAAGGCGGGGCCCGGTCCACGCGGCCTCCGGTCGGCGCCGGGGGCGGAGTGAGGAGTGAAGCCCGTCGGCGTCGTCGAATCCGTTGAGGCATCGGCGCCTGCGCGCTCGGTCACGACCACCGCCCTCGCCTTCTTCGACCGTCGCCGTCGGGGCGGTCCGAGCCGCTGGGAGGCTCCATTGTCGAGCGCTCGGGCGGTGCGATGCACCTGGTTTTCTCCTGGCCGGAGTCACGGGCTTCAAGATGGGGGAAGACGAATATCTGCGTCTCCACGACCGTGGCACCGGGGCGCGGGCGGCTGGGGTCCTCTCCCTCCGTACGGCGCCGCCACCGATCCATGACCGCGGCGAGATCGGCGGTGAGTTCGGCGGCCTCTGCGCGGGTCAGCTGGAGGACGTAGTGCGCGTCGGCGGTCGCCTCGACCCACGGGGCGACCTCTGAGGGGTTCTCCTCGGCGAAGGCCCACCAGCGGGCACGCCGGTCGGCACGCCCTTGGTCCAGTGCATCGAGGACGACCCCTGCGGCCTCCCGGGTCGCCGGATCGCGGCGGTGGGCGAACCCGCGCAGGCTGTACCCGCCCGGCACGCGCCGCCACCACCGCTCGCGCCCTCCCGGGTCGTGGTCGGGGTCGTCCTCGATGAGGCCGTACCGGGACAGCACGCGCAGGTGGTAGCTGGTGGAGCCGCTGCTCTCACCGAGCCGGGCGGCGAGCAGGGTAGCGGTTGAGGGGCCGCCGATGGCCAGCTCTTCCAGGAGCCTCATCCGCAACGGATGAGCGAGCCCGCGCAGGGTCTCCGCATCGACCTGACGGGGCGGGGGCGGTGTGCTCTGAATGTCGTCGTGTTCGTGCGGATGCATGGGCCGGACGCTATGGCAGAGGATCCTTTGCAGAGATTTGTTGGCAGTTTCCGGCCAGGCCCACTGTTCTCGCTGGTAAGAGGACTGCGCGGGACCGATGCTTCCTCTCCGAATATCCCGAACGACAAAACGGAGGACCCGGACGGGGCGCCCTTTTGCGGTCGTGCGCCGCTCAGCGGGCCGGGGGCGCTATGCCTCGCCGTCGATGTCGGGCCTGCGGTCGGTGAAGAGGTGGACGCCGTCGGCGAGGGCGTGGGCGCGGTGGGAGAAGTGGTCGGCGTCGAGGAGCGAGCGGTGGGGGCGGCCGGCGCGCGGGGGCGGGTCGTCGAGTTCGGCGAGGAAGCGGTCGACGTCGGGCTGGACGAGCGTGGGCGCGTGGTCGGCGTCGCGGTCGCGGGCGGTGGCGATCCAGAGGTTGTCGGTGCGGCGGATCGACCAGCGGTGGCCGTAGTAGGCGCGGAGGAGTTCGAGGAGGAGGTCCCGGTTGCTCTTCATCGCGGGCCGCCCTTGAGGGCCGCGAGGACCCGGCGCAGGTCGTGAACGCGGCGGGCGGCGGCGACGGCCCGGTCCGCTTCGAGCACGAGGAGGTAGGGCCGTACCCGGGATGCGGGTGAGGGGTTTCGGCGGATAGTGTCCATCTGTCGTCAGCTCCGTTGTAGCTGGTGGCCACGCCCCCGGACGGCTGCCACCGTCGCGGGGGTCTGTTTCGCTTCCAATCTGTGACCAGATCCGCCACCACCGCCATAGACACCTGCGGTTAAGGAAGAAGTACGAGGCTACGAAGAGATCCGGCAGCACCGTGAGGGATTCTGTGGTTTCCTGTGGTCATGGCTCGCAGGGTGCAACCGCGTCACAACCCCGTTCTCCACCGATACGGGACAGAACTATCCCGTCTGAGAGGTTTGGCCGAAATCTCCCAAAGGGTGCTCGCTCGACAGACCGGCTACTCCCCTCAGCAGGTCGGGGCGATCGAACGCGCTGAGCGCTATCCGAGTCGCGAGTTCTCCGAACAGGCGGACACCCTCCTGGATGCCCGTGGATCACTTATCGCACTATGGAAGCGAATGTTCGACGCCGCCTTTCCTCGCGGCGTGGGTGAATATCTCGACGCCGAAAAGAGGGCGTCGATGATCCGCCAATACCACACAAGCCTCGTCCCTGGCCTGCTACAGACACCCGAGTACGCCAGGACGACACTCACCGCCGCAAACCCGTTCACCACGAAAGACGAAATCGAGCAGTGGGTGATTAGCCGGGTAAAGCGCCAGAGCCTCCTCGACTGCAGTACTCATCCCGCATTCTGGGTCATCATCGACGAGTCTGCACTCCTCCGCCCCGTCGGCGGCAACAGTCTCATGAGCGACCAGATCATGCGCATAATAGACCACCACGAGTCGAGGAGGATTCGACTGCAGCTCACACCATTCACCGCCCTCCACCCACCTGGACTCACCGGCCCGTTCCTCATCCTGTCATTCCCTGACCAGGCTGATGTCGTATACGTCGAGACAGTGGCAAAGGGCGAGATGGTGAGCGAACCAGAGGTCGTAGAATCGGTTACGCAGCTCTTCTCCACTCTGCAGAGCGCAGCAATGTCTCCGGAGGAGTCCGTGGAACGGCTGCATGAGATCCAGAAGGAGTTCAATGGAAGATAAGTGGCGTACCTCAAGCTACAGCAGCCAACAAGGCGGCGAGTGTGTCGAAGTCGCTCTTCCCCAACCAGTCGAGCCGTGGAGGAAGAGCACCTACAGCCATGGCAACGGAGGAGCCTGCGTCGAGATCGCCCTCCCTGCTCCGACCTGGGCGAAGAGCAGATACAGCAGTGCAGCTAGCGAATGTGTCGAGGTCGCCCGCTCCCTCGAAGACGTGAAGGTCCGCGACACGCAGAACCGGGCCGCCGGGCACCTCTCCTTCTCGGGCACCGAGTGGGCCGCCTTCCTCGCCGAGGCCAGATCCCGCAGACTCTGACCCACGGACGGCGGGCCACCCGCCGTCCCCTTCACCTCCTGTCCCCTCGGGCGGGGTCCTTCGTCTTCGTGGGGGCCACCCGACCGGACCTGGTGTGTGGTCCGCCTGTGGACGTTCATGGAGGCAGGCATTGAAAGGAGCCCTCCATGGACTGGCCTACTGCGGCGATCATCATCACCATCATCCTCGGCGTGGCGTTCACCGTCACCGTCCTCGGCACGACCCTCATGGTCAGAGGCCGGAAGGAGGACGACTCCAAAGGGGGCGGGTGACGAGCAGGCCCCCTACCGCCTCCGGTTCCACCTCTCCACGTCGGCGAGGGCCGACTCCACGCGCTTCCTCACGGCGACGATGCGGTCGATGTCCTCCGCCTTCGGGTTGTCCTCCTTGAGGGACTCGTATTCGCGCAGCCACGCCTCGAAGGCCGCCAGCCTCTCCCCGTCCCCCGGTGCCCTCGCGCCGGCGAGCTCCTCGCCCAAGCGGGTGATGTCCTCGGCGTTGCGCGCCCGGATCTCCTCGACCCGCTCGGCCTCCTCGGCGCGCAGCTCGTCCATGAGCGCCTGCTCCCTACGCGCCTTCTCCTCGCGCTCGCGCCTGCCCTCCTCCAGCACCCGGCGCCGCTCACGGCCCACCGCGAACGACCCGCGCAGGAAGAGGACCAGGAGCACCAGCCCCACTCCGCCGCCGATCCACGGCAGCGCCCGGCCGGCCGCCGACACGAATCCGCTCAGCGCCTCCCCCAGGGTGCCGCCCCCGCCGGCGCCGCCGACGGCTCCGGAACCGGCCTTCGCGCCGAGCACCGGGGCCTCGCCCAGCTCCTGCAGCAGCCCGTCCAGGGACTCCCGCATCGAGTCGTCGTCCTTGCCGAAGAACACCGAGTCCTCCAGCGAGTCCCAATTCCCGCCGACGCCCTCCCCGCCCTTGACCGGGTACCCGGTGATCCGGCCGCCGCCGTCCACCGCGTACACCGCGACCGGCCCGTCGACGCCCCGCGCCACCGACGCCGCCAGCGCCTCGTCGCCCGCGCTCGACCCGCCGGTCTCCAGGTGGGCCCCCGCGGGCACGACCGCCACCCGCACCGGCACCTCCCGCGAGGCCAGCGCCGCGCCGACCTTCTCGGCGTCGCCCTCCTCCAGGTCGGTGGCGGCCAAGGGGTGCACGTAGAGCTGCTCCTCCGCCAGCCCCTTCCGGGCGTCGTCCACCACGCCGCCGTCGACCGCGCCCGCGAACGCCCCGACCGCGGCGTTCAACTCCTCCGGGGCCCCGTCGGGCAGCACCCCGCGGATCCCCGTCGCCTGCGGGGCGTCCTTCGCCGTGGCCGGGGTCAGGTCGAACGCGCCGTACCGCCACTCGGCCAGCAGTACGCTCCCCTCGTCGCCGAGCGGCTCCAGCAGCGCGTCCACCAGCTCCTCGCGCACGTCTCCGGTCGCGGCGCGCGCGAGCCCGGGGATGACCGCGACGCGTACGTCCTCCAGGTCGCCGAGCCGCCCCTCCAGCTCCTCGGCATCGGCCTGCGGGAAGCCCTCGGCGAGGGCCGGGTCGACGTAGACCCGCTCGCCCTCCTCGGCCGCGTCCTCCGCGGCGGGCCGCAGGTCGCCCTCGATCAGGTCGACGATCCCGGCGATCTGCTCGAGCGGCCCACCGAGGTAGAAGGCGAAGTGGTCGTCCAGCTCGTCGTCGGTGACCGCGGGGGCGCCGACCCACGCCCACCCGGTCTCGACGTCCCTGCCGCCGGTACTGCGGCGCCTCTCGACCACGGCGACGTACAGGCCCGGGCGCCCGACCCGGGTGGCGGTCTCCTGCGCGGCCGAACCCGCGTCGCCGTCGGCCAGGACCTCGGCGCGCACCGGCACGCCGGCCTCTTCGAGCCGCGCCCGGACATAGGCGCGGGTCTGCTCGGCCCGCCGCTGCTCGGCCCGTCCGTCCCCGCCCTCCCCGGTGGCGGCGTCCGCCTCCTCGTCGACGTAGACGACCTCCCCCGCGGAGAAGGCCTCGACCGCGGCGTCGACCCCGCCGTCCCCGGTGTCCGCCTGCGCCGGAGGCGGAGCGGGGACCGCCGCCAGGACCGGCGCCGCCACCGCGGCCGCGCACACGAGTGCCCCAGCCCGACCGGCCACACCCATTCCGCGCACCTCCGCATCCCCGCGCCCGGGACCCAGGCCCGGCCAGGTTAGCCCACCCCCTTTGCCCGTGTTTCGCCGGGCCCGAATCCACATGCGTACATCGACGCAGTTCACAGCGGGTAGGAGTCCCCCATGGAAGGAACCGTGACACTGAACCTGCTGATGGCGCTGGTGCTGCTCGTCGGGATCCTCGCCCTGATCGGCACCGTGGGCATGCTGATGAAGCACGAGAGCGACCGGGCCCACCGGTGACCCCGGCGGGCAGGACCGACCAGAGCGGAATCGAACGGACCGGAACGGAAGCGGACGGACACACGGGAGGGGCGCCCCGCACGGGGCGCCCCTCCTGTCGTTCCCGATGCGTGCGGCGCGGTCGCCGCACCCACCGCTACCAGCGCAGCTGCGCGGCCACGCCTTCGTCGTCCGACAGCTCCTCCGCCGCCTTCTCCGGAAGCACCGTCACCTCGGACCCGTTGGCGAGCGCCATCTCGATCATCCGCTCGCCCATGTCGCGCTCGGGCTCCATCTCCGCCTTGTCGACGCCCGGGGGCACCTCGCCCTGGGGGAAGTAGGCGCCGTCGGGCGACCGCAGGCCCGCCATGCGGGCGGCCCCGTCGAGGAACAGGTGCGCCACCCGCGCTTCGCGGAAGGCCCCCAGCACGTCGCTCAGCCCCACGGCGCCGGCGCCGCCGGACAGGGCCGCGTCCCGCGCCTTGTGCGCCGCGTCCCGGGCCCGCTGCACGCGCACCGCCTCGATCTCCGGGCCGATCTGCGCGGCGATCTCCGGCGGCGTGCGGGTCTCCACCACCTGCCCCAGCACGATGATGTCCCGGTGGCTGTCCTGGGCGAAGCGCCCCCGCAGCGGCTCGGTCAGCTGCGGCTCGCCGGTGATGGCCACCGACGACCACCCGCACTCGTCGGCGATCCGCTTGAGCTGCGGGCGCATGTCGTTCAGGTACCGCAGCATGTGCTCGGCGACCTTGTGGTTGAAGCGGTCGATCTGCCCCGAGGCGCGGTTGAACGTGCGCGGGTGGCTGCGCGCGGGGCCGCGCATCTCGCGCCAGTCCTCCTCGTCGAGCTCGATCGGGATCCAGGTGATGTCCTTGGCGATACCGAAGCGCATGTCCACCACGCGCACCCCGTCCGCCGACACCGCCAGCACACCGGCCGGGGCGCCGGTGGCCACCGCCGCGGCCAGCGGCCGCAGGTAGGCGGTTCGCTCCAGCACCGCGCAGTCCTCCAGCGGCATCTGCATCGTGTACACCCGCACGTCGTCGCTGCTGACCGGGGCGAACAGGGCGCGGCCCACGCCCGACTCGGAGCCGCTGTCCAGGACATCGTCGAGCTGCGGGCGCAGCGCCTCCAGCCGCGCGAGGACCGCCTCCTTGCGCCGCTTGTCCCCGTTGGAGCTCACCTCGTTGCGCAAGGCGGTGATCTCGTTGGCGATCTGCAGGCGCCACGCGGGGGAGGACGACCGGTCGCGCGGGTCGGCGGTGGCGTAGACGGACAGCACCCCCATGTCGTCCGTCATCGTCGCAAGGTCTCGGAGCGATGTCTGGTCAAGGAGCACGTTCATCCCGCCAATCGTCGCGATGTGCTCTCCCCGGAGGGCCGGGGTGAGATCCCTTCCTGCATAACAGGAGATCAGGACGCGTATCAACGGCCGGTCGGGATCGCACCATGCCGGATCCAAGAAATCCGCCCGCCCGGTGTGACAAGGCGGCGGCGCCCCAGGAGAATGCAGCGTGGACAATCCGACGAAGATGGACAAGGCAACGTGACGACCTCTATCGAACAGCGGATCGCCGAGGAGCTCGGGGTCGCCGGGAAGCAGACGGCGGCCGCCATCGGGCTGCTCGACGAGGGCAGCACCGTCCCGTTCATCGCCCGGTACCGCAAGGAGGCCACCGGGGGCCTGGACGACGCCCAGCTGCGCACCCTCGAAGAGCGCCTGCGCTACCTGCGGGAGCTGGAGGAGCGGCGCACCAGCGTGCTGGAGTCGATCGACTCCCAGGGCAAGCTCACCGACGAGCTCCGGGCGAGCATCATGGCGGCCGACTCCAAGGCCCGCCTGGAGGACATCTACCTGCCCTACAAGCCCAAGCGGCGGACCAAGGCGCAGATCGCCCGCGAGGCGGGCCTGGAGCCGCTGGCCGACCTGCTGCTGGGCGACCCCGCGCAGGACCCCGACGGCGCCGCCGCGCCCTACGCCGACGCCGACAAGGGGGTGGCCGACGCCAAGGCCGCGCTCGACGGCGCCCGCGCCATCCTCGTCGAGCGCTTCGCCGAGGACGCCGACCTCGTCGGCGACCTGCGCGAGCGCATGTGGGAGCGGGGCCGGGCGGTGTCCCGGGTCAAGGAGGGCAAGGAGCAGGAGGGCGAGAAGTTCGCCGACTACTTCGACTTCTCCGAGCCGCTGACCGCGCTGCCCGCGCACCGGGTGCTGGCGCTGTTCCGCGGGGAGAAGGAGGACGTGCTCGCCCTGACCCTGGACCCCGAGCCCGAGGACGCCGGCGAGGGCGCCGAGCCGGGCCCAACGGTCTACGAGCGGGCGATCGCCTCCCGGTACGACATCGCCGACCGGGGCCGCCCGGCCGACCGGTGGCTGCTGGACACGGTCCGCTGGGCCTGGCGCACGCGGGTGTTCGTGCGCCTGGACATCGACCTGCGGATGCGGCTGTGGCAGGCGGCCGAGGACGAGGGCGTGCGCGTGTTCGCGGCGAACCTGCGCGACCTGCTGCTGGCCGCCCCGGCCGGGCAGCGCGCCACCATCGGCCTGGACCCGGGCCTGCGCACCGGGGTGAAGGTGGCGGTGACCGACGGCACCGGCAAGGTGGTGGCCACCGACACGGTCTACCCGCACGCGCCGCGCAACCGCTGGGACGAGTCGATCGCCGCCCTGGCGAAGCTGGCCGCCGAGCACGGGGCCGAGCTGGTGGCGATCGGCAACGGCACCGCCTCGCGGGAGACCGACCGGCTGGCCGCCGACCTGATCAAGCGCCACCCGGAGCTGAAGCTCACCAAGGTGATGGTGTCCGAGGCGGGCGCGTCGGTGTACTCGGCCTCCGCCTACGCCTCCCAGGAGCTTCCGGAGCTGGACGTGTCGCTGCGCGGGGCGGTGTCCATCGCGCGGCGGCTCCAGGACCCGCTGGCCGAGCTGGTCAAGATCGACCCCAAGTCGATCGGGGTCGGCCAGTACCAGCACGACATCTCCGAGGCGAAGCTGTCGCGGACCCTGGACGGCGTGGTCGAGGACTGTGTGAACGCGGTGGGCGTGGACGTCAACACCGCCTCGGCGCCGCTGCTGACGCGGGTGTCGGGCATCGGGTCGACGCTGGCCGACAACATCGTGGCGCACCGGGACGGCAACGGGCCGTTCCGCACCCGCGGCGACCTGAAGCAGGTGGCGCGGCTCGGACCGAAGGCGTTCGAGCAGTGCGCCGGCTTCCTGCGCATCCCCGGCGGGGACGACCCGCTGGACGCCTCCAGCGTGCACCCGGAGGCCTACCCGGTGGTGCGGCGCATCATCGACCGCACCGGGGCGGGGCTGACCGACCTGATCGGCGACGGGAAGCGGCTGCGGGGGCTGCGCCCGGAGGACTTCACCGACGAGGCGTTCGGCGTGCCGACGGTCAGCGACATCCTCAAGGAGCTGGAGAAGCCGGGCCGCGACCCGCGCCCGGCGTTCGCCACGGCGGCCTTCAAGGAGGGCGTGGAGACGCTGTCCGACCTGGAGCCGGGGATGGTCCTGGAGGGGACGGTCACCAACGTGGCCGCCTTCGGGGCGTTCGTGGACGTGGGCGTCCACCAGGACGGGCTGGTGCACGTGTCGGCGATGGCCAAGCGGTTCGTGGAGGACCCGAGGGAGATCGTCAAGCCCGGCGACATCGTGCGGGTGAAGGTGATGGACGTCGATGTTCGGCGCAAGCGGATCTCGCTGACGATGCGCCTGGACGACGAGGTCGAGGGCACCGCCAAGGGCGGCGGCGCCGAGGGCGAGGCCGGTTCCGGCGGCGGTGGCGGACGGGGCGGCCAGGGCCGCCGCGGCGCGAACGGCCAGGGCGGCCGCGGCGGCGGTGGCGGTGGCCAGCGCGGCGGCAAGTCCGGTGGCGGCGGGGGCAAGGGCCGCGGCGGCAGGCCCGGCGGCGCCTCCGAGCCGAGCGGCGCCATGGCCGACGCCCTCCGCAAGGCGGGCCTGGACAAGCTGCGCTGATCGCACGGTCCACACGGTCGCCCTGAGCAGGGCCGCCGGATCCGGAGCGGGCGGGGACCTACCCCCGCCCGCTCCGTCGTGTAAAGGGACCGACGTACCGGGCCGGGGGACCTCGGTCGCCGCTTTTCCGGGACCAAGGCCGTCGAAATGCCGCACCCACCCGCTTTTGCCATGCATTGCCCTTTATCTCCACTCCTGCGCACTAGGCTTGCCTCCTCTTTGCGGAGTGGACGCTGTGGCTGAAGCGAAGCGGGTGACCATCATGGCCGCGGATGACAAGCCCTTCACGGACCCGGCCGCACGACGGCGGGCACGTGCACGGAACCGGGAGAGGGATCCGGCCCCCTCCTCCCCCGCCCGAAGAGGCGGCCCCGGACGCGCGCCGCGGGCGGTGGCGGCGGGGTGCCTCATCGCACTGGCGCTGGCAGGGTGCGCGCTCGACGACCCCGCCGCGGTGGACACGGGGGGCGGTGCGGCCGAGCCGGCGCCCTCGGAACCCGCCGAGCCGAGCGTTCCCGACGGGGTCCCGGAGGACGCCCAGGCCGCCGAAGTCGAAGAGGTCACCGGTGCCGACGCGGTGAGGGTGCTGGCGCTCGGCGGCGGGACGGACGGCCCGCTTCCCGAAGGGGAGAGCACGGAAGTGCTGCTCTCCGGGATCGACGCCCCCGCCTCCGGGGAGTGCTTCGCGGACGAGGCCGCGGACCGTACCGATCTGCTCCTCGCTCCGGGGGAGACCGTCTACATCGGCGACGCCGACGACACCGGTGACGGCCTGCTCGCCCACGTGTGGAGCGCCGACGGCACCTGGGTCAACGAGGACCTCCTCAGCAGCGGGCACGCCGAGTACGCGTCGGCGGACGGCTCGTCCGACCGGGCGGCCGACCTCCGGGAGGCGGCGGACGCGGCCGAACAGGCGGGCGAAGGGCTGTGGACCGAGTGCGCGCCGGAGCCGCCACCCGAGCCGGAACCGCCCCAGGAGCCGGAGGAGCCCGCCGCCCCGGAGGTGGAGGAACCGGAGCCGGCGGAGCCCGCCGAACCCGCGGAGCCCGAGGAGCCCGCCGCGCCGGACGACGGGATCATCATGGCCCCGTCCGGAAAGCACTACGCGGCCGGGCAGTTCTGCAAGCACGACCACCTGGGCCAGACCACCCAGGACGCGTCGGGCCACACCCTGCTCTGCGCCTTCCACGACGGCGAGGCCAACGCCCGCTGGAAGCGCGTGTGAGCCCGGGCCGTCCCCGGACGCCACCGGCGGGGCCCACGGCGCCGAGCACAGCGCCCTGCGGTGTCGCCGGTGCGTCTGTGGTCACGGACGGGTCCGCACCGGTGGCACATCGGGGGCGGCCGGAGCCGCCCGCCGAAGGACGCCCCACCGGTCAGGGCTCCACAGCCGGGCGGGGACCGGCCCGTAGCCGTGAGCAGCGGGACGACCTGGCCGGACGAGTCTCACCATTCCAGCGCAGGCGACCTCGAACCGCCGTGCCGTGTCCGGCACCGCCCGGCGGAGCGGGCGGTGAGACCTCCCGCGCCGCCGCCGAACGGTCCCTGCCCGTCCAGCCCCGGCAGGAGAGGGCTTCCGCTCCCCCGGCGGGCCGCTGGGCCCCGCCGGGGCTCAGGTGCTCGTCAGGATCACCAGTCGGCCGGTCGCCCTGGTCATCGCGACGTAGCGGTCGACCGCCCCCGCGATGCCGTCGCCGAAGGAGTCGGGGTCGACCAGCACCACCAGGTCGAACTCCAGCCCCTTCACCAGCTCCGGGGAGAGCGACCGGACCCGGGGGCGCTCCCGCAGGTCCGGGGCGCCGATCACGCACGCCGTCCCCTCCGCGTTCTCGGCGAGCCAGGCGTCGACGACCTCCTCCAGATCGGACGCCGCCCCGTGCGCGACCGGCACGCCGCCGCTGCGGATGGACATCGGCACGTTGGCGTCCGGAAGGGCCGCGCGGATGACCGGTTCGGCCTCGGCCATGACCTCCTCCGGCGTCCGGTAGTTGATGCTCAGGGACGCCATCGCGATCCGGTCGAACCCGGCCCGCTCCAGCCGCTCGCGCCACGACTCGGTGAACCCGTGCCGGGCCTGGGCCCGGTCGCCGACGATGGTGAAGCTCCGGGACGGGCAGCGCCGCATCAGCATCCGCCACTCGGCGTCGGTCAGCTCCTGCGCCTCGTCGACGACGATGTGCGCGAACGGCCCGGCGAGCAGGTCCCGGTCGGCGCTCGGGAGCGCCCCCTCGTCCACCAGGGTCTCCTGAAGGTCCTCGCCGAGGAGCATCGTCACGGCGCCCTCACCGTCGTCGTCGGCGGCGACGATGTCGTCGATGACGGCGGCCATGCGCGCGCGTTCGGCCGCCGCCGAGGAGCGGCGCTCACGCTCCCGCCGCGCAGCCCGCGGGTCGCCGAGCCGCTGCCGCGCCGCGTCCAGGATCGGCAGGTCGGACACGGTCCAGGCGTGCGGGTCGGGCCGCTGCAGCCTGCGCACCTCCTCGATGTCCAGCCCCGGCGCGCACATGCGCAGGTAGGCGGGGACGGTCCACAGGTCGCCGACGAGGTCGGCCGGCTCCAGCAGCGGCCAGGCCCGGCCCAGGGCCCGGATCAGCTCGGGGCTGCGCAGCAGCGCCGCCCGGACCGCCGCGTTCGGCGCGTCCCCGTCCTCGGGGTCGGCGAGCGCGTCCGCCCCGATCGCGGCCAGCTCGGCGAGGATCTGCCCGCGCGCCTCGTTGTGCGGGGTGCCCGGCTCCACGGCGTCGAAGGCCTCGGCCCAGTCGCGGGCGGTCAGACGGACGTCGCCCCAGTCGGTGGCGACCGTGACCGCCTCCTCGGGCGGGCGCTCGTAGAACCGGACGGCCGGTTCGACCGCCCCGGCCAGGACGGCGGAGGCCTTGAGCCGGGCGACCTCCGGGTCGGCCTCGGGCGGCGCGTCCTCCCCTTCCGCGACGAGGTCGCGCACGGTGCAGGTGAGGACGCCCTCCTCGCCGAGGCTGGGCAGCACGTCGGAGACGTAGGCCAGGTAGGGCCGGTGCGGGCCGACGAACAGGACCCCGCCGCGGCGGTGGCCCAGGCGGGGGTCGGCGTAGAGCAGGTGGGCGGTGCGGTGCAGGGCGACGACGGTCTTGCCGGTGCCGGGGCCGCCGTCGACGACGAGGGCGCCGTCGGACCCGGCGCGGATGACGGCGTTCTGGTCGGCCTGGATGGTGCCGAGGACGTCGCGCATGCGCTCGGACCGGTTGGCGCCCAGGCTCGCGATGAAGGCGGACTGGTCGTCGAGCGCAGCGTGGCCCTCCAGCCCGTCCTCGGTGAAGACCTCGTCCCAGTAGTCGGTGATGCGGCCGCCGCTCCAGCGGTACCGGCGGCGGCTGGCCAGGCCCATCGGGTCGGCGTGGGTGGCGGCGAAGAAGGGCTCGGCGGCGGGCGAGCGCCAGTCGACCAGGAGGCGGCGGCCCTCGGCGTCGGTCAGGCCGAGCCGGCCGATGTAGACGGGGCCGGTCCCGTCGGCGGCCACGATGCGGCCCAGGCACAGGTCGAGGCCGAAGCGGCGCAGGGTGCGCAGGCGGGCGGCGAGGCGGTGCACCTCCAGGTCGCGGTCGAGGGCGGCGCGGCCCTTGCCGCCGGGGGCGCGGCGGGCGGCGTCGAGGCGGTCGGACAGGTCGGCGGCGGACGCTTCCAAGGTGCGGGCGACGGCGGCGAAGTGGCGCTCGTCGTCGGCGGTCATCGCGGGGTCGGCCTTGCCGGGGCGGTCCTCGGCGAGGGCGGAGAGGTCGAAGGCGCTCGCGGCCTGGGTCGTCACGGAGTCCCCCGGGGTGCGTGTGCTGGTCACAGGCGACGATTGTGCGCCCCGACCGGGGTCTTGCCGCAAGCCCCGGGGTGCGCTATAGATTGAGAGTGGCAAGGAGGACCCTGCCCCTGACCGTCCACAATGGACGGTGATCTTCTCCCCCTCTCCCGCCGGTCGCAATGTCACCACCGGGGCACATACTTCACTGGACGGCCAGACGGCACCGCCGGGTGCCGCCGGTGCCGGCAGTGGCGTGACGGGGGGATCCACCATGGCCGAGATCGTCGTCTTCCACCATGCGCTGGGCCTGACGCCCGGGGTCCGCGCGTTCGCCGAGGGACTGGGCCGGGCGGGGCACCGGGTCCACGTACCCGACCTGTACGAGGGGCGGTTGTTCGGGGCCCTGGAGGAGGGGGTGGCCCACGCGCAGGAGATCGGGATCGGCGCCTTCATCGAGCGCGGGACCGCCGCCGCGGAGAGCGCGGCGTCCGCACCGGTGTGCGTCGGGTTCTCGTTGGGCGTGCTGCCCGCCCAGAAGTACGCCCAGACCGCGCCGGGGGTGAGGGGAGCCGTCCTGCTGGAGGCGTGCGTCCCGCGCTCGGAGTTCGGCCCCGCGTGGCCGAGCGGCGTCCCGGTGCAGGTCCACGGCATGGACGCGGACCCGTTCTTCGCCGGCGAGGGCGACCTGGAGGCCGCGATGGCCCTGGCGGAGGAGTCGCCGGATGCGGAGGTGTTCCTGTACCCGGGCGACCGGCACCTGTTCACCGACAGCGGCCTGGCGTCCTACGACCCGACGGCGGCGGAGCAGGTGAGGAAGCGCGTGCTGGCCTTCCTCGCCCGCATCGACGCCGCCCCGGACGCGACACCATCGTGAGCCGGGGGCGATACCCGCCCCACGCCCTCTTCCGGGTGTGCTCCGGGCATCGTCCGGCCGGGCGGACTCACAGGCGTTCGTCCGGGTCTCGGGGGTCGATCCTGGGGGCCGGGGGGTGCTGGGGCGCCTGGTCCTGGCCGGTAGGCCGGTCTCCCTCTCCCCCGGTGGGCCCGCCTTCGATGTCCGACGCGGGGCCCGGCGCACCGTTGTGGTGTGGGCCCTCCGGCGGGACGCCGTTCGCGGGTTGGGCGCCGTCTCCACCGCCGTCGCCCGGGCGGGCCGACCGGTGCAGGCGCACCCCGGCCCAGCTCACGCCCAGCAGGACGGCGCCCGCGATGGCCAGGATCGCCGCCGCCGACACCTGCCCGTCGGTCAGCTCCCACACCATCTGCGGCACGCCGATGGTCGCGGCGATCGTGCCGAACACCAGCAGCACCCCGGCGCGGCGCCATGCGTACAGGCCGAAGAAGGCCACCGCCAGCCCGAGCACGCCCAGGTAGCTCCACGGGGTCGGCAGCACCTCCGCCGCCGCCAGGGCCGTGCCCGCCCCCAGGCCGACCGCGGTCCCCCGCTCGACCACCAGCCCCGACAGCGCCGCCGCGATCCACACCGCGCCGAGCAGGATGTAGCCGGTCCCGTTGACCGCCATCTCCTCCTGTCCGGCGAACAGGATCCCGCCGCTCAGGCCCATCGCCTCCAGGAGCCGCCGCAGCACCCCCGCCACGAGGACCGTGCTCATCGCCCAGGCGGCCACCACGCCCGGCGCCGACCGCACGAGGACGTACCCGCCGGCCGCCACCGCCAGGCCCACACCGCCCGCCACCAGGAGCGGGTCCTCCCAGAGCGGCAGCATCGAGGAGAAGAACACCTGGACCGCGGCCAGCGCCGCCACCGACGCCAGCGCGAACAGCGTCCCGCCGACGCGGCGCTTGACCTTGGGCAGCCGGTCCCGGGGAACGGCCATGGCCCTCGGCCCGCCCGCCATCGCCATCCCGGCCAGGGCCAGGACCGGGACCGCCGCCGCGAGCAGGGCGACACGGACGGCGTCGCCGAGGTCCTCCCAAGAGGTGGCGGCGAACGTGGCGACGGCGGCGAGCAGCAGGCCCCCGCCGATGTAGCCGACGACCTCCGACCAACGCACCCCCGCCGCCGCCTGCGCCCGGTCCAGTTCGCTGCTGACCGCCTGGGCCTGGCCCGCGGTGATGACGCCCTGCTCGACGAGCCGTCCCAGCGCCGCCTCCCTGGCGCGCCGCGCGTCGTCCGACACCGTGCCCCGCCTTCCGCCGTTTTCGAATCCGTGGGCTGCGGCGCCGGAACGCCGTCCTCGTTCCGGCGCCGCCTTGCGTCCATCCCACCACGCGCGCCCCGCCCGTGGATGAGTACCGGTACTCAACCCCGTGCGTCCGAGGGGTCGGCGGCTCCAGGGCTCAGCGGTCCCGGAGTGTCGGACGGCGCGAGTAGAGCACCTCGGCGGCGCGCAGGAGCGCGCGGTCGTGGCCGGGGGCGGCGAGCAGGCCCACGCCCGCGCTCCGGCCGCCGGGAAGGCCTTCGGCGTCGACGGGGACGGTGAGCTGCGGTGCTCCGGCCAGGCTCGCCGGAGTCGACAGGCGCACCGTCGTGGCCCGGAAGCGCTTGCGTTCGTCGAGTCCGGCTCCGCGCCGCAGGGCGCCGTCCGCCAGGACCGGCAGGGCGATCACCGCCCCGGGAGGGCAGACGCGCGCGAAGGTGTCCCGGTAGTGGGCGCGGGCGGCCTCGTCGGCCTTCCGGTCGGCGAGGGGCGCGGCGGCCAGCGATTCGCAGCGGCGCAGGCGTTCCCGCACGTCGGCATCGAGCGCGTCGGCGTTGGCGGTGACCCATTCGGCGTGCTCGTCCCAGATCTCGCGGGACTGGAGGCGCGCGAAGAGCTCGGTGTGCGCGGTGCCGACCAGCCCGGTCAGGTCGGCGCGCAGGAGCGGCAGCCCGAGGTCTCCGGCGAGGAGCACGGCGAGACCGTGCACCGCCCGCACGGTGGCCTCGGAGGTCTGGGGCGGGAAGTCGTCCGGGAGGTGGACCGCGGTGATGCCGTGTTCCTCGGCGCCCAGGCCCGGCGGCCCCCCTTCGACCGCGTCGAAGGCGGCCCGCAGCGGGCCCGGTTCACGGGCGAACAGGCCGACCGTGTCGAATGAGGGGGCCAGCGGGAGCACCCCGGCGGCGTCGAGGGCCCCGTGGGTCGGCCGGAGCCCGAGGATGCCGCAGCAGGCGGCGGGCACGCGCACCGAACCGGCGGTGTCGGTGCCCAGCGCGATGTCGGCGGCGCCCCCGGCGACGGCCGAGGCGCTTCCCGAGGACGACCCGCCGGTGTGGCGGTCGGGGTGCGCCGGATTGAGCGGGTGCGCCCCCTCCCCCACATTCCCGACGACGGAGTAGGCGAGCTGGTCGAGCTTGGCCATCCCGACGAGGTGGGCCCCCGCCGAGCGCAGAGCGGTGACGGCCGGGGCCGTCTCCTCCGCGGGGCCATGGGTGGCCCGCCAGCGGGGGTGCCCGAACGAGGAGGTGTGACCGGCGACGGCGAAGAGGTCCTTGGCGGCGAACCCGGCCCCGCTCAGCGGCCCATCGGCGAGCGGTTCGAGGCCGAAGGTATCCGGCACCCAGCAGTGGAGGCCGTCGCCGGTCCTGGTCGTCCCACCCATCCGCGGCCCCCGCCCCTCCGCTCATGCACCACCGGAGCCCTGAGCATAGCCACCGAGGGGATGGTCAGGAGCGCATCCGCCAAACGTTCAGGATCGCCTCCCCCAGCCACGCCATATAGGAACACCCCCGCATGCGCGGGGAGCAGAGGTACCCCTTCGGAGTGCGCACCCGCCGCCGGGGTTCATCCCCGCGTGCGCGGGGAGCAGCCCGTGGCCGAACTGCTCACGATGGTGTTCGCGGGTCCATCCCCGCATGCGCGGGGAGCAGCTCCCGCTCCCCGGCGTCCCGGCCGCGGGTGAGGGTCCATCCCCGCATGCGCGGGGAGCAGTCTCGTTGACCTGGGACTACTCGCCAAGCAACCTCTTGTTTTGAACTACTTCCGACAGGCCACCTCCTCGTAGGCGCCTCCCCCGGCGCTCACGGCCGGGGGAGGCGGGACGCGGAATCAGGTGTGTCAGCCCCCGTACTCGGTGCGGATGCGGTCGGCGAAGTGGGCGAATTCGGCGCCGTGGAGGAAGGCGGACTTCATCGTCGCCGGGTCGGCCTTGCCGGTCCCCGCGATGTCGAAGGCCGTTCCGTGGTCGACCGAGGTGCGCAGGATCGGCAGGCCCACGGTCACCGAGATCGTGCCGTCGAAGTCGAACGTCTTCGCCGCGATGTGCCCCTGGTCGTGGTACTGCGACAGCACGCCGTCGAACCGCCCCTGAAGGAGCTGGTGGAACACCGAGTCCGCCGGGACCGGCCCCGCCACGTCGGCGCCGCGCCCCCGCATGCGCTCCACGGCCGGGGCCAGGTGCTCGATCTCCTCGTCGCCGAAGGCCCCGTTCTCTCCGCCGTGCGGGTTGATCGCGGCCACCGCCAGCCTCGGCTCGTCGTGGCCGAACACGCGCAGCGCCGTCAGGGCCTCCTCGATCGCGGCGGTCTGCTGCTCCACGCTCACCTGGTCCAGCGCCTTGCGGAGGGACACGTGCCGCGTCGCGAAGAAGATCTTCTTGCCGCGCACCACGAACATGGTGTTCTGCCGGGTGGTGCCGGTCAGCGCGCCGAGCATCTCGGTGTGGCCGAGGTGCTCGCTTCCCGCCGCCCAGATGGCCTCCTTGTTGATGGGCCCGGTGACGATCCCCGACACCTCGCGGTCCATCGCCGCCTTCGTGGCGACCTCGATGGCGCGCACGGCGGCGGCGCCCGCACGCCGGTCGACCTCGCCCCAGGGGAGCTCGGTGTCGCCGAGGGCGCCGATGTCGTAGCAGTCGATGACGCCGTCGCGCTCCTCGGGCAGGTCGGTCCAGGAGTCCAGGGCGCGGACCTCCACGTCGAGCCCGCACACCTGCGCGGCGCGGCGCAGTACCGCCGGGTCGGCGGCGACGACACCGCGCGCGGAGGCGCCGGAGCCCACCTGTGCCAGGGTGCGCACGGTGATCTCCGGGCCGATGCCGACCGGGTCGCCGACGGTGACGGCAAGGGTCGGTCGTTCAGTCATGGCGGGTTCCCTCCCTGTTCGGTGGCCGGGGCTCCTCCTCCGCGCCCCGGCCGGTGCGTCATGCGCACGTGCGGCCTCCACGGCCGGTCACGTGTTCTCCTGCTGCTCCTGCGGTTCGCCGCGGCGGAGCTCCGCGGGCACCGTGCGGGCCCGCGCGCGGGCGGTGGTCCGCAGCCGGGACAGGCACTCGTTGAGGGTGCCTTCCTCGCCGACCATGCCGCCCTTGGTGACGACCGGGACGCCGTCGAAGGCTCCCCCGGCGAGGGAGCCGTGCACCGCGAGGGGCACGACCTCCCCGCCGACCTCGAAGGCGTGGGCGCCGAGGGCGTCCAGCACCGCCGAGGTGACGTCCCCGCCGCTGGTGTAGAGCCCCGAGGGGGCCGGGGCGCGGCCGAGCACGTCGGCCACCAGGGCCGCGAGCCGACCGGGCAGCGCACGCTTGGCCTCGTGGGACAGTTCCACGACGTCGCGCGCGCTGGAAGCGGTGCGCACCACCACGGCCTCGGGGAAGGCGGCGTCGCGCAGTTGCGCCTCAAGGCGGCGCGCGACCGACGCGGTGTGCCCGCCGTCCCCTTCGGCCAGGGCCCGCGCGTCGACGTCGACGAAGCGGACCCCTCCCGCCCGGGCGGCGGCCTCCAGTTGGCGCCGGGTCAGCTCGGTGGCGCTGCCCACGACCGCCAGCAGCGGGCCGAGCGCGCCGCCGCCCCCGCTGAGGCCGAGCGCCTCGGCGAGCATCGCGCCGCAGGGGCCGGGGTCGACCGCCAGCCACACGGTGCCGTCGCGGCGGTGCACCTCGGCGGCAGCGGCGGCGACCGCCGCCAGGTGCCCCTCGGTGAGCGCGTCGCACAGCACCACCGGCTCGTCCCCTTCGGCGAGCCGGTCGGCCAGCGCCGGGCCGGTGACCTCCCGCAGCGGCACGTGCCGCACCGCGAGGCCGCTCTGCCGGCCGACGATCTCGGTGACGACGCTGCCGGTGACCGGGCTGAGCGGGTCCATCGCCAGCTCGGTCTCCTCAAGCGGGACGCCGTCGAGCAGCTGCACGCCGTCGGCGGTGACCCGCCCCGAGGCGGGGAAGGCGGGGGCGAGCAGCGCCCGCACCCGCGCCCGGCCGGGGGTGCGCTCGCGCACCGCCCGCCAGGCCGCCTCCAGCTCGGCGCCGACGTTGCCGCGCAGGGTGGTGTCGGTGCGCTTGACCACCAGCGGGACGGGGCCCTCCCGCCACACCGCGTCGATGGTGGCCGCCACCAGGCCCGCCGCCTCGGCGGCGGGCAGGTGGCGGCTGTCCAGGTCGGCGACGACCACGTCGAACTCGGCGGCGGCGCGCGGCGCGTGCGAG
>NZ_JAQFWQ010000069.1 GCF_027706725.1 Nocardiopsis endophytica
ACTTCGAGCAGGGCGGCTGCCCGTTCGACCATGCCAAGTCGACCGTGTGGGGAGGGACCGAGTGACCGTCACGACGAACGCCTCCTCCGGGGGGAGCCCGGCGGTCCCGCCGGAGGACCTGGTCACCGTCACCATCGACGGGTTCCGCATCCAGGTGCCCAAGGGGACGCTGGTGATCCGCGCGGCCGAGCTGCTGGGCATCCAGATCCCCCGGTTCTGCGACCACCCGCTGCTCGACCCGGTCGGGGCCTGCCGCCAGTGCCTGGTGGAGATCCCCGACGCCGGGAACGGCCGGGCGATGCCCAAGCCGCAGGCCTCCTGCACGATCACGGTGATGGAGGGCATGGTCGTCAAGACCCAGCTCACCTCGCCGACCGCGGAGAAGGCCCAGCGCGGCATCATGGAGTTCCTGCTGGTCAACCACCCGCTGGACTGCCCGGTCTGCGACAAGGGCGGCGAGTGCCCGCTGCAGAACCAGGCGATGTCCGCCGGGCAGGGCGAGACCCGCTTCACCGGGACCAAGCGCACCTTCCCCAAGCCGGTGCCGCTGTCCACCCAGGTGCTGCTGGACCGGGAGCGGTGCATCCAGTGCGCCCGCTGCACCCGGTTCTCCGCGCAGATCGCCGGGGACCCGTTCATCGAGCTGCTGGAGCGCGGCGCGAACGAGCAGGTCGGCACGGCCGAGGGCGAGCCGTTCCAGTCCTACTTCTCCGGCAACACGGTGCAGATCTGCCCGGTGGGCGCGCTGACCGGCGCCGCCTACCGGTTCCGCTCGCGCCCCTTCGACCTGGTCAGCACGCCCAGCGTGTGCGAGCACTGCGCCGCCGGGTGCGCCCAGCGCACCGACCACCGGCGCGGGGCGGTCACCCGCCGCCTGGCCGGGGACGACCCGCAGGTCAACGAGGAGTGGAACTGCGACAAGGGCCGCTGGGCGTTCACCTACGCCACCCGGCCCGACCGGCTCACCCGCCCGCTGGTGCGCGACGAGGACAGCCGGGCGCTGGAGTTCGCCTCCTGGCCCGAGGCGCTGACCACGGCGGCCCAGGGCCTGCGCAGGGCCCGCCGCGCGGCGGTGCTCACCGGCGGGCGGCTCACCCAGGAGGACGCCTACGCCTACGCCAAGTTCGCCCGGGTCGCCCTCAAGACCAACGACGTGGACATGCGGGCCCGCCCGCACTCGGAGGAGGAGGCCGAGTTCCTGGCCGCCCGCGTGGCCGGGACGGGGCTCGGGGTCACCTACTCCGACCTGGAGGCCGCCCCGGCCGTGCTGCTCGCCGGGTTCGAGCCCGAGGACGAGTCGCCGGTGGTGTTCCTGCGGCTGCGCAAGGCGCACCGGGCGGGCCGCCAGCGGCTCTTCTCGCTGGCGCCCTTCGCCAGCCGCGGCCTGGACAAGGCCGGGGGAGCGCTGATCCCGTCCGCCCCCGGCGACGAGGCCCGCATCCTGGACACCCTCGCCGACCGCGACCCCGACGCCGACGCGGCCCTGCGCGAGGAGGGCGCGGTGCTCATGGCGGGGGAGCGGCTGGCGCAGAGCCCGGGAGCGCTCTCCGCGCTGGTCCGGCTGGCCGACCGCACCGGCGCCCGCATCGCCTGGGTGCCGCGCCGGGCCGGGGAGCGCGGCGCGGCCGACGCCGGGGCGCTGCCCAACCTGCTGCCGGGCGGCCGCCCGGTCGGCGACGCCCGCGCCCGCGCCGAGACGGCCCGGGTCTGGGACGTGGCCTCCCTCCCCGAGCGGGAGGGCCGCGACACCGCCGCCATCATCGCGGCGGCGGCCGCCGGGGACCTGGACGCCCTGGTCATCGCGGGGGTCGAACTGGACGACCTGCCCGATGCGCAGGCCGCCCGCGAAGCGCTGGCCAAGGTCCCCTTCATCGTCTCCCTGGAGCTGCGGGCCAGCGACGTCACCGACCGCGCCGACGTGGTGCTGCCGGTGGCCGCGGTCGCCGAGAAGTCCGGGACCTTCGTCGACTGGGAGGGGCGGCCCCGCCCCTTCGACGACGCGCTGAAGGTGCCCGGCGCCCTGTCCGACCTGCGGGTGCTGGCCGCCGTCGCCGACGAGATGGACGTCCACCTGGGGCTGCCCGACGCCGCGGCGGCCGGCCGCGAGCTCCGGGAGCTGGGCGCCTGGCGCGGCGAGCGGGTCCCGGACCCGCTCACCGGCCCCGAGGCGGCCCCCGCCCCCGGCCGGGGCGAGGCGGTGCTGGCCACCTGGCGCCAGCTCCTGGGCAACGGCCGGATGGAGGACGGCGAGCCCTACCTCGCCGGGACCGCCCGCCCGGCCGCCGCCCGGCTCTCGGCCGCCACCGCCGCCGAGATCGGACTGGCCGACGGCGGCGCGCTTCGGGTCGCCGGGCCCGGCGGCGCGGTGACCGTGCCCGCGATCGTCGCCGCGGACATGCCCGACCGCCTGGTGTGGCTGCCCGCCAACGCCCATGACTGCGACGTCCGCCGCGACCTGGGCGCCGCGGCCGGGGACACCGTCCGCCTGGAACCGGTCCGCACGGCCGACACGGCCGGGGCCGCCACGAGTGCTGGGAGCGCGCAGTGAAGCCCGACGCCGTCACGACGCCCGCCGCCCTGCAGGCGGCGGCAGCCGAACCCGGCCTGGGGGCCTTCGGCGGCGATCCCTGGTGGATCATCCTCATCAAGGCCGTGGCCATCTTCGTGTTCCTGATGGTCTGCGTGCTCATGATGATCATGGCCGACCGCAAGGTCATGGGCCGCATGCAGCAGCGCCACGGACCCAACCGCATGGGTCCCTGGGGGCTGCTGCAGTCCCTGTTCGACGGCGTGAAGCTGTCGCTCAAGGAGGACGTGATCCCGCGCAACGTGGACCGGCTGGTCTACATCGCGGCGCCGATGATCGCGGCCGTCCCGGCGTTCATCGGGTTCTCGGTGATCCCGCTGGGGCCCGAGGTGTCGATGTTCGGCGTGGAGACGCGGCTGCAGCTCACCGACCTGCCGGTGGCGGCGCTGGTGGTGCTGGGCACCGCCGCGATCGGGGTGTACGGCATCGTGCTGGGCGGGTGGGCCTCCCAGTCGCCCTACGCCCTGCTCGGCGGGCTGCGCGCCTCGGCGCAGGTGATCAGCTACGAGATCGCCATGGGGCTGAGCTTCGTGGCGGTGTTCATGCTCGCGGGCACGCTGACCACCTCGGGGATCGTCGCGGCCCAGCAGGAGCTGTGGTTCGCCGTGCTGCTGCTGCCCTCGTTCCTCATCTACCTGGTCACGATGGTCGGCGAGACCAACCGGCTCCCGTTCGACCTGGCCGAGGGCGAGGGCGAGATCGTCGGCGGCTTCATGACCGAGTACGGGTCCATGAAGTTCACCATGTTCTTCCTGGCCGAGTACGTGAACATGGTGACCGTCGCCGCGGTCTCGGTCACCTTCTTCCTCGGCGGCTGGTACGCCCCGCCGCCGATCACGATGTTCTGGGAGGGCGCCAACGCCGGGTGGTGGCCCCTGCTGTGGTGGCTGCTGAAGTTCCTGGTGGTCATGTTCCTGTTCATCTGGCTGCGCGGCTCGCTCCCGCGGATCCGCTACGACCAGCTCATGCAGCTCGGGTGGAAGATCCTCATCCCGGTGCAGCTGGTGTGGATCACCGCGGTGGCCGCCGTGCGGCTGATGGTCAGCGAGCAGGCCCCCGTCGGCGCGACGGTCGCCGTCGGTGCCGCCTTCGCCCTGGTCACGGTGGGGGCCATCGCCGCCTGGGCGCGCTCGGTGAAGCGCCGCCGCGCCGCCGAGGCCGCCGAGCGCGCCGAGGAGCTGCGCGCCATGGCCGCCGACCCCGACCGCGGCGGGTTCCCGGTGCCGCCGCTGCGCGCCGCGCACTACGGCAGCACCGTCGCGGCGGAGCCGCCCCTGCACACCGCACCGGCCCCGGCCGGCAGTCCCGCCAAGCGTGAGGAGGTTACCGGTGCTTGACTGGCTCAACCCCGTCAAAGGGTTCGGCGTCACCTTCCACACCATGTTCAAGAAGGTGCCGACCGTCGAGTACCCGGAGGTGAAGCGCCCCACGGCGCCGCGCTTCCACGGACGCCACCGGCTCAACCGGTGGCCCGACGGCCTGGAGAAGTGCATCGGCTGCGAGCTGTGCGCCTGGGCCTGCCCGGCCGACGCGATCTACGTCGAGGCCGGGGACAACACCGAGGACGACCGGTACTCGCCCGGCGAGCGCTACGGCCGCGTCTACCAGATCAACTACCTGCGCTGCATCCTGTGCGGGCTGTGCGTGGAGGCCTGCCCCACCCGGGCGCTGACCATGACCAACGAGTACGAGCTGGCCGACGACGACCGCGAGAGCCTCATCTACACCAAGGAGCAGCTCCTCGCCGGGCTGACCGAGGACATGGAGGCCCCGCCGCACCCGATGCGCCTCGGCGACACCGAGGAGGACTACTACCGGCACCACGGCGAGGCCGCGCGGCGCCAGACCCCGGCCCCCGAGGCGGCCCGGGACGCGGCGGCCTCGGGCGAGCCGGCCGGGAACGGGGCGGGCCGATGAGCGAGTCCGTCGCGTTCTGGACCATCGGCGCGGTCGTGCTGGCCGCCGCCGCGGGCGTGGTGCTCTCCCGCAAGGCCGTGTACTCGGCGCTGATGATGGCCGTGGTCATGCTGGGCCTGGCCGTCTTCTACGGGATGAACCAGGCGCCCTTCCTGATGGTCGTGCAGATCGTCGTCTACACCGGCGCCGTGCTGATGCTGTTCCTGTTCGTGCTGATGCTCGTCGGCGTCAGCTCGGCGGACTCGCTGGTGGAGACCATCCGCGGACAGCGGGTGCTGGCCGGGGCGGTCGCCGTGTGCTTCCTGCTCGCCCTGGGCCTGGGGCTGACCCGGATCACCGGCGCCGAGCCGGCGGGCCTGGGCGCCGCCGCGGCCGCCGGGGGCACCGTGCCCGCGATCGCCTCCGAGGTGGTCTTCCGGTACGTCATCGCCTTCGAGGCCACCGGCGCCCTGCTGATCACCGCGGTGCTCGGCGCGCTGGTGCTGGCGCACGCCGCCCGCACCTCCGAGCGCCGCACCCAGCGGCAGCTGGCCCGCGAGCGGGTGCTCGGCGGCCACCCGACCCCGCTGCCGGGGCCGGGCACCTACGCCCGGCACAACGCCATCGACATGCCGGCGCTGCTGCCCGACGGGTCGGTCTCGCGGCTCTCGCTCAACCCGGTGCTGGCCGCCCGCGACCCCGAACTGCAGTCCGGCGTGCCCGACGACGTCCGGCTGGGCACCGTGCCCGAGGCCGGGGGCGCGTCGGACTCGGCCGCCTCCAAGGAGGGGCGCGGCACCGGCCGCGAGCCGGTCCCCGGCCCGGACGCGGACACCGAGGACGGGGACCAGGACGGTGCCCGGGGCGCCGAAGGACAGGAGGCTGAGCGCTCGTGGACCCCATGAACTACATCGCGCTGGCCGCGCTGCTGTTCACCATCGGCGCCCTGGGCGTGCTGGTCCGGCGCAACGCGATCATCGTCTTCATGTGCGTCGAGCTCATGCTCAACGCCTGCAACCTGGCGTTCGTCGCCTTCGCGCGCATGCACGGCGACATCGAGGGGCAGGTCATCGCGTTCTTCGTGATGGTCGTCGCCGCCGCCGAGGTCGTCGTGGGGCTCGCGATCATCATGCAGATCTTCCGGACCCGCAGGTCGGCGTCGGTCGACGACGCGAACCTGCTCAAGTACTAGAAGGCGGCGCGACCGTGTCTGACAACTCCCTCGTGCTCGGCGGCGCCTGGATGCTCATCGCGCTGCCCCTGCTGGGCGCGGCCGTCCTGCTGCTGGGCGGCCGGCGCACCGACGGGTGGGGCCACTGGCTCGCGGTGGCGCTGCCCGCGGGAAGCTTCGTGTGGGCCGTGCTCGCCCTGGTCGAACTGCTCGGCCGCGGCGCGCACGAGCGCAGCGTCGACGTGCCGGTGTACACCTGGTTCGCCTCCGGCGGGCTGGAGGTGGGCGCGAACCTGCTGCTCGACCCGCTGTCGATCAGCTTCGCCCTGCTCATCACCGGCGTGGGCACGCTGATCCACGTCTACTCGGTGGGCTACATGGCCCACGACGAGCGGCGGCGCCGGTTCTTCGCCTACCTGAACCTGTTCGTCGCGGCGATGCTGGTGCTGGTGCTGGCCGACAACTTCGTGCTGCTCTTCCTCGGCTGGGAGGGCGTGGGCCTGGCCTCCTACCTGCTGATCGGGTTCTGGCAGCACAAGCCCTCGGCGGCGGTGGCGGCCAAGAAGGCCTTCCTGGTCAACCGGGTCGGCGACCTGGGGCTGCTCATCGCCGTCATGGTGATGTTCACCACCTTCGGCACCGTGGCCTACTCCGGGGTCTTCGCGGCGCTGGACGGGGCCGGGCAGGGCGTGGCCACCGCGATCGGGCTGCTCCTGCTGCTCGGCGCCTGCGGCAAGTCCGCCCAGCTCCCGCTGCAGTCCTGGCTGCTGGACGCGATGGAGGGCCCCACCCCGGTGTCCGCGCTGATCCACGCGGCCACCATGGTCACCGCCGGGGTGTACCTCATCGTGCGCGCCGGGCCGGTCTTCGAGGCGGCCCCGGCCGCCCAGACCGCCGTCGCGGTCGTCGGCGCGGCCACCCTGCTGGCCGGCGCGGTCATCGGGTGCGCCAAGGACGACATCAAGAAGGCCCTGGCCGGGTCGACCATGAGCCAGATCGGCTACATGACGCTGGCCGCCGGACTGGGCCCGGCCGGGTACGCGGTCGCCATCGCCCACCTGGTCACCCACGGCTTCTTCAAGGCCGGGCTGTTCCTGGGGGCCGGGTCGGTCATGCACGGCATGAACGACGAGGTCGACATGCGCCGCTACGGCGCCCTGCGCCGGTACATGCCGGTGACCTTCGCCACCTTCGGCCTGGGCTACCTCGCCATCATCGGGTTCCCGCTGCTGTCGGGGTGGTGGACCAAGGAGGGCATCATCGAGGCGGCCTTCGCCTCGGGCGGCACCTCCGGGCAGGTCTACGGCTGGGCGGCCCTGATCGGCGCCGGGCTCACCGCGTTCTACATGACGCGCGTGATGATCATGACCTTCTTCGGCGAGAAGCGCTGGGACGAGGGCGCGCACCCGCACGAGTCCCCGGTCTCCATGACCGCGCCCATGGTGGTGCTGGCCGTCGGGTCGGTGGCGCTGGGCGCCGTGCTCGTCTACGGCTACCGCTTCGCCGCCTTCCTGGAGCCGGCCGTCGGCGCCCCGGAGGAGCACCACGAGTTCCACCTGTCCGCCATGTTCACGAGCTGGCCGTCGCTGACCGCCCTGGGGCTGATGGCCGCAGGGGTCGCCGCGGCCTGGTTCATGTACGGCCGGGCGCCGGTGCCGCGCACCGCGCCCAAGGGCAACTTCATCACCGTGGCCGCCCGCAACGAGCTCTACGGCAACCAGATCAACGAGGGCCTGCTCATGCGGCCGGGCCAGGCCGTCACCACGGCGCTGGTCGCCATCGACACCCACGTCGTCGACGGGGCGGTGCAGGGGGTGGCCGCCGGCGTCCGGAACACCTCCGGCGAGCTCCGCCGCGCCCAGACCGGGTTCGCCCGCACCTACGCGCTGACCATGCTGTTCGGCGCCGCCGTCGTCGTCGCCACGCTGGCAGTGAGGATTTAGCCGATGTCCGATATCCCCTGGCTGACTCTGGGAGTGGCCCTGCCGGCGCTGGGCGCGCTGGCGGTGGCGCTGGTCCCGCGCGCGGCCGCCGGGCTCGCCAAGCGGGTCGCGCTGGGCGTGTCCCTGGGCACGCTGGCGCTGATGGCCGCGATGGCCGCGAACTTCTCCACGGCCGCCGCCGGAGAGCTGCAGTTCACCGAGGTGTACCCGTGGATCCCGCGGTTCGGGATCAGCTACGCCGTGGGCGTGGACGGCATCGCGCTGCTGCTGGTCCTGATGTCGGTGGTGCTGGTGCCGCTGGTGATCCTGGCGGCCTGGAACGAGTGCGACGACGCCGAGGACGGGGGCAAGGGCTACTTCGGCCTGATCCTGCTCCTGGAGGCGATGATGGTCGGCGTCTTCGCCGCCACCGACGTCTTCCTGTTCTACGTCTTCTTCGAGGCCATGCTCATCCCGGTCTACTTCATGATCGGGCGCTACGGCCGCGGCGCCGAGCGGCGCAGGGCCGCGATCACCTTCCTGCTCTACAGCCTGGCGGGCGGCCTGCTGATGCTGGTCGCGGTCATCGGGGTGTACGTGTACGGCGGCACCTTCCTGTGGAGCGACCTGGCCGGAGGGGCGCTGGCGCAGGTCGACCCGTCCACCGCGCGCTGGCTCTTCCTCGGCTTCTTCATCGCCTTCGCGATCAAGGCGCCGATGTGGCCGCTGCACAGCTGGCTGCCGACCGCCGCCTCCTCGTCCCGGCCCGGCACCGCGGTGCTGCTGGTCGGCGTGCTGGACAAGGTCGGCACCTACGGCATGCTCCGGTACTGCCTGGAGCTGTTCCCCGGCGCCGCCACCTGGTTCGTGTGGCCCGCGGTGGCGCTGAGCCTGGTCAGCATCGTCTACGGCGCGGTGCTCGCCATCGGCCAGAGCGACATGATGCGGCTCATCGCCTTCACCTCGGTGTCCCACTTCGGGTTCATCACCCTGGGGATCTTCGCGATGACCACCCAGGGGCAGTCCGGCGCGGCGCTGTACATGGTCAACCACGGCTTCGCCACCGGGGCGCTGTTCCTCATCGTCGGGTTCCTGATCGCCCGGCAGGGGTCGGCGGCCATCGCCGACTACCAGGGCGTGCAGAAGGTCGCCCCGGTGCTGGCCGGGACCTTCCTGCTGGCCGGGCTGGCGGGCCTGGCGCTGCCCGGGCTGGCGCCGTTCGTCAGCGAGTTCCTGGTGTTCGTCGGCACCTACGCCTTCAACCCGGTCCCGGCGGTCATCGCCGCGGCCGGCGTGGTGCTCGCCGCCCTCTACATCCTGTGGATGTACCAGCGCACCATGACCGGGCCGGTGCCCGAGCGGCTGTCCGGCCTGCCCGACCTGAACGTGCGCGAGGTGGGGGCGATCGCCCCGCTCGCCGCGCTCATCGTGGTGCTGGGCGTCTACCCGCAGCCCCTGCTGGACGCCGCCGAGCCCGCGGTGGAGCGCACCATGCTCCAGCTGGACGCCGTCGACCCCGCGCCCGCGGTCGACGGTTCGGGGCCCGTCGCGGGCGGCGGAAAGGAGCCTGGAGAGTGATCACCGACACGCCCCCGAGCATCGACTACTGGCTGCTCGCCCCGATGCTGACCGTCTTCGGGGCGGGGGTGCTGGCCGTGCTGGTCGAGGCCTTCGCCCCCAAGGCGCGGCGCCGCCCGCTGCAGCTGGGGCTGACCGCGGCCGCGCTGATCGCCGCGTTCGTGCTGACCGTGCTGCAGGTCGGGTCGGTGCCCGCCGAGGGCACCACCCTGGCCATGGGCGCGGTGGCGGTGGACCGCCCGGCGCTGTTCTTCCAGGGCGCCATCCTGGTGCTGGCCGCCATCGCGCTGCTGCTCATCGCCGAGCGGCGCGGCGGGGAGGACGCGTTCGCCGCCCAGGCGGCCGCCGTGCCCGGCAGCGAGGAGGAGCGGGCGCACACCCTGGCCGGGTCCGAGCACACCGAGGTCTACCCGCTGGTGCTGTTCGCGGTGCTGGGCATGCTGCTGTTCACCGCCGCCAACGACTTCCTCACCCTGTTCATCGCCCTGGAGGTGATGAGCCTGCCGCTGTACCTGCTGTGCGGGCTCGCCCGGCGGCGCCGCCTGTTCTCCCAGGAGGCGGCGGTCAAGTACTTCCTGCTGGGCGCGTTCTCCTCGGCCTTCTTCCTGTTCGGCATCGCGCTGGTGTACGGCTTCTCCGGTGCGGTCAACTACGCCGAGGTCGCCGAGGCGGTCCAGGCCGGCGGGGGCGGCGCCTTCGAGGGCGGCGGCGGGGAGCCGCTGCTGCTGCTCGGCATCGCCCTGGTCGGGGTGGGGCTGCTGTTCAAGGTCGGCGCGGTGCCCTTCCACAACTGGAAGCCCGACGTCTACCAGGGGGCGCCCACCCCCATCACCGCGCTGATGGCCTCGGGCACCCTGGTGGCGGCGTTCGGCGCGCTGCTGCGGGTGTTCTTCACCGCCTTCGGCGACACCGCCGAGGCCTGGCGGCCGATGATCTGGGTGGTGGCGATCCTCACCATGGTGCTGGCCGCGGTGGTGGCCGTCACCCAGCGCGACATCAAGCGGCTGCTGGCCTACTCCTCGGTGGTGCACGCCGGGTTCGTGCTGACCGCGGTGGTCGCCGCCGACTCCGCCGGGCTCGCCGGGGCCATGTTCTACCTGGCCGCCTACGGGTTCACCACCATCGGCGCCTTCGCCGTGGTCACCCTGGTGCGCACGCACGAGGGCGGGCCCGAGGCGGGCGAGCTGTCCCGCTGGGCCGGGCTGGGCCGCACCTCCCCGCTGCTGGCCGGCGCGCTCTCGCTGTTCCTGCTCGCCTTCGCCGGCATCCCGCTGACCAGCGGGTTCATCGGCAAGTTCGCGGTGTTCGAGGCGGCGGTGGCGGCCGGGGCGGTGCCCCTGGTCGTGGTGGGCGTGCTGAGCAGCGCGGTGACCGCGTTCTTCTACGTGCGCATCATCGTGCTGATGTACTTCTCCGAGCCGGCCGCGGACCGGCCGGTGCACACCGCCCGCGCCGGGGCGCTCACCGGCACCGCCATCGGCATCGGGGCGGCCGCCACCCTGGTGCTGGGGGTCTACCCCACGCCGGTGCTGGACCACCTGGTGCCGCAGCCCGGGGAGGAGGCGGTGGCCACGGCCGGCGCCTTCACCCGCTGACCCGGTGCGCGGCCCCGCCGGAGCGCCCCGACGATGGGCCCTCCGGCGGGGCCGTGCCGCCGGTGGTCACCGCCGCTTCACGGGCGGTGAGTGGCTTTGGCTGATCAATCCGGGTCCGATAACTTGGCTAGTCGGTCGATGTTCATCCCGAGAGCGCGCGAAATGCCGGACCGGCGCCAGGCCGGACCCCGGGGCGCGCGCCCGTTGACGTGTGGAGCTTTCTGGTGAGCGGTGCTGTCCCGAGCGGTTTCCTCGCTCTGCCGAGTGTCGACCCGGTGCTCGCCCGCGAGGTCCAGGACGACCTGGAGCGGGTCGAGGAGGTGCTGCGGGACACGGTCGAGGCCAGCGACCCGCTGCTCCGCGAGGCCGCCGCCCACCTGCTGGAGGCGGGCGGCAAGCGGTTCCGCGCGACGCTGGTGCTGCTGGCGGCCCGGTTCGGCGAGGCCGCGGACAACCCGGAGCTGGTCCCGGCCGCCGCCGTGGTGGAGCTCACCCATGTGGCCACCCTCTACCACGACGACGTGATGGACGAGGCGGAGATGCGCCGCGGCCACACCAGCGCCAACCAGCGGTGGGGCAACTCCATCGCCATCCTCACCGGCGACTTCGTCTTCGCCCGCGCCTCGGAGATGCTCGCCGACCTGGGCACCGACGCGGTGCGGCTGCAGGCCCGCACCTTCGGGCGGCTGGTGCAGGGGCAGATCCTGGAGACCGCCGGACCCGCCGAGGGCACCGACCCGCTCGACCACTACATGCAGGTGATCGCGGACAAGACCGCCTCGCTCATCGCCTCCTCGGCCCGGTTCGGGGCCACCTTCGGCAGGGCGGAGCAGGAGGTGGTCGAGGCCCTCACCCGCGCGGGCGAGGCGCTGGGGATGGCCTTCCAGCTCTCCGACGACATCCTGGACGTGGCCGGTGACTCCCGCGAGTCGGGCAAGACCCCCGGCACCGACCTGCGCGAGGGCGTGCTCACGCTGCCGATGTTCCACGCGCTGCGCGGCACCGACCCGGCCGACGCACGGCTGCGGTCCCTGCTCGGGCGGCCCCTGGACGAGGAGGAGGCCCAGGAGGCGCTCGCGCTGCTGCGCGCGCACGAGGCCATGGGGCTGGCGCGCGCGGAGATGCGCGGATGGGCCGACCGGGCCCGCGCCGAGCTCGCCCCCCTGCCCAAGGGCCCCGCGCGCGAGGCGTTCGAGGCCCTGTGCGACTACGTGGTCGAGCGCACGGGCTGAGCGCGCCGTCCCCGCGTTGATCTCGACGGAAGTGCTGTCATTCCGGCGGTTTTGGCAGCACTTCCGTCGAGATCATCGCCTGGTGGGCGGCGGTGCGGGGGCCACGGGACCAACGCGGGGGGAAGAGCGGGTAAGGCCCTGGCAATGACCCGCCGTGGCGGGTATGAATCCGTGGCGTGTGGGGAAACACCGCATCTGACCAGGCATGATGCCGGGGAAGTTGCGGGGGTGGACGCCGTGGAGGACTACACGGGGGCACGGCGGCTGATCGGGCACCGGTTGCTGGACCGGGACGGCACCGCCGTCGGGCGGATCGGGCAGGTCTTCTTCGACGACCGCACCCGCGAGCCGGCGTGGGTGACGGTGCGCACCGGGGTGTTCGGCACCGGGGAGAACTTCGTGCCGCTGCGCGGGGCGCATCCCGTCGACGAAGGGCTGCGGGTGCCCTTCGACGCCGAGACCATCCGCTCCGCGCCGAGCTTCTCCGTCGACCGGCACATCTCGGTCGAGCAGGAGGACGCGGTGTTCGAGCACTACGGCCTGGCGCCGGAGGTGCCCGGGCCGCGTGAGCCGTACCGGCCGCGCGGGCGGCACCGCAAGCCGGAGCCGGGGGAGGCCGCCCCGGCGGGCGGGCGCCGCGGGGACCCCGGCGACCCGGGCGAGGAGCAGGTGGATCAGTTGGGCTGAGCCGCCGGGCGGTCCCCGGTACCGGAGCCGTCCGCCTCGGCCGCCTCCTGAGCCGCCTTCGACTCCTTGCCGCGCTCCGGACGCGGGTTGCGCCGGGCGTTGCGGAGCATGTCGGTGGCGAAGACGACGAGGGCGACCCAGACGATCCCGAAGCCGATCCAGCGGCTGAGCGGCAGCGGCTCGTCGAAGATGAGCCAGGCGAAGAGGAACTGCATCACCGGGACCACGAACTGCAGCAGCCCGATCATGCTGAGCGGGATGCGGCGGTTGGCGGCGCCGAAGCACATCAGCGGGACGGCGGTGGCCAGCCCGCTGCCGATGAGCAGGGCGGTGTGCGCGGGGGACAGGGAGGCGAAGGTCCCGGCGCCCGACGACTCCAGGTGCACCACGTAGGCCAGCGCCGGGAGCAGCATGAGCAGCGTCTCGACGGTGAGGCTCTGCAGCCCGTCGAGCGTGGTGAACCGCTTGACCAGGCCGTAGGTGGCGAAGGAGAGCGCCATCCCGAGGGAGTACCAGGGCACGCCGCCGTAGGCGTAGGTGAGCACCGCGACCGCGGCGGCGCCCAGCGCGATCGCGGTCCACTGGGCGGGGCGCAGCCGCTCGGAGAAGACGACCACCCCGAGCACCACGCTCACCAGCGGGTTGATGAAGTACCCCAGGGCGGCCTGGGAGGTCTGCCCGGAGTTCACGGCGACGATGAACAGGCCCCAGTTGGCGGAGATGACCGCCGCCGCGGCACTGAGCACGAGGAGCTGCCGGGGCGTGCGCAGGGCGGCCAGGATCGGCCGCCAGCCGCGCTTGAGCGACAGCAGAAGCCCTACGACCAGCAGGGACCACACCATCCGGTGGGCGAGGATCTCCAGCGGTGCGGAGGGTTCGAGCAGGGGCCAGTAGAGAGTGGTCAGGCCCCACATGAGGTAGGCGCTGGCCCCGAAGAGCACGCCGCGATCGGTCTCGGACACCCCAGCAGCCTAGAAGGAAACATCCCATGAGGGGTAGTTAGATCTGCTAACGACCGGCGTTAGTAAAGGTGACGGATGTATGCGCAGGTGGAGGCGGTGCCCCGGCGGGCACCGCCTCCACCGGCATGTCCGGCGTCACACGCCCGGCAGCACCACCAGCCCATAGGCCAGGGCGAGGGCCGACAGCAGCGCCAGCCCCGCCGCCACCAGCGTGTAGTGGACGCGGGCGGCCGTGCCCCACCAGCCCCGCACCCAGGCGGGGACCGCGAGCACGGCGGCAACGGCGGTCAGCGGGAGCGCCACCGTCATCGGGGCCAGCAGCAGCGGCGGGTAGGGCGGGAAGAGCGGGGTGCCGGGGCCGAAGCCGTGCACCGCCAGGGTGATGCCGGAACCGGCGACCAGGGCGGCGCTCAGCACCCCGGCCAGCAGGGCCGCGAGGCGGGCGGAGACGGCCATGGGCGGCGCCTCGGCGGCGGCGCGGCGCCCCCGGAGCAGGCGCACACCGGCGGCGACCGGCCAGGCCAGCGCCGACAGGGCGAGGACGAGGGCGACCGCGGCCGCCGTGCCCTGGATGAGGGCGTCGCGGTACCAGGGGACGCGTTCGAGGGCCGCCATGGGGGCGTGGTCGTAGCCCGCTGCGACGACCTCCCCATCCTTCTCGATGAAGACCAGCTCGCGCCCCTCCTCGGAGCGGAAGACGCCGTCGCCGACGGGTGTCCACTCCGTGGTGCCGGTCATCAGGTCGCTGGTCACGAGAAGGTCGTCGCCGGCCCGGACCCGGGTCTGGAGCGCGGAGTAGAAGGCCAGCACGGGCTCGCGCGGGGGGATGCGGGTCATGGAGTAGGTGCCGCTGTAGCGCTCCAGTCCGCCCTCCGCGGCGCCCGCGCCCCCGCCGTCCCGGGGCGCGGCGCCGTGGAACTCCTCCAGGTACTCGCGGACCAGGTCGTCCCGGAGGGTGAACATCCCTTCGCCGGTCCCGTCTCCGTTGGCGGCGACGTAGATCCCGGCGCCGTCCTCGGGCACGATCGCGTACTGGGTGTGCAGGCCGGAGCCGTCGCCGCCGTGGCCGACCACGCGGGGGCCGTCCGCGCGGACCTCCCAGGCGCCGTAGCCGCTGCCGGTGAGGCGCTCGTCGTTGGCGGCCTGCCGGTCGAGCATGGTGCGCACGGCGCCGTCGGCGAGCACGTCCCGCCCGGCGGGTCGCTCGCGCAGCAGCTCCAGCATGAAGACGCCCATGTCGGCCGGGGTGGTGAAGGCCCCGCCGGCGGGGGAGGGGTTGATGTGCTCGTGCTGGAGGGGTTCGCGGCCGCCGTCCCCGGAGCCGTACACGGCGGGGATCTCCAGGCGCTCACCCAGGGAGTCCGGGTCGCCGAACGCGGTGTGGTCCATACCCAGGGGTTCGAAGAGCGTGCGGCCGATGTGGTCGCCGTACGGCTCGCCGGTCACCTCCTCGATGATCCGTCCGGCCATGGCGTACCCGTAGTTGGAGTAGGCGGTGTAGCCGCCCGGCGGGGCGATCCGGTCGGGCCGGTACTCGGCGACGTACCGGTCGAGGGGGAGCAGGTCGGCCTCGGACGGCGCCTCCATCCCGTCGAGCTGCTCGGCGAAGCCCGCGGTGTGGGTGAGGAGGTTGTGGACGGTTACGGGGCCGCGCGGGTCGTCCGGCAGCCGTTCCTCCTCGGGGAGGTAGGTGTTGACGTCCGCGTCGAGGTCCACCTCGCCCTCCTCGGCCAGCGACACCAGGGCGGCGCCGATGAAGGACTTGGCGATGGACGCGGTGGGGAAGGCGGTGCGGTCGGGGTCGACGGGCGCGCCGGTCTCCAGGTCGACGGCCCCGTAGCCGTCGGCGACGAGCATCTCCCCGTCGCCGACGACGGAGACGCCGACGCCGGGGACGTCGTACTCGTCCATGAGCGCGGGGACCCGCTCGTCGAGGAAGGCGCGGACCGCCTCGGCGTCGGGGGCGCCGTCGGCGCTCGCGGCGGTCGGGCCTGTCGACGGGGTGGTGGACGCGGCGGCCGGCGCCGCGTCCACAGGGGCCAGGGTGATCGCCGCCGGTATCGCCAGGGCGAGCGCGGCGGCCGCCGGTGCGGTGGTCGGGAAGGACATGGGAGCCTCCGGAGGGGGCGGCGTTGACTCCCTCCGAACGTAGGCTCGCACCCCGGCGCCGGGCAGTGAGCCAGGCGCCCGTCTCCGAGTGGGGGAGGCCCCACCCCGGCCCCTGGGGCGGGCGCGAGCGGGCGTGCGCCCAAGCCTGCCTCCGATGTCCCTGTTCAAGGACAACTCACAGTTGTCCTCGTTCGAGGACATGCATACAATGTCCTCGAACGAGGACGGAGTGGACGTGATGCCGGAAGAGTTCACCCTGACGGGGTGGTCGAAGCTCGGTGGTCTGGTCCGCGACACCCGGCTCTCCCAGGGGCTCAGCCAGTCGGCCCTGGCAGCCCGGGCGGGTGTCGCCCGCTCCTGGCTGGCCCGCGTCGAAGCGGGCCACCGCGGCGCCGAACTGGAGCCCCTCCTTCGGCTGCTCGCCGCCCTGGACCTCACCCTGACCCTGCGGTCGAACAGCGACGAGCCACAGGCGCGACCGAGCCCCGACCGGAGCCGTGCCGTGTCCGGGCGGGAGCCGAGCACCCACCGGGACCCGCCGGACGCGGTCGGCGCTGCTCTGCGCGCGGACTCACAGGCGCGCCGGGCCTCCTGGGGCCTCCCGGGCGCCGGCAGCGGGGACGACCGCGATGACTGAGCGCCTGGCCGTCCTGCTGTCGGGCCGAGTGGCGGGGCACCTGGAGCGCGCGGCCCCCGGTGACGATCCCACGTTCTCCTACACGGCCGAGTACGTGCGAAACGGCGAGGTGGCACTGTCCGCGCGCCTGCCCATCCAACGGGGCGCCCACCCGGCGAAGAGAGTCGGACCGTACCTGTTCGGGCTGCTTCCCGAGAACGAGGACGCCCGTGCCGCGTGGTCCGATCAGCTCGGGGTCGCCGTGGACGACGCGTTCGGCATCCTCGCGGCGATGGGCTGGGACTGTCCGGGAGCCGTCCAGTTCTGTCGCGAGGAGGACCTGGAGGAGCTCCGGGCGCGCGAGGGTGAACACCGACCGGTCAGCGACACCGGGATCGCCGAGCGGATCAGCGCACTCGCCGGTGACGAGTCGTCCTGGACGATGCCCGGTGAACACTGGTCGTTGGGTGGGCAGCAGGAGAAGTTCGCACTCGCGAGGATCGACGGGCGTTGGCACACGGCCCATGGCAGCGCCGTCATCTCCCGAAGCCGCTTGCCGTGGGGCCTCGTGAGGCGCCTCGAGGGCGGGCGGTCTGCCAGGTGCACGTTTCCGGATGGGGGAGGCCCCACCCCGGCCCCTGGGGGAAGCGCGAGCGGCCGGATACCGTGGAGGCATGTTCGGGCAGAAGACCACCATGATCGACCCGGAGCGGGCGCTGCCCGGCCGGGACACCCCGATGCCGGTCCCGGAGCGCCACGAGGTGCTGGGGACCCCGCTCGCACCGCCGTACCCCGAGGGCAGCGCCATCGCCGACTTCGGCATGGGCTGCTTCTGGGGCGTGGAGCGCACCTTCTGGAGGCTGGGCGCCGAGCGCGGCATCATCACGACGGCGGTGGGCTACCAGGGCGGGTACACGCCCAATCCCACCTATGAAGAGGTCTGCACGGGGCGCACCGGCCACACCGAGGCGGTGCGTGTGGTCTTCGACCCCCGGAAGATCTCCTACGAGGACCTGCTGAAGGTGTTCTGGGAGGGCCACGACCCGACGCAGGGCATGCGGCAGGGCAACGACGTGGGCACCCAGTACCGGTCGATGGTCCTGTACCACGACGAGTCCCAGCGCGCGGCGGCCGAGTCGTCGCGCGACGCGTTCCAGCCGGTCCTGAAGCAGGCCGGATACGGCCCCATCACCACGGAGATCGTGGAGGCCGGGCCCTTTTACTTCGCGGAGCCGTTCCACCAGCAGTACTTGAGCGACGCGAAGAACCCCAACGGCTATTGCGGCGTCGGCGGCACGGGGCAACACGTAGGTGACCCTTCCGGGTGGGGCTCGTGCCCTACCGGGGTCGCGCGCGTGGACGGCGAGTCCGGCCGCTGAGCGGCGGAGAGGAGTCGCTCCACCAAGTGGAGGCGGCGCTCGGCCCTGGTGGTCAGTGAAGGCAGAATGAGCGCGGCCACGCCCACGGCGGCGGCCCCGCCGTCATGAGTGTGCCGGTCACCGACCATCAGGGCCTCCTCCGGCCGGGCGTCCACCATGCCCAGAGCGGCCTCGAACAGGCGCGGATCGGGTTTCTCCGCCCCGTGCTCGCAGGAGAGCGCGTAAGCGTCGACGTGAGCATCGAGGCCGACGGCACGGAAGGCCGGCCGGATATCGACGTGCACATCGCTGACGATCGCGACCCGGACGCCAGCGGCGCGGGTCCGGGAGAGGAAGCCGAGGGCGTCGTCGGCGAACAGGTCGTTGAACGGGTCGGATTCGACCTCGTACAGGGCCGCGGCCAGGTCCGGGTCGATGTCCGCGTCGGAGAAGACGTCCATGAAGACGCGCCGGTGCAGTGCCGGGTCCGCGTCCATTCCCGGCGTGAGCAGGCGCCGACCGGCGTCCACCGCCTCAAGGCAAGCCGCGATCGGCGCGATGTCCGAAGGAGCCGCGGGTCTCGCCAATCGTTCCAGGGCAGTGCCGATCCACTGTTCTTCGGTCAAGGGAACCGCCAGTGTGCCGCGCCAGTCCACTAGTAGCGCCGAGAACATGCTCACCTACTTCCTGTAGGCCTGAATCCGCCGCGAAGGGTACATGGCGCGTGCGTTGTCGGCGGCACAGGCGCCAGCTGCCCGATCGGCGTGGCCCGCACCGACGGCTGACGGGCGGCCCACAGCCCCGATCCAGAAGAGCCCCGGGCGCTTGGAACAGAGGCAACACCGGGGCCTTCTCCGCCGGTATGCCCTCGACGCCGTGGCGTCGAGGGCATCTCATCGAATCGCTAGTGGCGCTCTCTTCGGAGGTCTTGGAGGAAGGCGCCCCACTCGTCCAGGGGGAACGAGAGGTGTCCGGCGTCCCTGTGCTTGGTGTCGCGGACGTCGGCACCGTTCGCGTGCTCGCGAACTTCGACACAGTCGTTGGCTCCGCCGCTGTGGCTGGACTTGTGCCACTGGTTGATCATTCTCGAATCCTATCTACCTCTGCTTCTATGGCCTTCAGCGAGTCGGACGGTGACCACGCGACGGCCTGCAGCTGTGCGAACAGCTCGCGATGCCGTGCGACGGCCCCTGCCCGTGTGAGCAGCTGTCCCTGCTCGGCGGATTCCACGTAGGCGATATCGCGTCCATCGGGCATGTTCAACACGCGGAACGAACCGCTGTTGCCAGGGTGAGAGTGGAGGTCCTCGGGGACGATCTGCGCTGTGACGCGCCCTTCGGAGGTGAGCCGGGCGATGTACTCCAGCTGCTCGGCCGCTGCGGCGGGACCACCGTAGCGCCTCGCCAAGGCCGTTCGGTCGATGACGAGACACAGGAGAGGGCGGAGGGCGTCCCGGATCTGTTCGGCACGTTGCACGCGTTCTTGAACCCTCCGGGTGAGCTCATCCGAGGGGAGAGCGGGGAAGGCTGCCTCGATGAGCGCCTCCGCATACTTCTCTGTCTGGAGGTAGCTGGGGAACGCCAGGGCTTGGAAGTCGTAAACGGCGCGCGCGTTTCGGGTGGCGGCTGCGATCTCGCCTCGCCAGTCCGGTCGACTGTCTCCGTTCGCCTCCGCCCATTGCCGTGTGAGCTCTCCATGCGCCGCGAGGACATCGTCCAAGGCGTCACGGAGCGCGGGGGGAGGCGTGTACTGGCCGTTCTCCAGTCGGGACAACTGGCTCTTATTGCTACCGACCATGCGTCCCAGGCCTTCGAGCGTGAGGCCTGTGGTGAGTCTGAGACGTCGGACCTCTCGTCCGTAGAGTTCCAAAGGGGTCTGGACGGCGGAGGGTGTGTCCATGCCTCTAGCGCAGCACACATCGTTGCGCGGCGAGACGCATTCCCGGACTTTCTTGAAGTCTGAAACATTGTCTGCAACATTCTCCGGCCTCTGTGCAACCAGAAAAGGCCAGCTCATGCTCGTTGCATGACGAATTCAGGCGCAGATCGAGTGCTCGCCCTGCAACCGGACATCGCCCTCCCTCAGGGCGGCAGTACGCCCGTCGACCCGATCGTCGCCCCTCGGAACAACCCGCGTCACCCCTGCCCCGACCTGCGGGACGAGTTCACTCCGCGCGGCTGGGTGTTCTTCCGGACCGACGCCCCGTGTGGGCCCCCGACCTTCCACGCGGTCTTCTGCTGCCCCGTTCCGGCGAGGTGCGCCCGGTTCCTGGCATTCCGGGAACACGCCAAGGGGCCACCAGCGCTGCTCCGCCTTCTGGTCCGCGAGCGGGCCGACGTGATCGAAGCGCACGCGATGGCCTGTACCCGGTGCGTGTTCGTACTGGCGACCGCGAAGCGGGACGCCGTCCTCGCCCGGTGACGACCGGAGACCCATCGACCCGAGTCCCGCCCGTGCGGAACGAGGGGGCCGCACGGTCCTCGGGTGCCCCGGTGCACTTCCCCGTACCGGGGCACCCGCAGACCGGCTCAGGCGTCGGCGCCATCCACCAGCGGCCACAGAGGAGATGACGACATGGCAGAACTCAGCCGTCGAGAAACCCGCACCACTACGCGTTGGGGACGTTCCCCGGAGCACGCCGAAGAGCACGCCGCAGCCGCGCGGCTCCAGGCCCTGTACCCGAACATGGTGGTCTGGTTCGGGGAGACCTCCGGCCACTACTACGCGATGGACGAGTCCGGCTTGCGCGAGCGCCCCACCCTTGACGCGCTCGCGCTACTGGCCTGGCGGCTCACACACCGCCCATGCCCGAGCGGCCCGGCAGCGGGCGTCCGCACGGACGGCGAGTGGCGACGTGAAGCCGCCGACGAGCTGCCGGCGATGACATGGGAGCTGGGATTCGCATGAGGTGGCTTCCTGCCGGTACGGGCCCCGGCGGCCGCGCTGATCCGCTTAAACGGCGGTGAAATTTCGGATCAGCGGATGGGCGCCCGCCGCGTGGCCCTTCGTTCGGGGCCGTTCCGGAGATGAGCATCGTCTTCCGTCGAATCCTTTGATTCAGCGGGGAGTGGGATGCGGGGCACGGGAAACGGGAGGCCGAGTCGGGCCCTCAGGGTCCTTGCGGCGCTGGCGCTGGCCGGCGTCTGGACCTGGGGCGGCCCGGCGGCGGCCGCGGAGGACGGTGGACACGGTGACCTGCCGGGGCCCGCGGACCTCACTGTGCTGGAGGGCACGCAGGGCGGCGCTGAGGTGCCGACCGGTGGCGGTTCCGGGCCGCTTGCCGACGTGCCCTCAGAGCCCGCGCCGCCGTCGGAGCCCTCGGAGACACCGGACGAGGCGGCCCCGGCGGAGCCATCGGACTCTGAGGAGCAGCGAGAGCCCGAGCCCGAGTCCGCTCCCGAGCCGACGCCGGAGGCCCCGCCCGAACCATCGCCCGAAGCCTCTCCCGACGGGGACGACGACGGACGGGAACCCCAGGCGGCGCCCCAGCTGCAGATCTCCAAGAGCGTCACCCCGGACCCGATGGTCATCGGGGACGAGGCGACCTACACCGTCACCGTCACCAACACCGGCGACGAGGCCGCCGAGGACGTCGAGGTCACCGACGAACTCGACCCGAACGTGTCCTTCGTCTCGGCCCCCGGCTGCACGGCCTCGGGGCAGACGGTGACCTGCGGCGGATCCGGCACCACCATCGAGGCCGGGGGGACGGCCGCCTACTCCGTCACGGTGAAGGTCGACCCCGGTGTCTCCGACGGGACCAACATCACCAACCACGCCTCGGTCGAGGCGTCGAACGCCGGGAGCGCGAGCACGCAGAACATCGCGCAGACCCGGACGATGACCGACGTCGAGATCACCAAGACGGCCGACCCGGCCACGGTGAACCCCGACGGCACCATCACCTACACGATCACCGTCACCAACCACGGCCCCTCGGAGGCCGTGGACGTGTTCGTGCAGGACCCCACCGACGGCAACCTCGTCACCATCGCCGGCCTGCCCGGCCAGTGCCCGCCCAGCGGCCTGACGATCTCCTGCGACCTGGGCACGATGGCGCCGGGGGAGAGCGTCGACCTGACGGTCACGGTCACCGTGAACCCAGATGTGGCCGGAGGCACGGACATCCAGAACTGTGCGACCGTCTACACCGGCTCCCGCGAATCGGACCTGGACAACAACGTGTCCTGCGCCGGCAGCGAGGTCGGTCCCCCCGACCCCGGTCCCGGGGCCGACGTGCAGGTCGCCAAGGACGGTCCCGCGACGGTGGCCCCGGACGGGACCCTCACCTACACCGTCACCGTGACCAACGCCGGCGACCGGCCCGCGCAGAACGTTCGTCTGATCGAGGACTTCGACACCGCGCACACCTCCGTGGAGAGCCTGCCCGACCAGTGCACGATGGTGGAGCGGCACGCCGAATGCGACCTGGGGACCCTCGCGCCGGGGGAGAGCGATGAGCTGACGTTCGTGCTGCGCGCCGGTGCCGATGTCGAGCCGGGCACCGAACTGCTCAACTGCGCGCTCGCCAAGAGCAGGGTGCGGGACGTGCTCCTGTCCAACAACGCCGCGTGCATCAAGACCGACGTCGACGGCGATCCGGACCCCGGCCCCTCGCCGTCGCCGAGTCCCGACCCGAGCCCGTCCCCGGACCCGAGCCCGACGCCGGACCCGACGCCGACGCCGGAACCGTCTCCGAGCCCGAGTGGGAGTCCGGCGCCCAGTCCCATCCCGACGCCGACACCGACCGGGGACGACGGGCCGCCGCCCGGTCCCGGTCCGGACGACGGCTCCGGCGGCGGATCGGGCGGTGGCTCCGGGAGCGGGGGCACGGGCGCAGGCACGGGCCTCCCGGTGACCGGGGCCGGGGTGGCCGCCCTCGTCGCCGCCGGGGCGGTGGCCGCCGGGGCCGGGCTCGTCCTCATCCGGTCGGCCCGGCGGAGCGGCCTGCGGGGCGACTGACCAGGAAGCCCGCGAAGAGCCGAGAGGCGGGGCCGCGCACCGGAGTGTGCGCGGCCCCGCACCCGTGTTCCCGCCTCCGGGTCCGCCTCAGCCGATGTCCTCGCCGTACACGTGCTCGACCGACATCGTCATCAGCACCCTGCGCTCGGACACCATCACCGACCGGTACTCCTCCCAGTCCGGGTGCTCGCCCGCCGCCCTGCGGTAGTAGTCGACCAGCGCCCCGACCTCCGGTCCGTGCGGGTCGTCGCCCGGGCCGACCAGGGTCACCGTGCCCTCCGCCGTGGCCCACGCCCGTCCGTCGGACCGCGTCACCTCCAGCGCCGCGCGCGGGTCCCGGCGCAGGTTCACCGTCTTCGCGCGACCCTCGGTCATCGACACGTAGAGGGTCTCGGCCTCCCGGTCGTAGTACGGCATGACCGGCGAGAGCTGCGGAAGCCCGTCGGCCTTGATCGTCGCCAGCACGCCGAGCCGGCTCTCCGCGAGCAGGGCCCGCGGGTCGTGTCCGGCCTTGTCCTGGTCCTGGGTCGTCATCGTCGTCGCTCCCTGAGAACGGTCGTCCGGTCCGGCCCCGAGAGGCCGTACACGTCTCAAGCCGATCGGTGGAATCGGCATTCCCGTTCCCGGGCGGCGGAGGCGAGGCGGCGGGTTCGGGCATGGAAAAGGCCCGCGCGCCCCTCGGGGTGCGCGGGCCTCTTGCCGTTCGTCGGTGCGGCTCGGGTGCGGTCCGGCCCTACTGGCCGTAGCCCGGGTACTGCTGGCCGTACCCCTGCTGCTGCGGCTGCTGGCCGTAGCCCGGGTACTGCTGGGGCTGCTGCCCGTAGCCGTAGCCCTGCTGCTGCGGCTGCTGGCCGTAGCCGGGGTACTGCTGGGGCTGCTGCTGACCGTACCCGTACCCCTGCTGCTGGGGCTGCTGCTGGCCGTAGCCCTGCTGCTGCCCCGTCTGGTACTGGTAGGCGGCGTACGGGTCCTGCTGCTGCCCGCCGGTGTGCTGCTGGTAGGCCTGCTGCTGGCCGGTGTTCTGCTGCTGGGCGGCGTCCGTCGCCGGGGCCTGCTCCTCGGCCGCGGACGCGGTCTCCCCGGCGCCTCCGGACGACGGGCGGAACACGCACAGGTGCAGCGCCTCGCCCTCCGGACCGGTCACCGGGGTCATCTGGTCGAGGCGCCATCCGGCCTCCTCGATCCCTTCAAGGATGCGGGTCAGCCCCGGACGGACCTTGCTGGAGCCCTCGTCGAACCCGGCGACGTCCAGCTGGACGATGAACATCCGGCGGTTCTGCTGCGCGGCGACCTTGGCGTGCTCGACGACGGTGCTGTCTCTGACGACCTGCGTGACGCTCATGGAATGAACCGTACCTATCTGCTCTGCCTGCTCTGCCCTCGCGGCACTGCGGAGCGGTAGGTCCGCGGGGCCGTCCGCGTCCGCCCCATGATGCCGCTTATGGGCCCGGTCTGGCCAGGAGGGCCGGGCCGGCCCCGGTGGCGGCCGGGGGAGCCGACTACGCCAGCGCCGCCTCCACGGCCTCGTCAACGGCCGTGTCGCCGCCGACGAGCTCCAGCACGCGGCCGATGGCGGCCGTCGACGCGGGCTCGGCCAGAAGCGCCGCCAGAACCTCGGCGACGTCGTCCCGCGGCACCTCGGCCTTCTCCACCGACGGCGCGAGGCGCACCCGCCCGGTTCCCGGGCCGTCGGTCAGCCGCCCCGGCCGCAGGATCGTCCAGTCCAGCGTCTCCGAGCGCTCCCGCAGGTCGGCGTCGGCCGCGCGCTTGGCCTCCACATAGGCCGCCCACACCGGCTCCGACCCCGGCGCGGGGCCGTCGTCCACGCCGATCGCCGACACCATCACATAGCGCCGCACCCCGGCCAGCGACGCCGCGTCGGCCAGCAGCACCGCGCCCGCCCGGTCGACGGTGTCCTTGCGCTCCGCACCGCTGCCCGGTCCGGCGCCGGCGGCGAACACCACCGCGTCGGCGTCCATGACCTTCTCCGACAGCTCGGTGACGGTCGCCTTCTCCAGGTCGGCGAGCACGGGCTCGGCCCCCGCCGCCCGCACGTCGTCGGCGTGCGCGGGGTCGCGGATCAGAGCCACGGGGGTGTCACCGCGCGCGGACAGCAGCCGCTCCAGGCGCAGTGCGATCTTGCCGTGGCCACCGGCAATCACAATTCGCATAGGGGCAGGCTACGCCGCCCGGCGGGGACGGGCGCGGCGGAACGGCCGCCCCGCCGGGGTGCCCTGCGTCACGCGCCCGTGAGGGACCGGGAAAGGGGGCGGCGGTCGGCGACGGGGCGCGAGGCTCGGCCCCTGCGGCGCGCCCGCCTATCCGTGCGCGCCCTTGGGGGCGTCCTCACCGGCCAGCTCGTCTCTGAGCACCCGCTTGAGCAGCTTGCCGCTGGCGTTGCGCGGCAGGTCCTCCACCAGGCGCACCTGCTTGGGCACCTTGAACCCGGCCAGGTGCCGCCGGGTGAAGGCGATCAGCTCGTCCCCGGCGACCCGCGCCCGCGGCACCACCACCGCCGTCACCGCCTCGCCCCACTTGTCGTCCGGCAGGGCGATCACCGCCGCCTCGGCCACCGACGGGTGCCGGTACAGCACCTCCTCCACCTCGCGGGAGGCCACCAGCACCCCGCCGGTGTTGATCACGTCCTTGAGCCGGTCGACCACGGTGAAGTACCCGTCGGCGTCGCGCCGGGCCAGGTCGCCGGAGTGGAACCAGCCGCCGCGGAACGCCTCGGCCGTCTCCTCCGGCTTCTCCCAGTACCCCGAGCACAGCTGCGGCGAGCGGTACACCACCTCGCCGGTCTCCCCGGGCTCGGCCGGGGAGCCGTCCTCGCGCACCACCCGCGCCTCCACGTGCAGCACCGGCCGCCCGCACGAGTCCATCCGCTCCGGGGTGTGCTCCTCGGGCCGCAGCACCGTGGCCAGCGGCCCGATCTCGCTCTGCCCGAAGCAGTTGTAGAACCCGATCCCCGGCCGCCGCGCGCGGATGTCCTCCAGCACCGGCACCGGCATCGCCGCCGCGCCGTAGTACCCCTTGGCGAGCGACTCCAGGTCGCGCGTGTCGAAGTCGGGGTGGTCGCGCAGCGCCAGCCACACCGTCGGCGGCGCGAAGAACGACGTCGCCCGGTCCTCCTCGATCCTGCGCAGCACGTCGCCGGGGTCGGGCGCCTCGGACACCGTGTTGCACGCCCCCGCCGCCAGCCCCGGCATCAGGAACACGTGCATCTGCGCCGAGTGGTACAGCGGCAGCGCGTGCAGGATCCGGTCGTCCTCGGCGATGTCCAGGGCGTACAGGCAGCTCGCGTACTCGTGCACCAGCGCCCGGTGCGTCAGCATCGCCCCCTTGGGCGCCGACGTGGTGCCCGAGGTGTACAGCAGCTGCGCCAGGTCGGTGTCGGAGACGTCGGTCACCGGGCCGGTCGGGGCGTGCGGGTCGCGCGCCACCTCCAGCACCGACTCCAGGGCCCCGCGCAGCGCCAGCACGTCCCGGGCCGGCACCGACGGGCGCACCTCCTCCACCCGCCCGGCCAGCCGCGGGTCGGCCAGCACCACGATCGACCCCGACTGCGCCAGCAGGTAGGCCAGCTCCTCCCGGCGCAGCGCCGGGTTGACCGGAACGTGCACCAGCCCCGCCCGCGCGCATCCCAGGAACGCCAGCACGTAGGCGTCGGAGTTGCCGCCGAACGCCGCGACCCGGTCGCCGCGGGTCAGCCCCAGGCCCAGCAGCCAGGCGGCCACCCGGCTCGCCCCCCGGTCCAGTTCGGCGTAGCTCCACTCCCGGCCGCCGAACCTGAGCGCGGTGCGGTCCGGCACGCGCGCCGCCGCGCGCCTGAGGACCCCGTCCACCGTGCTCGCCGTGACCGCGGCTTCCCGCTCCATCGCGCCTCCCGCTGCCCTCGCCCGCGTGACGTATCTCACCACGGTAGGGGCGGGCGGGCGGCGGCGCCAGCAGAGCGCGGCCCCCGCCGGGCGCGTGGTGCCCGGCGGGGGCCGACCGGATCGGGCGGGGCCCTCCGGCCCTACTCCACCGTCCAGGTGTCGCCGCTGGCCAGCAGCGCCCCCAGGTCCCCTTCGCCCTGCGCCGAGCGGGCCTCGGCCACCTGCTCGTTCATCAGGGCGTCGTAGGTGGGCCTGCGGACGTCCCGGAACACCCCGATCGGGACGTGCTCGAACGCCGGCTGGTCGAGGCGGGACAGCGCGAAGGCGTACCCCGGGTCCTCCCGGTGCGCGTCGTGCCGCAGCACCGCGTCCTCGCCGGCCTCGTCGGGGCCGGCCAGGCGCAGCCCGCCGAACCCGTCGGCGACCACCCCGCGGCCGCCCGCCGTGAGCGGCTCGCCGTGCTCCATCCGCAGCAGCCGCAGGTCCCGCTCGGCGGGGTCCTTCAGCGGCTCGAACGCGTCGTCGTTGAAGATCGGGCAGTTCTGGTAGATCTCCACGAACGACGCCCCCTCGTGGGCGGCGGCGGCCCGCAGCACCGACGTGAGGTGCTTGCGGTCGGAGTCGACCGTGCGCGCCACGAACGTCGCCTCGGCCCCCAGCGCCAGCGACACCGGGTTGAACGGCGCGTCCAGCGACCCCATCGGCGAGGACTTGGTCACCTTGCCCGCCTCGGAGGTGGGCGAGTACTGGCCCTTGGTCAGCCCGTAGATGCGGTTGTTGAACAGCAGCACGTTGACGTTGACGTTGCGCCGCAGCGCGTGGATCAGGTGGTTGCCCCCGATCGACAGCCCGTCCCCGTCACCGGTGATGACCCACACCGACAGGTCCGGGCGCGAGGCGGCCAGGCCCGTCGCGATCGCCGGGGCCCGCCCGTGGATCGAGTGCATCCCGTAGGTGCTCAGGTAGTAGGGGAACCGGGAGGAGCACCCGATGCCCGAGACGATGACCACGTTCTCCCGCGGCACCCCCAGCTCGGGAAGGAACCCCTGGAAGGCGGCGAGGATCGCGTAGTCCCCGCACCCGGGGCACCAGCGCACCTCCTGGTCGGACTTGAAGTCCTTGGCCTTGTAGGACTCCTGCGCCGCCGGGACCAGCTTGAGCCCGGGGAAGGCGGCCCCGCCGGCGCCGTTCGCGGCGGCCCCGTTCGCGTGGGCCCCGTTCACCGCGGATCCGTTCTCACTCGGCACGATCGATGACCTCCTGGATGACGCCCGCCAGCTCCTCGGCCTTGAACGGCAGGCCCCGCACCTTGTTGTAGCCCGTGACGTCGGCGCCGAAGCGGCCCCGCAGCAGCAGCGACAGCTGCCCCAGGTTGATCTCGGGGACCAGCACCCGGTCGTAGCGGGCCAGCGCCTCCTCCAGGCCGGGCGGGAAGGGGTTGAGGTGGCGCAGGTGCGCCTGGGCGACGCTGCCGCCCGCGCGCCGCACCCGGCGCACGGCGGCGGAGACCGACCCGTAGGTGCCGCCCCAGCCGAGCACCAGCACCCGGGCATCGCCCGAGGGGTCGTCCACCTCCAGCGGGTCGAGGCTCCGCGCGATCCCGTCCACCTTGGCCTGGCGCGAGCGCACCATCAGGTCGTGGTTGGAGGGGCTGTAGGAGATGTCGCCGCGGCCGTCGCTCTTCTCGATGCCGCCGATGCGGTGCTCCAGGCCCGCCGTGCCCGGCACCGCCCAGGGGCGCGCCAGGGTCTCGGGGTCGCGCCTGTAGGCCAGGAACTCCCCGTCGTCGCCGTTCGGCTCCTCGGCGAAGTCCACCGACAGGTCCGGCAGCGCGGACACGTCCGGGATGCGCCACGGCTCCGAGCCGTTGGCCAGGTAGCCGTCGGACAGCACGATCACCGGGGTGCGGTAGGCGGTCGCGATGCGCCCCGCCTCCACCGCGATGTCGAAGCAGTCCGCGGGCGAGCGCGGCGCCAGCACCGGCACCGGCGACTCCCCGTTGCGCCCGAACAGCGCCAGCAGCAGGTCGGCCTGCTCGGTCTTGGTGGGCATGCCGGTGCTGGGCCCGGCCCGCTGCACGTCGACCACGATCAGCGGCAGCTCGGTCATCACCGCCAGGCCCAGGGTCTCGCCCTTGAGCACCATGCCCGGCCCGGAGGTGGTGGTCACCCCCAGCGACCCGCCGAAGGCGGCCCCCAGGGCGGCGCCCACCCCGGCGATCTCGTCCTCGGCCTGGAACGTGCGCACGCCGAACCGCTTGTGCCGGGACAGCTCGTGCAGGATGTCGGAGGCGGGGGTGATCGGGTAGGAGCCCAGGAACAGCGGCAGCCCGGTCAGCCGGGAGGCCGCCACCAGGCCGTAGGAGATCGCCAGGTTCCCGGTGATGTTGCGGTAGGTGCCCGGGGGCAGCACGGCCGGCTTGACCTCGTAGGAGACCGCGAAGTCCTCGGTGGTCTCGCCGAAGTTCCACCCGGCCTGCAGCGCCGCCAGGTTCGCGGCGAGGATCTCCGGCTTGGCGGCGAACTTGGACTTGAGGAACCCCTGGGTGCCCTCGGTGGGCCGGTTGTACATCCACGACAGCAGGCCCAGGGCGAACATGTTCTTCGCCCGCTGCGCGTCCTTCTTGGTGACGTCGAACTCCTCGACGGCCTTCATGGTCATCGAGGTCAGGGGGACCCGGCTCACCTTGAACTCCGACAGCGACCCGTCCTCCAGGGGGTCGGAGGCGTAGCCGACCTTGGCCAGGCTGCGCTTGGTGAACTCGTCGGTGTTGACGATGACGGTGGCACCCCGGGGCAGGTCGCCCACGTTGGCCTTGAGCGCCGCCGGGTTCATGGCCACCAGGACGTCGGGGGCGTCCCCGGGGGTCATGATGTCGTGGTCGGCGAAGTGGAGCTGGAAGCTCGACACCCCGGGAAGGGTGCCGGCGGGGGCCCGGATCTCCGCCGGGAAATTCGGAAGGGTGGAGAGGTCGTTTCCGAACGACGCCGTCTCCTGGGTGAACCGATCGCCGGTCAGCTGCATCCCGTCGCCGGAGTCTCCCGCGAACCGGATGATGACGCGATCGAGACGTTGGACCTTCTTGGTCACTGAGATCGCCGACCTCCTCGACGAGCCCCCGCGGGCCGCGGAGGCTCAGGTTGCCTCGGCCCTCGCCGCCAGACTACTCACCGAGCCGCCCGGCGGGCGGTCGTGCGGGTCCGGCGCAGGGCCCCAACGGTTGCCAATGGGATCAGTGGGGACCTGATGGGCGATGCCTGGCGGGCATCGCGGGGAGAGGGCCGGGCCCACACCCCCCGTCCGGGAACGGCCGCGCCGCGCGGCGGCGCCCCCGTGCTGCCGGGCTCAGGGACGACACAGGGCGCTTTCCACCCGTGCCAGGTCGACGTGGCGCCGACCCGTGAGCAGGGCGCCGGGGAGGCGGTGCGGAGTGATAACGGCCACGTTCGCCACTATAGGCGCCCGCCCCCGCGCGCGCGGTCGGCGGGGGCGGGGTCGATCAGGTCGGGCCGGACCGGTACCGGCCGCGGCCGGGAACGGACCGGCGGGGCCCACACGTTCCTATCGGTGGACGGGGGCCGCCCCGGCCAGGATCACCCACCGGACCATCCGACGGACGAAGGAGGGCGGGACCCGCCGTGCACCCCAACCCCATCCGAGCCGCCGCCCTGCTCGCGGCCCTGGCCGCGGTGATCGTGCTCACCGGGTGGGCGTGCGCCGGAGCCCAGGGGGTGCGGGCCGCCGCGGTGGTGGTGCTCGGGGTGACCGGGCTGGTCTGCTTCTTCGGGGACTCGCTGGCGCTGCGCGCGATGCGGGCGCGGCCGGTGGGCGAGTTCGAGCGGCCCGAGCTGCACCGCGTCGTCCGCGACCTGGCCACCCAGGCGCGCCAGCCGATGCCCCGGCTCTACCTGTCCCCGACGGCGGCGCCGAACGCCTTCGCCGTGGGGCGGGGGCCGCGCTCGGCGGGGATCTGCTGCACCACCGGGCTGCTGAAGCTGCTGGACGAGCGGGAGCTGCGCGCCGTCATCGCGCACGAGCTGGCCCACGTGCGCAACCGGGACACCCTGGTCTCGGCGGTCGCGGTGGGGCTGGCCACCATCATCACCTCGCTGACCGCGCTGGCGGTGCTGCTGCCGCTGGACGACGGCGACGACGAGGGGCCGGGCCTGCTGGAGGGGCTGCTGTTCCTGGTGCTGGGGCCGCTGGCGGCGCTGGTGATCCACGCCGGTGCGGGGCGCAGGCGCGAGTTCCGGGCCGACGAGGCGGCGGCCCGGCTCACCGGGGACCCGCTGGCGCTGGCGTCGGCGCTGCGCAGGATCGAGGCGGGGGCGCGCACGCACCCGCTGCCGACCGAGCGGCGGCTGCTGGCGGCGGGCCACCAGATGATCGCCAACCCGTTCCCCAAGAAGGGGATGTGCCGCCTGTTCGACGCCCACCCCCCGGCGGCCGAGCGCATCCGCCGCCTGCGGGCGCTGGACCGGAAGTGGCGCCTGGAATAGGGGGAATTGAGGGCTGTGCGGGTGCGGGGCGCGCTGATAGAACCGACCGATGGTGTACAGGTTCATCGCCGATGACGCGTGCGGGTTCGACGACGAGGCCGTGGACGGCTGCGTGATGGCGGGCGTGGGCGAGGCCGACGAGGACGGGTTCTCGCTCGATTTCATGTGCGACTTCGGCGAGCCCGACGCCTCGGATGTGGCCCTCGGCTTCGACACGCACTGCCTGGTCACCCCCGGCCAGGGCACGGCCTACGGGTGTGTGCGCGAGGTCACGCTGGCGGACGGCGTCCTGCGGGTCGTCCTCGACCCCGCCTCCCTCGCCGACCTCGACTTGGACGACCCGGTGGTCGAGGCGGAGCTGAGGGCGCCCGAGGAGGACGTCGCCCGGTTCCGCGAGGTGCTGTCACGCGTGCTCGCGTTCGGCCGCCCGGAGGCGCGCCCCGTGGTGACCGGGCTATAGCGGCGCCCGGCCCACGGCCCGGAAGGGCCGGCCCGGCCGTGCCGGAGCCGGCCGGGCCGCTCGGATCGGCCGATCAGTCGGGCCGATCGGTCACCGGTAGTTGACGAATTGGATGGCCAGGTCGAAGTCCTTCTCCTTGACCAGGCTCATCACGGCCTGCAGGTCGTCCTTCTTCTTGCCGGTGACCCGCAGCTCGTCGCCCTGGATCTGCGCCTTGACGCCCTTGGGGCCCTCGTCGCGGATGAGCTTGGAGATCTTCTTGGCGTCCTCGGAGGCGATGCCCTCCTTGAGCCCGACGAGCATGCGGTACTCCTTGCCGGAGGCCTTGGGCTTGTCCGGGACGTCCAGGACCTTCAGGGAGACCTTGCGCTTGATGAGCTTCTCCTTGAAGACGTCCAGGGCGGCGTTGACGCGCTCCTCGGTGTTGGCCCTGACCTCCACGCCCTGCTCGCCGGACCAGGCCAGGGAGGCGTTGGTGCCCCGGAAGTCGAAGCGCTGGGACAGCTCCTTGGCGGCCTGCGTCAGCGCGTTGTCGACCTCCTGCCGGTCGAGCTTGGAGACGATGTCGAAACTGGATTCAGAGGCCACGTGCGCTCACACTCTCGGGGTTCGGGTCGGTTCCGGCGGGCGGCCTCGGCCCCAGGCGGGCCCGGCCGCCGCGGCACAGAGCTTATCGATTCGCGAGCACGGCGCTCGTCCGCTATCCTCGATCACGTCGCCGCGCCCCACGGAGGGCGCAGCACTCCCAGGCAGGTTGCCCGAGTGGCCAAAGGGAGCGGTCTGTAAAACCGCCGGCTCAGCCTACGTAGGTTCGAACCCTACACCTGCCACCCACTGAGAACGCCCCCTGACCAGCGTGTCCGCGGTCAGGGGGCGTTTTCGTGCCGTCCGGCCGTGTCCGGCTGGGAACGGCTGTCGACGGCTTTCTGCGGCGAATACGCGGCGAAGTTTTTCGCCGCCACAGCCGCCTGCTCCCCGGGCGGTGCCCTCGTGGAAGTCGCCGGAAGCTCAGGGCGGGCCGGGGTTGAAGATGGAGTGCGTGCCGACCCGGCGCCAGACCACATGGGGCTTTCCAGGCACCTTCTCCTCCCCGTATTCCCACGTTGCCCGCCCATCGGGCGCCCAGGTCGTCTCGTTGACGCCCCGGTGCGCGCCGGACGCCTTTGACCCGTAGCCCAGGGCGAAACCGGCCCGGCGCTCGCTCCATAGTGCCGCACAGGGGGATGGTTCAACTTCTGACTTTCCGACCCCGGGAACGCGGGGTCCCCGCCTCTCGCGCCGCGGGGGTTGACATTCCACTATGGACGGTTCATTCTGGGGGTGACCGTCCACAATGGACCATCGGGGGACGCCATGGACTCCACCTCATCCGCGCCGCGGTCGGGCCGCCCGTCCCTGCGGGTCGGCGACGGGGAACGCGAGCGGACGGCGGCGATCGTCAGCGACGCGGCGGCCGCCGGGTACATCGCCATCGACGAACTGGACGGGCGCCTCGACGACGTGTGGGCGGCGCGCACGGCGGGCGAGCTCGACGCGGTGGTCGCGGACCTTCCGGTGGACCGGTTGGACGCCGGTTCGGCCGCCCGCTCCCCGGCGCGTCCCACGGCGCGCCCCACGGAGCGGCCGAAGCGCGGCGAGCCCAGCATGAAGGGGTTCCGCGTCCACCTGAGCGCCTACATCGGGGTCATGACCCTGCTCTTCGGGATCTGGCTCATGGTCGGCGTCACCGCCGGCGCCTGGTACCCCTGGTTCATCTGGCCCGCCCTCGGCTGGGGGATCGGCGTCATCGCCGATGGATCCTGCACGCGTGCCCGGGCCCGCAGAGGCGGCGCGGAAGGCCTGCGCCGCAGCGCGCGGGACGATGCCCTGCAGTACGCCCGCCGCATCCACACGCGGCACCATGCCCACGGGGGCTCGGCCTACGGCGCGCCCTGGCCGCCGGCCGCGCATCGGCGCTGATGCGAACGGCGAAGCCCCCGCACCGCCGGATTCCACCGGCCGGTGCGGGGGCTTCGTCCGTGCGCTCGGGTCAGCGGCGGCGGCCGCGGCCTCCTCGGCGGCGCGGGGCCTCGTGCCGGTCGCCGCCTTCTGACCGGCCGGTTCCGCCCCGCCGGTCGGATCCGCCGCGCCGGTGCGGGGTGCCCCGCCGCTCCTGGGGTGCGGACGACCGGACCGTCACCGGGACGCCTGACGGCTCGCGCGCCCCGGTCACCTCGGCGAGGGCCGGGTCCGACGCGCCGCCCGCCAGCGTGCGCGGCTTGATGCGCGCCCGGTCCATCAACCGGCCCACGTCGCGGCGCTGGCCCGGCAGCACCAGTGTGACCACGCTGCCGGACTCCCCGGCCCGGGCGGTGCGCCCGCCGCGGTGCAGGTAGTCCTTGTGGTCCGTGGGCGGGTCGAGGTTGACCACCAGGTCCAGCCCGTCCACGTGGATGCCGCGGGCCGCCACGTCGGTCGCGATCAGCGCCGTCACGTCGCCCCGCTTGAACTGCTCCAGCGTCCGGGTGCGCTGCGGCTGGCTGCGCCCGCCGTGCAGGGGTGCGGCGAGCACCCCGTTGGCCAGCAGGTGCTCGGCCATCCGGTCCACCGCGCGCTTGGTGTCGAGGAACATGATCACCCGTCCCTCGCGCGCGGCGATCCGGGTCGCGATGTGCTTCTTCTCCTCGGCGGAGACGGGCACCACGTGGTGCTCCATGGTGGAGACCGCGCCCTCGGACCGGTCGACCGAGTGGACCACCGGGTCGTTGAGGAAACGGCGGACCAGGGTGTCGACGTTGCGGTCCAGCGTGGCCGAGAACAGCATGCGCCGCCCGTCGGCCGGGACCTCCTGCAGGATCGCGGTGACCTGCGGCATGAAGCCCATGTCGGTCATCTGGTCGGCCTCGTCCAGGACCGCGGTCTCCACCCGGTCGAGAACGCAGTCGCCGCGCTCCATGAGGTCGCGCAGCCGCCCCGGGGTGGCGACGACCAGGTGGGCGCCCTGCTGCAGGGCGCGGGCCTGGCGGCCGATGGGCATGCCGCCCACGACCGTGGCCGAGCGCACCCCGACCGACCGCGCGTAGGGGTGCAGGGAGTCGGCGACCTGCTGGGCCAGCTCCCGGGTGGGGGCCAGCACGACGGCCAGCGGGCGCCGCGGCTCGGCGGAGCGCCCGTCCAGGGCGGCGAGCAGCGCCAGCCCGAAGGCCAGGGTCTTTCCCGACCCGGTCCGGCTGCGGCCCAGCACGTCGCGCCCGGCCAGGGCGTTGGGCAGGGTGGCCGCCTGGATCTCGGACGGGGTGGTCAGCCCCTGCCGTGCCAGCGTCCGCTTCAAGGGCAGCGGCATGTCCAGCGCGTCGAAGGACTCGACGGGCGGGAGCGCCGGGGTGACGGTGGCGGGGAGGGCGAACTCGCCGGACGGGGCGCCGCCGCGGGGGCGGCCGCCGCGGCGGCTCGGGTCGCTCTGGGGCCGCCTGCCGCCGGATCTCCGGGAGGGGCGGCCGCGGGTCGTACCGGTGCGGTACGGATGACTCAAGGTAGGGCCTTTCGCCGACGGCGTTCGCCGGGCGGGAGGCCGTGCGGCCTCGCAGGAGAGAACCGGGGACGCCGGATGAACGGGATTCCGTGCGCGCTCGCTCGGAGGCGGGCTCCGGGGCGCGCGGGGCCGGTGCGGTCGGAGTGCCGACGGCGGGACCGGCCGGGATGGGGAGTGGGGGCGGCGGGGCGCGGCACCCGTGGGGTGGGCCCCGCCGCTCCGGGGAGCGTGGGCTCCCTTAGATCAGGGTGATGTTCTCCGCCTGGGGGCCCTTGGGGCCCTGCGTCGCGTCGAACTGCACGCTCTGGCCTTCGGCCAGCTCACGGAAGCCCGTGGCCTGGATGTTGGAGTAGTGGGCGAAGACGTCGGGGCCGCCGCCGTCCTGCTCGATGAAGCCGAAGCCCTTGGTGCTGTTGAACCACTTGACCGTACCGGTCGCCATATGGATGCCTCTCTGTCGGAACATGAAGAAAACCGCAGCCGGCGATTTTCCCGTCACTGCGGTGATCTCCCGATAGAGATGGCGTTCCATCAGGGGTTCACAACTGCAACTCCTGACGAAGCTAACACACCGGCAACGATCTGTCCTGATGGCCGGGTGTGTCACATGGCACCGCGGATCGGGGAATCGGCCCTCTGAGGTGCGGCGTCCGGGGCCTTCGCCCTACCGGGGCGCCGCGCGGACCGGTGACCGGACGCCGCCCGCGCCGACCCGCCGGAGCCGACCCGCCGAAAGCGGCTGCGCGCCCGGAGCCGGTCTCGGTAGGCTCGACGCGCTTTCGGGCGTGCCCTGTGCGCCGCGGTCCGGCCGCGGCCTTCCGCGCGGGACGCCCCGCCCCTCTTCCCTCCAGGGGCTCTCCAGGGGCTTCACCCTGTCCGGGTCCTGTCCGGCCGCCTCCCCGGCCGTTCTGTGGCCGACCCGTGGACGGACCCGCCCGGCAACGCGCCCGGGCCGCGGATCCCCCGCGCCGGCCCCGCATATGGGCATGACCGAAACCCGTCTCGCGCCTGTGGGTGGGCCCAGCTGCCCCCTGCCCTCGCGCCCACCGGTCCGAATCCTTCCGCGTGCCCTCCGGGGCCCAGGGGCCGGACGTTCCGACCGCCCGGTCCGGCGCGCCGCCCCGGAGTCGCCCCTCCCCGGCCCCGCGACACCGCCACCCGGAATGCCGGAAATGGCGCCGCATTGCCACGGTGCATTTCCCGTGCATTGGGGATTCATTGCCGAAGGCGGGTGAAGCGGACATTTTGAAACCGCCGTTTCGGCGTTGACAAAATACGTTGCGTAGTCCCATGATTACTGGCGTCCACCGCGGGGGAGCGTCCGCACGGCGCGCCCTTATCTATCCGCCTCCTTAGGAACCTTCCGGGGGAATCGCAATGAAGAAGCTGACCGCCGCCGGCGTGCTCGCCGGTGCCGCCATGGGCGCCGTCCTGATGGCCGCTCCGGCCCAGGCCACCGACCAGGACTACAACTCCAACCTGCAGGGTGTCCCGGTCCAGGTGTGCAACGCCAACGTCGGGGTCCTGGGCGCGGCCGTCCCGGTCCTGTCCCCGCAGACGGTCCTGGGCGACTGCACCAACGGCCCGATCCAGACCAACGTCGGCTAGAGCGGCGCTGCCCGTTCCACGGGTTTCGATTCCAGACTTTCTTTCCAGAGGGGAATTCCGAATGATCCGCAAGATCTCCGCCGCCGGCCTGGTCGCCGGTGCCGCGATGGGCGCGCTGATGATGGCCGCTCCGGCCCAGGCGACCGACCAGACCTTCAACCAGAACCTGCAGGTCGTTCCCGTGCAGGTCTGCAACGCCAACGTCGGCGTCCTCGGTGCCGCGGTGCCGATCCTGTCGCCGCAGACCACCGGCGCCTGCACCAACGGCCCCGTCTCGACGATCGTCGAGTAGTTCCAGGAAGGACCTGTACCCATGCTGCGCAAGATCACCGTCACCGGCGCGATCGTCGGCGCCGCCGCCGGAGCCGTCCTCATGGCGGCCCCCGCCCAGGCCACGGACCAGGAGTTCAACTCCAACCTGCAGGGCGTGCCCGCGCAGGTCTGCAACGCCAACGTGGGCGCGGCGATCGGCTTCGCCGTCCCGGTGCTGTCGCCGCAGAGCACGGGCGCCTGCACCAACGGCGCCATCTCCACGCTGGTCAAGTAAGGAGACGGAGATGCTCCGCAAGGCCACCGTCGCGGGCGCCCTGGTCGGCGCCGCCGCCGGAGCCGTCCTCATGGCGGCCCCCGCCCAGGCGACCGACCAGACGTTCAACCAGAACCTGCAGGTCGTTCCCGTGCAGGTCTGCAACCTGAACGCGAGCGCGCTCGGGCTGACCGCGCCGATCCTGTCCCCGCAGACCACCGGGGACTGCACCAACGGGCCGGTCGGCACCGTCGTCGACGAGGACGACGGCTACCGCTACTGACGCGGGTCCCGGGCGCGCGGCAGCGACCGCCGGAGCCGTGCCGCCCGGGTGACCGGCCGTGGGCCCCCGCCCCTCGAACGCACCGAGGGGACGGGGGCCCACGCCGTGTGCCCACCGTCCCCGGCGGCGGGTGGCCGGGTCACCGGGTCAGCACGGTCGCCGAGCCGTGGCCGAACAGCCCCTGGTTGACCGCGATCCCGACCCGGGCGCCCTCCACCCGGCGCTCCGGCTCGGCGCGGCCGCGGAGCTGGGCGGTGATCTCGCACACCTGGGCGATGCCCTGGGCCGGGACCGCCTCGCCGAAGCTCGCCAGGCCGCCGCTGGGGTTGACGGGGACGCGCCCGCCGACCCGGGTCGCCCCGTCGCGGAGCAGCCCCTCGGCCCCGCCGCGCGGGCACAGCCCGATCTCCTCGTACCAGTCCAGCTCCATCGCGGTGGACAGGTCGTACACCTCGGCCAGGTCCAGGTCCTCGGGGCCCGCGCCCGCCTCCTCGTACGCGGCGCGCGCGTTGGCCTCGCGGAACCGCGGGGCCCACCCGCCCGCCCCGCCGTCCCCGTCCTCGGCCCC
>NZ_JAQFWQ010000070.1 GCF_027706725.1 Nocardiopsis endophytica
AATGGACGCTAAAACCGGCCTGGAAGGGGCGTGTTTCCCGAGATCAACGAGGAGGGGCACCGAGGGGGCGGACGCCACGAACGCGGGCGACCGCCCACCATCCCCGCCGCGCCGCCCACCCGGACCGCGAGGGGCCCGCCGCCCGGCAAGCGGGGCCGGGGAACCGCCCCCCTCTCGCCGTCGCTGCCAACCCCGGTGACCACGCACACGCGCCGCGGACGACGGCGCTGCGCTGAGGGCCGCCCACCTTCTTCGTCGCCGCCCTCCACCCCACACCCCGTCGGCCCGACGCCCGGCCGGGACCCGCGAGCGGGGTACCAGCTCATCCCATCCGCCCATGCGCCCCGAACGCGGTGCTCAGGTAGGGACCGAACCGGTGCGCGAGGCCCAGCCCCACGCCACCCGGACGACGACCTCGTCCAGCGGCGGGCCGACGTGACCCGCCTCTCTTGAGCGAGTGCTCAAATCGGTCTACGCTGCGTTTTGAGCACCCGCTCAAACGAACGGAGGCGGCGTGGGGCTGTACGTCGAGGCACACATCCGCACCCCCATCGGCCTGCTGTGGGAGCGCACCCGGGACCCCGGTGCGCACGCCCGCTGGGACCTGCGCTTCACCGAGATCCGCCCGCTGCCCCGGCTCCCCAGCGAACCGGAGCGCTTCACCTACCGCACCCGCCTGATCGGCCCCCTGGAGGTCTCCGGCACCGGCGTCAGCGCCGGGGAGCGCGACCGCCCCGACGGCACCCGAACCTCGGCGCTGCGCTTCGCCTCGGACCACCCCCTGTCCCCCATCGCCGAGGGACGCGGTTACTGGCGCTACATCCCCGACGGGGACGGCGTGCGCTTCCTCACCGGCTACGACTACCGACCGCGCCGGGGCCGCCCCGCCCGCGCCGCCGACCGGCTCCTGGTCCGGCCGCTCATGGGGTGGGCCACCGCCTGGTCCTTCGACCGGCTGCGCCTGTGGTGCGAACGCGACCTGACCCCGGAGTCGGCCCTGCGCCGCGCCGCCGCGGAGGCGGTGCTGCGAAGCGCGAGCGCCCTGGCCGCCCTGCTCGTCGCGCCCCTCCCCGCGGCGGTCGCCGTCTGCGCTGCCGCCGCCCTGCTGCCTCCGCTGCCCTCCACCCCGGCGGCCCGGCGCTGCCTGCGGCGCCCGCCGGACGGGCGGACCGCCGCGCCGCCCGCCCTCCTCGGCCGCCTCGGCCGACCCAAACGGCCACGCCAGCCCGAACAGCCACGCCGACCCGAACGATCGGACACCACATGAAATCCGTCTTCCAGCGCGCCATGGGCGACGACTTCGACAGGCTCCACCCGCAGATGCGCCGCCGCCTCTCGGTCGGACTCGCCTCCGACGAGGCCCTCGTCGGCCACGGCACCATGGACCGCGTCTGGCGCGGCGCCCGGTTCGTCGCCCCCTTCCTGGCCGTGGGGAGCATGCGCAACATCCTCGTCCCGCGCACCGGCCGGGACGTCCCCTTCACCATCGTCAACCTGCCCTACACCGACGACGCCGGGCGCGAGGCCGTGACCTTCGTGCGCACCTTCGCCTTCCCCGGACGCCCCCGCCGCTTCGACGCGGCCATGGTCTACTCCGAGGAGCGCGGCCGCCTGGTGGACTACCTCGGCACCCACCAGCACCTGGCGTGCGACCTGCACGTGGAGGCCGACGGCGAGGGCGGGGCCGTGATCCGCTCGGACCGGCTGCGCTTGCGCGAGGGCCCCGTGGACGTGGCGGTCCCGTCCCTGATCAGCGGAGACGCGGTGGTGCGCGAGCGCTACGACCCCGACACCGGGCGCTTCCGGGTCAGCGTGCGCGTGTCCAACCGGCGCTTCGGCCCGCTGTTCGGCTACGAGGGGTCGTTCGCGGCCGTGTACCGGCCCGCCGGGTACGGCCCGCTCCCGGCCCCGCTCCGGCCGCGCCGCCAGGAGTCGCGCGTATAGTGGCGCCCCATGGCGAGCGATGACACCCGCACCAAGCTGCTCGACGGGGCCCTGGAGACCGTGGTGCGCAACGGCATCGCCAAGACCTCGGCCCGCAGCATCGCCGCCGCCGCGGGGGTGAACCAGGGGCTGATCTTCTACCACTTCGGCAGCGTCGACGAGCTGCTGGCCGCGGCCTGCAGGCACGGCGCCGAGCAGAGCGTGCTCCGCTACCGGGACCGCTTCGCCGCCGTGCGGTCCTTCGATGACCTGGCGCGCCTGGGCCGGGAGCTGCACGAGGCCGAGCGCGGCTCCGGCCACCCCGCCACCCTGGGCCAGCTGCTGACCGCGGCGCCCTCGCGGGAGTGGCTGGCCCAGGCCACCACCGCCGGGCTGCGGCTGTGGACCCGCGAGCTGGAGGCGGTGCTCGCGCGGCTGCTCCCGCGCACCCCCCTGGAGGGGCTGGTGGACGCCCGCGGCCTGGCCACGGCGCTGGCGGCCGGGTTCGTGGGGCTCGAACTGTACGAGGGCGCCGACCGGGAGGGCGCCGAGCGAGCGTTCGCCTCGCTGGAGGAGCTGGGGCGCCTGGCCTCCGTGCTGGACGACCTGGGCCCGGTCACCCGCACCGCGGTGCGCGCGCGGCTGCGGTCGGCGGCGCGGCACCGGGACTGACGGCGGGGACCGGGCCGGGTGCGGTCGGTCAGGGCCGGACGATCTGGATCAGGTTGCCGCAGGTGTCGTCGAACACGGCGCTGATCACCCCGCCCATCTCGGCCGGCTCCTGGGTGAAGCGCACCCCCAGCTCCGTGAGGCGCTCGTGCTCGGCGGCCACGTCGTCCACGGCGAACGACGCCGCCGGGATGCCGTCGTCGACGAGCGCCTTCTTGTAGGGGCCGACCGCCGGGTGGCCGTCCGGTTCCAGCAGCAGCTCGGTGCCCTCGGGCTCCTCGGAGGAGACCACCGTCAGCCACCGCGGTCCCCCCAGGGGGATGTCCGTCCTCTTCTGGAACCCCAGCACGCGCGTGTAGAAGTCCAGGGCCTTCTCCTGGTCGTCCACGAAGACGCTGGTCACATAGATCCTCATGTCGGTCCGTCCTCTCGCCCCCGAGCGGGCCACCGCTCGGCGATCTCGCGCAGCGGCGCGGTGTCGATGGTGTGGAATCGGTAGCGGCCCTCCCGCTCCACCCGGACCAGGCCGGCCTCCTCCAGCACGTCGATGTGCTGGGAGACGGCCTGCCGGGAGGAGGCGACCCCGTGCTTCATGGTGAGCCGCCCGCAGATCTCGAAGAGGGTCTGCCGGTCCCGCTCGTAGAGCTCGTCGAGCACGGCCCGCCTCGTCGGATCCGCGAGGGCGCGGTAGATGTCCGCCATACCGCGACAATAGGCAAGCAGTCACTTGCATGTCAATTCTGGAACAGGGGAAACGTTCCCCGGAGCGGGAAGCGGTATGCTCCCGGGGGCACAGGGCCGCCACGGCGGCCGCAACCGGGGGCGACACGGGGGAACCAGGCGATGGGCGAGCGACTGCCGGCGGTACTGGCGCCGATCGGGTTCACCGTCGGCGGCACCGACCGGATGCGGCTGCTCACCGTCGCCGCCGGGGGCGGCCTGGTGCTCGGCGCGGCCATGGCGGTGTTCGGGCTCCCGCCGGTCGACCTGCACGGCCCCAACCACTACGTCGGCATCATGAGCCCCACCTGCGGCGCCACCCGGTCGGTATGGGCCGCGATGAGCGGCGACTGGGCCACCTCCTGGCGCTACAACCCGCTCGGCATCCTGCTGGTCCTGGGCGCCGCGGCGACACTGGTCCGCACGGCCGTCGGCGCCGCGACCGGGCGCTGGGTCAACGTGCACATCCGCTCCGGGAGGGCACTGCTGGCGCTCACCGCCGTCGGCACCGTCGCACTGTGGATCCGCCAGCAGCTCAACGCCGACCTGGTCGGGCCGCAGCCGGGCGAGACCTTCTCCCCCGCCGGGCTCTTCGTCGCGCTCGCGGCCACCGGCGCCTACGCGCTCTACCACTTCGGCGCCCCGGCCGTGCGGCGCCGCTTTCGCCGCGCCTGAGGAGCGCGTAGAAAGGGGGGCGGAACGCCTCCGCGCAGAAGGGGACCGGCATGGACGGCGCACGCGAGGCCGCGCGCGGCTACTGGAACCAGCGGGCCGAGAGCTACGACGCGGCGATGGACAGGATCGAGGGCGTGCTCTTCGGCGACGCCCGGCGGCGGCTGTGCGAGAAGGCGCACGGCCGGACCCTCGAAGTGGGGGTGGGCACCGGGCGCGGCCTGGAGCTGTACCCGGAGGGCACCGACCTGACCTGCGTGGATCTGAGCACGGGCATGCTGGAGCACGCCCGCGAGCGCGCCGAGCGCCTCGGCGTCAAGGCCGACCTGCGCGAGGGCGACGCCCAGGACCTGCCCTTCCCCGACGCCTCCTTCGACACCGTGGTGTGCGCGCTGTCCCTGTGCTCGGTGCAGGACGTGGAGCGGGCCGTCGCCGAGATGCACCGGGTGCTGCGCCCCGGCGGGCGGCTGCTGCTCTTGGACCACGTGCGCCCCACCTCCCGGCCGCTGCTGTGGCTGGTCACCGGCGTGCAGCGCCTGATGGACCGGTTCGAGCCGGACGCGGGCGAGCGGATGCTGGGCCGCCCGCTGCCGGTGGTCGAGGAGCAGGGGTTCACCATCGACCACAGCGCCCGGTTCAGGGGCGGGATGGTGGAGATGGTCGCGGCGCACCGGCCGGAATGAGGCGCCGCCCGCGCGCCGTTCGGCCGCGCGGTTTGGCCGCTCCGAGCAGGGTGGTCCCGGCCAGCGCGGCCAGCGCCAGGCCCGCGTGCAGCACCGGGGAGGCGCTGCGCATGTCGGCGGCGTCCGCCGCCGGGTCGGCCGCGACGGCGGCCAGGCCGGCCAGCGTCGGCAGGTAGGCCGCGAGCAGCAGGGCCGCCCCGGCGGTGACCCAGAGCTTGACCGCCACCCAGTAGTGCAGGAACAGGCCCCAGCGGGTGCCGAGCGACTGCAGCACTCCGGTGGCCAGGGCCGCGGCCGCCAGCGGGAGGAGCGCGTAGCGGCCGAGGGGGTCCATCGCGAGGTAGGCCCCGCGCACCTGCGCCGGGTCGTCGGAGGCCAGGCCCACCACGCCGAGCACCAGCACCGCCGCGACGGCGCCCATCCAGCCGACCGAGACCGCGATGTGGGCGGTCAGCGCGGCCGTGCGCAGGCGCGGCGGCATGCGCATCAGGTCCCCGCCTCCACCGTGGCGGCCGGCGCCGCCTCGCCCCCGCCCGCCGAGAGGTGGCGCCCCGGGCCGTGCTCCCCGCCGCCGAAGAGCGCCAGCACGACCAGCAGCAGGGCGACGGCCGCCCCTGCGGCGATGACCGCCTTCACCCACCGGGGCATCCCTTGGCCCCGTCCGTCGTCCATGGTCCGCCTCCGGTTTTGCGAGACACTTTGTATCACTCAGGAACATAGTGCCACGAAGACGGCGGGGCGTATACTCCGAGGGTGCCGAGGCTGTGGAACGCGACGATCGAGGCCCACCGGGACCGGGTGCGCGAGGCGGTCATGGACGCCGCCTGGGAGCTCGCGCGCGAGCGGGGCCCGGCCTCGGTCACCATGTCCGGGATCGCCGAGCGGGCGGGCATCGGCCGCGCCACGCTCTACAAGTACTTCACCGACCCGGACTCCATCCTGCGCGCCCGCCACGAGGAGCACGTCACCGCGCACCTGGAGCACCTGGCCGCCATCGCCGACCGCCCCGGGCCGACGGCGGAGCGGCTGCGGGCGGCCGCCGAGGGGTACGCGGTGATCTGCCTGCACCGGGCCCGGCACTCCGCAGGCCCCGGAGCCGCGCTGTCCGCGCTGGTGCACACCGGCCCAGAGGCCGACGGCGCCCACGAGCGGCTGGTCGCCCTGTTCGCAGGGCTGGTCGGTGAGGCCGCCGGGGAGGGCGCGGTCCGCTCCGACACCGGCCCCACCGAGCTCGCGCGGTACTGCGTGCACGCGCTCACGGCCGCGGGCGGCACCGGCGGCGAGGAGGGCGCGCGCCGCCTGGCGGGGGTCGTGATCGACGGGTTGCGGCCACCGCCGCCGGAACGGTCATCGATGTGACATTCCCTCCGTTGTCCCGTGTGACCTGGGCAGACCGGCCCCATCGGGTTCCGGGACCTGCATGTCGGCACACGGAGCTTTCGGAGGGGAGCACCATGGCACGCAAGGCGGGCAAGACCGCGTCGGCCCTGGCCGCGACGGCGGCGCTGACCGGGGCGCATCCTCGGGATGGGGCCCTCTTTCCTCTCCTCGGGTCGTGTGTCCGGCATACGGTCGCCCCCGTGCCAACCGGCACGGGGGCGACGTGATTTCCGGGATTGTCGGCGTCCTGACACCTCCCGCCGGCGGCCCCGCGGGTGTCAGCCCTCGGAGTCCCCGCTCACCAGGTCGTTCAGGGCGTCCTCGATCCCCCGGTGGAACGTGGGGTAGGCGTAGATCATCGACCGGAGCACCTCGACCGGGGTGCGGGCGTGCACCGCGACCGACAGCGCGCCCAGCACCTCTCCCCCGTTGGGCCCGGCGGAGGTGGCGCCGACCAGCACGCCCTCGTCGCGGTCCTCGACCAGCTTGATGAACCCGTCGTTGCCCGCCCTGTGGATCCACCCGCGGGCGGTGGAGGGGATCCGCGCCGTTCCGGTGCGCACACCGATCCCCTGCTCGCGGGCGCGCTCCTCGGTCAGGCCCACCGCCCCCACCTCCGGGTCGGTGAAGGTGACCCGGGGCAGCGCCCGGTAGTCGGCGACGGGGCCGCCCCCGCCGGTGAGGATGTCCTGGGCGGCAATGCGCGCCTGGTAGACCGACACGTGGGTGAACTCGCCCCTGCCGACGATGTCGCCCAGGGCCCACACCCCCGGTGCCACCCGCATCCGCTCGTCCACGGGGACCGCCCGGCCGGAGGTGTCCAGGCCGATCGAGGCCAGCCCCAGCCCCTCCAGGTCCGGCCGGCGGCCCGTGGCCACGAGCAGCCGCTCGGCCTCGACCCGGCCGCCGCCGGTCTCCACCGCGAACCCGTCGGGTCCGTGCGCCACCCCGGTGATGCGCACGCCGGTGCGCACGTCCAGCCCTTCGCGCCCCAGCACGTCGGCGACCAGCTCCCCCGACTCGGGCTCCTCGGACCCCAGCAGCCGGTCGAGCGCCTCCAGCACGGTCACGCGGGTGCCGAAGCGGGCGAAGGCCTGCGCGAACTCCAGGCCGATCGGCCCGCCCCCGATCACGGCCAGCGATCCGGGCGCCTTCTCCGCACGCACCGCGTCCCGGTTGGTCCAGTACGGGACCCGGTCGAGGCCGGGGATCGGCGGTGCGAAGGGCACGGTCCCGGCGGCCACCACGACCCCGGTCCGGGCCCGGATCAGCCGCTCGCCGCCGCCGTCCTCGCGCACCCGCACCGTGTCGGCGCCCTGCAGCCGCCCCGTGCCGCGCACGAACCGCCCGCCCTGGCCCACGAAGCGGTCCACGGCGATGGTGTCGTCCCAGTCGGTGGTGGCCTCCTCCCGGATGCGGCGGGCCACGGGCGCGAAGTCGGGGAAGGCCTCGGCTCCCCCGGCCAGCTCGGGCACCCTGCGGGTCTCGGCCAGTGCGTCGGCGGCGCGCACCATCATCTTGGTGGGGATGCAGCCCCAGTAGGGGCACTCACCGCCCACAAGGGCGGCCTCCACGCCCACCACGTCCAGCCCGGCCTCGGCCAGGCTCCCGGCCAGGGCCTCGCCCCCGGGCCCCATGCCGACCACGACCACGTCCGCGGTGTCCACTTCGGTGTCGGCCATGCCGTGTCACCTTCCCATCCCCGTCGTATCGGGACGCCGCTCCCCGGCGGCGTCGAGTTCGGCGAGCAGGGCGAGCAGCCCGGCCTCTCCCCGGGCCAGGACCCGCCCGCCCATCACGAAGCAGGGCGCCGCGACGACGCCCTCGGGCACGTCCGCGCCCGGGCGGGCCATGTCGACCACCTCCACCCGGATGTGCGGCCGCATCCAGCGCAGCCGGCGCACCAGCGCGAGCGCGTGGCGGCAGTCGGGGCACCCGTCGGTGACGAACACCCGCAGCACTCGGGAACCGGACATGGCTCCTCCTCACGGCCCCGCCGGGATCCCCCTGCCCCGGCCTGTGCTCACCGCAACACCGGCGCCCGCCGTCGGCCTCCCCGCCTGTCGGGTCGCTGACAGTCCCCTTCCCCCGAACGCAGGCGCCGCAAGCCCTCGGGGTCCAGGACGGCGATGCGGCCGCGGCCCGGGCGCACCAGGCCGCGGTCGGCCATCTCGCCGAGCGCGCGCGTGGTGTCCTCGCGGGTGATGCCGGTCAGGCGGGCGAGCTGCTCATGGGTGAGGCGGATGCGCTCCAGGGCGGGGCCGCTCCCCATCAGGCCCAGAAGGGTGGCGGCGACCCGCTGGGCGGAGGAGGCGAAGGAGGCGTCGGCCAGCCGCTGCTCGCACTCGGCCAGGCGGTCACCGAGCTGGGCGATGATGGGGATGCTCACCATGATCGCGTCCATGATGGGCAGCGACAGCGCCGGGGCCGGCTACGGCGTGGTGTGGTGGGTCATCGGTCCGCTGGCCGCGATGCCGATGATGATGGGAATGCCGATGTTCTCCATCGACCGGACCGCGATGATGAGCCTGGTGGGGCACCTCGTCTACGGGCTGGTGACCGCGGTCGCGCTGTTCTTCCTGTCGCGTCGCTGACACTCCCCCGGCCGCCGGACCGCGCCCGCGGTCGACTGGGGGCACGGCGCCCGACCCGGGCACCTGGGGCCGGGCGCGCCGCCCGCCCGTACAGGAACGACGAGAAGGCAGGAACCGCCATGATCCGCGCCGTGTGGAACGGCACCGTGCTCGCCGAGGCCGAGCGCACCGTCGTGGTCGAGGGCAACCACTACTTCCCGCCCGATTCGGTGGCCCGCGAGCACTTCTCCGAGTCCCGCCTGCGCACGGTGTGCCCATGGAAGGGGATCGCCCGCTACTACGACGTCACCATCGACGGCCAGACCTACCCCGACGCGGCCTGGTACTACCCGCGGCCGTTCGTCTTCGCCCGAAGGATCAAGGGGCACGTGGCGTTCTGGCCGGGCGTGGCGATCGAAGCCACCGAGGGGACCGCCGGGGGCCGCCGGTGAGCCTGCAGCGCCCCGGAAGGGACTTCATCGGCCCGGGTGGGCCCAAGGGCGGGGGCGGCGCATCCGGCCGCCCCCGCCTCCCCATGTGGCGGATCGGCCTGACGGGCGGGCTGGCGGGCATGCTGTGCTGCGTCGGCCCCACGGTGCTGGCGCTGCTGGGCGTGGTCGGCGCCGGGACCGCGTTCGCGTGGGCGACGGCGCTCTACGACGGGTACGCCTGGTGGTTCCGGCTGGGCGGCCTGGCCGTGATGGCCCTGCTGGTGTGGTGGTCGCTGCGCAGGAGGGGCGCCTGTACCCGGGAGGGGGTGCGCTCGGTGCGCGGGCGCCTGCTGGGGACCCTCGCCGTGGCGGCGGGCACCTATGCGGTGCTGTACGCGGTGACGACCTGGCTGGGCACCTTCGCCTGACCACCCTCCGACCCACCGGGCCCGCTCCCCCTGTCCCCGCACAGTGTCCCCGCGCAGTGTCCCCGCGATGCGCTCCCCACGCCGCCGCCGTCCCCGGTAGTTTTCGAGGTGCGGAAGCGTGCGGCGCAGGCGGGAGCGGTGCGATGACGGGCATGGAGCGGGCCCTGAGCCTGCTGGGCGGGCAGGCCGACCCGCGCCTTCAGCAGGCGGCCTGGGTGGCCCGATGCGTGGGCCGCGGTGCCGCGGCCCCGCTGACATCGCAGGACGTGGCGGCGCTGGCGGCGACCCTGCAACGGCACAGCGTGCCGCGCGGCGGCGCCGCCTACGGCCCACGCGACGACCGTTCCGGGGTGTGGATCGTGCGCGCGGGCCGGCTGGAGCTGACGGCGGGCTCGGGGACGGGCCGGGTGGTCGTGCAGATCCTGCGCGGCGGAGACGTGGACGGCGACATCCAGCTCCTGCTGGACATGCCCTTCCCCTACACCGCCCGCGCGCTGGAGGACGCCGAGCTGCTGCACCTGCGCCCGGAGGACTTCGAGAAGCTGCTGGCCACCCACCCGGCGATCGCCCGACGGTGGCTGTCGAGCGTCGCCGAGCGGCTGAACACCAGCCACATGCGCATCCTGGGCCTGTTGGGCAAGTCGCTGGTCTGGCAGACGTCGCGGCTGCTGCTGGACGAGGCCGACGAGGGCGCGGTGCACCTGCCCCAGCGCACCATCGCCGCCATGCTGGGCGTGCGCCGCCCCTCCTTGAACAAGGTCCTGAAGGACCTGGAGAAGGAGGGGCTGATCGCGCTGCGCTACTCGGCGATCGACATCCTCGACGAGAAGGGGCTCGCCAAGCGCGGGGCCTGAGCGGACGGGCTAAGCGGGCTTCTCCGCGAAGAACAGTGCGTACCCCACGCGGCCCTCCCCCACCGCGCGGCGGGCGGCCTCCAGGTAGGGCGCGACGGCCCCGGCGTCCACGCCCGCCTCGGCCAACCGGTCGGGCGCGGTCATGGCCAGCACCCGCAGCCGCGCCTCGATCCGGTCGATCATCCTCTCCAGCGCCGCGTCGCGCCGTTCGACGAGGCCGACCCGCAGCCCCGCCCCTTCGAGCAGCTCCAGGTACCCCGCCGTGGGCAGGGCGTCGGCGATGCACGCGATCCACCCGGCGATCCCGGCCAGCTCGCGCGGCAGCCCGCCCTCCACCACCACGTCGGTCACCCCGAGGCGGCCCCCGGGCCGCAACACGCGCGCGAACTCGGCCGCGGCGGCCCGTTTGCCGGGGAAGGTGCACAGCGCGCACTCGCACACCAGGGCGTCGTAGGCGCCGTCGGGTACCGGCAGGTGCTCGGCGTCGCCGTGCAGGAACGCCACCCGGTCCTCCAGCCCCGCCTCACGGGTGAGCGCCCGCGCGCGCTCCAGCGTGGTCCCGCCCAGGTCGACACCGTCCACGCGGGCACCGCGCTCGGCCGCCAGAAGCCGGGCGGTGGCGCCCGGCCCGCAGGCCGCATCGAGCACGCGGTCCCCGGTGCCCACGCGCAGCGACCCGGCCATCTCCCGGGTCAGGGCGAGCCCGCCGGGGTGGTAGGCCTCGCCCAGGAGCAGCGCCACCGCGTCGGTGCCATAGGCCGCCGCGCAGCAGGACTTGACCTCGTCGGCAGGTGAGGCGTCAGGCATCGCCGCCGCCCTCCTCCTGCCCGGCGGGACGCGCGATCCGCGACCCGTAGGGCGACTCGATGGTGACCGCGGAAAGCTCCCGCGCGTTGGGCACGACCGGGGCGACGTCCACCCCCGACATCTTCGCCCGCACCTCCTCCCTGTAGCCGACCGAGTTGTAGGCGCAGAAGGGGATGATGCGCCCGTCGGGGGTGATCTCCTCGACGCAGCACTTCATGAGCTGGCGCACGTTGAGGGTGTAGGGGTCCTGGAAGTCCTGCAGGACGATCATGAACGCCTTGTCGCCCAGGTCCTTGGCGGCCTCGGGCAGGTCGATGCCGCACGCCTCGCACTCGGCGGCGGCCGTGGCGGCGGCCGCCTGCAGGCTGTCCATGGTGCCGGGGGTGCCCATGAACGCCGACGCGCTCCACAGCCGCTCCAGGGCGGTGCGCAGCGCGGGGTCGGGCAGGACACGGTTGCTGACGTAGTCCAGGTGCTCCTCGATGTCGACGAGGCGCGGGATGGGGACCACGTCGGTGCTGCCGTCCGGCTTGCGGTCCACCAGCAGGTAGGTGATGGACCGGCAGGTGGGGAAGCAGCACGGCACGGGGAAGAAGTCGCCGGGCTTGAACCACTCCGGGCACTGCTCGTTGATCAGCTCCATGACGTCGGAGTTGGTCAGCCTGGTGAGGGGGTCGAACTCCGCGTGCCGCCCCGAGTGGGTGACCGGCTGGAAGGAGACCGACCGCACCGCCGGGTGGTCGATGCCGTACCGGATGATGTCGCCGACCTCGTGCTCGTTGAGGCCGCGCTCGATCGCCGCGACCAGGGTGACGGTCAGCCCGGCCTCGGCGCAGGCGTCCAGCGCGCGGCGCTTGCGCTCGCGCAGGTCCTTGCCGCGGATGGCCGTGTGGGTGGCCTCGTCGAACCCGTCGAACTGCAGGTAGATGTTCACCGACGTGCCATTGCGCCCGTTGCGCTCGCCCAGCGCGGCGGCGAACCGGCGGTCGGTGGCCAGCCGGATGCCGTTGGTGTTGATGTTGACGACCTTGATCGGCCGCTCCTGGGCCATGTCGACGAAGTCCAGGATGTGCTTGTGGATGGTGGGCTCTCCCCCGGAGAACATCACCACCTCGGGCTCGCCCTCGGCCTCGACGAAGGTGTCGAGCATGAGGGCGCACTGCTCGCGGGTGATCGAATAACCGCCCTCCCGTCGCCCGCCACCACCCTCAACGGACACCGCTCCGCGGCGCGGTTTCCCCTGTTGGTGCCCGGAATCGGCGAAACAGATCGGGCAGTCCAGGTTGCACGCGGTGTTGACCTCGATGATGCCCAGGCAGGCGTGCTGCTTGTGCTCCGGGCACAGCCCGCAGTCCTTCGGGCACCCGTCCTTGACCTCGGTCTGGAAGGCGAGCGGCAGGGTCCCGGGCTTGTTGAACCGGGCCGACTCGGTGTAGGCCCGCGCGTCCCCGTACACCAGGGCCTCGAAGGTCCCGTGCTCGGCGCAGCGCTTGCGCAGGTACACCTTGTCGTCACGGATGTTGACCTGTGCGTCCACCACGTCCTTGCAGACCGGGCAGATGCTCCGTGTGAACTCGACGAACACTTCGTCGCGGTCTCGTCTGTCCGCCACGCGCGGCACCCGTCCTCTCCGTCGGCGGCCCCGAACACGCGGAGGGAGCGGTGCGGTCCCGCCGCCGGGGCACGGTGGCGGCGGGACCGCCCACTCCCCACAGCCCGTCGGCGGGGCCTGCTCCGGGCGGGCCGCGCATCGAAGCCCACCCCACACCGGTGCGCGCGGGCGGCCGATTGTCGCCTGGGCGACAGTATCGGCGTGCGCTGGGCCCCTCAGGCGCCCAACACGCGGGCGAAGAAGCCCCGGACCCCTCCCCTGCGCTCGGCCTCCACGTGGGGGGCGTGCTCGCGGACCGCGCGCACCACCGCGCCCACGGAGGGATTGACCATCTCATCCCTGCCGACCACCACCGTGGGCACGGTCTCGTCCCCGCCGGTGATGGCGCGCACGCGCGCCGCCGCTTCGTCGTCGGCCCAGATGTTCACCTCGTCCAGCCGCACGCCCGCGGCGCGCAGCCCACCGCGCAGCGCGTAGCAGAAGGGGCATCCCGGCCGCCAGTACATGACCGCCTCGGTGCCGCCCTCGTGCTCGGTCATCGCAGCTCTCCCGCCTGTCTCTCGCCGGTCGTCGTGTCCGGCCATGCTGGCCCCGCGCCGCCGGGGCACCCGCATATCTGTTCGGGCGCTGACACATCGCCGCGGCGGGACCGGTTCCGAATACCAGTCTGGAGGCCCGGCGGCCACAGGGACAGGCCGCCGGAACGGGACGCGGCGAGGGAGGCGGGCCAGATGCGGATCGTTCGGAGCGCACGAGCCCTCGCCGCGTCCGCCGCGGTGCTCGCCCTGGCGGCGACGGCGTGCGCCTCCCCGGTCGGGGACGGCGCGCAGGGGGGAGCCGCCTCGGGTGGGCCCGTCCTGGAGCGGGGACCATTGGAGGAGGGGGTGGTCTCCGCCCTGGACGACCCGGACGCCGAAGGGCTGCCCGAGCCGCTCATCGACACCGGCCTGCTGGTCGGCGGCGGGCCGCCCGCCGACGGCATCCCGGCGCTGAGCACACCCGCCTTCGAGGACGCCGCCGGGGTGGACTGGCTGGAGGACTCCGAGGGCGTGCTGGCGGTCGAGGTGGACGGCGACGCCCGCGCCTACCCGGTGCGCATCATGGTCTGGCACGAGATCGTCGACGACGTCGTCGGCGGCGAGCCGGTGTCGGTCACCTACTGCCCGCTGTGCGATTCGGCGCTGGGCTTCCACCGGCGGGTGGGCGCCCGGGTGCTCGACTTCGGCGTGTCGGGGCTGCTGTACAACTCCGACCTGGTGATGTTCGACCGGCAGACGCACTCGCTGTGGCCGCAGATCGAGGGCCGCGCGGTCGCCGGTGAGCTGGCCGGCACCGAGTTGGAGCGGATCTCGGTGCAGGTCCTGCCCTGGGAGCGGTGGCGCGAGGAGCACCCCGACGGCCTGGTGCTCAGCCAGGACACCGGCTACGAACGGGCGTACGGCTCCAGCCCCTACCCCGGCTACGACGACCCCGACAGCACGCCCCACTTCCTGGAGGGCGACGCCGACGGCCGCCTGCCCGCCAAGGCCCGGGTGGTCGGCCTCGGCTCGGGCGGCGACGCGGTGGCCGTCCCGGTGGAGGAGATCGGGGAGGACGGCGCCGGGGCCTTCCGGCTGGAGGTCGGCGGCGGCCCCGTCGTCGTCCTGGCCGAGCCCGGGGCGGCGTCCGCGCTCGACGCCGGGCTGGTGGCCGAGGGGCGCGCCACGGCGCGCACGGGCGCCTTCCGGCCCGAGGCCGGCGGGCGGGAGTTGACCCTGACCGCCTCCGGGGACGGTTTCACCGACGCCGAGACCGGCAGCGCGTGGAACGTGCGCGGCGAGGCGGTCGGCGGCCCGCTGGAGGGCGAGCAGTTGGAACCGGTGGACAAGGTCGACACGTTCTGGTTCGCCTGGGCCGCCTTCGAGCCGGACACCGCGGTGCACACCGACGGCCCGGCCGGGCCCGGGTGAGTGAGGCAGCAGACTGGATGCACGACCCGACGAAGACGAGGTGACCATGGAACGCACACCCCTCCGCCCCCTTCACGGAACCGCCGCGGCGGCGGCCGCCGTGCTGGCGCTGGCCGGATGCGGTGCCCCGGACGGAGGCGACGGGGGCGGCCCGGGCGCGGCGGGCTCCCCCTCCGCCGACGGCGGCGCGGGCGGCTCCGGCGGCGGCGCGCCGGCCGCGCTGGACTTCTCGGCACCGCTGGTCGGCGGGGGCGAGATCGACGGCGCGGACCTGCAGGGCGAGCCGGTCGTGCTGTGGTTCTGGGCGCCTTGGTGCACCGTGTGCAAGGGCGAGGCGCCGAGCGTGGCCGAGGCCGCCGAGCGCTACGACGGCGAGGTGGAGTTCATCGGTGTCGCGGGCCAGGGCGGGGTTCCCGAGATGGAGGAGTTCGTCGAGTCCACCGGCACCGACGGGATGCGGCACATCGTCGACGAGGACGGGTCCATCTGGTCCGGCTTCGAGGTGACGATCCAGCCCTCCTTCTCCTTCCTGCGCGACTCGGGCACCTTCCTGACCTACTCGGGGACGATGAGCGAGAAGGACCTGGACGAGCGGATCTCCTCCGAGGTTCTGGGCGAGTGATGGAACAGCTCCCGATCGCGATCGCGCTGGCAGCCGGGATGCTGGCGGTGCTCAACCCGTGCGGGTTCGCGCTGCTGCCCGGGTATGTGGCGCTGCTGGTCGCCGACGCTCCCGGTGCGCCCGATGCGCCCGGTGCGCGCGCCGGGCGCGGGGCGGCGCTGGGCCGCGCGCTGGCCACGACGGCCGCCATGACCTCCGGGTTCGTCGCCGTGTTCGGGCTGTTCGCGCTGGTCGCCGTCCCGCTGGCACTGTCGCTGGAGCGCTACCTGCCCTGGGTGACGGTGGTCATCGGGGTGCTGCTGGTGGCGCTGGGGGTGTGGCTGCTCAGCGGGCGGCCACTGGCGGTACCCGGGGTGCGGGCGCCGTCCCCGGGCAGGCCCACCCGGTCGCTGCGCTGGGCGGCGGCCTATGGGACCGCCTACGCCACGGCGTCGCTGTCCTGCACCGTCGGGCCGTTCCTGGCGGTGACGGCCAGCGCGGCCGCCGCCGGGGGCGCAGCGGCGGCGGCCGGGGTGTTCGGCGTCTACGCCGCCGGGATGGCCCTGGTGGTGGCGGTGCTGACGGTGGCCGCCGCGCTCGCCCGCGACGGGCTGGCCGCGCGGATGAAGCGCGCGCTGCCGTACGTGAACCGGGCGAGCGGGGCGCTGCTGGTGGCCGCGGGCGCCTACGTGGCCTACTACGGCTGGTTCGAGGTGCGCGTGCTGTCCGGGGCGCCCGCGCAGGACCCCGTGATCGGCGCGGCGACGTCGGTGCAGGCGGCGCTGGCGCGCGCCCTGCAGGAGGTGGGCCCGGGGGCGCTGCTGGCGGCCCTGGCGGTGCTCGTGGCGGCCGCGGGCGCGACCGCCCTGCTGCGCTCCCGGTCCAGGGCCGCGGACGGGAGCGGGGTCAGTCCACGCGAGCACGGTCCCTGAAGGCGGCCACGTCGCTCTCCTCCCAGCAGTCGACGCCCGTCAGCCCGGGCATCCGGTCCCGGGTGAACACCGGGTCCCGGCCCTCCCTGCGCTGCTGGACGTAGTCGGAGAGCAGCCGGCAGGCGGTCCCGGCCAAGGGGGCGAGGGCCGCCAGGTTGACCAGCGCCATCACCCCCATGGTGAGGTCGCCCAGGGTCCACACCAGCCCGCCCGACCCGATCGCGCCGAGGAACACCGCGGCCACCACCGCGAGGCGGAAGCCGGTCGCGGCGTGGGGGCTGGGGCTGATGAAGGCGACGTTGGACGAGCCGTAGAAGGTGTTGCCCAGGACGGAGGTGAAGGCCACCAGGAGGATGACCGCGGTCAGCACGTGCAGCGCCCAGGGCCCCAGGTTGGCCTCCATGGCGTTCTGGGTGAGCGTGGGCCCGGCCTCCTCGGTGTAGGTCGGCTCGGACAGCAGGATGATGAAGGCCGTGGTCGAGCAGACGAGGAGGGTGTCGAAGTAGACGCCGAGGGTCTGCACGAGCCCCTGCTTGACCGGGTGGCTGACGGCGGCGCTGGCGCCGGCGTTGGGGGCCGAGCCCAGACCGGCCTCGTTGGAGAACATGCCCCGGCGCATGCCCTGCACGATGGCGGTGCCCACACCGCCGGCGGCGATCTCGCGGAGCCCGAAGGCGTGGGCGACGATCTCGCCGACCATCGCGGGCACCTGGGCGGCGTTCATCGCGATGATCACCAGCCCCATGGCGATGTAGACGGTGGCCATGACGGGCACGAGCAGGGTGGCGGCGCGGGCGATGCGGCGGGCGCCGCCGAAGACGACCACCGCGGTCAGGGCGGCGACGAGGGCGCCGACCGCGTAGGGCAGCCAGGAGGTCTCCGGCAGGCCCGCGGTGCGGGCGGTGTTCACCAGGGCCCCGGCGATGGTGTTGCTCTGGATGCTGCTGAAGACCAGGCCGAAGGTGACGGTGATGACGACCGCGAAGAGGACGCCCATCCACCGGGCGTTGAGCCCGGCCTGCATGTAGTAGGCGGGGCCGCCGCGGTAGCCGGTGGTGTCGCGCACCTTGTAGAGCTGGGCGAGGGTGGACTCGACGAAGCTCGCGGCGCCGACGACCAGCGCCATGGACCACATCCAGAAGACGGCCCCGGGGCCGCCGAGGGCGATGGCGGTGGCCACGCCGGCGATGTTCCCGGTGCCGATGCGGGCCGCGGCCGAGACCGCGAACGCCTGCAGGGCGGAGATCGGCCGCCCTCCGTCGGGGGCGCGGCCGGGGGCCGCCCGCATGGCCCGGAACATCTCGGGCAGCATGCGGAACTGCACGCCGCCGGAGCGGACCGTGAAGTAGATGCTGAGCACCAGCAGGACAGGGATCAGCAGGTAGGCCCAGAACGCGTCGCTGAGCGCGGTGACCTCGGAGTCCAAGGCGTCCACTGGGGGGCTCCCTTCGTCGGTGGAGACGTCGTTGTCCTTCCGCGGCGGGCGTGCTCGGCGCACGCCCGCCGCGTCCACCGCAAGGCCCGTGCACGGGGCCGCGGGGTCGTTCTTCGCGTCCGGACAGAGGCGCATGTGACGAGCGCCGCAGGACAGGTAACGGCAAATTCGGCGTTCCCGCAAGATCGACCACGAAGGGGACGTTCCTCCCACCGGTCACGACGGCGCACCGCCCCCGGCGAACGGACCGGTCGGTAACCGGCGGGAAAGCGATGAACGGGGGCGCTGCCGTGCATTAACTCCAGGTAAACCGGGGCCCGCCGGAGCATCCGAGAAAATGGAAACAGAATTAACGGAAACCTGCTCCAGTGACGAGCATCACAGCATGGACCCCGCGCTCACCTGCACGGACCGTCGATCGCAGACGACAGGATCATCCCATGTAATACACACGTGACATGTTTCGTCCGTGTTAAACCATTCGCTACGATCGCCGCCGTGGTACAACTTCGGATAGCCCTCGCCCAGATCAACCCCACCGTGGGAGATCTGGAAGGAAATTGCGACGCCATCGCCGAGAACGCCCGCAGGGCCGCCGACGACGGCGCACATCTGGCGGTTTTCCCGGAAATGGCGGTGACCGGCTACTCGGTCGAGGACCTGGCCCTGCGCAACGGCTTCGTCGCCGCCTCCATCCAGGCCGTGCACCGCCTCGCCGAACGCCTCGCCGCCGACGGCCTGGGCCGCCTCCCGGTGGTCGTGGGCTTCCTCGACCGCCGCGTCGGCGGGTCGGCGCCCTTCGGCCAGCCCGCGGGCGCGCCGCAGAACGCGCTGGCGCTGCTGCACGGGGGCGCGGTCCGGCTCGTCTCGGCCAAGCACCACCTGCCCAACTACGGGGTCTTCGACGAGTTCCGCTACTTCGTCCCGGGCGACACGCTGCCCGTCGTCCGCCTGCACGGCGCCGACATCGCCTTCGCCGTCTGCGAGGACCTGTGGCAGGACGGCGGCCCGGTCGCGGCGGTCCGCGCCGCGCGGGCGGGCATGCTCATCACCCTCAACGGCTCCCCCTACGAGCGGGGCAAGGGCGGCGTCCGGCTGGACCTGTGCCGGCGCCGGGCCCGCGAGACCGGCGCGGCCGTCGGCTACGTCAACATGACCGGCGGCCAGGACGACCTGGTGTTCGAGGGCGACTCCCTGGTGGTGGACGCGCACGGCGAGCTGGTCTCCCGTGCGCCCCGGTTCGAGGAGGCGCTGCACACCACCGACGTCGAACTGCCCGAGGGGCCGGACGAGGCGCACCTTCCCGACGAGGCCGGGGGCTTCCGCATCGTCCGGCACACGGTCGGCGGGCGGCCGGGCGCCTCCGGTGCCGCGCGGGCGCCGGTGGTCACGCCGAGCCCGGACCCGCTGGACGACACCGGCGAGGTCTACCGGGCACTGGTCGTGGCCGTGCGCGACCACGTGCGCAAGAACGGCTTCGCCTCGGTCGCCGTGGGCGCGGACGGCGGCGCGGGAGCGGCCCTGACCGCGGCGATCGCCGCGGACGCGGTGGGGGCCGACCGCGTGCACACCGTGGTGATGCCCGGCCCCGGCGCCCGGGAGGAGGCGCTGAACGCCGCGGAGAAGGCCGCCGCCGCGCAGGGCGCTGCGGTCCGGGTGCGCTCGGTGCAAGGGCTGGTGGACGCCTACGGCGCGGCCGTCGGGACCCCCTCGGACGCGGCGGCGCTCGGCGGGCAGGCCCGGGGCGGGCTGGTGGCCGCGCTGTCCCGGCAGGAGGGGCACCTGGTGCTGGCCACAGGCGACAAGACGGACCTGGCCATCGGCACCGCCGCGCACCACGGAGACCACGCGGGCGCGTTCGCCCCGCTCCGCGACTGCTGGCGGACGCTGGTGGAGCAGCTGGCGCGATGGCGCAACACCCGTGCCGCCGCCGAGGGCGCGCCCGAGCCGGTCCCCGCCGAGTGCCTCGCCCGGGACGACGGCCGGGCCGGCGCCGCCGCGGACGCGGACCCCCGGGTGCTCGACGCGCTCCTGGAGGCCTACATCGGCACCGACAAGGGCGTCCAGGACCTGGTCGCCGACGGCTTCGACCCGGAACTCGTCCGCACGGCCGTCCGCCTCGTCGACCGGGCCGAGCACCGGCGCCGCGCCTACCCCCCGGGGCCCAAGATCACCAAGCGCGCCCTCGGACGCGACCGCCGCCTGCCGATCACCAGCCGCTGGGGGTGACGGCACCGGCGGCACGTCCCCCTTGACGGAATTCTCCTGGTTTCCACCCGAGGGTCGCTTCCGTGTCTCCCCCGCTCTTTAGCGTCGCCTGGGCCCTGGCCCCGGGGCCGGTGGGACGGAACAGTCGTCCCGGCGAGGCGGAACGGAAGGAGAATCCCCCATGACCCTGGACATCTCTCGGCGGAGGCTGCTGCAGGCGGGAGCCGCCGGGGCGGCGGGGGCGGCAGCGGCGTCGCTGCTGCCCCCGTCGCTGCGGGCCGCGCTCGCCGAACCGGCCCCCGAGGGCGGGCTCGACGCGGTCGAGCACGTGGTGCTGCTCATGCAGGAGAACCGGTCCTTCGACCACTACTTCGGCACCCTGCAGGGCGTCCGGGGCTTCGGCGACCGCAACGCGGTGCGGCTGCGCGACGGGCGGAGCGTGTTCGAGCAGGGCACGAAGGCCGCGCCGGTGCCGCCGTTCTCGGTGCGCGCGGCCGCCGAGCGGCAGAACGAGGACCTGCAGTACATCGGCGACCTCGACCACTCCTGGGACGGGGGCCGCGCCGCCTGGAACGACGGCTGGATGGACGGGTGGACCGGCGCCAAGACCGCCGCCACCATGGCCCACTACGACCGCGCGGACATCCCCTTCCAGTTCGAGCTGGCCGACACCTTCACGGTGTGCGACGCCTACTTCTCCTCCATCCACACCTCCACCAGCCCCAACCGCAACCACTGGGTGAGCGGGTGGACCGGGTTCGAGGCCGACGGGCGGCGCGCGGTCGGCAACGACGCCTACGACGAGGGGCGGCACCCGGGGTACGACTGGACGACCTACCCCGAGCACCTGCAGAAGGCGGGCGTGAGCTGGCGCGTCTACCAGGAATGGGACAACTTCACCGACAACAACCTCGACTTCTTCGCGTCCTTCAAGGCCGTCGCGCGCAAGGCGCTGTCGAAGGCGGGCGGGTACAGCGGCCTCACCGAGTTCTACGGCGAGGTGGCCGACCTGCCCGAGGAGGAGCAGAAGGAGAAGCTGGCCCTGCTGGAGGAGGGCGTCGAGGCGCTGTCCGATGACGAGCGGGAGCTGTACGAGCGCGGGCTGCGCCGCGGCCGCCCCGGGTCCCTGGCCGAGGCCTTCCGCGCCGACGTCGAGGCGGGGAGTCTGCCCCGGATCAGCTACCTGGTGCCCAACTCCGGGGAGTCCGAGCACCCCAGCGTCTCGTCACCGGTGCACAGCGCCACCATCACCTACAAGGTGCTCGACGCGCTGGCGTCGTCGCCCGAGGTGTGGAAGAAGACCGCCGTCATCATCTCCTTCGACGAGAACGACGGGTTCTTCGACCACGTGCCGCCGCCCGTCCCTCCGCCGGGCGTGGAGGAGGAGCACTGGCAGGGCGCGCCGACCGGGCTGGGCATCCGTGTGCCGCTGCTGGTCGTCTCCCCCTGGACGGTGGGCGGCTACGTCTGCTCGGAGGTCTTCGACCACACCTCCCAGGTGCGCTTCCTGGAGCGGCTGACCGGGGTCGAGGCGCCCGCGATCACAGCGTGGCGGCGGAGCGTCTGCGGCGACCTGACCGGCGCGTTCGACTTCTCGCGCGGGCGCCCGCAGCCCGGCGTGGCCGAGCCCGGCGAGATCCCGGAGTTCACCGGCCGCTGGCGTCCGCTGCCCCCGGCCGAGGGGCGCATCCCCGAGCAGGAGCCGGGCACGCGCCCGGCCCGCCCCCTGCCCTACCAGCCCGACCTGGACGGGGAGTTCGACCCCGAGGCGCGGGAGGTGGCGCTGAGCGCCTCCAACGACGGCGCGTCCGGCGTGCACATGGCGCTGTTCCCGTACGGCGGTGAGTTCGACGCCCCGCAGCACCGCGACGTCGCCCCGGGAGCCGAGGGCGAGGAGTGGACGGTGCCGGTCTCCGGGGACGGCTACGACTTCACCGTGGTCGGCCCGAACGGGTTCCGACGCGAGTTCGCCGGGTCGGCGGAGGCCGGCGCCCCGGGCTCGGCGGCAGGCGTGCGGACCCGGGTCCACGCGAAGGGGCGGAGGCTGGCCGTCACCCTGGCCAACAGCGGGGACGCCGAGCTGGAGTTCACCCTCACCCCGAACGCGTACACGGAGGGTGCGGGCAAGCCCGCGAAGACGGTCCGGGTGGCCCCCGGCGCGGAGCACACGGAGAACTGGCCGACCTCCCCGGCCGAGGGCTGGTACGACCTGACCGTGGCCGTCGCGGGGGACGACGCCTTCCTCCGCCGCATGGCCGGCCACATCGAGAACGGAAAGGAGAGCGTCACCGGCTGACGCCCTTACCGGGACCAGGGGCCGAGCGGCGGGCCCGCCACCACAGGTCCACGGATGTGACCTCGGAGGCTCAGGCGGGGGCGACCACCGCCCACAACGCACCGAACATCACGGCGGGCACGAGCGCAGCGATGCGCACGGCCAGGCACATTCGACTCCTGGACTCACCCGGCACGCACCGGGGCGGGGGACGGAACACCGGATCAATACCCGGAACGGGCGGACCCCGACCACGTATGGGGGTCGGGGTCCGGTCACCGCTTCACCCGGTTGCGCACCGCCAGAACCGCCAGCGCCAGCAGTACCGGCCCCGTGAACCGGGACACCACCACCGTCCAGGCGCCCACGTCGGTCAGCTCCTTGCCCGCGTCGCGGAACACCACGGCCCCCATCGCGATCCGCGCGGCCTTCTCCAAGCGGTCGCCCGTCCACCGGTCCTCCCGGTCCGGGAGCCCGGCCGAGGGCGTGTCGATCTCGGCCGCCACCTGCCCGCCGCTCGCGCCGGGCGGCAGTGTGAACTCCACCCGCTGCTGAGGCGCCTTGTCCGGGATCCCCCACCCGGCCAGCACCGCCGTGGTCACGGCCACCAGGACCGCCAGCGCCGCGAGCGCGCGCAAGGCGCGCAGCCCGAACCCCGAGAACGCCCAGTAGGCCCACAGGATCGCCCGCTCGGCCGACGGGGTGGAGACGGCACGGGCGCGGAACAGCATCTCGCCGTAGTAGAAGTCGGCGGCCCCGGGCTGGTCGGCGTTGTCCTCCAGGGCGCGGCGCAGGCTGCGGTAGAGGTCGGCCATCTGCTCGGCAGACACCTCGGGGCGCTCCAGGCCGACGAGGTACTCGGCCTCGTCAGGGTCGTCCACCCAGCCGCGGTACCCCATGGCGGTGCGCCACTCGCGTTCCTCGGCCAGAACGCGGCGCCGCGACCACCGCACCAGCCGGCCGAACCGGCCGCCGCGCGTCCTCGGCGGACGGGCGAAGACGCATTGGCCCTGGAGGCCGAGGGCGGCCACGTTCATGGCTCCGGCGAAGCGGCACGAGGACAGGTCCACGTCGTTGAGCGTCAGGTTCGTGCAGTCCACACCCCGCAGGGACACCACCACCGGCATCCGCTCGGCGCCGCTCGCAGGGGACAGGAGCCGCGGACTCCGCCCGGGCGGGAGCGGTTCTCCGATAGGAGGCCCATCCTCCTCCGAGGCCATCGGCCGGGACCCGCCCGAAAGTGTTGTGGGCCCCTCGATCCGGGCCCCCTCCAGGTCGACGGCGGCGCGCCTGAGCTCCAGACGCACTCCCGAGGGGAAGGCGGCCCCTCGGAGGTCGAGTCCGGAGGCATCGACCCCCAGGGCGACGGGCGAAGCGAACGCTGCGCCGGAGAGGTCCACCTGCTCGGCGGCGACGATGGTGAGGGAAGAGGAATCGTTGAACTCCGCACCGCGGAAATCGGCGCTGCGCCCGAAGCACGCGTCCGCGAAGTCTGTGCTCCCCTCGAAGCGCGCGCCGACGAACAGGCCGTCGCCCGCGAAATCCACAGCCCCGAACGAAGCGTCATCGGCGAAGTGGGCGCCTGCGAACATCGCATAGCCCCCAAAGTGCACACCACTGAAAAAGGCCCTGTCCCCGATGTACGCGTCCGTGAAGTCAGTATTGTCCTCGAAGTTCGCACCCATGAACCACGCATCGCCCTCGATGCGCACCCCCGCGAACCTGGCGAGCCCGTCGAACTGCGTGGCGGAGAACCCTGCATTGTGTTCGAAATGGGCGCCCTCGAACCACACGTTGCCTCTGAAGTGCACATCCCCGAATCCTGTGCCGCCCGTGAAGCGCGCCTCGGTGAATCGGGCATGCCCGAGGACCGCCCACCCGTCCTCGTCCCTGAGCGCGTCGAGCAGGGGGCCCAAGAGGCCCGTGCTGATCGCGGTCCCCGAGAGGTCCAGGTCGCTCCCCGGCTCCAGACCTGCGAGGAACGCGTCCAGGGCATCGGAGTCCAGGTGCGCGAGGCACATATCCGTCCCTGCGGCCCGGATACCGCGGCATCCCTCCTCCGCGACGCAGGTGTCCCAGTCGATGGTGGTGTGCATCCCCCATGTCTAGCGGAAGGCGCCCCCTGCCGAATGCTCCGGCCTCAGTCCCAGTCGGTCTCCAGGTCGATCTTGCGTTGGAGGTATTCCTCGCGGTCGATCTCGCCCCGGGCGTAGCGGTGGCGCAGTTCCTCCAAGGCCGAGTCCAGGCGCGGACGCCCCTCAGAGGGTGGCAGCGCCGAGGCGCTCGTTTGGCGGCCCGGCTGCACGGCCGTCGCCAGCAGCCAGCCCACCGCCACCCCCACGGCGGCGGCCGCCGCCAGTGCGAGGAGCATCATCATCGCCATCACGCCCTCCGCGCGTTCAGGTGCCCACCCCATAGTGCTCGCGCGTGGCCGGGAGGAACAACAGCACAAGCGCCGCCACGTTGAACAGCAGCGCCAGCACGTAGGTCTGCCCTTCCAGCACCATGGCGCCGAGCGTGTACACCACGGCCAACGCGAAGAACGCCACCGTCGCCAGGTACACGGTTGCCGTACGGCGCTTGGCCTGGAACGCCAGTACCAGCGCGACGCCCCCGTAGACCAGGGACTGGACGAGGGCGAACAGCATCGTCCCCATCAGGGCCCCGGGATCGATGCCCTCCTGTTCCAGGCCCTCCCGCACCTCGGGCGATTCCGCGACGAGCGGCGGCACGACGGCCATGCCGACGGCCACTGCCACGGCGGCCAGCGCCCCGAGGACGCCGCCGATGATCAGCAGCACCCGCACCGCGGTGACGGTGCCGGGCGGGGGCGGAGGGGGATACTGGTCCGGAGGGCTTCCCGAAGGGGGCTGCATGGTGGACTCCTTCCGCTCCCCCGTTCCCTACCCGGTCGGCCCGCCCGGCCCCGGGCGCGACCGCCACCGGTCGCCCGTGCGGCACGATCCGGCCACCGGGCGCTCACCCCTGCGTGGCCGGTGCGCCGTAGGGTGCCGGAGCGTGAAGAGGTACACCGCCGCCGTCACGGCCGCCACCGCCGCGGCCGCCCTCGCGGCCTCCCCCGTCTCCCCCGCCCAGGCCTCACCCGCCGCCGAGCTGCTCGGGTCGGCCGTCGTCGAGCACGGCACGCGCTTCCAGGACACCCCCGTCGGCGGGCTGTCCGGCATCGACCGCGACCCCCGCACCGGCGACTACGTGCTGATCAGCGACGACCGCTCGGAGCACTCCCCCGCCCGCTTCTACACCGCCCGGATCGATGTGGACGCCGACGGGGTGCACGGGGTCGCCTTCACCGGCACCACCACGCTGCGGGACCGCTCCGGCCGCCCCTACGCGCCGCGGACCGTCGACCCCGAGTCGGTGCGGATCGACCCGGCCACCGGGAAGGTGTGGTGGACCACCGAGGGCGACCGCCGCGTCGGCGAGGGCCGCCCCGTGCTCCGCGACCCGCAGGTCCGTGCCGCCGGCGCCGACGGCCGCACCCGGCGCGCGCTGCCCCCGGCCCACCCCCGGCTGCGCATGAGCCGCCACGAGACCGGGCCGCGCGCCAACCTCACCTTCGAGGGGATGGACCTGGCCTCCGACGGGACCGTCGTCACCGCCATGGAGGGCCCGCTCTACCAGGACGGCCCACGCACCTCGCCCGAGAACGGCGCACCCGTGCGCATCACCGTGACCGACCGCCGCGGCCGCCTGCTCTCCCAGCACGCCTACCCCGCCGACCCGGCCGCCGCCGAGCCCGACCCCGCCGACGGGCACGCCGAGAACGGGGTGACCTCGATCCTGGAGGACCCCGAGTCCCCCGGGGAGTTCCTGGTGCTGGAGCGCGACTTCGTCCAGGGGGTCGGCAACAGCGTGCGGGTGTACCGGACCGACCTCGGCGCGGCGCCCGACGTGTCGCGCGTGCGCGAGCTGCCCGGCGACCCGGACCACCGGCTCATCGCCGGCAAGGAGCCGGTGTTCGACCTGGGAGGCCTGGGCCTGGAGCACGTCGACAACGTCGAGGGCATGACGTGGGGGCCGCGGCTGGACGACGGCCGCCGCACCCTGGTGCTCGTGTCCGACGACAACTTCTCCTCCGGGCAGGTCACCCAGGTGGTGGCCGTCGCGCTGGACTGACGCGCGGGCGGCGCCCTACTGCTGCGTGGCCGCCTCGACCTCCTTGATGAAGCGGTCGGCCGCCTCCTCAGGGGTGATCTCGCCGAAGTGGACGTCGTCGACGATCCGCCTGGTGATCTCCACGACGTCGCCGGCGCCGATCGGCGGCGGGGGCGGGCCGTCCACGATGTCCGGGCGCAGCTCCTCGACGAACTCGGCCGAGCGGGTCCCGGCCTCGTCCAGGTCCTCCGTGATCGCCGCGCGCACCTCGGTATTGGCGGGCAGGCCGCGGTCGGCGAGGATGATCCGTCCCGCGTCCACGTCGTTGAGCAGGAAGTCGACGAACTTCGCCGCCTCCTCCGGGTGGTCGCTCCCGGCCGAGACCGAGTAGTACATGGCCGGCTTGAAGTACATGCCGGTGCGGTCGAACTCGGTCTCACCGGGGTAGCGCAACAGCTCCACGTCGCCTTCGGCGGCGCCGGAGATGGCGGCCAGCTGGTTGGACCAGAAGTGGGCCATGGCGCCCGAACCGGTGGAGATCACCGACTGGTCGGGGCCGCCGGCCTCGATCTCCACGTTCTCGGCCGGGGTGGGCTGGGCCTCCTCCTCCTGCATCTGCGCGACCAGGCCGAACCAGTCCTCCAGCGTCTTCTTGCTGAACCCGAGGGAGCCGTCCTCGGCGTAGAGCGCCTCCCCGTGCTGCCGGGCGTAGATGTTGAACGAGCTCTCGTTGTACCCCATGGCCTGCGAGCCGTAGATGTCGCCGCCGCTGGCCTCGGTGATCTCGGCGGAGGTGGCGACGTACTCCTCCCACGTCCACGCCCCATCGTCGGGGATCTCCACGCCCGCCGCCTCGAACTGCGCCGGGTCGGCCATCACGGAGAGCACGTTGACGCCTGTGGCCACGCCGAACTTCTGGCCGTCCACGTCGCCGGAGGAGGCCACCAGCTCGTCGACGTTGGAGGTGTCCAGGCCCTCCAGCTCGTTGAGGTCGGCCAGCGCCCCCCGGTCGGAGTACTCGCGCAGGAAGCGCTCCTCCATGGTGACCACGTCGGGCATGTCGTTGGCGGCCGTGCTCGTGGCCAGCTTGTCCCAGTACCCCTCCCAGTCGGTGTACTCGGCGGTGACCGTGATGCCGGGGTTCTTCTCCTCGAAGAGGTCGATGACCTCCTGGGTGGCCTCGTGCCGGTCGTCCGCGCCCCACCAGGAGAAGCGGAGCTCGACCTCGCCGTCGGCGCCGCCGCCTCCGCACCCGGCGGCCAGCAGGGCGGCCGCGGCGGCGGTGGCGGGGACGGCCAGCATTCTCCGGGCAGAGCGGGCAGGGGGTGCTCCGCGCTTGCGTGCTGCCATGTCGGGGGGATCCCTTCGGACGTGGGGGGACTACTTGATCCCGGTCGTGGCGATGCCCCGGACGAGGTACCGCTGACCGGCGAGGAAGAACCCGAAGACCGGGCCGAGGGCGACGACCGACATCGCCAGCAGCGGCCCCCAGGAGGTCTGGGTGGTGGAGTCGACGAACGTGCGCAGCGCCACCGGCACCGTGTACATGTCCGGCGAGGTCAGGAAGATGAGCTGGGCGAAGAAGTCGTTCCAGGTCCAGATGAAGGTGAAGATCGCCGTGGTGGCCAGCGCGGGCAGGCTCAGCGGCATGATGATCCGCCAGAAGATGCGCACGTGGCCGCAGCCGTCGATGCGCGCCGCCTCGTCCAGGTCGCGCGGCAGCCCTCGGATGAACTGCACCATCAGGAAGATGAAGAAGCCGTCGGTGGCCAGCAGCTTGGGCACGATCAGCGGCAGGAACGTGTTGATCCAGCCCAGGTTGGCGAACAGGATGTACTGCGGCACGATCACCACGTGCACCGGCAGCATGATCGTCATGAGCATGACGGCGAAGAACAGCTTCTTGCCGAAGAACTCCAGCCGGGCGAAGGCGTAGGCCGCCATCGAGCACCCGATCAGGTTGCCCACCACCGAGGCGCCCACCACGATCAGCGAGTTGATGACGTAGTGGTGGAAGGGGTACTCCAGCGCGGTCCATCCGTCGCCGTAGTTCCCGGCGGTGAAGTCCGCGCCCGGCCACAGCCCGGGGTCGCGGAAGATGGCCTCGGTGGGCTTGAAGGAGCTGGCCAGCATCCACAGCAGCGGGTACAGCATGACCAGCCCGAAGAGGATCAGACCCGCGTGGATGAAGAACCTGCGGATGCGCTCGCTCCGCTCGGCCGCCTCGCGGCGCCGCGCGCGCTCTTGGTCCCGGTCGCCGCGCCCGTCGCGCACTCGGGCGCGCGTGCCCGTCTCGTCAATCGCCATAGAAGACCCAGTACTTGGACGCGAGGAAGTTCACCGCGGTGAACCCTCCGATGATCATGAGGAGGAGCCAGGCCATCGCCGAGGCGTAGCCCATGTTGAACGAGCCGAACCCCTCTTGGTACAGGTAGAGCGTGTAGAAGAGGGTCGAGTCCGACGGCCCCCCGGTACCGCCGCTGACGACGAACGCCTGGGTGAAGGTCTGGAAGGCGTTGATCATCTGCAGCACGAGGTTGAAGAAGATGATCGGGGTGAGCAGGGGGACCGTGACCGACCAGAACCGGCGCGCCGGCCCGGCGCCGTCCACCTGGGCGGCCTCGTAGTACATGCGGGGGATCTGGCGGAGCCCGGCCAGGAAGATGACCATGGGCGCGCCGAAGGTCCACACGTTCAGGATGATCAGGGTGCCCAGTGCGTACTCGGGGTCGGACACCCAGCCGGGCAGGGAGGGGCTCAGCCCGAACAGCCCGCCCGCCGACTCCAGGATCTGGTTGATCAGCCCGTTGGCGCCGAAGATGCGGCGCCACAGGATGGCCACGGCCACGCTTCCGCCCAGCAGTGAGGGCAGGTAGTAGACCGACCGGTACAGCGGCAGGCCGCGCACCCCCCGGTCCAGCACCATGGCCAGGGCGAGCGCCATGGCGAGCTGGAGCGGCACCGAGATGAAGACGTACTTGAAGGTGACCGCCAGCGACTGGTGGAGGCGGGGGTCGTCCAGCATTCGGCGGTAGTTCTCCAGCCCGACCCAGTCGGCGCCGCCGATGAGGCTGTAGTCGGTGAAGGAGAAGTACAGCGAGGCGATGATCGGCCCGATGGTGATCAGCCCGAGCCCCAGGAACCAGGGGGCGAGGAAGCCGTAGGCGGTCAGGGACTCCCTCCGCCGCCGTGCGGCCGCCTCGCGGCCCGGCCTCGGGAGCCGGGGGCCGCCGCCGGTCCCGCCGGCCCCGCCGCGGTCGGCGCCGGCGGCGGGACGGTTGTTGAGGACCGCGGTCACCGGAGCCCACCTCCCCCTGCGGGGGAGCGCCGGAATCCGCTTTCTGCGCTCATGTTTCGCGACCGCCAATCTCGTCGGTCCGGGGGTGTCGGAGGCCCTCCGGCGGAACGTGGGCGAGGCCACACCCCGCCACGGGGGCGAATGCCTTGGTAAGCGCTATCCATGGAATAGAATGCTCCGTTTCTAGCACCGCGTTACAGGGGTGTCAACGGTTCACCCCTGCTGGCCACGATGGCCACGCGGTTCCCGCTCCGCCTTCACTGGGCCCCTCTGGCCAAATCCCGGGAAAGCGTTTACCGTCAGGGGGGTGAACGATCCAGCGCAGCAGCAAGGGCCCAGACGGTACGCCATCGTCGGCACCGGATCCCGGGCCCGGATGTACACCCACGCGCTCGCCACCACCCACGCCCACCTGGGACGGCTCGTGGCGCTGTGCGACCCCAACCGCACACGCATGGCGGTGCACAACGCGATCCTCGCCGAGGAGGGCGCTCCCGAGGCGGCGACGCACCCGCCCGAGGAGTTCGGCGCGATGCTCGCCGAGCACCGGGTGGACGAGGTGATCGTGTGCACCGTCGACCGGCTGCACGCCGACTACGTCGTCGCCGCCCTCGAGGCGGGGTGCGACGCGATCACCGAGAAGCCCATGACCGCCGACCTCGACGGGTGCCGCCGCATCGCCGAGGCCCGCCGCGCCACCGGGCGCCGCGTCACGGTCGGCTTCAACTACCGTTACAACCCCGTCCACCGGCAGGTGCACCGGATGCTCCGGGACGGGGCGATCGGCGAGATCGGGTCGGTGCACTTCGAGTGGCTGCTCGACCTGCGCCACGGCGCCGACTACTTCCGCCGCTGGCACCGCGACAAGCGCCAGTCCGGCGGGCTGCTGGTACACAAGGCCTCGCACCACTTCGACCTGGTCAACTGGTGGACCGGCGCGCGCCCGGAGGAGGTCTTCGCCTGGGGCGGGCTGTTCTTCTACGGCGAGGAGAACGGCCGGCGGCACGGGCTGGCCTCCGAGTACGAGCGCGCGCACAGCGCCCCCGGCGCCCAGGGCGACCCGTTCGCGCTGCACATGGCCGACAGCCCGGACCTGACCGCGCTCTACCTGGACGCCGAGCACGAGGACGGCTACCGGCGCGACCTCAACGTGTTCGGGCCCGGCATCACCATCGAGGACGACATGTCGGTGCTGGTGCGCTACGACACCGGGGTGCGGCTCAGCTACCACCTGGCGGCCTACTCGCCGTGGGAGGGCTACCGGGTCGCCTTCACCGGCAGCAAGGGGCGGCTGGAGCTTGACGTGACCGAGGTGCCCTCCACCCCGCCGCCCGGCGACGGGGCCGCGCCGGTGCGCGGGATGCCCGCGCCCAAGGAGTCCACCGTCTCCCGGCTGGTGCTGCGCAACCACTGGCGGCCCGCGGAGGAGATCCCGGTACAGGTGGGCGAGGGGACGCACGGCGGCGGCGACGTGCGCATGCTCGACTCGCTCTTCGGCGGCGGCGACGACGGGATCCGGCCGGACGACGCCGACGGCGCCCGGGCGCTGCTGACCGGGCTGGCCGCCAACGCCTCGATGGCCTCGGGGGCGCCGGAGCGGATCGACGGCCTGCTCCCCGCCGGCCTGCTGCCGGACGCCGGAGGCCACCGGTGACCGGGGAGGGCCCCGTCCCGGTCGTGCTCGCCGGCGCCAACGGCCACGGCCGCTCCCACCTGCGCAACCTGCGCCGGCTCGCCGACGCCGGGCGGGTGCGCCTGGTGGGGGTGTGCGAGCGGGCCCCGCTCGCCGACGCCGGGCTGGAGGGGCTGGGGCCGGTCCCGGTCTCCGACGACCTGGGCGGCCTGATCGAGCGCACCGGCGCCCGGGCGGCCGTGATCGCCACCCCGATCCACACGCACCTGCCGCTGGCCCGCACCGCCCTGGAGCACGGGGCGCACGTGCTGCTGGAGAAGCCGCCCGCGGCCGGCGCCGCCGAGTTCGAGGCGCTGTGCGCCGCCGCCGACGCGGCCGGGCCGGCCTGCCAGATCGGGTTCCAGAGCCTGGGGTCGGCCGCCGTGGCGGCGGTGCGCCGGATGGTCGCCGACGGGGCGGTCGGCGAGGTGCGCGGCATCGGCGCCGCCGGGACCTGGGTGCGCACCTCGGCCTACTACGCGCGCGCGGACTGGGCCGGGCGCCGACGGCTGGACGGGCGCGACGTGGTCGACGGGGCGCTGACCAACCCCTTCGCGCACGCGGTGGCGACCGCCCTGGCCGTGGCCGGGGCCGACCGGACGCCGCCCGAGGGGGTGGAGGCCGAGCTCTTCCACGCGCACCCGATCGAGGCCGACGACACCTCGTGCGTGCGGGTGCGCACCCGCGGCGGGCCGCCGGTGGCGGTGGCGGTGACGCTCTGCGCCGAGCAGGCGCGCGACCCGTTCCTCACGGTGCACGGCTCGGAGGGGAGCATCGTGCTGGAGTACACCCGCGACCGGGTGGTGCTGCGGCGCGGGCGCCAGGAGCGGGTGTCGGTGCACCCGCGCACCGACCTGCTGGAGAACCTGCTCGACCACGCCGACGGGGGCGCCCGGCTGCTGGTGCCGCCCAGGGCGGTGGCCGGGTTCATGGGGGTGCTGGAGGCGGTGCGCACCGCCCCGGACCCCGAGCCGGTCCCCGCGGACGCCCAGGTGACCGAGGTGACCGACGAGGGGCTGCGGCGCACGGTGCGCGGCGTGGACGCGGCGGTGTTCGCCTGCGCCGAGCGGGTGGCCCTGTTCTCCGAGATCGGCGCGCCGTGGGCCGCCGGGAAAGGCGGCCGAGCATGACGGCTCCGCAGAGCGACCGGCCCGTCCCCGCACTGAACGTGTCCGGCCTGCCCGTGGCCGAGCTGCGGTCGGGCGCCGGCGTGGCCCCCGGGCTGTCGCCCCGGGCCCACCTGCACCCGGTGCGCACCCTGGGCGGGACCGCGGTGACCGAGGTGTTCCCCGACGACCACCGGCACCACTTGGGGACGGGGGTGACCGTGGCCGACGTCGACGGCGCCAGCTTCTGGGGCGGGCGCACCTTCACCCGGGACCGGGGGTCGGTGATGCTGGACAACCACGGCCGCCAGGAGCACGTGCGGTGGCTGGAGGAGGCCCCGGACCGGCGGGTCGAGGAGCTGTCCTGGACCGGGCCGGACGGCGGGGAGCTGCTGAGCGAGGAGCGCACGGCGTCGGCCGCGCCTGCGACGGACGGGGCATGGGTGCTCCGGATGCGGACGCGGCTGCGCAACACCGCGGGCCGGGAGCTGGTGATCGGGAGCCCGGCGACCAACGGGCGGCCGGGCGCGGGGTACGGCGGCCTGTTCTGGCGGGCGCCGATCGCCGAAGAGGCGCCGGAGTGCTTCGGTTCGGGGCCCGGGGGCGAGGCGGAGCTGCACGGGTCGCGGGCGGAGTGGGTGGCGCTGTCGGGAACCGCTCCGGCCGGGGGGCCGTGGACGCTGGTGTTCGCGCAGACGGGGGCCGTGCGGGACCCGTGGTTCATCCGGGCCGCCGAGTACCCGGGGGTGGGCACGTCGCTGGCCTGGGACGAGGTGCTCCGCGTGGCCGACGGGGGCGTGGTGGAGCGCGGCTGGGCGGTCGTGGTGGCTGACGGGCACCTGTCCCCTGAGGAGGCGGGGCGCCTTGTGGCGGCCCTGCCGGGGTAGCCGGCCCCGCCGGGCGGGGGGCCTGGAGAACTCCTTTCCACTCCCCGTTCCCCCTCTCCCTGCCTCTCCCTCCCTCCTCTCCCCTGCCCCTCCCCTTCACAACACGAAAGGCGGTTCTTGGAATGCGCGTGCTGGTCACCGGAGGGTCCGGGCGGCTGGGCCGGAGCGTGGTCGAGGTGTTCGCCCGGCGCGGCCACGAGGTGACGTCGGTGGACGCGTCCCCCGGCCCGGAGCGGCCCGGGGTCGAATTCCGCGAGGTCGACCTGCTGGACGACGGAGCGCGGGCGCGGGTGTTCGCCGACGTCCGGCCCGAGGCGGTGGCGCACCTGGCGGGGATCGCGGTGCCGCACGCCCGGCCGGGCGCCGAGACGGTGGCGGTCAACGCCCGGCTGGCGTGGGGGGTGCTGGACGACGCCCGCGCGCACGGTGCACGGTCGGTGGCGGCGGCCTCCTCCCCCACGGTGTTCGGGTACGGACCCGCGGACTGGGCGCCCGAGCGGCTGCCGCTCGACGAGGGGCACCCGGTGGCGCCGGTGCACGCCTACGGCCTGAGCAAGGCGGTCATCGAGGAGACGGTGCGCACGCTGGCCCGCTCGTCCGACGGCGGGTGCGTGTTCACCGCGGTGCGCCCGGGGTACGTCATCGCGCCCGAGGAGTGGGAGGGGGCGCCCACGCAGCAGGGGCACACGGTGGCCGAGCGGCTGGCCCGCCCGGAGCTGGCGGCGGCGTCGCTGTTCAACTACGTCGACGCCGAGGACGCCGCCGAGCTGTTCGCGCTGATCGCCGAGGACGCCTCGGGGGCGGCGCAGGGGCGGGTGCTGCACGCCATCGCCGAGGACCCGATGGCCGAGGGGCCGCTGTCGGAGCTGCTGCCCCGGTTCCACCCGGGGACCGCCGCGGCGGCCGCGTCGCTGGCGCCCGGGCGGGCGGCGTTCTCCAGCGCCGAGGCCCGCCGGCTGCTGGGCTGGATCCCCCGACGCACCTGGCGCGAGCGGCTACGATCCTAGGAAAGCCAGGAAAAAGTTTTCCGTCCGGAGTGGGCGCGATCCGCGCGCCACGGGACGAGCCGGGCGGCGAGCGTTCGCGAACCGGGGGGCGGGGAGGACACCGCAAGTGGACAGCCAGAGCAGCGGCAACGTCACATTGGAGCAGGTCGCCCAGCATGCGGGGGTCTCGCTGGCGACCGCTTCGCGGGTGCTGAACGGCAGCACCCGGCAGGTGGGCGAGAAGCTGCGCAAGAAGGTGCTGGCCAGCGCGGGCGAGCTGGGGTACCTGCCCAACGCCTCGGCGCAGGCGCTGGCGCGCAATTCCAGCTCCCTGGTCGGGCTGATCGTGCACGACATCGCCGACCCGTACTTCTCCAGCATCGCGGCGGGCGTGACCGGCCGCGCCGAGGAGGAGGGGCTGGTGGTGGTGCTGGGCACCACGGGGCGCGCTCCGCAGCGGGAGACCGAGATCCTGGCCACGCTCAGGGCGCACCGGGCCAAGGCCGTGGTGCTGGCGGGCACCAGGACGGTGGACGAGGCGGGGAACCGGAACCTGGCCGCCGAGATCGAGCGGTTCACCGCCCAGGGCGGCCGGGTGGCGTGCGTGTCGCAGGGCGGGCTGCCGGCCGACACGGTGGTCCCGGCCAACCGGGAGGGCGCGGCGGACCTCGCGCGGCGGCTGATCACGATGGGGCACCGGCGGTTCGCGGTGCTGGCGGGGCCGCCGGACCTGCGCACGGCGCGCGACCGGCTGGACGGGTTCCACGGCGCGCTGTCGGAGGCGGGGATCGAGCCCGCCTACCACGACGTGGTGCACGGGGCCTTCACCCGTGACGGGGGGTACGCCTCGACGCAGCGCCTGCTGGCGGCGGGGACGGACGCGACGTGCCTGTTCGCGGTGAACGACGTGATGGCGACGGGCGCGATCGCGGCCCTGCGCGATGCGGGCCTGCGGGTGCCGGAGGACCTGTCGGTGGCGGGGTTCGACGACATCCCGACGCTGCGGGACCTGATCCCGTCCCTGACGACGGTGCGGCTGCCGCTGGAGTGGATGGGCCAGGAGGCGGCGAGGCTGGCCTTGGCCGAGGCCCCGGCCGCCGAGCCGAGGAGGGTCCCGGCGGGGGCGGAGGTGGTCCTGCGGGACAGCACGGCGCCCCCGGCGTAGCGGCGGGGCGGGTGCCGCAGGTCGGACCGCGGTCGGTTGCCCGGCCGTCCGGCGCCGTGGAATGGACGCTTCAGGGGCGGGAAGGCGGCGATACCGCCGCCCTCGATGCCCCTGGCGCCTTGTGGGCGGGGTCAGAAGGTGGCGATGGGGTTGACCGGGCTGCCGGTCGTGGCGGCGAAGCGGACCGGGGCGACCGACAGGTGGAAGTCCCACTGGCCGAGTTCGGCGGCCGTCGCCGCGCACGCCTCCAGGTCGCAGTTGTCGAGCATCCACAGGCCCATCGCGACCAGGCTCACGGCGTGGACCGGCATCAGCACGCCGTCATACCCCGACGGTTGAACGTCCTGAGGGGTGTCGGCGCCGATGAGGGCGGCCTCCCGCTCGTGCAGCCACGGCAGGCAGGAGGCGTGCCAGCCGGCCTGCGTGATGCCGCCGGCCGCACCTCCCTCGTGCCGGACGCGGCCGCCGCCGGTGCGCAGGAGCACCGCGTCGCCGGACCGCACCCGCACGCCCTGGCGGCGCTCGGCCTCCTCGAGGTCCTCGGGGAACACGCCCTGCCCCGGTTCCAGCCACGGCACGCCGCGGACCGCGGTGACGTCCAGCAGGACGCCGCGCGTGATGATCCCGTTCGCCGCCGCCGTGACGGCCGCCCACCCCGATCCCGTCGAGGCGCCGACCGACGAGTGCGGCCGCCCGTTGTACATCTCGCCGTCCCAGAGGATGTGGCACGGTGCGTCGATGTGGGTGACGGTGTTCCCGTGGAAGTTGAGGGAGACCTGCTCGTTGGCGAACCCCCAGCGCCGGTCGTCGCGGAACCGGGGCACGGGCATGTCCTCTGCTCCGGGCATGTCGGCCGCGCAGGGGCACACCGTCGTCGAGCGCTCCATCTCCTGCGGCGCGGTGACCTCCCACGCGCACGACACGCTCCTGCCGTGGCGCACGGACCGCGCCGCCGCCAGCCGGACGCCGTCGGTGATGTGGTTCAGGGTGCCGAGCTCGTCGTCGTCGCCCCACCGCCCCCAGTTCGACAGCGTGTCGAAGTACCCGAACACGTCGTCCTGTGTCGGTCGTGGCCGCTCTGCCGTCATCCGGGCATCGACTCCTCCGGTCGCGCGGTTCGGGTAGGGGCAGGCTACCGCTGGACCGCCGCCCGCACCGGCCGGTCGTTCAGGCCGGGGGCGTCCACTGGACGAGCGGGGCCCCGGCCCGTGCCAGGGCGCGGCCGGGCAGGAGCCGGAACCCGGCGTTGCGCACCGACTGGCGCAGGCCGCCGCCGAGGTCGGCCCCGATGCGCGCGATGACGGCCGCCTGCCGGGTGATCGCCCGGCAGCGGGGACGCCGGTCCGCGTCGAACGCCGCCAGCGCAGGTCCCAGGCCGCGTCCGGTCGGCCACATCGACCGGGCGCATGTCGGCGGACTCGCCGCCTCGATGGTGCGGAGCGGCCGGCTCCGCGGCCGACCCGAGCCCTCCGACGCGGTAGTCCCCGGCCGCAGGAGCCGCCTCGTCTCCGCTTCCCTCCGGCAGCGCTGTCGGGTGCAGCGCGCGCGTAGTCACCGTGGTCGGCAGCGGCGGAAGAGCTGGTACCCCGCTCACCGGCCCGGCCGAGAGGCGGGTAGCCGGGATGTGAGGTGGAGGGCGGCGACGAAAGGCCTGCGGCCCTTCCGGCAGCGTCGTCGGCCGTCCGGCGTGTGCGTGGTCACCGGTGATGGCGGCGACGGAGTGAGCAGGGCGGTTCCCGGCCCGGTCGCCCGTCCGGCGGGCCCCGGGTGGTCCGGGAAGGCGGTGGGGGGCGGGATCGCGCTCTCCGTCGCCCGGGACGGCTGTCGAGCCGACACGGCGAACCCCAGCAGGGTCGTGACCTGGGCGAACACTCCGCGTTAAGGGCGGCAAGGGGCAGGATGCGCGCTCCGCGACACCCACGCAGGCTCCTGGGCGACGAACGCGACGACACCAGAACGGGATTCGGGAACAGGATGCCCGATTCATGCCCGTTCACCCCAACAGGATCACCGCCCGGGGCGACAACAAGGCCGCCCGGACGCCTCGGCCGCACGCCCGAGGCCCACACAAGCCCGATATCGACTACAGACAGTGACACAGAGCCGGGAAAACGGCCCCGATGCGCCATTCAGGGCCCCACTGACACCGAATCCCGTTCTGGTACCGCGATGACCGTGCACCCGCGACGCCCGCACGGCCGGTCCAGCCGCCGAACAGGGCCCAGAAGGAGACCCGACCCCCTCAGAACCGGACAAACCAGGCGCCAGACCAGTAGCGACTCGACCGAAACCCGCCTTCCGGGCACTCCGGGCCCCCTGGGGCAAACTTGGGTCGTGAAACCGACGCCCGATCCATCTAAAAGCGTCGATTTCACGACGCAGGATGCCCGACCCCCTCCCCCGCCGCCCGGCATGCCCGGTATGCACCGCCCGGACGGCCCCCTCCACGATGATCTCGGGGAAGTCGGGGTTAAACCGGACACGATAACCCCGACTTCCCCGAGA
>NZ_JAQFWQ010000071.1 GCF_027706725.1 Nocardiopsis endophytica
TGACCATGCACACGCGCCGCACCCGACAGCGCTACCCGATGGGCCGCCGACCTTCGTCGTCGCCGCCCTCCACCCCACACTCCCGTGGCCCGCCTCCCGGCCGGGGCCCGTAAGCGGGGTACCTGCTCAGCCGCCCGCCGACCCGGACCGCGAGAGGCCCGCTGCCCGGCAGGCGGGGCCGGGGAACCGCCCCGCTTGTTTCGTCGCCGCCAATCACGCCGACCACGCACACGCCGGGTAGCCGACGGCGCTGCCGTATGGGTCGCGGACCTTCGTCGTCGCCGCCATCTCGCTCACACTCCGGAGGCCCGCCGCCCGGGCGGGGACCTGAAGCGGGGTACCTGCTCAGCCGCTCACCGACCCGGACCGCAACGGGACCGGCGGCCTGCACCACCGCAGGCCCGGGGGCGGGCCCGCCGAGCAAGAATGACCACCCACCCACGGACGGCGGGGATGGAACCGGAACCACACCGCCCAAAAGCAGCGCCCTCCCCCTACATCTCCTCGATCAGGGACAGCAGGGCCCCTGCCAGGTCGGCCGGGGTCACTGTTCCGCTGGCGTCCTTTACCGGCCAGCCTCTGAGGGCGGCCTTGCGGGCGCAGGGGGCGTGGCGGGTGTCCGTGTACAGGTACCCGCAGGGCGCGTCGGGCCAGTCCTGGGTCGGGGGGAGGGGCTCGGTGTCGTAGCCGGAGGGGGCCTGCGCCGGCTCGTCGTGGTCCGACGCGAGGTCCGGGTTCTGGGCCCGCCGCAGGTCGGCGCGGCTGGGGGTGCCCGGCTGGGGCATGAGGCCGTCGGCGATCACGTACCCGGACGGCGGGCGGCGTGCCGCGCGCTGGGCGGCGCCGACGGCCGCGGCCAGGGGCGCCGCCTCGCCGACCGCGATGATCAGTGGCGCGGGCGGCGCCTGCGCGGCGGCGGCCAGGGAGGCGGCCGCGACGTAGGACGCCGCGTACGGCGGCCCCGCGGCGGGGTCGGGGGCGGCGCCGACGGGCGACAGGCCGCGTTCCTCCAGCGCTTCGGCGAGGCCGGGCCAGGCGCTCAGCAGAAGCGGGCGGCCGGGCCTCAACGGACGGGGCGGGTCTCGTCGGTGACCCACTCCAGGTAGTCGGCGGAGCCGCCCTGCACCGGGACGGCCACGATCTCGGGGACGTCGTAGGGGTGAACCTCGTTGAGGTGCGCGGTCAGGGCGTCGAGGCGGTCGGCGGCGGTCTTCATGACCACGGCCCACTCCTCCTCGGCCTGGACCGCGTCCTCCCACCGGAAGAAGCTGGTGATCGGCCCGGACACCTGGGCGCAGGCGGCCAGCCGGTGCTCGACCACCGAGCGGGCCAGCTCCTCGGCCCCCTTCCGGTCGGCCGCGGTGGTCTCCACACGCACGTGCCCGGCGTCCCGATCCATGCTTCCTCCGCTGCTCAGGGTGGTGATCCGGCCGGTCTAGGCTCATGAGGCATGAGCGACCGCGAAGAACTGCTGCGACAGGTCAACGATAAGGCCGTGGTGCACGGCCGCGTCACCCTCTCCTCGGGCAAGGAGGCCGACTACTACGTCGACCTGCGCCGGGTGACCCTGGACGGGCGGAGCGCCCCGCTGGTCGGGCGGGCCATGCTGGAGGCCACCGCCGACCTGGACTACGAGGCCGTGGGCGGGCTGACCCTGGGGGCCGACCCGGTCGGCACGGCGATGCTGCACGCGGCGGCGGCGCAGGGGCGCACCCTGGACGCGTTCGTGGTGCGCAAGGCCGGGAAGGCGCACGGGCTGCAGCGCCGGATCGAGGGGCCGGACGTGGCCGGGCGGCGGGTGCTCGCGGTCGAGGACACCTCCACCACCGGCGGGTCGGTGCTGACCGCGGTGGAGGCGCTGCGCGAGGCCGGCGCCGAGGTGGTCGGCGTGGCCGTGATCGTGGACCGCGGCGCCCGGGAGAAGGTCGTCGGCGAGGGCCTGGAGTACCGGGCCGTGTTCGAGCTGTCCGACCTGGACGTGTGAGCGCGCGCCGCGGTCGCGGGGCGCGCGCCCCGCGACCGCGGCCGGACTCCGCTCCCCGGTCAGGTGATCGGGTGCCACTCGGAGTGGTTGTCGCCCGCGATGGACATGCGGAAGTGGTACGAGCGCGGCACCTCGTGCAGCCACCCCTCCTCGACGCTGCACCCGCGCGGGTCCCAGAACTCCTTGACCTCGCCGTCCCCGTCCACGTCGCCGTGCGGGCTGTAGTCGTCGCACCGCTTGTCGTTGACGTAGAGGTGCTCCTTGTCGCGCGCCTCGACGTAGCCGACGAGCTCCCCGTCGTCGTAGGCCTCGATGCGGTTCTCCAGGTAGACGTACTCGACCTCGTGCGGGTCGTCGTCGGCCGCCGAGGCGGGCAGGGGAAGCAGCATCACACCGGCGAGCCCGCCGATCAGCGCCGCGGCGCCGGCGTTGCGTGCAATGGACATGGGTGTCTCCTTGCGAGGTTCGTCGACCGTGGTGCGGGGACGCGCCCGCCCACCGGACAATCACCCAGAGTAAGGAGATAACTACCGAAAGCAATGACCGCCATCGGGGTGCCGCCGCCTGCCCGCCTCAGAAAAATCCCAGGTCACAGAGGGTTTCAGGGGGTCGCGGAGGGGAAACGGCAGGGGGCCGGGCGCCGGAGTCAGGCCGCCTCGGCCACGAAGGAGTAGTCCTCCCCGGCGTCGGAGAGGTCCATCAGCTCGCCGTTGACGTACACCTCCACGGCCTCCGGGTCGCCCAGGGTCACGTCCAGCTCCTCGTGGTCGTAGCTGAGGAACTGCCCCTGGGTCATGGTGGCGTCGGTCAGCACCTCGCCGCCGGGAACGCGCACGAGGACGTCGCTGGCCTCGCCCACGACCTTGATGTACAGCACGCTGTCGTCGGCCTCGCCCGCCTCCTCGGCGGCGGCCGGAGGGGTGGCCGTGGAGGGCGCGGACGCCTGCCCCGGCAGCGAGTTGTACAGGAAGAACACCCCGAGGCCCACGAGCACGACGAAGACGGCGATCGCGGCGGCGATGCCCAGCACCTGCCCGATGCCCCGAGGGTCGTTGCGATGTCGTCCCACGGGTGTGAATGTAGCGTGAATCACGCGGGGCATTCGAGACCCGGGGGGACGCAGCGGCGAATATCGCCGGAATTCCTACGTACCGCCACCGCATCCCTACACAGGGTCTCGAATTCCCCCCTTCTGGCCGCTTCCGGCCCCGACCCGGACACCAGGTCGGTCAACCCCTCATTTCGTACATTTGGTCTAGACCTTTCCGCGGGCTTTCCACGTTCGCGATACTGGGGCGCGGGTCCCCCGTGCGAGTAGGGGGCGCCGCGACCGGATCACTCCAGGCCAACCAGGGAGTCACACCATGCCCATCGCGACCCCGGAGGTCTACACGGAGATGCTGGGCCGCGCGAAGTCCCAGGGCTTCGCTTACCCCGCGATCAACGTGACCTCCAGCCAGACCCTGCACGCCGCCCTGCGCGGCTTCGCCGAGGCGGAGAGCGACGGCATCGTCCAGATCTCGACGGGGGGAGCCGAGTTCCTCTCCGGCGCGACCGTCAAGGACATGGTCACCGGTTCCGTGGCCTTCGCCGAGTACGCCCGCGTGGTCGCCGAGAAGTACGGGGTGAACATCGCCCTGCACACCGACCACTGCCCCAAGGACAAGCTGGACGCCTTCGTCCGCCCCCTGCTGAAGCTGTCCGAGGAGCGGGTGGCCAAGGGGCAGCAGCCGCTCTTCCAGTCCCACATGTGGGACGGCTCCGCCGTGCCGCTGGAGGAGAACCTCGAGATCGCCGAGGAGCTGCTGGCCAAGTCCGACGCCGCGCGCACGATCCTGGAGATCGAGGTCGGCGTTGTCGGCGGCGAGGAGGACGGCATCGTCGGCGAGATCAACGAGAAGCTGTACACCACCCCCGAGGACGCCCTGCGCACGGCCGAGGCGCTGGGCCTGGGCGACAAGGGCTACTACATGACCGCCCTCACCTTCGGCAACGTGCACGGCGTCTACAAGCCGGGCCATGTCAAGCTGCGCCCCGAGGTCCTCAAGGAGGCCCAGGACGCGGTCGGCGACAAGTACGGCCGCACCAAGCCGTTCGACTTCGTCTTCCACGGCGGCTCCGGCTCCACCCTGGAGGAGATCCACGCCGCCATCGACTACGGCGTGGTGAAGATGAACATCGACACCGACACCCAGTACGCCTTCACCCGCCCCATCGCCGACCACATGCTGCGCAACTACGAGGGCGTGCTCAAGGTCGACGGCGAGGTCGGCAACAAGAAGCAGTACGACCCGCGCTCCTACGGCAAGGCCGCCGAGGCCGGAATGGCCGAGCGCGTCGTCGACGCGTGCCGCCAGTTGAAGTCCGCAGGGCGGAAGATGAACTAATCTGCCCGTGGGAGCGCGCCCCTCGGGGTGCGCCCCTGGGCCGGCCCCCGGTTCCCAGCGGATTCGGGGGCCGCAGCGCGCCCGGCCGCCTGACATCCATGGGCGGACGCGTCGGCCGGGCGCGCGCCCCCTGGCAGGATGGGGCCATGGACCTGCATGCGAATCTCCTCGGGGAGCCGCCGGCCACCCGCCTCCCCGACCAGCCCGAGGCGCGCGAGGCGCTGGCCTCCGGCACCGACCCCTCCGAGGTCGCCGCGCGCAACCCGTCGTACTCGGCCGCCTGGGCCGCGCTCGCCGAGCGCGCGCTGGAGGCCGGGGACCCGGTGACCGCCTACGCCTACGCCCGCACCGGCTACCACCGCGGCCTGGACCAGCTCCGCCGCGCCGGCTGGAAGGGGCACGGCCCGGTCCCCTGGGACCACGAGCCCAACCGCGGCTTCCTGCGCGCGCTGAACGCGCTCGCCCACGCCGCCGGGGAGATCGGGGAGGCCGAGGAGGAGGAGCGCTGCTCCACGTTCCTGCGGGACAGCAGCGCCGAGGCCGCCGAGGCGCTGTCCTGAGGCACCGCCCTGACGCGCCGTCCCGAGCGGTCACGGAGCGACCACCGTCCCCGCCCGCATCTCCCGCGCTGACCGGCACTGACCGGGCATTCCGTGCTTAACGTGCGCGGCCCGGTCGTGTACGCTCTAGACGCAAGGGCCCCTGTCGCTTTCTTGCGCCAGGGGCTTACCCATGTCCGGGCAACGGTCCGAACGATTGAAGGGGTAGACCCGCATGCCGGCGATCACGCTCGTTGGGGCCCAGTGGGGCGACGAGGGCAAGGGCAAGGCCACCGACCTGGTGGGCGACCGCGTCGACTACGTGGTCCGCTACCAGGGCGGCAACAACGCCGGGCACACGGTCGTCATCGGCGACCAGAAGTACGCCCTGCACCTGCTGCCCTCGGGCATCCTCTCGCCGGACGTCGTCCCGGTCATCGCCAACGGCGTCGTCATCGACCCGGGGGTGCTCTTCGAGGAGCTGGGCGGCCTGCACGAGCGCGGCGTGGACACCTCGCGCCTGCTGATCTCGGCCAACGCGCACCTGATCATGCCCTACCACCGGGAGCTCGACAAGGTCAGCGAGCGGTTCCTGGGCAAGGGCCGGATCGGCACCACCGGGCGCGGCATCGGCCCCACCTACGCCGACAAGATCTCCCGCCAGGGCGTGCGCGTGCAGGACATGTTCGACGCCAAGATCCTGCGCAAGAAGGTCGAGCTGGCGCTCAACGACAAGAACCAGGTCCTCACCAAGGTCTACAACCGGCGCGGCATGGACCCCGAGCGCGTCATCGACGAGTACCTGGGCTACGCCGAGCGGCTGCGCCCCTACGTCACCGACACCTCCCTGGTGCTGAACAAGGCGCTCGACGAGGGCAGGAACGTGTACCTGGAGGGCTCCCAGGGCACCCTGCTCGACATCGACCACGGCACCTACCCCTTCGTCACCTCCTCCTCGCCGACCTCCGGCGGGGCGTGCGCGGGGGCGGGCATCGGCCCCACCCGCATCACCAAGGTGGTGGGCATCCTGAAGGCCTACACCACCCGCGTGGGCTCGGGCCCCTTCCCCACCGAGCTGCACGACGAGTGGGGCGACTGGCTGCGCACCCAGGGCCACGAGTTCGGCGTGACCACCGGGCGCAACCGCCGCTGCGGCTGGTTCGACGCCCCCATCGCCCGCTACGCCACCCGGGTCAACGGCATCACCGACTTCTTCCTGACCAAGCTGGACGTGCTCACCGGCCTGGACCGCATCCCCGTGTGCGTGGGCTACGACGTCGACGGGGTCCGCCACGACGAGATCCCGATGACCCAGACCGACTTCCACCACGCGGTGCCGGTCTACGAGTACCTGGACGGGTGGAGCGAGGACATCACCGGGGCGCGCTCCTTCGGGGAACTTCCCAAGACCGCCCAGGACTACGTGCGTACCCTGGAGGAGATGTCCGGGGCCCCGATCTCGGCCATCGGCGTCGGTCCCGGGCGCGACCAGACGCTGGAGCTGCGCTCCCTGGTCTGACCCGCCCCGCACGCGTCCCCTCGATCCCCACGACACACAAAGGGTCCGTTACGTGAAAGCCCTGGTACTCGGCGGCGGAGGCCGCGAGCACGCCCTCGTCCGAGCCCTCTCCCTCGACCCGGGTGTCACCGAGCTGCACTGCGCTCCCGGCAACCCGGGCATCTCGGCCTTGGCCGACAACCACGTGATCAACCCGGTGGACGGCCTGGCCGTGACCGAGCTGGCCGCCCGCATCCGCGCCGAGCTGGTGGTCATCGGACCGGAGGCGCCGCTGGTGGCCGGGGTGGCCGACGCCCTGCGCGACCGCGGCATCCCGGTCTTCGGTCCGGACCGCGAGGCCGCCCGGATCGAGGGGTCCAAGGCCTTCGCCAAGGAGGTCATGCAGGCCGCGGGGGTGCCCACCGCGCGGGCGCGGGTCTGCCGCACCCCGGCGCAGGCCGCCGAGGCCCTGGACGCCTTCGGCCCGCCGTACGTGGTCAAGGACGACGGCCTTGCCGCGGGCAAGGGCGTGGTGGTCACCGAGGACCGCGCCGAGGCCGAGCGGCACGCCCGCGAGTGCGGGCGCGTCGTCGTCGAGGAGTACCTGGACGGCCCCGAGGTGTCGCTGTTCGTGCTCAGCGACGGGGTGCACGCCGTCCCGCTGCCCGCCGCCCAGGACTTCAAGCGCGCGCACGAGGGCGGCACCGGCCCCAACACCGGCGGCATGGGCGCCTACGCCCCGCTGGGCTGGGCCCCCGCCGGGCTGACCGAGCAGGTCATGAACGAGGTGGTCGGCCCCACCATCCGGGAGATGGCCAAGCGCGGCCACCGGTACCAGGGGCTGCTCTATGTCGGCCTGGCGCTGACCTCCGAGGGCCCCAAGGTGGTGGAGTTCAACGCCCGCTTCGGCGACCCCGAGGCACAGGTCGTGCTGGACCGCCTGGCCACCCCCGTGGGGACGCTGCTGCAGGCGGCCGACACCGGCGGCCTGGGCGCCATCACCTCCCTGGAGTGGCGCAACGGGGCCGCGGTCACCGTGGTGGTGGCCTCCGAGGGCTACCCGGGCTCGCCCGCCAAGGGCGACACCGTCGGCGGCCTGGCCGAGGCGGACGCGGTGGACGGCGCCTACGTCCTGCACGCCGGGACGGCCTGGGGCCCCGACCGGACCATCGTGTCCAACGGCGGCCGGGTGCTGAACATCGTCGGCACCGGTGACACCCTCGCGGCCGCGCGCGGGCACGCCTACGAGGCGGTCTCCAAGATCGAGCTGCGCGGCTCCTTCCACCGCACCGACATCGCCGAGGAGGCCGCCGCCCGGGCGGGCGGGGCCTGAGCAACCCTGGGCGCGCCCGAGGTCCCGGGGCCTGCGAAAATGTAGCCGTGATCGAGCGCTACACCCTTCCGGAAATCGGGCGCGTCTTCAGCGACGCCCACAAGTACGAGCTCTGGTGCCGGGTCGAGACCCTGGTGATGGAGGCCCACGCCGAGGCGGGCACCATCCCGGCCGATTCGGTCGAGCCGGTGCGCCAGGCGCCGCCCCCCACCCCGGAGCGGGTGGCCGAGATCGAGGCGGTGACGCAGCACGACGTCATCGCCTTCCTCACCGCCTGGGCCGACAACACCGAGCCCCGCGAGGCCGCCAAGTGGGTCCACTTCGGCATGACCTCCTCCGACCTGCTCGACACCGCGCTGGCCGCCCAGCTCGTCGAGGCCACCGACATCCTGCTCGCCAAGGCCGACGCGCTGGTGGCGGCGCTGCGCGACCACGCCCTGGAGCACCGCGGCACGCTGCGCGTCGGCCGGACGCACGGCATCCACGGCGAGCCGGACGTGTGGGGGCACCGCGTCGCCGACTTCGCCTTCGGCATGGCGCGCTCCCGGGACCGCCTGCGCCGCGCGCGCGAGGCGGTCGGGGTGATGGCGATCTCGGGCCCGGTGGGCACCTACTCCAACATCGACCCCAAGGTCGAGGCCTACGTCGCCGGGAAGCTCGGCCTGCGCCCGGCCGACGTGTCCACCCAGGTGGTGCTGCGCGACGGCATCTCCGAGTGGGTGTCCTGCCTGGCGATCATGGCGACCGTGTGCGAGGCCGTCGCCCTGGAGGTGCGGCACGGCCAGCGCACGGAGGTGCGCGAGCTGTGGGAGCCCTTCGGCAAGGGCCAGAAGGGCTCCAGCGCCATGCCGCACAAGAAGAACCCGATCATGTCGGAGCGGATCTGCGGCATGGCGCGCAACGTGCGCGCGCAGATCGTCCCGGTCATGGAGGGCATCCCGCTCTGGCACGAGCGCGACATCTCGCACTCCTCCACCGAGCGGATCAGCCTGCCGGACGCCGCCATCGCCACCGACTACCTGCTCAACCTGACCACGAAGCTGGTCACGGGGCTGGTCGTGGACGCCGACCGGATGCTGGTCAACCTGGACGCCACGCACGGGCTGATCTACTCCTCCACGGTGGTCTCCGAGCTGATCGAGACCGGCCTGTCCCGCGAGGACGTCTACGCCGTCGTGCAGAGCGCCGCCATGCGCACCTGGGACACCGGCGCCCCGTTCCGGCAGACCCTGCGCGAGGAGGCCGACGCGCGCGGCATCGCGCTGGACGAGGCCCGGCTGGACGAGGTGTGCCGCCCCGAGCGCTTCACCGAGCGCCTGGCGGGCGTGTTCGAGCGGCTGGAGAAGCTGGCGTGAGCGGTTTCACGGTGCGGCCCGTGCCCGCCGAGGTGCCGGGGCTGACGCACCTGCACACCGGCAAGGTGCGCGACCTGTACGCCACCGCCTCCGGGGACCTGGTGATGGTGGCCAGCGACCGGGTGTCGGCCTACGACTGGGTGCTGCCCACCGAGATCCCCGACAAGGGGCGGCTGCTGACCGCGCTGTCGCTGTGGTGGTTCGACCGGCTGGCCGACATCGCCCCCGCGCACGTGCTCTCGGACACGCCACCGCCGGGCGCCCCCGAGGACTGGCGCGGCCGCACCCTGGTCTGCCGCCGCCTGGACATGGTCCCGGTGGAGTGCGTGGCCCGCGGCTACCTGACCGGGTCCGGCCTGGCCGAGTACCGCGCGGACGGGACGGTGTGCGGCGTGCCGCTCCCGGACGGGCTGCAGGACGGGTCGCGCCTGGAGGAGCCGATCTTCACCCCGGCCACCAAGGCCGAGGTGGGCGAGCACGACGAGAACGTCTCGTTCGAGCGGGTGGCGGCCGCCCACGGCGCCGCCCTCGCCGAGGAGCTGCGCTCCGCGACCCTGGCGCTGTACCGAAGGGGCCGGGAGCTGGCCGAGGAGCGCGGCATCCTGCTGGCCGACACCAAGTTCGAGTTCGGCCGGGACGCCGACGGGACGCTGGTGCTGGCCGACGAGGTGTTCACCCCCGACTCCTCGCGGTTCTGGCCGGCCGACGAGTGGGAGCCCGGCCGCCCCCAGCCGTCGTTCGACAAGCAGATCATCCGCGACTGGCTGACCTCCCCCGCCTCCGGGTGGGACCGGGCCTCGGAGGAGCCGCCCCCGCCGCTGCCGGAGGACGTGGTCACCCGCACCCGGGACCGCTACCTGGAGGTCTACGAGCGCCTCACGGGATCGCCCGCCCGAGTGGGCTGACAGCGTCCGCGGGCTCCCGGCCGGACCGACACGCCGGGAGCCCGCCGCGCGCCCGTGATCCCGCACACGATGGCACCGGCAGCCGCGCGAAGCGCTTACAGTGGAACGCGTCCTTTGCCGGGGCGCGGCCGCCGGCGCACGCATGGGACCTTCCCACATCCGCCGGTCCATGCGATCCCTCCGACCCGCACCGCGTTAGCCGCGCCCGGATCGCGGCATAACGGCGGGAACGAGCCGGGAAAAGAGCGCGTCTCACCGCGTAGGCGCGTCGAAGTCGAGATCTTTCACATCCGCCTCACGAAGGAGCACATGAGCATGGGCCAGGAGGTTCGCTACCGCGTCCGCGGCGGCCGTCCCCTCAACGGGACGGCGTTCATCCAGGGCGCGAAGAACGCCGTGCTGCCGATGATCGGCGCCGCCCTGCTCGCGAGCAAGGGACGCACCGTCCTGCGCAACGTCCCCAACATCGAGGACGTGCGGCGCGCCCTGGAGCTGGCCGAGCACGTCGGCGCCAAGGTCGAGTTCCACGAGGCCGAGCGGACGGTCGTCATCGACGCCTCCCGCCTGGACGACCCGGAGCGCGCCGTCCTCCCGGCCGACATCGCCGCCCGCTTCCGCGGCTCGGTGCTGTTCGTCCCCGCCCTCATGCACCGCATGGGCCGCGCCCGCATCGAGGGCGTCGGCGGCTGCAACCTGGGCAGCCGCAAACTCGACTTCCACTACCGCGGCTTCGCCCGCCTGGGCGCCGAGGTGGTCGAGGACGAGGAGCGCAACCACATCAACATCACCTCCCCGTACCTGCGCGGCGGCCACCTGTACCTGGACACGCCCTCGCACACCGGCACCGAGAACCTCATCATGGCCGCCGTGCTCGCCCGCGGCACCACGGTGATCGAGCACGCGGCGCTGGAGCCCGAGGTCATCGACGTCATCGAGTTCCTGCGCGCGATGGGCGCCAAGATCAGCGGCGGCGGCACCGGGTTCATCACCGTGGAGGGCGTCGAGGAGCTCACCGCGGTCGAGCACACCATCATGAGCGACCGCATCGACGCCGGCGTGTTCGCCATGGCGACCGCGGCCGCCGGCGGCGACGTCAGCCTGGTCGGCGCCAACCTGGAGCACCTGGGCGTGGCGCGCTGGAAGCTCGACCAGATGGGCGTGGAGTTCTCCCAGCAGGGCGCGGTGCTGCACGTGCGCCGCGACCCCTCGGTGCCGCTGCGCCCGATCAACGCGGTCACCTCGCCCTACCCGGGCTTCGCCACCGACCTGCAGTCGCCGCTGATGGCGCTGGCCACCCTGGCCGAGGGCGAGAGCTACCTGCACGAGAACATCTACGACGGCCGCTTCGCGCTGGCCGACGAGCTCAACAAGATGGGCGCCAAGATCGAGGTGGAGGGCACCCGGGCGATCGTGCACGGCCCCACCGAGCTGCGCGGCGCCGAGGTGGTCGCCCACGACCTGCGCACCGGCGCCTCGCTGGTGCTGGCCGGGCTGGTGGCCCAGGGCGAGACCGTGGTGGCGCCGGGGTACCTGGTGGACCGGGGACACGCCCAGTTCGCGTCGCGCCTGGCCGCTTTGGGCGCCGACGTGGTGCGCGAGCCCATCGCCTGAGGCCGCGTCACCCCAGTTCAGGCCGGGGTGGGAGGCGCACGGCGACGGCGCTCCCGCCTCGGCTTTCGGTCTTCTGCGTGAAACGATCATCATTGGCCCCGCACAATGGGTACGATCGCGGCAATCATGCCGTGACAGAAACAGGTTCGGGAACCAGTGGGCGCACATAGTGAAGAACGTGGAATGGTAGCGGGGAGCAGCCCGAGGTGAGTGCGCAGCGTACTGGCGATTTGACTATTGGTGTCATCGGCCCGCATGAGGTCGTCGAGCGCGTCATGCTGATGGGCCCGGGGTCCACAGGCCCCCTCAACGCCAGACTCATCGCCGCCGCCTATCGAGACGAGCAAGAGGCCACCGACAAGGTCCTGCGCCTGGGGTCGGCGATCGACGCGTATCTGTTCGCCAGTCCCGTCCCCTACGAGTTCGCGCGCAAGGCGGGTGTGCTGACCATGCCGGCCACCTACGTGCCGCTCGGCGGGGCGAGCCTGCACGAGGCCCTGCTGCGGGGCACCCTGGACGAGAGATACGACCCCACCCGGGCCAGCCTGGACGTGCTCAGCCGGGCCGATGTCGTGGAGGCCTACTCCGAGGTGGACCTGCCCGTCGACGGCATCCACGTGCACGAGGAGCTCACCAGCACCGCCCAGCTCACCTCCTTCCACGAGGGGCTGTGGCGGCGCAAGGCCACCCGCATGGCCATCACCTGCGTGCGCGGGGTGGCCGAGCGGCTGGAGGCCATCGGGGTCCCCGTGATGCGCCTGCGCCCCACCAACGCGGGGGTGCGCAGCGCCCTGCAGACCGCCGGCCTGCTCGGCGCCCACCACCGGCTGGAGGAGGCGCAGCTGGGCGTGGTGATCGTGGACGTGCCCACGCTCCGCGACTCCAGCCGCCGCTCCACCCCCCGGTACTGGCGCGACGAGCTCCGCCTGGCCCTGCACCGGCTGCTGCTGCAGGAGGCGCACCGGATCAACGCCACCGCCCACCCGGTGGACGACCACACCTTCATGGTGACCGCCACGCGCGGCTCGCTCGTCTCGGCGACCGAGGGGTTCCGCCAGCCCCCGTTCGTCGAGCGGATCAAGGCCGAGCTGGGCATCGCCATCGAGGTGGGCATCGGCATGGGGCGCACCACCCAGGACGCCGAGACGCACGCGCGCGCGGCGCTCAGCCGCGCACAGGCGACCCGGCAGAGCTTCGCGGTGGACCGGGAGGGCCGCTCGCTGGTGCCCGCTCAGCGCGCGCCCCAGCGCCAGCAGACGCCCGAACCCCTGCGCACCAAGGGCCGCGAGACCCTGATGCGCCTCTCGGAGCGGATCGCCGAGGAGGACGGGCCGCTGGTCGTCGACGCCGAGAACGCCGGACGGATGCTGGGGGTCACCCCGCGCACCGCCCGGCGGCTGCTGCGCACCCTGGTGGAGGAGGGGCTGGCCTGGCCCCTGCCGCCGAACCGGACGCTGCAGCCCGGGCGCCCGCGCCAGCTGTACCGGCTCATCGTGGAGAAGCTCGACAAGGACAAGGCCGGCAAGTAGCCCGGCAAGGAAAGGGCCCCGCACCCGCGGGGCCCTTCGGTGCATCAGGAGCCGCGTTGATCTCGGGAGAAACGACGCTAAAACCTCGCTGGTAGGGGCGTTTCTCCCGAGATCAACGACAGGGGGTCAGCCGGCGTTGCGGCGCGGGAAGGCGTGCGCGGCGGCCAGCAGCGCGTCGTTCTCCTCCGGGGCCCCGATGCTGATCCGCGCGCCCTCGCCGGAGAAGGGCCGCACCGCGACGCCCTCGGCGGCGCAGGCCTCGGCGAAGGCGTCGGTGTCCCCGCCCAGGCGCAGCCACACGAAGTTGGCCTCGGTCGGCGGGACCTCCCAGCCGTCGGCGAGCAGCGCGTCGCGCACCCGGGTGCGCTCCTTGACGGTGCGCTCCACCCGCTCGGAGAGCTCGTCCTCGGCGGCCAGGGAGGCGACCGCGGCGGCCTGGGCCAGGTGGTTCACGGCGAAGGGGACCAGGGTCTTGCGCACGGCCGAGGCCACGTGCGGGTGGCCGATGAGGAAGCCCACGCGCAGCGCGGCCAGGCCGTAGGCCTTGGAGAAGGTGCGCAGCACCGCCACGTTCGGGCGGTCGCGGTACAGGTCCAGGCCGTCGGGGACGGCGGGGTCGCGGACGTACTCGCGGTAGGCCTCGTCCAGGACGACCAGCACGTGGTCGGGCACGCGGTCGAGGAAGGCGGCGAGCTCCTGCTCGCGCACCGCCGTACCGGTGGGGTTGTTCGGGTTGCACACCAGCACCATGCGGGTGCGGTCGGTGATCGCGCCGAGCATGGCGTCCAGGTCGTGCGCCTCGCCGGTGAGCGGCACGGTCACCGGGCTCGCCCCGGACAGGGCGGTCAGCAGCGGGTAGGCCTCGAACGAGCGCCAGGCGTAGAGCACCTCGGCCCCCGGCTCGGCCACCGCCTGCAGCAGCTGCTGGAGCACCCCCACCGACCCGGCCCCGGTCGCGACGTGGTCGGCGGGCACCCCGAAGCGGCGCGCCAGGGCCTCGGTCAGACCGGTGACCCCGGCGTCCGGGTAGCGGTTGGCCGCCGCGGCGGCCGCGGAGATCGCGGAGACGACCGAGGGCAGCGGGTCGTAGGGGTTCTCGTTGGACGAGAGCTTGAACGAGCGCCCGTCGGGGCCCACGACCGCGCGCCCCGGCTTGTAGCCGGGGACCTGGTCGAGGACAGCCCGGAAATATGGCGAATTCCGCTCCGACACCATTGTCCTTCCTCGATACTCTGTGCAAGGCCAAGGCTACCCAGCGTGGAAACCCCTCGCCGGGACGGCCCAGGACCTCAGCGGCAATATCGCACAGAACAGGAAAAGGCACCATGGAGCACCCCCGAGCAGCGCGCACGGCGGCGGTCGCGGCACCCGCCGCGGCGGTCCTGGTCGCGGCGCTCGCCGCCTGCGGGGGCGGCGGAGGCGGCCAGGGCGAGGAGCGCGGCCCCGGATCCGAGGCCGCCGCGAAGCTGGGCGAGGCGCAGCTGGTCCAGTACGAGGACGCCAAGGTCGTCCCCGAGGCCGGCGAGCGCGGCACCTACGGAAAGCTGGCGGGCGTCGAGCGCACCGAGAAGCTGCGCGCCTCCACCGACCTGGACAAGCCCGAGTGCATGGACGCGGCCACCTCCTGGGGCAGCCTCCCCGAGGTGCGCGAGGCCCCCGCGTCGGTCGCGGTCTTCGCGCGCGGGGACGACACGGTCTCGCACACCCTGCTGGAGGTGCCCGAGGGCGTCGCGGACGAGGCGCTGGAGACCGTCTCGCCGGAGAAGGACTGCTCCTCGTACAAGGCGACGATGGAGGACGGCTCCACGTCCTCCTACTCCGTCTCGGAGGTCGACATGGACCCGGTGGGCGACGCCTCGCGGGCCTTCGCCGTCAAGACCGAGACCGGGGGCGAGACGGTGTGGATGTACAGCGTCGTCTACCGCAACGGCGGCCACCTGGGGGCGGCCACCGTGCTGGGCCCAGACGAGAAGGGGGACTACGAGGAACTCCTATCCGGATTCGCCGCGTCGGCGGTGGAGCGCGAGGAGAAGGTCCTGTAGGATCGGTCCCGGATCGAACAGGTGTTCGAGAGGGTATGGGTAAGGGGGCGGGGGACGATGTCGAGGGCAGCGCACAACCTGGAACGTCGTGTACACCGGCGTACGGCCGGTGCCCCCCGCCCCCAGCACCACCGTGCCGACCGGCCCACTCCCCCGTCCGGCGACCGGCACCTGCTGCGCCGGGTCGACTGGGGAGCCCCGTCGGCGGCGGCCTTCTACCGGTCGCTGGAGGAGGCCTTGGCCGCCCCGGCCCCGTTCCCGGTGGAGATCCCCGCGGACGCCCCGGACGCCCCCGACACCCCCGACGCCTGAGCCCCGGCCCTGGCCCGGGGGACGCGCGGCCCGCCGCGGTCCTCCGCGCCCTCCCGCGCCTCCTCTTCGGCCTTCCCCGCCGCGTCCTCCGGCGGCCCGGTCGGCACCACCGTGCCGGTCGCCTGGGGCGCACCGCCCGTGGTGCGGGGCAGCGGCGCGCCGCCCTCCTCGGCCACCTCGCCGAGCACCGCCAGCGTCACCAGGGTCTCGGCGTCGCTCACCGCCGCGCGCACCCGCGGCCGGCGCCCCCGCAGCTCGACGGCGAACACCGCGTCCACCGGACGGCCGTTGCGGCGGCCGGTGAAGCGCATCAGCCGCCAGCACCCGTGCCGCCACACGTCGACCGGCTCGGTGCCGTCGACCACCACCCGGTTGGCCCGCCACACCTCGCTCCGGCGCAGCCGGGCGAGGCTGCGCCGCACCGGCACCCGCCGCACCTCGCAGGACTCGCGGCCGAACACGCGCACCGCCGCCTCCCGCAGCTCCGGTGAGAGCGCAGCGAGCACGGCCAGCTCGGCCGCGCCGACCGCCGCCTGAGCCCCGCTCAGACCGGCCGCCGCCTGCAGGCCGCCGCCGCCCGCCAGGGCCGCCCCCACCGCGGCCGCGGCCAGCACGGCGGCGCGCGCGATGGCCCGCCACCCGACCGGCTCGGTGCTCAGACCGCCGAAGCAGCCGCAGCCCATCTGCGGGTCGCGCCGCCGCACCACGGCCAGCAGCACCGCCGAGACGGTGAACACCGCGGCGGCCGCCCACCCCGCGGCGGTCCCCAGCGGCGCGGGCGCGGCCAGCAGGGCGACCGCCAGCACCGCCTCCAGCAGCACGGTGGCCACCGACGCGGGCCGCTGCAGGGCGTCGGGCAGCAGCGACACCGGACCCCCGCCGCCGGTCCGGTCGACCGCCTTGGCCGCGGCCCCCAGGAGCAGCAGCAGGGCGACGAGCGGCGGCTGGATCTGGATCAGTTCGGCCGGTGTCATCCCGCCTCCATCGTCGCGGCGAAGCAGCCGGCCTCCGGGCGCCCTCCCAGGGCGGTGAAGGCCGGCAGGGTCAGCTCGGCCAGGCGGCCGCTCGCGTCGCCGGAGCCCTCCCGGCAGCGGTCGCAGAAGCGGCTCGCCGCCGAGGCGCAGTTCAGCACCGGGAACACCGCGGAGACGCCGGTGTCGTCGTTGCGCACCGTCACCGTGGCCCCCAGGGACAGCAGCGGGAGCGGCAGGCAGGGGTCGGACCGGTCGCAGTCCGGCCCGCAGTCGGAGCCGGGGTCGAGGGCGGGGTAGGCGGCACCGGCGGCGTGCGCGCGCGGGTCGGTGTGCGCCGCGCGGCCGTACGCCGGGTCGTACCAGGTGACGATGCCCGACAGGGCCTCCGGGACGCGGCGCGCGGGCGGGCGCCGGGGCGCGCGGGAGGCGGGGTGGGGCGGCTGCGTGGTGACCGGGACCGTGGTGTGCACGGCGCCGCCCTCGCGCACGCCCACCGCGTCGAACAGGTAGCCCGGTTCGAGGACGGGGTGGCGCACGGCCATGCGGCCCGACGAGCGGTACGGGATCACCGCGACGGCCCGGGGGCGCCCGTGCCCGGGGTCGACCACGACCGTGTCGCCGTCGGCCGAGACGATGGTGCCGGTAACGCGGCCCAGCTGCGCCCAGAGGCGGTCGACCACCCAGCGCCCGCCCCCGCCGCAGCGGACCAGGACGTCGTCGCCGACGCGGACGTCCTGGGGGCCGACGTCGCGTCCGCGCCAGAAGGACGTGGTGCGCTCGAAGAGGAACCGCTCCTCGCCCTTGAGCGTGGCGACGGTGAGCATGTGGGCGGTGACGTGCAGGACCACGCCCCGCACCACCTGGGGCGAGGGATCGCTCGGCGGCGGGGCCGCGTCCTCCCCCAGCAGTGCGGCGGTGAACCTCCGCCGCTCCTGGACATCTACTGACATCGCCCCTCCTCGCCCCGAGTGCCCGCAGCGCCCGTTTCCATTCTCACCGTCTGATGCGCGACGGCACGGTCGACACGCGCGGCCCTCGTGTGCTCACGCGGCGCTTCCGCACCGCGATCCCCAGCGTGGCAGGGGTTCCCGGTGTCCGCGGGCGTTCCGGTTTGCCAGATCATGGCGGCGGCGTTTGCTGCGGATTGCCCCGACCGTGGAAAAGTGGTGATCAAGGCACAGATGTGACACAACGCACGTACGCGAACGAACGGGCCGGTGATCCTATGGCCGAGACGGTGCGGCGAACGCGATACGAGGAGTTCACCGCCTACGTCACCGACCGGGGGCCGGCACTGCTGCGGATGGCGCGCTCACTGACGCCGGGGCACGCCGACGCCGAGGACCTGCTGCAGGCGGCCCTGCTGAAGACGTTCTTCGCGTGGGACCGCATCTCCACGCCGAAGGCGCGCGACGGGTACGTGCGGCGGGCGATGGTGAACACCCAGATCTCCGAGTGGCGGCGGAACCGGCTGGAGGTGTTCCCGACCGACGAGATCCCCGAGCAGCGGGTGGACGACCCGACCGCGCGCTCGGACCTGGCGGACACGGTCAACAGGGCGATCGAACGGCTGCCGGACCGCCAGCGGCAGATCGTGCGGCTGCGGTACTACGACGACCTGACCGAGGCGCAGATCGCCGACCGGTTGGGCGTGACGATCGGCACGGTGAAGAGCACGGTGTCCCGCGCGGTCCGGAAGCTGCGGGAGGACGCGGACCTGACGATCGCCCGCGCCACGACGTGAACGCGGCCGGACGGCGACCCGCGCCGGCCGCCCCCCTGGGCAGCGCCCCGGACCCGCCCGGCGCTCCGGGCCTGATTCGTTTTGCACGTGCGTCATGGGAGTCTGTAGTCTTGATCCGCCGAGGAGGATTCGCCTAGAGGCCTAGGGCGCCGCACTGCTAATGCGGTTGGGGGGCAACCCCCTCATGGGTTCAAATCCCATATCCTCCGCAGGTCAGACGGGGTCTCACACAGAGTGTGAGACCCCGTCTTCGTTTCAGGGCCGCAGTTCCGGTCGCATTCGCTCCCGTCCGGCACGGGAGGTCCGCCCGGCTCGGCGGTGCCGCCGAGCCGGGCCGGCCCCGGCGGCGGTCACTCCTTCCGGGACAGAAGTTCCTGGGCCTGACCGGCGAAGGGGGCGTATCCGGTGTCCGCGGCGCGCCGCAGGCAGGCGAGGGCGGTCTCGTGCTCCTCGCCGTCGAGCAGGATCTCGCCCACCCGGTAGGCGGCCTCGCCCACCAGTTCCGGGTCGTCCGTGCCGTCCAGGGTGCGCCGGTACCAGCGCACCGCCTCGTCCCAGTCCTCCAGCCAGTACTGCAGCTCGCCGATGTGCGCGGAGAACAGCGGCCCGTCCTCGTGGCCGGACTCGACGACCGGCCCGTAGTGCTCCAGCAGCTGGGGAAGGTCGTGCTCCAACTTGGCGACCAGACCGAGGTTGGTGACGGCCTTGTGCGCCATCTTCTTGTTCCCCTTCTCCAGGGCGCGCCGCCACCACTCGCGCGCCGTGGCGTTGTCGCCGCCGTAGTGCGCCCGGGCGCCCAACGTGACGGCCGCACCGGCCGCGAACTCCCCCAGGCCTTCGGCGGTCCTCTCCAGCAGGGCCTTCCCCAGCTCCCCGTCGTCGCCCTCGGCCTCCAGCACCCAGTGGGCGAAGTGGAACACGGCGTACAACTGGTCGCCCTCGGCCTTGGCGTCGGTGCACGCTTCGACCGCGTCCTGGAATTCCTGGTCGCCCATCTGCCGCACGGCTGCCATCACATACCGCGCCAGGGCCTCGGCGCCCACCTCGCCGAGGAGATCGGCGAGCAGGCGGACGGCCCGATCGACCGTCCTCCCGTCGTGGTCGGCCCGGGTCTTGTGCACCGCGGCGCGCACCCAGTCCTCATAGGCAGCCGTCGAGTCGCCCTGGGCGTGCGCCGCCTCGGCCCGTTGCCGCGCGGCCCTGCCGGCGTTCTCCCAGATGGTGAACCCCGACTCGGCTTGCGCGAACGCCTCCCGGGCCTGTTCCACCTCGCCGAGCTCCCGCAGGGCGATGCCGAGGTCGTAGCGGCAGACGGCGCGGGCCTCCTCGTCGGTGCCCTCGAACCCGGCACCGAGCCCGAACAACCGCACAGCCGCCGCGTGGTCACCCCGCTCGCCCGCCGCCCGCCCGGCCTTGATCAAGCCCTTCCTGGCCACCGACGGGTGGGCGCGCACGGCCGCCGTCGCCAGGGCGACGGCGGCCTCCTCGTCGTCCGCATCGGACAGGACCGTCAGCAGGCGCTCCGCTGCCCTGTCGGAGCCGGTCGCGGCCACGAACCCGTCCCGATCGACGACGCCGCGGTACCCCTCGACCACGCGGCCGGTGGCCACCGCCAGTTCCACCGCCTTCGCCACCGCCGCGTCACTGTCCCGCTCCTGCGCCCAGGTCATGGCGATGTCGATGAGGACGGCGGCGGCGGTGACACGGTGGGCACCGTCGAGCGCGCCGACGGCGGCCCCGGCCGCCTCGGTGTCACCGGCCAGCATCCGCTCGGCGAGCTCGACGACGGCCGCCCCGTAGTGCTCGGCGATCACTGCGGCGGCGCCCTCCCGGTCGCCCCTCGCGCGGAGGCGGTCCGCGGCCTCCGCAGGGGACTCGGCGCCGGTGAGCCGACGCACCTCCACGAGCACGCCGCGGTCGTTGTCCTCCTCGCCCTTCGCGGCGGCACGGGCGAACGCGGCCCGCGCCTCCTCCTCACGGCCGAGCCGACGGAGCAGGGCGCCCAGCCGCAGCGCGGCCCGGGACCGGTATCGCTGGGCGTAGCGCTGGTGGCTCCTGCTCCGCTCGGCCTTCCGGTACAGCTCGCAGGCGGTCTCGTCGTCACCTTGGGCTTCGTGGAGCGCACCCAGGTAGAGCAGGGCCTTGGCGTGCAACCGGCGGTCGCTCGCCTCCGCCAGCCGCCGGAACGCCTCCGCGGCGCCCTCGGTATCGCCGCGCTCCTGGCGCAGCCATCCCAGGACGAAGAGGGCGTGCGGGTCGTCGTCGGCGCGTTCGGCGCACTCCCGCTCCCATTCCGCCCAGTCGACGCCGTCGTTCCCGAGTCCATCCACACCGCCGGAGTAGCTGGTGGTGCCCCAGCTCTGGCCGATGCGCAGCGACTCGATCCAGCGGGCGTCGGTGACGTGGACGTCGTAGTCGGCCTGGGCGAGCCGCTCCTCGTCCTGCCAGCCGCCGTCGCGCTCGTAGTAGAACATCGCCAGCCGGTCGAAGTCATCGTCGTCGACCGGGTGGTTGCGCTCGGCCACCCGCTCCACGCCGACGACGAAGCGGTGCGTGTTGCACTCCACCCACCACTCGTCCAGGAACTCGTCGATGGTGACGACGTCGGTCATGGGGCCGAAGCGGTGCGGGGTGAAGCGCTCCGCGGCCTCCCACAGCAGCCGGCAGAAGAAGGTCGGGTGGTCGGGCAGCAGGTCACCGGTGCCCCAGGAGGGCTCGTAGTAGGTGACGAAGACGCGGAAGCGCACGCGCCGCCGCTCGGGGTCGAGATCCAGGACGCGGACGCCGAAGAGGTCGGTGGACATGGGGTGGGGGGCCTTCCGGAAAGTCAGTGCGGGAATCCCGCCCGAACGGCGGCGCCGCCGGGCGGGGCGCCCCACGCTAATGGCGCCCGCCGACATCGGGAACGGTGCGCTCCACCTCGACGCACGGCAGGCCCGCCGCGTCGGCGAGGGAGAGGACCCGGTGCAGGTGGTGCACCCCGGGCTCCAGGTCGACGGCCACTTCGGCGGCGAGTGCCGTCACGCCCGCCGTCCCCCGCGACTGGCCCCGTCCGGTGGCGAGCACCGAGCCGTGGGCGGCCTGCGCCAGCAGGGTCCACGCGTCGGATCCGGGCAGGTGCAGCCCGGCCGGGATGCGGGGGCGGATCGCGGCGGGCAGGCGGGTGAGGGCGGCCAGGGCCCCGGTCGCGGCCCGCGAGTCCAGGCCGAACCAGGTGCGAACCGGCACACCGAGGTCACGGCTGAGCGTGTGCTGGTCGGAGAAGTCCGCCCGGTAGAGGCGGCGGCGCCCCAGGCCGGGGATCCGGAACATGCGCGGGCCGGTGAAGTTGCGGACCGGCGCCCCCGTGACCGGGTCGGGGAAGTCGGCGCCGATCAGGCCCAGCGACCACTCCTGGGCCGCCGCGCCGTGCGCGTCCCCGGCGCCGAGCACCACGGCGATGTCGATCGGCGCCGGTGCAAAGGCCGGTCCCGGCGCCGACGCGGCGAGGTCGGCGGCGAGCAGGTTGGTCAGCCCCGGGACCAGCCCGACGCTGAGCAGGACGGGGGCCTGCGGGTCGAGCCGTTCGGCCGCCTCGATGTAGGAGGCGGTGGCGGTGGCGTCGACGAAGGCCGCGCCGTGCCCGGTGGCGGCGGCGATGAGCGCCGGATCCTCGGCGCCGGAGGCGTTGACGACCACGTCGACGCCGGCCAGCGCCTCCCGGTAGCCGTGCAGGCGGTCCTCGCGCAGGTCGATGCGCACGTCGGCGCGCGCGGCGTCGCGCCCCGCGGCCAGCGCCGTGTGGCCGTAGGAGCGGAGGAAGCGGACGACGGGGGCGCCCACCGCGCCGTACCCGCCGAGCACCAGTGCCTTCATCGCCGCGCCTCCCCGGGCCGCACGCGCGCCTGCACCGGACAAGTATTTGGAGTCATACTCTAGAAATGTATTTAGAGTTGGACTCTAGTCAAGGCCCGGCGCCCCTCCGGGGCGACGGGGCGCGCACGCCGCGGGCATCGGTCGAACCCCCATGCACCCCTGACTCCCCTGACTCCCCTGACGGACCGACCGGATGCAAACGGGTTGCGGCGTTTGCGGTAGCGTTGCACGCATGACGCAACGACTCGCACAGGTGGCGCAGAAGGTGGGCGTCTCCAAGGCCACGGTCAGCCGGGTGCTGAACGGCAAGCCCGGGGTCTCGGAGGACACGCGGCAGGCGGTGCTCACGGCCCTGGACGTGCTGGGGTACGAGCGCCCCACGCAGCTGCGCGGGGAGCGCGGCAAGCTGGTCGGCCTGGTGCTGCCGGAGCTGTCGAACCCCATCTTCCCCGCCTTCGCCGAGGTCGTCGGCGGGGCGCTGGCCCAGCGCGGGCTGACCCCGGTGCTGTGCTCGCAGACCCCGGGCGGCATCCAGGAGACCGACTACATCGACCTGCTCCTGCAGCAGCAGGTCTCCGGGGTGGTGTTCGCCGGCGGACTGTACGCCCAGGCGGACGCGCCGCACGGGCACTACCGCCTGCTGCACGAGCGCGGCCTGCCGGTGGTCCTGGTCAACGCGCCCATCCCCGGGCTCGACTTCCCCTGCGTCTCCACCGACGACGCGATCGCGGTGGAACAGGCCTGGCGGCACCTGCGCGCCCTCGGGCACGAGCGGATCGGGCTGGCGCTGGGCCCCTCCGACCACGTCCCCTCGCGGCGCAAGCTGGAGGCCGGGCGGGCGGCGGCCGCGGCGGTCGGCGGCGCGCTGCCCGAGGAGCTGGTCGCCCGCGGGCTGTACTCGATGGAGGGCGGCCAGGCGGCCGCGTCCCGCCTGCTCGACGCGGGGGCGACCGGCATCGTGTGCGCCAGCGACATCATCGCCCTGGGCGCGGTGCGGGCCGCCCGGCGCCGGGGGCTGTCGGTGCCCGAGGACGTGTCGGTCGTCGGCTACGACGACTCCCCCCTGATGACGGCCACCGATCCCGCGCTCACCACGGTCCGCCAGCCCATCGACGCCATGGGGCGCACCGCCGTCCAGCTGCTCACCGCCCAGATGGAGGGCAAGGAGGTGCTGCGCGACGAGGTCCTGTTCGATCCGGAGCTGGTCGTCCGGTCCTCCACCGGCCCCGCCCCGCGCGCCGCCGGGGCCTGACCGGAACCCGCGGTCGGAAGGACCGGAAACCGCGGCACAGAGCCCCGCGCCCGCCCCGGGCGCGGGGCTCTGTGCTGGGGTTTCACGGATGCCCGGGAGGGCGCGTCCCCGACATGCGTACGGCTATCGATTTTTTGCGGATACAAGTCGAAGTGTTGCGCTCATATGTACACGGTGGTTAAGTGTGTGCCACACCACTCCATCCCCCCACCCCGACCAGAAGGGGGTCCACCGATGCCATCCGCAACCGGACGCGCCCTCGCGGGCACCGCCTCGGCCGCGTGCGCGCTCACCCTGCTCTCCGCCTGCGGCACCAGCGCCGACGGCGGTGACACGACGTCGGACGGGAAGGTGCGGCTCGACGTCAACGGGCGGCCGCCCACCACCCAGGCCTTCGAGCGCGAGCTCTTCGACGAGCACGTGCAGCGCTTCGAGGAGGCCAACCCGGACATCGACATCGTTCCGCACGAGGGCTTCATGGACCCCCAGACCTTCAGCGCCAAGCTCGCCGGGGGAAAGCTGGAGGACGTCTTCTACGTGTACTTCACCGACGCCCGGTCGCTGATCGAGCGCGGGCAGGCGGCCGACATCACCGACGCCGTCCAGGACATGCCGCACCGCGAGGACGTCCAGGACGGGCTGATGGAGGTCTTCCAGGACGCGGACGGCCGCCAGTTCGGCCTGCCCACCGCGAACTACTCGATGGGCCTGCTCTACAACCGCGAGCTGTTCGAGGAGGCCGGGCTCGACCCCGACGACCCCCCTGCGACCTGGGAGGAGGTCCGCGAGGCCGCCGACGCCGTCTCCGGGCTCGGCGAGGGCACCGTCGGATACGCCGACTTCTCCAAGGGCAACCAGGGCGGCTGGCACTTCACCGCGGAGCTGTACTCGCGGGGCGGCCGGATCGCCGAGGAGGCCGACGGCGGCTGGAAGGCCGCCTTCAACACCGACGATGGGCGGGACGTCCTCCAGACCCTGCACGACATGCGCTTCGAGGACGGCTCGATGGGCGGACGGCAGCTCCTCGAGGCCGAGGACGCCCAGCGCATGATGGGCGCGGGCGAGCTGGGCATGTACATCGCCGCCGCGGACAACATCAGCACCATCGCCAAGCAGTTCGGCGGGCGGTACGAGGACTACGGCCTTGCGCCGATGCCGGGTGAGGGCGCCACCCTCCTCGGCGGCGAGGGCTACATGGTCAACCCCGGGGCCACCCCGGAGCAGGTCGAGGCCGGGGTCCGGTGGATCCAGTGGAAGTACCTCAACCCCGAGACCATCGAACGCGACGTCGTCGCCCACGTGGAGAACGACCTGCCGGTCGGGCTGCCGATGCCGCCCACCCCCGACATCTGGAAGGGCGGGGTCCGGGAGCGGATCGAGGGCGTCAAGGAGGCCAACGCCAACGTCCCCATGGACAACTACGCCGGCTACATGGAGGCCGCGCCGGAGATGGAGGGCGTGATCGAGCCGCCGCAGGCCCAGGAGGTCTACGCGGTGCTCGACTCGGTGATGCAGGCCGTGCTCACCGACGAGGACGCCGACATCGACCGCCTCCTCGACGACGCCGAGGAGAAGGTCGACGGCGTCTACAGCGGTTCGTGATGGGCGCCCCCGTGACGGCGCCCGCGCCGCCCGCCCCCGCTCCCCCGCCGGCCGCCCGGCCCCGCAGGCGCGCCGCACGGCGCCGGGCCCTGGCCGACACCGCCACCGCCTACGCCTTCCTCGCCGCCGCCCTGGTGGTCTTCGCGCTCTTCTCCTGGTGGCCCATCCTGCGCAGCGCGGTCCTGGGATTCCAGGAGGTCGACTTCGCCTCCGGGAGCACCTGGGTGGGCCTGGCCAACTTCGAGCGCCTGCTGGCCGACCCCCTGTTCTTCACCGCCTGGCGGAACACCGGCCTGTTCACCCTGTACGCCCTGGTGCTCGGCTTCGCCGTGCCCTTCCTGACGGCCGTGCTGCTCAACGAGTTCCGGCACGCCAAGGCCTACTTCCGCACCCTGGTCTACCTGCCGGTGATGCTGCCGCCCGTGGTGGTGGCCCTGATGTGGAAGTGGTTCTACGACCCCGGCCCCGGCCTGATCAACGAGGCCCTGCGCACCCTGCACCTGCCCACCTCCGCCTGGCTGGACTCCTCCTCCACCGCCCTGGTGTCCCTGGTGATCGTGGCGACCTGGGCCAACATGGGCACCACGACGCTGATCTACCTGGCCGCCCTGCAGACGGTGCCCGGGGAGCTGTACGAGGCCGCGGAGCTGGACGGGGCGAACCTGTGGCAGCGGCTGCGCCACGTGACCGTGCCGCAGACCCGGTTCGTGCTGCTGGTCCTGCTGCTGCTGCAGATCGTCGCGACGATGCAGGTGTTCACCGAGCCCTACGTGATGACCGGCGGCGGGCCGCAGGACTCCACGGTCACCGTGATGTTCCTGGTCTACCGGTACGCCTTCGTCTACAACGACTTCGGCGCCGCCAGCGCGATGAGCCTGCTCCTGCTGATCGTCCTCGCCGTCTTCTCCGCCCTGTACCTGCGGGCCACCCGCGGCTCCGAGGAGTGACCATGCCCGCCTCCGCACGCACGCTCGTCCGCCCCGCCGTCCTGAGGACCCGCCGGGGACGGCTCGTCTACTGGTCCGTGCTGGCCGTGTCGCTGGCGCTGTTCACCGCGGCCTTCATCGTCCCGCTGTACTGGGCGGCGACCGGAGCCGTGAAGGCGCCGGACGAGCTGGCCCGCACCCCGCCGACCTACGTGCCGCAGGAGTGGCACCCGGAGAACTACGCCCGGGCGTGGCGGGAGATGGACCTGGGCCGCTACTTCCTCAACACGGTCGTGCTGGCCGGAGGGGCCTGGCTGGTCCAGCTCGCGGTGCAGGTCCCGGCCGCCTACGCGCTGTCCAAGCTGCGCCCCCGGTTCGGCCGCGTGGTGCTCGCCCTGATGCTGGTGACCCTGATGATGCCGGTCACGGCGCTGCTGGTGCCGGTCTACCTCACCGTGGTGGACGTCCCGCTGTTCAACCGGAACCTGATCAACAGCCCCAGCGCCGTCTGGCTGCCCGCCGCCGCCAACGCCTTCAACATCTACATCCTGAAGAACTTCTTCGACCGGATCCCCGACGACCTGCTCGACGCCGCCCGGATGGACGGCGCGGGCGCGCTGACCACCCTGGCGCGCGTCGTGCTCCCGCTCTCCCGGCCGATCCTCGCCGTGGTGTCCATCCTGTCCATCGTCACGGCGTGGAAGGACTTCCTCTGGCCGCTGCTGGTGATCCCCGACCCGGCGCGGCAGCCGCTGAGCGTGTTCCTCCAGCGGGTCGCCCCGGACACCCCGCTCAACATCCTCATGGCCGGGCTCGTCCTGGCCTCGCTGCCCCTGATCGCGCTGTTCCTGGTCTTCCAGCGCCAGATCGTCGGCGGCCTGACCGCGGGCGGCCTCAAGGGCTGACCCCCCGGCGCCCCGTACCCCGGGCCCACGACCCCGCCTCCCACGTCCCGCATCCCGCTCGGACCCGCGAACCCGCGTCCCGCGAGAAAGGACCCTGCCCCGTGTCCCGTCAGTCCCGCACGGATTGGTGGCGCGACGCCGCCATCTACCAGGTGTACGTCCGCTCCTTCGCCGACGGCGACGGCGACGGCACCGGCGACCTGGCCGGCGTCCGGTCCCGGCTGCCCTACCTGGCCGACCTGGGCGTGGACGCGCTGTGGTTCACGCCCTGGTACCGCTCGCCGCTGGCCGACGGCGGCTACGACGTCACCGACTACCGCTCCGTCGACCCGGCGTTCGGCACCCTCGGCGAGGCCGAGAAGCTCATCGCCGAGGCCGGTGAGCTGGGGCTGCGCTGCATCGTGGACATCGTCCCCAACCACGTGTCCGACCGGCACCCCTGGTTCCGCGCGGCCCTGGAGGCCGGGCCCGGGTCCCCGGAGCGGGAGCGGTTCCACTTCCGCCCGGCCTCGCCCGAGCCCCCCAACGACTGGGTGGGCGAGTTCGGCGGCGTGCCGTGGTCGCGCACCGCGGACGGCGAGTGGTACCTCCACCTGTTCACGCCCCACCAGCCCGACCTCAACTGGAACCACCCCGACGTGCGCCGCGAGCACGAGGAGGTGCTGCGGTTCTGGTTCGAGCGCGGCGCGGCCGGGGTGCGCATCGACTCGGCCGCGCTGCTCGCCAAGGCCGGGGGCCTGCCGCCGATGGCCGCCTCCCCGGACCACCCCTTCCACGACCGGCCCGAGCTGCACGGGATCTACCGGTCCTGGCGCCGGATCGCCGACGCCTACGGGGCGGTGCTGATCGGCGAGGTGTGGCTGCCCGACGCCGAGCGGCTGGCCCGCTACCTGCGCCCGGACGAGCTGCACACCGCCTTCAACTTCGACTTCCTGGGCCGCCCCTGGGACGCGGCCGAGCTGTGGGAGTCGATCGAGCGGACCCTGGCCGCGCACGAGCCGGTCGGCGCCCCCGCCACCTGGGTGCTGGCCAACCACGACGTGACCCGCACGGTCACCCGGTACGGACGGGCCGGGGACACCGGGTTCGCGTTCGAGCGCAAACGCTTCGGCGTCCCCACCGACCTGGCGCTGGGCACCCGGCGGGCGCGCGCCGCCGCGCTGCTCACCCTGGCCCTTCCCGGGTCGGTCTACCTGTACCAGGGAGAGGAGCTGGGGCTCCCGGAGGCGGAGATCCCCCGCGAGCTGATCCGGGACCCGATGCACGCCCGCTCCGGCGGCCGGGACCCGGGCCGGGACGGCTGCCGGGTCCCGCTGCCCTGGGACGGCGCCCCGGAGCCGAGCTGGCTGCCGGTCCCCGAGGGGTGGGCCGGCTACGCGGCCGAGCGGCAGGCCCAGGACCCCGGGTCGATGCTGTCCCTGTACCGCGCGGCGCTGCGCCTGCGGCGCTCCTTCGGCGACGCGGGGCCGCTGGTCCGGCTGCGCCCGGAGGACCCGCGGGTGCTCTGCTTCGCGCGCACCGGGCGGGACGGCGCCGCCTGGATCTGCCTGGTCAACTTCGGCCCGGACGACGTGGCGCCCCCCGCTCACACCGAGACCCTGCTGGCCAGCGGCCCCCTGACCCCGGGCGGGCTGGTGCCGCAGGACACGGCGGTCTGGCTGCGCGCCTGAGCGCCCGCGGCCCGGCCCTTCCTTCACCCCGCACCCCCACGGAAGGAACGCCATGCGCACGAGACCGGCCGCGGCCCTGACCGCGGCCCTGGCCACATCCCTGCTGACGACCGGGGCGGCCGCGGTGCCGGCCGACACGACCGGCACGGCCGGCACCGCCGGCGGAGGGGCCGCGGACACGTCCGCGGCGCCGATCGCCACCGGCGCCGACATGCCCTACACCACCGTCGAGGCCGAGGACGCCTCCCCCGGCGGCGGGGCGCAGGTGGTCGGCCCCAACCGGGAGATCGGCGACCCGGCGGGCGAGGCGTCCGGCCGCCGGGCCGTCACGCTCACCGAGACCGGGCAGTACGTGGAGTTCACCGCCCCGGTCGACACGAACACGCTCGTCACCCGCTTCTCCATCCCCGACGGGGAGGAGGCCACCCTCAGCGTCCATGTGGACGGAGAGAAGGCCGGGGCCTTCGAGCTGACCTCGGAGTACGCCTGGCTGTACGGCCCCGAGGAGGCGCCGGTGAACGACCCGGGGGCGGGACCGCCCCGGCACATCTACGACGAGGCGAACCTGGTGCTGGAGGAGACCGTCCCGGCCGGCTCCACGATCCGGCTGCAGAAGGACGCGGAGGACACCTCCGAGTACGCCGTCGACTTCGTCGACTTCGAGGAGGCCGTGGCCGCCCCGAACCCGGACCCGGACGCGTTCGTGGAGCCCGAGGGCACCACCCACCAGGACGTGCAGGCCGCCCTGGACACTGCGCGGATGGACGGCTCCGTCGAGGGGGTGTACCTGCCGCCGGGCGACTACGAGACCGGGAGCAAGTTCCAGGTGTACGGCGCCCCGGTCAAGGTGGTCGGCGCCGGGCCGTGGTTCACCCGCTTCCACGCCCCGGCCGGCCAGGAGAACACCGACATCGGCTTCCGCGCCGACCAGGGCGCGAACGGCTCGGAGTTCTCCGGCTTCGCCTACTTCGGGAACTACACCTCGCGCATCGACGGTCCGGGCAAGGTCTTCGACCTGCAGAACGTCTCCGGCATGACCATCGAGGACATCTGGGTCGAGCACATGGTGTGCTTCTTCTGGGGCGCGAACACCGACGACATGACCATCCGCGGCAACCGGATCCGCAACACCTTCGCCGACGGCCTGAACATGACCAACGGCTCCAGCGGCAACCTGGTGGCCGACAACGAGGCGCGGGCGACCGGCGACGACTCCTTCGCGCTGTTCGCCGCCCAGGACGCCGGCGGCGGCGAGCAGAGCGGCAACGTCTACGAGAACCTCACCTCCAAGCTCACCTGGAGGGCCGCGGGGCTGGCGGTCTACGGCGGGCAGGACAACACCTTCCGCAACGTCCACGTCGCCGACACCCTCGTCTACTCCGGGGTGACCGTCTCCTCGCTGGACTTCGGGTACCCGATGAGCGGCTTCGGGCCCGGGGAGACCTCCCTGCAGGACCTGACCATCGAACGCGCGGGCGGCCACTTCTGGGGCGGGCAGACCTTCCCGGGGATCTGGATGTTCTCCGCCTCCGAGCCGTTCCGCAACATCCGCGTCGACAACGCCGAGATCATCGACCCCACCTACCACGGGGTCATGTTCCAGACGAACTACGTGGGGGGTCGGCCCGACTACGTGGGGGGTCGGCCCGAGCACCCGGTCGAGGACACGGTGCTGTCGAACATCACCGTCTCGGGCGCGCAGAAGTCCGGCGACGAGTTCGACGACAGGTCCGGCTTCGGGATCTGGGCCAACGAGATGCCCGAGGAGGGCCAGGGGCCTGCGGTCGGCCGGGCCGTCTTCCGGAACCTCACCCTGACCGGCAACGCCGAGGACATCAGGAACACCACCGACACCTTCGAGATCGCCGTCGAATGACCCCCGCCGCCCGGCGCGCGGGGCCGTGCGCCGGGCGGCCGTCCGCACCCCATGGAACACCCGCATCCCCTGGAGGACACCATGAAGCGGAAACGATCCCGTCGCGCCCTGGTACTGGGCGCCACCCTCGCAACGGCCGGGCTCCTGCCGGTCTCCGCCCCCGCGCAGGCGGCCCCCGCCCCCGCCTCCGCGGACACCGGCACCGGCACCGGCACCGGCGGGAACGCCGCGGAACGCGGCGCCGACGTCCCGTACGTGTCGTACGAGGCCGAGGACGGCACCTACTCAGGGACGCTCCTGGAGGCCGAACCCGACCGCCCGTTCGGCCGGACGAATTTCGCCACCGAGTCGTCCGGCCGCGCCTCCGTGCGGCTCGACTCCGCGGGCGACCACGTGGAGTTCACCTCCACCGCCCCGACCAACTCCATCGTGGTGCGCAACTCGATCCCGGACGCGCCCGAGGGCGGCGGCCGGGAGGAGCCGCTGAGCCTGTACGCCGACGGGGAGTTCGTGCAGGAGCTGACGCTGTCCTCCAAGCACAGCTGGCTGTACGGGAACACCGACGACCCCGAGGGCCTGACCAACACCCCGGGGGGCGACGCGCGGCGGCTCTTCGACGAGTCCCACGCCCTGCTGGACCGGACCTACCCCGAGGGGACGGAGTTCCGGCTGCAGCGCGAGGACGGCTTCGGCGCCGAGTACGCCGTCGTCGACCTGATCGACCTGGAGGAGGTGGCGCCCCCGGCGGACAAGCCCCCGGAGTGCACCTCGATCACCGAGTACGGGGCGGTCCCCGACGACGGCGAGGACGACACCGCGGCGCTGCAGGAGGCGGTGACGGCCGACCAGGAGGGGGAGATCGACTGCGTCTGGATCCCTGAGGGCCGGTGGCGCCAGGAGCGGAAGATCCTCACCGACGACCCGCAGGACCGCGGGCAGTACAACCAGGTCGGCATCAGGGACGTGACCGTGCGCGGCGCGGGCATGTGGCACTCGCAGCTGTACACCCTCACCCCGCCGCACGAGGCCGACGGCATCAACCACCCGCACGAGGGCAACTTCGGCTTCGACATCGACGACAACACGCAGATCTCCGACATCGCGATCTTCGGGTCGGGCACCATCCGGGGCGGCGACGGCGGCCACGAGGGCGGCGTCGCCCTCAACGGCCGGTTCGGGCAGGGCACCCGGATCTCGGACGTGTGGATCGAGCACGCCAACGTCGGGGCGTGGGTCGGCCGGGACCACTCCAACATCCCGGAACTGTGGAACCCGGGGGACGGTGTGGAGTTCAGCGGCATGCGGATCCGCAACACCTACGCGGACGGCGTGAACTTCGCCAACGGGACCCGCAACTCGACGGTGACCGACTCGTCGCTGCGCACGACCGGCGACGACGCCCTGGCCGTGTGGTCCAGCAAGTACGTCGAGGACCCCGCGGTGGACGTGGGCCGCGACAACGCGTTCACGAACAACACCGTCCAGCTGCCCTGGAGGGCCAACGGCATCGCGGTCTATGGAGGCAGCGGGAACACGATCGAGAACAACCTGGTCTCCGACACCATGACCTACCCCGGGATCATGCTCGCCAGCGACCACGACCCGGTGCCGTTCTCCGGCACGACCCTCATCGCGAACAACGGCCTGTACCGCACCGGCGGCGCGTTCTGGGGCGGGCAGCAGGAGTTCGGCGCCATCACGGTGTTCCCCGCCAACACCGACATCCCCGGGGTCGTCATCCGGGACACCGACATCCACGACTCGACCTACGACGGGATCCAGTTCAAGTCGGGCGGCGGCGCGGCGCCCGGCGTCGAGGTCTCGAACGTGACGATCACCGACTCCAACAACGGCGCGGGCATCCTCGCCCAGGGCGGTGCCCGGGGCAGCGCGACCCTGTCGAACGTGGAGATCTCCGGATCGGCCGACGGCGACGTCGTGGTCGAACCGGGCTCCCAGTTCACCATCGACGAGGGCGGCTCCCCGTCCTAGGGACAGGTGTGGCCGCGCCCCGGGGACGGGGCGCGGCCCCGCGGCCGGGGCGGCGACAATGGGCGCATGAGCCTCCGTAACGCCCTCTTGGCCCTGCTCACCGCGCGCCCGTTGACGGCCTACGACATCTCCAAGCAGTTCGGCGCGTCGGTGGGGTACGTCTGGTTCGCCCCGGATTCACAGATCTATCCGCAGCTCCGGCGCATGGAGGAGGAGGGACTGGTCGAGGCGACCGAGCTGCCGTCCGAGGGGAGGCGGACCAAGCGCGAGTACCGGATCACCGACGAGGGCGTCCGCGCGTTCCGCGAGTGGATCAACGCGCCCGCGTCCCACCAGCGGGAGCGCAGCGTGCACCACCTCCGCGCGGCGTACCTCGAATGGGCCGAGACCGATGAGGCGCGCAGGAACATGGAGCGGCACATCGCGTTCTACCGGGAGCAGCTCGCGCAGTGGGAGGCGCAGCGGGCCGCGCTGCTCGACCGGTCCAGCCCGACCCTGGCCGCCCGGCTCGCCGGGTCGCCGCCCGAGCAGCACGAGCGGATCGTCGCGTTCAAGGTCTTCACCTACGACGGGCTGATCGAGCGCGCCCGCTCCGAGATCGCGTGGGCGGAGCGCGGGCTGGAGCTGATCGAGGAGATGGCCGCGGAGCCGACGCCCGCGCCGGTGCACGCGCGCGCGTGACGGCTCCGCCCGGCCTCCTCGGACTCCTGCGCGGTGTCGCGTCAGGGGATGTCGATGGTCAGGAGCGCCCTCCTCCCCTCCACACCGGAGGGGCCGGGAGCACCGTCCGGCCGGGGGGCGCACACGGCGCGGGACACGCAGGCGCACATCTTGGGCGAGGTCCGCTTCTCCTCGTCGCTGAAGAAGACGTCGCGGTGGTCGATGAGGCCCTGGACGTCGAGGACGCGCACCTGGCACAGGCCGCACTCGCCCTTCCTGCAGTCCGAGATGACCTCGGCTCCGGCCTGCTCCAGCGCCTCCAGCATCGAGCGCCCGCCGCCGACGACGGTCCGCACGCCGAGCCGGGGGATCTCGACCTCGAACTCCTCGGGGTCGTACCAGCCGCTGTTGCCGAACGTCTCGTAGCGCAGGTCCGCGGCGGGAAGGCCCCGGTCGTGCCACCGCCGCCGGACGGCGTCCATGAGGCGGATCGGTCCGCACATGTACAGCTCGGCGGGCCCCGCTCCGGCGACCCCGTCGACCAGCGCGGAGGCGTCCAGCGGCGTCCCCTCGTCGTCGACGTGCACCCGGATGCGGTCTCCGTGCCGCTCGACGAGCTCCTCCAGGTAGGCCATCCGGTCGCGCCCTCGGCCGACGTACACCAGGACGTAGTCCGCCTTGAGCCGCCGCAGGACGTCGGCCATCGCGGCGATGGCGGTGATGCCGATCCCGCCCGCCACCAGCACGTAGCGCGGCGCGCCGATGCGGAGAGGGAAGTTCTGCAGCGGCTGCGTCATCCGCAGGCCGTCCCCCGGCCGGAGCGTGTGCATGAACCTCGACCCGCCGCGCGAGTCGGCGGCGAGCTGGACGCTGATCGTGAGGAGGCCGCCGTCCTCACTCCCGCGGACCACCGAGTAGGAGCGGGTGTCCGTCCGCCCGTCGATCTCGACGGCGACGTCGACGTGCGCGCCGGGCGCCGCCGGCCGGGGCCGCTCGGGGCGCAGCACGATCCGCTGGATGCCGTCCGCGGCCGGCGCCGCTTCGACGACCTCGCCGTCCTGCCAGTCCGCCTGGGTGTCCACCGCCATGTCAGCGCACCCCCGCGCCCGCGCCGGCCGCGGCCCGCTCGGCTTCGAGCATGCGCTCGATGAGCCGCCGCACCCACATGCCCCCGGCGTCGATGTTGAGGCTGTAGAACTCGTGGGCCGGGTTGGCGTCGATGGCGGCCTGCTGCGCGATGAGCATCTCCTCGTCCTCGGCGAACACGCGCCGGACGCCCTCGCGGAGCTGGGTGGTGATGAGCTGGCTGTCGAGGCGGTAGTTCCGCATGAAGGCCCAGAAGTAGTGGGCCGAGCGGGAGGTCTCGGGGGTGATGGTGTTCATGACGTACCCGTTGACGCCCTGGCTCCGGTCGCCCTCCGGCGCGCCGGTCCCGGCCTTGGCCACGCCGACGTCGATGCAGATGGTCGAGGGGGTCTCGAAGCGGATGATCTGCCAGCGGTCCACCTTGCCCTCGAACCCGGGGAACCTGTCGCGCATGTTCTTCAGCCAGAAGGGCGGCGGGTCGATGCCGAGCATCCAGCGGGTGACGGTGACCGTGCGCTCGTCGTGGGAGACCTCGAAGTCCGACTCGCTGAGCTCGGCCTGCCCGATGCTGCCGGCGTGGACGAACTCCTCGTGGGTGAGGTCCATCAGGTTGTCCAGGACCAGCATGTAGTTGGCGCCGACGTCGATGGTGCCGCCGTCGCCGGCCCAGTGGGGCGGGTCCATCTGGCGCATGTCCGGCACGGTGTCGGGGTCGGCGAGGGTGGGGTCGCCGAGCCAGACCCACACGAACCGGTGCCGTTCGACCACCGGGAACGAGGGGACCATGGCGCTGGGGTTGATCGTCTTCTGCGCCGGCATGAAGGTGCACCGGCCCGCGGAGTTGTAGCGCAGGCCGTGGTAGGGGCACTGCACCTCGTCGGATCCGACCCGCTTGCCCATGGACAGCGGGGCGAGGCGGTGCCAGCAGGCGTCGGCCAGCGCGACGGGGCGGCCCTCGTCGGTGCGGTAGAGCACGAGGGGCCGGTCGGCGACGGTGCGCGAGAAGAGCCCCTTCCCGGTGACCTCGTGGTCCCACGCGGCGGCGTACCACGCGTTCAGGGGGTGGCCGGGCGCCTTGTCGGTGGTGGTGGACCTGGTTTCGGCGATCGTCATGGTTACCTCCGGAGGGAATGCCTAACGGGATAGGCATCGGTGACCTGCGCCACACAATACCTATCGATATAGGTATTGGCCATGCCCCGGCCACGGCCGGTACGGGGAGGACGGCCCCCTCCGGGCGCATGAAGACTCCCTCATCTGCGTTTCACCCCGGGGCGGCCCCCGGGGAGGATGATCGGTGACATGAGAGCCCTGTACCGCAACCTCATCATCGGGGCGGTGGCGCTGATCGTGCTCGGCACGGCCGCGGTGGCGTGGGGCACCGGGCGCGGGGAACCCGAGCCGCGTCCGGCGCGCGACGTCACCGTGGGCGAGTCGCACAGCCCGTCCGAGCCGGACGGGCCGACCGCGTCGCCGTCGCCGTCCCCGTCGCCGACCACGGACGATGACGACGATGACGACGATGACGACGACGCCGGTGACGACGACGACATCGTGGCGCCGCCCCCCGCCGTCACCGGCGATGACGACGATGACGATGACTGGGACGACGATGACGACTGACCGCACGGCCCCTCTCGACGCCGTGGACACGGGCCCGGACCCCCGACCGGAGGAGGGGGCCGGGCCCGCGCCCGAGGCGGACGGGCGGCTGCGCGGCCGCGTCCCCGCGCGCGCCCGCATCACCGCCTGGGTGGTGCTCCTGATGACCGCCACCCTCGCGATGGTCAACATCGTCACCTGGCAGGCGCTGCGCACCGAGGTCGACGAACGCATCGACCGCGCCCTGTCCCAGGAGATCAACGAGTTCCTGGAGGTCGCCCGGGACGGGACCGACCCCGCGACCGGGCAGAGCTTCCCCGACCTGGACGCCCTGTTCCGGGCGCACGTGGGCGGCCAGCACCCGGACCGGCACGAGATCATCTTCGGCCACGTCGACGAGACCGCCGGGGCCACCGTGCCCACCGGCCGGGTCCGGCAGGGCCAGAACCCCCTGTTCGACGCGTCCGCCGACGGGCCGGTGCGCGAGGAGATCCTCGACAGCCCGAACGCCCGCGGCGTCACCGACACCCCCGAAGGACCGCTGCGCTGGGAGAAGGTCCGGGTGAACCCGCTCGGCGGCGCCACCGGCGCCAACCCCGGGGGCTGGTTCGTCATCGGCTACTTCGCCGACGCCGACATGGCCGGAATCGACCGCACCGCCCGGACCCTGGTCCTGGTCAGCCTCACCGGCCTGGTCCTGGCCGGCGCCGCCGCCTGGTGGGTGGCGGGGCAGATCCTGGCGCCGATCCGGCTGGTGCGCCAGACCGCGGCGCAGATCACCGAGGAGGACCTGACCCGGCGCATCGACGTGTCCGGCAAGGACGACGTGGCGGCGCTGGCCGAGCAGTTCAACGGCATGCTCGACCGCCTGGAGGAGGCCTTCTCCATCCAGCGGCGCTTCGTCGACGACGCCGGGCACGAGCTGCGCACCCCCATCACCATCGTGCGGGGCCACCTGGAGGTGATGGGCGACGACCCCGAGGAACGGCGCGAGGTGCTCCGTCTGGTCACCGACGAGCTGGACCGCATGGCGCGGATCGTGGAGGACCTGCTACTGCTCGCCAAGGCGCAGCGGCCGGACTTCCTGCACCCGGTCTCCGTCCCGGTGGAGGAGCTGACCAGCGACATCGACGCCAAGGTGCGCACCCTCGGCGACCGGAACTGGCGCCTTGAGGGCATCGGCGAGGGCCCCGTGCGCCTGGACCCGCAGCGGGTCACCCAGGCCATGGTGCAGCTGGCGTCGAACGCGGTGCGGCACACGGGTCCCGGCGACGAGATCCGCGTGGGGTCGTCGGTCGCCGAGGACGGCCGCACGGTGGAGTTCTGGGTGGGCGACACCGGGCCGGGCATCCCCCTGGAGGAGCAGGAGCGCATCTTCGACCGGTTCGCCCGCGGGTCCGGTGGCGGCGGCTCCCGGGGCGGCGCCGGCCTGGGACTGGCGATCGTCCGCGCGATCACCGACGCCCACCACGGGACCGTCGAGGTCCAGTCGACCCCGGGCGAGGGGGCACGTTTCACCCTGACGTTCCCGACCGACATGCGCAGCACAAAGGCCTGATCCCCTGGGGCCTGGGCGCCCTGGGGCTTGATCCCCCGGCCGTGGGGTTTGCTCCCCCGGCCGCCCTGGGGCTTGATCCCCCCGGCCGCCCTGGCCCCCCTGACGCCGACCGCCTGGGCCGGGCCACCAGACCACCGGGGTGCGGAACAACGACGAAGGCCGACGCCCGTCCGGCGCGTGCGTGGTCACCGTGATGGGCAGCAACGGCGACAGCCAGGCGGTTCCCCGGCGCTGCCTGCCGCCCGTCCGGCCCCTCGCGGTCCGGGCGGACGGCTGACCTGGCCCCCCGCTCAAGGACCCCGGCCGGGCGCCGGGCCGCCTGAGTGTGAGCGGGATGGC